>CAXSGP010000056.1:0-29940 GCA_964236955.1 uncultured Oligoflexus sp. | reverse complement strand
CGAGTTGACTCGCGACTTTCTCCATGCGCAAAGTGTCAGCGATGGCTTTTGAATTAAGGAACAAAATGGCGAGCAAAATAATGGTGAAGTAAGGGCGATGCAAAGCTGTCATCAGCATATAATTCCTATTCCGGGGTCTATTATTCACTACGGAGCGCTTCGCTGGGATCAAGCCGCGAGGCGCGAAGGGCAGGCATCATTCCAAAAGTCATGCCGCAAAAAATCGCGGTCCCAAGGCCAAGAATGAGCCCGGTGGGATTCAAGAGCAACTGCTGCGGAATGATGTCGGGCAGAATAAAATGTCCAGCCATCGCCACCACGTTACAAAATACCGCTCCAATGAAGGTACCGGCCAGCCCCGAGATCAAACAGAGCATCATACATTCAGCCAAAAACTGTCTTACGATATCGCGACTGGTAGCCCCAAGTGCTTTTCTCAAGCCGATTTCTTTGATCCGTTCGGCAATGGTCACGAGCATAATATTCATGATGCCGATGCCACCGACTAAGATGCAAAGACCGCCGATGAGCGTCGTCAAGCCCTGAAATATCTTGATAAAAAGCATGACTTTTCCAATTTGCTCTTCGGGGACTTCGGCCCGGAATGGAAATTTCAAACCTGATTTTATCTTGAGGTAATTCGCGACTGAGTCGGCCAGCCATCGCTGTGGAACACCGACCTTGGGAACTACGGAAATCCAGGTTGCCCGCTTTTCCGTCGTGTAGTGGAGAAGGGTAGATAGCGGAATATAGACCTTAGAGTTGAAGTCTTTCTCACTGAAACTCGTATCGCGTTTATTGAGGATGCCAATGATTGTAATTGTCGAGTTTAATCGGCCCCGGAGGGCAATCTGTTCGCCGATTGGAAACTGTAAGTTGGTGAATCTTCCAGCGTATTGCTTTGGAAACATCGTCTCCGCAAATTCGGAGCCCACCACGGCAACCAGTCCTGAGTCCTGAAACTCTTGCGGGGCAATCATTCGGCCTTTTGCCAGCTTTAAACCCTGATCAGTAAAGGTGGCGATACTTTCAAAGGTGTCGATCTTCACTTCCGAGGACAGACCCCCGATAATGGCGTTTTGGTTGAAGTCCTGCCAGAGAAGGGAAATCCTTCCATACCGCCCAAAGGTCGCCTGCATCGCCGGCAGATCCTGGTCCACGTGGAGGCCTTGCCAAAAGCCATTGGAGTTGGTTCGCGAAGCCTGATAATCGAGCCCCACATAGACCCTGTCCGCGCCGGCCGTGTCGAAAATTTTAAGAATAACCTCCTGAGCGGCGGTCCCCAGGGTAAGCATCGTGGTGATGGAAGTCACGCCGATGACCAGGCCCAGGCAGGTCAACGCGGTCCGAAGCTTCGAAGAGAGGAGCGCTTGCCAGGCTTGCCGCAGGGGAGCCGTCCATTGCCAGCGCGAAGGGACGGGCAAATGAGCAAGAGGAAGGGCCTCAAGCCCGTTCGCATCCATGGCAGGCAAAGATTTGGGAACGGGCATACCCTCTTGTTTGACATCGAGGATGACATTGCCGTCCTTAAGTTCAATGCGGCGCTTGGCAACACTCGCGACTTCATGGTCATGGGTGATCAGTATCACCGTGCGGCCTTCTTCGTGAAGCTGGGCAAAGATCCTCATTACCTCAGCTGAACTTTTGGAATCCAAAGCTCCCGTGGGTTCATCGGCAAGGATAATAGCGGGATCGAGCAGGAGGGCCCTGGCGATCGCAGCTCTCTGCTTTTGGCCGCCGCTGAGATGCACGGGCAGCTTTTCGCCCTGATCCTGAATACCAAGGCGGGTCATAAGCTCTAAAGCCCGTTGGTAGTAAAAATGGCGCTTTTCAGCATCGGGACGTGGCTGAAGGTAATGGGAGGGCATCAGGATATTTTCAAGAATTGAAAGGCGCGGCAGAAGATGAAACTGTTGAAAGACAAAACCAATGCTTTGGTTACGCAAAGATGACAAATCATCCGCCTGGAGGTCAGCGGTGTTCTTACCTTCAATTGCAAAGCTTCCCTCAGTGGTCGTTGCAAGCGTGCCCAAAAGGTTCATGAGAGTGGATTTACCCGAGCCCGAAGCACCCGTGATAGCTACAAATTCGCCAGCGTCTATTTTTAAAGATAAGTCTTTTAATGCAAGAAAAGCCGCCTCGTCCTTGCCATAACGATAATAGAGATCCTGAATATCGATAAGCGTGTTCACAGCGCGGCCGCCTTGTTTTTATCGCTTTGCACTGCTTCCAGACCTTTCTTTTCCTGCAGGGGATCAAAGATATCAGGCGAGGCAAAATCGATTTCCTGGACTACGTCACCTTCCTTAAGCCCGGAAAGAATCTGTACATCGGAGGCACTCGCGGCTCCAGTCTGAACGAGGGCATAGCGATAGCCCTTTGGGTTTTTGTCATCTGATAAGCGGACATAGGACTGCTTGGGAAGCATAAGCACGCAAGACAGTGGCAAGGTTAATGCGTTGTCCTGCTGATCAAAGATAAGGTCTACGGAGGCGTTCATTTCCGGCAGGAGGCGCGCATCGCTCTGATCGATTGCTACATACATATCGAAGTAGGTGTAGCCCGCCTTTTGATCGGCACGCCCCTGACCACCGATCTGCTCGACCTTGCCCTGATACGCGATGTCTGGGTAAGCGTCGAGTCTGACCTTTACATCAAGGCCTTTTTTGACAAAACGGAGATCTGTTTCCATGACCTTGGTGCGAACCTGTAGGTGATTCATGTCGGCAACGACCATGACCATACGTTCATTGCTGCCACCGATGTCCGAACTCACGGCCCCCATGCCGGCGCCGCCCATAACAAAATCACCGGGTCTCTTATCGACAAGAGTTACAATCCCAGCGGTCGGCGACCGTACGTAAACGAGCCCCGAGGACACGGCCGGTCCTTTGGCTTTCAGGCTTGACTTGGCGTTAAGCCCAAGGTTGGATTCGACGACATGAAGTCTCTCGCGTGCGGAGGACAATTCAATTTTAAGCTTTTCGAGATCACTCTCTTCCCGGGCCACCTGATCGACGCCGATAAGGTCTTTTACTAAGTTTTTATTTTTCACAAGCCGTGAGGCTGATCCCAGTTCCTGCTCCAGAGCGCGAACATGAGAACGCATCTCCATCAGTTCCGTTTGGCCACTTGCTTCGAGTTGCATGGAGAAGAGGAGGTCCCCCGTATCCACCTTGGCACCTTCTTTAACATTTAGTTCCACGATGCGACCGGATTGTTGAGCGGTAATCACCATCGTTTTTTCGGGCACTACTTTTCCGGAAAGCTGTAGGGATTGAACAATATTCTTCTTTATGACGCTTGCTGTTTTGGTTTTGCTTTCGCCGCCAGAGCGAAACGACTTAATGGCGAAAAAACCGCCTAGGATTAAGAGCAAAAATGCAGCTGTCAAATAAGACCATCGACGCTTTTTTTTGTTTGAGGAAGTTTGACCGTTTTTCATACTTTGACCTTAGGTGAGATGTCTTGCAGAAGCTTATACGCAAAATTTGGGAAAGTGTCAGTGCGGAGAACGATTTTTTGCGGGTTCGCGGCACGAAAAAAAGGCTGCTACAGGCAGCTTGATAAATACGCCGGTTTTGCAGGCTCTGACGAAGGCAGGGTCGTTCTCATTTTAACTTTACAAAGCGATTGGCGGGCAGTTATCGCCGATCAACTTTGACGGAAGCTCGCGTCAACTATGGGAAATTCATTGATTTTTTCACAGTTGTAATCCTGAATCCTGGATTGCCAAAGAATTGTGTCGAGTCCCAGTTGCGCACCGTATACGGTTAATCTTTTCGGATGGGGCGCTGGATCCCTTAAACAAAAACACATAATTTTGCATGACGAGCTAAAACCAGGCCGAACATCCCGAAACTGCATCGATAAAAGGTCAGTCTTAACCGATTTAAAATTTCCCTAAAGAAAGGATGCCTAGCTGCCGATACGCGTCCAACTCGTCACTATCGATTGCAATCAGGGAACTGAATATGAAACATTTTGGACTTTCGCCCCTCACTATCGTATGTTTAAGCACTCTTTCATTAGTTGCTTGCAATCAAGTCGGCTTCGGAGGCAAAACGAAAAAATCCAATGGTTCCGCTCCTGCGGCTGCGGTAACACCGGCGGAAGCAAAACCGGATGCATCACCCTCCGAAACAGGTCTTCCTGGCGATGGAAACGCCGCTGGTTCGACAGGTACACCGGATGCAATAAGTTCTAACGGAGCGAATCCTACTCCCCCGCCTGCCGCTCCGGTAGTGACGGCTGAAGGAGTTTGCGATGCACCGGGAACAAGAAAGTTCGTGACCGATGTTTTTCAGATTCCAGAAAAAACCAATGCATTACCGAATTTCTCCACTTTAAAAGTCCTCCAGTCTATATGTTACGAACAGCTTAATTTTAACTCCCTTGCCAAGGACGTTGGATTTCCGGCGGTAAGCTTTAAGGAATGGTTTGCCTTTAACATCAAAGTCAAAGTCGAGATCGCGACGGCCGGTGAATATAAATTCGCCTTAACTTCCGATGATGGATCGATGCTTTTAATTGATGGCGCCGATGCTAAAGCCAATGGCGGTGTTAAAAAACCAGGAAAAGTGAATATGACGAAGGGCGTCCATGACTTAAATATCCAATATTATCAAGCAAGCGGCAATCTTGCCCTCGATCTGAAATGGCAAGCTCCCGGAGAAACAAAGTTCAGCTATATGCCTCTCAATATCTTACGCAAACCCTAATTGTTACCGACGACTGTCCACTTGCAACGACCATTCCTAAAGTGTACGGGTTCCTCAGTTGGTAATAGCCGACTGAGGAATTTTAAAGTCCACTCAATAGTCCAAAAGCGCTGTTAGGGCCATGGGGTTGTGAAGGATTGAGAATCTATTCAACACCGGCCTTCGTCCTCATATCCACACAGGCCTGAAGCAATCCCTCCCCTTTCTCAATCCACCCTGCTTGCCGGGCATCCTCTGCAAACTGAGAGGCATAGATACAGTGCATGCGGGTATTGGGGTGAGGATAGTCCCAAGATTTCTGACGGAGAGGATGCTGACAGAATTCCTTATTTTCGCCGCTGGGAATGGTACCGAAAATATTACCAGAATAGCAGGGCATAATGGAGTCAAAGCCAAATTTCTGAGCTTGAAGCGAGCTGGCATCATTGATTTCCTTGGCATGAAAAATGATGATATCCAGACCTTGACCCCGAAAGCTCTCGACCAGCCCAGCAATGCCTTCGTTATGCTTTCGGCTTAGAAATTTCAATGTCTCGTACGAGGCCAGATTAAAAATATGACTTGGATCCGGCGGCAGCTCTGCCAGCCTTGAAAGATCTGGAATATTGCCAACACTCAAGCGGTCAAATCCTGTCGCGTTCAAGCGTATGATAGCCTCCCGTATATCCCCGATTGTATCGTCGACGAGTTGCTGCGCTTTTATGGGATCAAGCACCCCGTTCCTATCTTGAACATCACGGCCTTGTAGAAAGTAATTGTTGGCTCCGGTCCAGACCGAGACGACTGTGGACGAGGTCTCAATAGGACTCTTGCCACTTCCATATTCTTTAATAAAATTGTCAACCTGATCAAGCAGAGAGGTTAAGACCAAATCTTGAAAGGTATCTTTTATCGCGAAGGGATTAAGATAGGAAAGCCAAGCGATTAAACTGTTTCCTAATCGTTTCGATGTGCCGGAGCCCCCCACTGCATAGCTTTTGAGGTCCCATCCGGTGCCACCACTTATATATTCCGACCACAGAGGGCCATTGCTGAAGTGATTATACCAATATTTACATTTTGGAACCAAAAGATCTCTCGATTTGCGTCCCAGTTCCCCGCTATCCGATAAACTGTCGCCGAAGACAAGCAGTGTTTTGATGGCTTTGCCTTCTAAACGCCCTGAGAGATAATCCTTCTGACCCTGGTCAAAATAAATTTCACTTGCATTCTGGCCCTTACAAAGAAAGGGTAAGGCACTGGTCTTGCTGTGCGGATCGGCACTGCACGATAGAAGCGCCAGCACAATAAATAGAGACGGAAGAAAAAGAGGATTCTTCATGATTTTCGATGCTCCATCGGATTAAATTCCAAGGATCAAAGAACTTGGAATTCAAGCGTGATATTAGGTTCGCCCAAATCCGAGAACAAGCAGACAAAGTGGGGAGGGAGTTGCAAGTGTATAACACCATTGGCTTTCAGGGAAATATCTTAAAGTGGTAGCAAACAATGCACGATACTAGCTCAGCCTTTCAAGGAGACCTTGATTCCAATAAGCGAAGGCAATTGCGCTTGGCGGAATAGCTGCTGACCGGTAAGGTCAGTACGATTCGCCGCTATCTTACATTGCCCGTCCACCCATGATGCAAGAACTTAAGAGTGACTCAGTATATTTACCTATTAGCGCCTGACGACTCAGGATAAATGATGCCAATCATGCTGCATTGAGCCTTTAACCGCACCCTCCTCGTCAAATCAGGCTTCAAAAAATTCTCTTCCCTAATACTGTCAATCCTTGGCACTCCGGTGCCTTTTTTCAAGACAATCGGAAACCATTTCCAAACCTATTCCCTGCGCGCTTAGACCGACGATCAGGTGATACATGAGATCAGCAGTTTCATTGATGATCTGATCCTGATGGCCTCCTATCATGGCAATCACGGTTTCCACGGCCTCTTCACCAATTTTCTGGGCCATTCGTTCCGGTCCTGATCGGGCCAGTTGAAGCGTGTAAGAATTTTTGTCCCCAGCCTTTATCCGGTCCGTGACGATTTTTTCCAGCTCACTCAGGAAAGAAAGTTGGGCAGGAAAAGTATGCCCCATGGTTTCAGCAAAGCAGCTCTCATAACCCTTATGACAAGTTGGGCCTTGAGCATGGACGAGAAATAAAAGCGTATCCCTATCACAGTCAGCTGACCACCTGACGATTTCCAGGCGATTGCCCGACTCTTCCCCCTTGGTCCACAGTTTTTGTCTGGTTCGGCTATAAAAGGTCATGCATCCGCTCTTCAAAGTCTTATGAAAAGCCTCCTCGTTCATAAAACCGACCATCAACACTTTCCCACTTCCATGATCCTGGGCAATCGCCGGAAGCAAACCACCCATCTTCTTAAAATCCAAGTTCATGGCTCTTAGCTCCCGAATATTCAGCGCATGGGTTTGGCCTGACGGGAAGTCCCGCTTGCATAAGATAGTTTTTTACCTGCCCTACCGTAAGTTCCTCACGATGGAAGACCCCGGCGGCCAAAGCACCTTCAACACCTGCCTCGACAAAAGCCCTTTCAAAATCGAGAGGACTGCCAGCCCCTCCCGAAGCTATCAACGGCACCTGACAAAAGGGTTTCATAGCCTTAAGTTGGGCTATGTCATAGCCTTGATTGGAACCGTCCCTATCGATGCAGTTAAGGACTATCTCCCCTGCTCCGCGTTGCTGAACATCCTGGATCCATTGTTTGGTGGAGAGCTCAGTCTGCTGGATCGTCTCAACGCGCCCGGCATCGCGCCAGACCCACCAGACGTCGTCTACCGCCTGGGAATCAATTCCAACCACCACGCACTGTGATCCAAAGTATTGACTCAATTCATTTATGAGGGGGGGCCGGCGCAGCGCTGGTGAGTTGATAGAGACCTTGTCTGCACCTGCGCGCAAAATCTGTTCAGCCACCTCTACAGAGTCGATACCTCCGGCAACACAGAAAGGAATATTGACGAATCGGCTCAGACGCTTTATCCATGCGACATCGAGAGCCCGGCGGTCGGGGCTCGCCGTGATATCGTAGAACACCAACTCATCGGCTCCCTGATCGACATAACGCTGGGCAAGCTCGGCAATATCGCCCATATCCGTATGATGGCGAAAGCCGACCCCCTTGACAACTCTTCCGTTTTTGACGTCGAGACAGGCAATGATTCTTTTGGTCAACATTTCAAAGCCTCCTCGAGGCTAAAAGCACCTTCATAAAGAGCTCTGCCTATCACCGCCCCATGCAGCCTCAATTCTCTAGCGGTTCGGATATCGTCGAGCGCCGCAACTCCGCCAGAAGCCTGAATCATCGCTCCCTCCGACACTTTAATGAGGGCACTGTAGAACTGTCTGTCGATACCCTGCATGCATCCGTCCCGACTGATATCGGTACAGAGATATTGCAGTCGCGGCCATCGCCTATACTGGGCGAATAGAGAAACGGGGGACAGTTGCACGGACCGGGCCCAGGCATCCACCGCCGGCCATATCGCGCCCTGCTCATCCCGCAGAAAATCAAAAGCAAGTGTTACCCGATCCTCTCCCACCTCATCAATAATCCTGGCGGTCGCTAAAGGATCGAGCACCGCAAGACTGCCAATCACTATGCGCCTCGCGCCCGCCCCGAGATAGGCCAAGGCCTGGTTAGGCTTGCGTATTCCACCGCCAACTTGAATGTCCAGCTTGGTTTCGGAAGCAATTTTTTCGATAATTTCCCTTTGCACAGGATACTGCGCCCTCGCTCCATCAAGATCGACAATATGGAGAGCCTCGGCACCGGACTTCTCAAAACTTTTGGCAGTCTCCAGGGGATCGACGCTATAGGTAGAAATATTGCTAAATTTTCCTTGAGACAGCCTTACACAGCGGCCTTCTATCAAATCGATTGCTGGAAACAATTTTAGAGGTCTTAAAGAGTCAGGCATATAAATTTCGAGAGCAACGCTTCACCTGCAGCCCCCGACCTTTCCGGGTGAAATTGTGTGCCATAAAAGTTGCGCCACTGAACAATGGCAGGAATTCGGCAGCCATATTCGCAGTAGGCACGAGTCCAGGGACCATCTTCGGCCATATACGAATGGACGAAGTAGCAATACTGTCCCTTCACACTCTCTGAAAGCTCCGCCACGCCTTGGCTCACGATCCGGTTCCACCCCATATGCGGCAGCGCCAGACCTTGCTTCGGAATAGCCACGACCTGGCCAGGTATAATACCGAGACCCTGGACAGCTCCCTCTTCCGAACTTTCAAAAAAGAGTTGCATCCCCAAGCAGATTCCGAGGACCGGCTGCGTCAAGGAGCAAATGACCTCGACAAGCCCTTGCGCCCTCAAACGCTTCATCATGGTGGCGGCATGTCCGACACCGGGAAGCACAACTTTATCAGCCTGTCGAATGACCTCGGGATCTTCACTCAAGACCAGCTCCGCTTTAAGCCTTGAGAACGCGCCGACGATTGAGCCTAAATTTGACCCCCCGCTTGGGATAACGACAATCATAGAAGGCCTTTCGAACTTGGGATGAGGCTGCTCTTTATTTGAATAGCCTGCCCCAGGCAACGGCCAAAAGCCTTAAATCCAGCTTCGACCAGATGGTGATTGTTTTCCCCGGTGATTGAGATATGCACAGCCGCCCGCAGACCATCAGCCAGGGATCGAAAAAAATGCGGAATCATCTCCGTGGCCAGGCCACCGACTGATTCCCGAGTGAACGGGGCCGAATATTTGCAAAAGGGCCTTCCACTCAAATCGATGCTGCATTCCGCCAGGCTTTCATCCATTGGCAGGACAAAGCCATAGCGGGCGATGCCGTGCTTATCACCCAATGCTTTGCGTAAGGCCTCCCCGAGGATCAGGGCGGTATCTTCGATACAATGGTGATCATCCACATGCCAGTCACCTGAGGCTTCCAGAGTCAAAGCTATCCCGGCATGGAAGCCGATCTGCTCCAGCATATGATCAAAAAATGCTGAGCCGGTTTTGATCTGCGGCGTCTGAAAGGAATCGAGGTTGAGACTGACGCTTATCGTTGTTTCCCGCGTCTTGCGCACCAGCTCAGCCTGCCTTGGCTCCGTCAGCAGACTCTCGACAACCTTTGACCATAAAAGCTGAGGACCAATCCTAAAGCCTTTAACTCCAAGTGCCTCGGCTAGTTTGAGATCGCTCTCGCGATCGCCGACCACTGCACTATGGGAACGGCTAAAGCCCTCTTCGATTAAAGACCTAAGAAGCCCTGTTTTAGGCTTACGGCATATACATTCATCTTCCGGAAAATGCGGGCAGATCAAGACATCTTGAAACTTGATGCCACAGCTCGCCAAAACCTGGAGCATCAAGGCCTGCGGTTTCATAAAAGCGTCGCTGGGGAAACTCTGACTGCCAAGTCCATCCTGATTGGATACGAGGATGAGCCTCCAACCAGCATCCTGGAGCGCTTTCAGAGCCAGGATAGCTCCGTCGACAAAGGCTAGTTTTTCAAGACTATCAATCTGTTCGTCATCTGGCTCGACCAGAATAGTCCCATCACGATCGACCAGGAGGAGTTTTCTCATTGGAGTAAATCCCTTAACTGCTGTAATAAAAAGTCGTTCTCGCGATCGCTCCCGATGCTGACACGAACACATCCCGGTACATCGGCCGAACGGTCGCGAATACTTATCCCTTGTTTTCGTAAATCATCGACAAGTTTCTTTGGGTCATCGACTTTGAATAAAATAAAATTTGCCGATGATGGCGCCAGGGAGCGCACTTTGGGGATTTCTGCAAGGGACTTGGCCAATGCCTGCCGTGTTACGCCGAGCCTTTCCACCCTTTCACGCATAAAAGATTGGCCGCCCTCCCGAAGAGCGTGTCCCAAAATCCGCAGCGCCGGCCGACTGATAGGATAGGGGGCAAGCACTTTTTTTAGAGTGCGGATGACCTCAGGATGGGCAAGGGTCAATCCAAGCCGCACTCCTGCCAAACCCCATGCCTTAGAAAAGGTTCGCATCACGATCACATTTGGATAGCGGCTCAGGCACGGAACAAAACTATCGGTCTCGGAAAATTCAATATAGGCTTCGTCGATCAGTAAGAGACAGTGGCTCTGCAATGCCTGGGCCAGCTCCCGTATCGCCTCGGAACTGAGAAGATTTCCCGTCGGGTTGTTAGGGTTGCAAAGTATCACAATCTTGGTTCTGTTATTTCGTATTTTTAGCACCAGGTCCGGATCGAGTGAGAAATCCTTTCGAAGTTGGGCATGGAGCACCTCACAGCCTTGTATGGCCGCACAGACTTGATAGTAGCCATAGGTAGGGGGATGAATGATAACGTTATCTTTACCAGGTTCGCAAAAGGTTCGAAAGACGATATCGAGCCCTTCATCAATGCCGCGGGTCAGCAGCAGCTGATCGACCTCAAGGCCATAGAGCTTTGCCATTTGACTCAAAAGCTCCAGGGGCTGAGGCTCGGGGTATCGATTGTCGTCTTCTCCCTGAAAGAGGCGGTTGCCACTCAGCGGACTTTCATTGGCATCGAGTAAACACAGACTCGACGAAGCAACCTCACCGCGCGCCGAGCAGTAGGGGGAAAGTTTGGTTATGCCGGGTCTGACCATCGACTGAATAAAGGCCACTTCATCAGTAGGCATTGCTACCACCTTTCTGCAACAGTGCATCCATTCGGACCTGCACCGCCAGAGCATGGGCATCAAGCTTTTCCACGGCCGCTAAGGTTTGAATGGCTGCCGATAGAGCGGACAGGCCCCGAGCCGAAAGGGTTTGTACACTCATCGTCCTTTGGAAGGCTTCGACCGTGAGGCCACTCAGGGACCTCGCCCAGCCCCCCGTGGGCAAGACATGATTGGTACCGGTCGCATAATCTCCTGCGGCCTCTGGGGACCATTGGCCACAAAAGATAGATCCCGCATTATGAATCCGAGAGATCATTGATTCAGGGTTTTCAAGCTGCAAGCTTAGATGTTCCGGAGCGTAGCGCTCGATGATGTCAAGGGCACTGTCCCTATCCCTGGCGTCTATGAAAACAGCGCATTCCAATGCCTCAATCACAGTTTGAAATCGTGTGAGCTTGGGCAGAAGTTGATTGATTTCGTCTTGCACTTTTTTGATCAATCCGGGGTCGAGGCTAACAAAGATGACTTGGGAGTCGCGCCCATGTTCCGCCTGACTTAAAAGATCACTCGCAATAAAACGGGGATTGCTTTTCGAATCGCCGATAACCATAAGCTCGGAGGGACCCGCTGGTAGGTCGATCGCAGCGCCTTCGGGGTCCTGAGAAACGATCAACTTAGCTTCCGTGACCCAGGCATTGCCAGGCCCGAATATCTTATCCACCTTCGGCACCCGATCTGTGCCATAGGCCATTGCCGCAATAGCCTGGGCCCCACCGATCCGATAGACCCGTGTGATGCCAAGATCAAAGGCAGTCCCCATTAAGCTCGAATCAACCCGTCCGTCGGCGTCCGCTGGCGTGCAAAGGATTATATCGCTGCAAGCGGCCAAGCGCGCGGGAATCGCAAGCATCAGCAATGTCGAGAGTAAAGGCGCCGATCCGCCCGGAATGTAGAGACCGATTTTTTGAATGGGTCGAATCTCCCGGGCCAATTCTATGCCTTCAGCAACCTTCACCGCGTAGGATGCCCGCAACTGACTTTTATGAAAGGTTTCGATGTTGCGCGTTGCCAGGGTCAACGCCTCTTTAATCTTTGGATCAACTTGCTGGGCTGCCGCCGCAAGATCTTGGCTCGCCACCATAGAATCGACGAGAAGACATTTATCGAAAGTTTTCGTGTAGCCCTGTATGGCCCGATCACCTTCCGACTTTACAGCGCTTACGATATCGGCGACGTTTTCACGAAGCTTATTCGGGACCCTCGGTCTCTGCAAAACCTGCGATCTCTCGCTCTCATTTAAAGCTTGCCAATCTAACTGTCGCATATGGTCTCCTATGCCATCAATTTTTCAATGGGCAGGACCAGGATATCGGTCGCCCCACAAGCCTTTAGACGCTCAAGCGTTTCCCAGAAAACGTTTTCAGCGGCCACCATGTGAATGGCCACTCGATCGGAGTTTCCTGCCAATGGCATAACCGTGGGTTGCGATAGTCCCGGGACGATAGCACTGATGGCCTCTACCGACGCGCGATTGGCGTTCATCATAATATAGCGGGAATGCTGCGCCTTGAGCACGCCATCCATTCGAACCGTGAGGCGATCCAGGTGGACTTGATGGGTCAAGGAAGGGTCTTCGCGAATAATGAGCACCGCTTCGCTCTCATAGAGTGGCTCGACCTCCCGCAGACCGTTCGACCTGAGGGTGGCACCGCTCGATACCAGATCGCAGATGGCATCCGCCATACCCATGCCCGTTGCGATTTCTACCGAGCCTGACATCGTAATCACAGAGGCTTTCACATCATGGTGAGAAAGGTAATGGGCAAGGGATGCCGGATAGGAAGTGGCTATGCGGCAGTTTTTTAGACTTTGGGGGCCATCCCAGTGAAAGTTTTCCGGAACAGCTATCGACAGACGGCATCGTCCAAAGCCGAGCTTTCTATGAACCACCAGGGGAGTGACCGCCGCAGCCAGCGAATACTCACGCATAACATTAAAGCCTACGATTCCCATTTCGCAGGCACCAGTGGCCACATAGCTGGGAATATCATCATCACGAATCATAAGGAGATCAAGGGGAAAGTCATCACAGGGCACTATCAGGCGACCCTTAGGGGAATCGAAATTGATACCGGCGCGTTTTAAGAGAACGACAGTATCATCCGATAAACGTCCTGTTTTCTGAATAGCAAGCTTGATCGCGTTCATAAGCTTATCCTAATAGCTAAAGTTGCCCATGACGAAACAGCCGTTTTTAGTCGGCCCGATAAAAATTGGAGCGTGACGACACGGCCTAAGCCTGCTTCGAAAAAATGATGGCAAATATCTCACTCAAAATTCTGATTTTTTGTTTTAGCGTGTTAACGCGTTAACACACTAATACTCAGATGCCGTCCGTTCGTCAACTCTAGAAATTGAAAACATGCCGGGATGTCAGTCAACTTGACCAACACAAGGAAATTGTAAAGATGGTATTTATGAAATGAGTTTGGAAGGTGAACATAGGCTTAGTTTTTCTTGCGACGAAGCCTGAGAATTAAGGTTTTATACCCAGTTCCTTCGTTAAGGGCACGAGCGACACGCGTGACTGTTGCCGTGCTGACGCCGGTCAGCTCGCAAATGCGGCGGTAGGGAACCTCATCATGGACCAATTGCACCGAACGCCATCTTTCGGACATGGCGCGAAGTTCGCCGGGCGTGCAAAGGTCCGTAAAAAAGGCCTCGACTTCGTCAACGTTTTTAAGGGAGGAGATGGACTCATAGAGGTCAAATACCTTTGAAAGTTCGTCCTGAGAGGATACCTGCTTCACTTCTGCCATTACCGTGCCCTGCCTGATGTTCCGCTTGGGTTATTCATAAATAAATTCAACCCGTGGGTCAACTCATGAAGCCCTTAGGCCGGGAGCTTTTGCACATGAGCAAAATTACGCCAGGGACCTGACTCCATCTCCTGATGTACTTTTACCGGGGCCAGGTTAAGGCATCGATGCGGAAAGCCTGGCTTTCGTGCCGTCGCCGCTAGCCTCGCCTCATAGGTCGGCCCCAGCCGTCTGCTTACCGTTGATAACAATAAAGGAAAGTGCCAAATTTTTGCGTTTTTTCTTTGCGCACGCACGCGCGAGTCGGCTAGGTTGGCTGGCAATATTTGCCCGGCAATTGACCATTTTTTTACGCAGCCCCTATACTTATAGAGTCCGCACTAAGAGTCTGCCTTCGTCACCCCTTTAAAGGATGATATGTCCATGAAGAGAATTAAGTTGCCCCTTGCTGTCCTTTCCCTATCCCTGGCCTTAGCAGCCTGCGGTGGCGATAAAAAAAGCGCTGCTACTCCGGCACCAGCGACGAAAGCGATAGCGACAGGTGGCCCTTGGACCGATACGGCTATGCAAAATCTTGTGGCTCAGAAGTGTGCAAGCGCCAAATGTCATGACGGCACTCAGATACCAAACTTCGTAAATTATAAAGAAGCTGACATGCGAGCCTATATACGCGCAGCGGTTCAGGTTTCTTCCCTCAAGATGCCGCCGCCGCCTTTATCCTTCAATGATGCGGAAAAGGCTATCTTCGCAAAATTCTACAGTAGATAATTTCGGATTTGTTCCGCTCGACGCCAGGAAGGGCTTGTTAAGCCCTCGCTCCTCTTTTTTGATCGTCAAAACATCAGGGCGATTCCCTGCTCATTTTTAAAGAGTCCCAAAATTAAATTCAGAAGCCAGCGGGAAGCGTTGGTTTACCGATTGTTTTCGGCAATTCCGCATGGAAGAAGCGTTCGACATCGGCGTAGTCGACGAAGCCCCGGTCGGAGCCCCCGAGGAAGGTATAGATGAGTCCCACTTCGCCCGCTCCTATGAAAGTATTTTTCACTCCTTGAGCCTCACAAATGCTCTGTTTAACCGCTTTCAAATCCTCCAGACTGAGGCGACCCATGCTGTCGGCTCTTTGAAATAAAGCGGCCAGCGTATTGTTACGCACTTCATCGCTCACCACCGAAGTCCCTTTTGCAAAGGTCAGGCCGCATTCATGGGACACACCAAGGACCCTATGCAAAGCCTCTAAATTCACCTTGCCAAAGGTAGAAGCACCCTCAGCGATTTGACCCGCCGAGGTCGCGGTGGCAATACTGGAACAAAGACCAATATCGCAACCAAATTCATGAGTGGCCCTGGTGATTTTCAAAACATTCACCAACAATGCGCTATTCCATGCAGAACTATTCCCGTTGTACAAGCCTGCCCTTTCCAGCAAACGGTGAAAGGGACAGAGGATCTTCTTGTTTTCGGGCTTCTGACTCCCTTCTTCAATGCTTGGATATTTGGTGGCAAGCTCATCGCGATCAACGGCAAAGCCTGTTTGAGTCACGCCAAAAACCGTTAGGATTGCGGAAAGGACAAATTTTCTTGAGGTTGAATACATGTGTGCTCCTGTGCTGGTTATGCGAACTGGTAGGTCAGGGAGAGAAATATCGGAGTATCAAGCACCTGATGGGGCTGGTATAGGATTTAAGCCCTAAGGAAGCAAGTTGAATTGCTGCCAATGCATCGAAGAGTGGTCTTAGTGCCTTGGCCTGCAAGACTTTACCGGAAAATTGCGCAGTTTTTATGGATAGAATTTGGCTTATATTCTCGTCAACCTAGCCGAACGAAGTCCCAGGTTCTTAGGCACACTCATTCACCGCCTGGCTGGTATTTACCGAGACTTGTCAAAGAATCAAGCAATAGTCAGTACTGTCTTCGCATCAGACAGATATTATCAAAGTTAAACCCAGCAAAAACAACGACTTGTATTTACCACAATTATTGCTCCTCCTTAAAAAATCATTTTTTAGTAGGGCGGGTCTATGCGGTCTAGCAATCAACGTTCGATCATTGGCTTTTCACGATCTATTATTTTCACAGCGTTGAGTCTGCTTGCGACTCAAACAGCCTGTAAAAAATCCTCTGAGGAACAGTCGGCGGTTGCCATCGTCAATGGCGAGATTGCGGAAGCAGGGTCGGCAGTCTTTCGCTCGACGGCCATGCTTAAGTTTTCAGATGGGTCCTACTGCACAGGAACCCTGGTTGGGCCCCGGCAGCTAACCACCGCCGCCCACTGCCTGAAGCCCATCGAGAAGGAAGGTACCTTTAAAGTTGGTTTTGGCCTCGATTCGAATTTACAGCCGGCCCTGATCAGACAAGTCAGTAAGTGGGTTATCCATCCTTCCTACTCTACTGATTACGATCTTGCGGTCTTGACTTTAACCGAAGACGTGCCAGCCCCCTACCAGGCTGTTCAAATTGCAAATCCCGGAGATATCGGCTTCTTCAGGGAAGTCATCTATGCCGGATATGGCAGTCTTTACGAAGAAGACGAGAGCGATCAACCCCTCCGCTGGGTCAGTACGCGGGTTCTCTACGTCTCAAAGCTGTTTAAGCACTTCACTACCTTTATGACGAATAAGGGAAGCTGCTATGGCGATTCCGGAGGTCCAGGCTATATCTTTGACAGCCAGTCCCAAAGTCTCAAAGCGGTAGGCGCCGTTTCTACCGCCAGCCGACTTGGCAATGGAAAATGCGGTCAGGGTGATACCACGACCGATCTGACCCAGTTTCACAGTTGGATCGCCGGATCCTTTCGGGCCATGGGCGCCCCTCTCCCCTATGATTTAGGAAATGATAGTTCGGAAAGTGCGCTTTCTCGCAATAAGATCATCCTGAATCACTAACGGCAACGGTGCAGATTAATAATCATGAACGGCCAAATTCCTTTAAGCAGGCGGCCGCTAATTTCTCATAGTCCTGGAAAGAGTTGTAGACCTGAGCACTGATGCGTAGCCACGTGCGATCCCCGTCGAGTGACATGAAGGGAATCTCGATCCCATGGGTAGCGTGAAAACACGCGCTGAGGGATGCTCGCTCGAAAGGCTTTATCCCACGCAAACGGGGGATTTCAAGGGCGGCCATCGAACCGTAGAACATGGAGTCATCAGGGTGGGGTAGAAGAAATCCGAGCTCACGGGAAAGCATGGACCGCGCCTCGCGGACGAGGGCATGATTCGATGCCCGAACACGCTCGATTCCAAGATTCTGAAAAAATTCGATGGCAGCTTTTACGGAAAGCCAGGCGCTCGGATCAAAGGTTCCAAGCCAATCAAATTCACCATGGAACCCATCGCGCAAATGGTAACCGGGGGCCTGGCGATAGGCAGGAGCCGACGGGTGGATCGACTCGCGCCAGGCTGCATTCACATAGAGAAAGGCCGAACCTTTCGGTGCACAGGGCCATTTATGCAAGTTTCCAACATAAAAATCAGCATTCAACGCCCCAAGGTCCAGTGAAATTTGCATTGGTGCATGAGCACCATCGACTAAAACAGGGATATCCTGCTCCCGAGCCCGTCGTAGGATATCTTCCACCGGTAGAATAAGCGCGGACGCTGATGCGATATGATCGACGATAATAAGCCGCGTGCGCTTGCTGAAAGCCTTCACAAATTCATCGGCTATTTCCTGATGGCTCTCGCAGGGAAAGGGAATGTTCGCGGTGCAGATGGATATGCCGCGTTCCCGTTTCAAAACTTCTAAAGTCTGCCTCACGATATGATAACCATGATTGGATACCACGACTTCGTCGCCCGCCTGCAAATCCAGACTCTCCAGCACGGCACCAACCGCTGATGTCGCATTGCTCACGAACACCAGGCCTGCCGCGTCAGCCCCCAGGAAATGAGAGAGCTGCAGCCGGTGGGCATCCATAAGTTCGGGAAAGCGCCGAATGAGAAAGTTCACCGGCCCCCGTTCGAGCTGCCGAGTCCAGTTGGCCTGAGCTTCGAGGACGATCTTGGGGGTGGCACCGAATGCGCCGTGATTGAGGTAGCGAATGGACGGATCAAGTCCCCAAAGCGCCTGAAGTTCTGGACTACCGCTTGCCCATTGGGTAGGTATGATCATCGCGGGGACTCCTCGGCTCGGTTAAAGTGAGGATAGAGTAGCGATAATTGAGTGCGCGATCAAATGCTATATAAATTACGTTGACCGCCAGCCCCTGAAACACTTCTATAGGCCTCTCCCTTTAAACTCAAATATTCCACCCTAAATATCAGGGGACCGTGGTCGTTCGCACGCAGACGGACCGATGGGCTTCCCCGTCAGGAAATTGAATACTGGCACCGGTGATAGGATTCACGCCTGTCCCACCCTTGCTGTCCAGAGCGAAATAACCTTCATTGAGGATATTTAGGATAGGGGCGGCAGCAACCTCGACGATACCCTTTTGAAAGGCCATCTTGAGTTCACCTTCCGTTGGTAACCGCCAGTCTGAAAAACTGTCAGTAAACGTATCGCAGAAGGAATTGGCATCGCCATAGGTCTTGGCAGCGCCAAGGTCTTTGTACCACATAAGTCCGTTGCCCTGATAAATACAGATTTCGTTGCCGTCACAAAGTTGATTGGCATTGGCATCGCTCGAAATTTCACGTATCCACCGAGCAGCCGGTGGCATTGCAACCGAGGTCCCTTGACCTCCCACTACTTTATCAGGCCCTCCATTGCTGGGTCCGATGAGTTCAACCTGATAGAAAGTAGCAAATGCCGCTGACTTAAGAAGATCAAATGTTGATCCCGTGAAGCTAAAAATAGCGTCATAGTTAGCATCACCGGGCAGACTTGCGACGTTTACGCCATTCGGCTGGCTGCCCAGCAAATAGAATCTAGCGCTGGCGGCAAGGGATCGGATTTCAACGCGGTGATTATTTGCGTCCTGGAAACCGCATCCGACCCTTAGCTCGACTGTATCGTTTGCCTCCTGCATGGCACAGACCAAAAACGCACCGTTAATGACACTGGGCACACTCACTGTTTCGCTATTTAAAACAGTGCTGTCCGTGTGAGGATCAACGGGAAGCTCCTCATCTGGTGCCGCCTTCGGCAGGTCTCTGTTCGCATCCCGATGATCGGTACCTTCTTTTGTCGCCCCAATAATTTTGATATCCGACTTACAGGAAAGCAAATGCCCCGTTATCAGAAGTTCTAAAATTACTATAGATATTGATATTTTCACAATTAGCCTCAAGGAATGTACACCGAGCGTCTGCCCCGAACCTATCGGCTGCTTTTAGCAAAAGCTTTAAGGGTTGGCCATTCGATCATTCTTTTCGAATGCTTATCGCACCGAATTACTTTCATGATCTCTTGGAATCGGAGGCATTTTAAACACATTCAGCGAGATCGCGGCGTGGCATCATAGGTATCAAAGGTTGCAATAACAAAGCCAGCTGTGACTCAAACGCAATGTCTGCCTATCGAGCGTCTTCTATGCGGAGCAAAAATGAACATTCTTACCGGGGTCACGCCAATAAATTGAAGAAAATTCATAGTTTATAAGCTCTATGAATTAATTATAAACTATTGAAAATAAAGATATTTTTTCCTTTTTTAATATTTTTTAAGAAAGCTGTCAGCCGCCCATTCTCCGCGCCGATACTGTCCCTATCATAGAGGAGGATTTAACTATGATGACTTTCAATCTAGAGAAAAAAAATGTTCTATCACAACTCATAGCGTGCTCGTTGTTGGTAAGTACAGCAACCCTTAGCGGCTGTGCAGCACAATCGATGTCAGCAAAATCAGAGGCCGAAATAGCATCGGGTTCTGAAACGGATGCCGATGCGCTGATCAAGGAAGCCGAGGCTGATACCACGGAAGATGAAGTCAATGAGTATACGGTTACGGATTATCAAGGGTTTAATCCAAATGGTATCGTCGTTCATTTCGAATTTAAGAAAGCGGATCTGTCCCCGAAAAATGTCGCAGCACTCGACAAGATAGTCGCGGGAATGACCAAAGATGAACTTGCGACAATTACCATTCGTGGCCATGCGGATAAGCAGGGCGAGAAGGATTACAATGAAAAATTGAGTGAAAAAAGAGCCAAAGTCATCAGGGATTATCTCTTGAATCATGGAATTGAATCCGATCGATTGAATCCTGTACACCTTGGTTCAGCTGAACCCGTCGATGATAAAAGCCGGGTAAGCGCCTATAAAAAGAACCGAAGAGGCGACTTTAATATCAGCTATGCGCCAAGTGCGTTTGGTCCTTCCAAGTAGAGAATAAAACTTAATGGCTAATAGCCCGGGAGGGGATGGGTCGCAAGGGACCTGTCCCCTTTCTTATTTAATGATGCCGATGTTTTATCCTGGCCCGGCTCATAGGCTTTGAGTCCCGGTCCTTTAGAAGCCCATACCCTGAAAATGCCGGCATCGATCCCGGTGATTTCCCAAGTTCTATTCTCTAAGGCATCCATTTTATTTATTAAATCGGATTCAAGAACTTAAGTCGATACGAAAATTTTTTCTTTAGAAAAATAGAAAATTACCGATAAATAGCCGTGTGCCAAACCCTCTCTCGCTCAGGCATGAAACTTATGTGGTTATCGCTTAGCCTAATCCTTTGCCTGGCTTTCAGTGGCTGCTTGCGCAAGCCGGCAAAACCTAATTTAACCGCTGCCAGTTCAAAAGAAGAAAGAACGGACATCGAAGCCGGCGAAGCTATCAATGGCAAGGCGAGCGACGATGAGGGGGACGGCCTTGAGGGTGACGAGGGCACCGAAGGCAGCTCTGCCGACGATCCCGCTGCCCCGGTCCCGAGGCCGGACGATCTCAAGCCGCCTCAGCCTGTTAAAGGCAATCAAACGCCGAAGGCACCGACATTGCAGCAGTCCCCACGCTTTGACGAGCTAACCTTTCTAACCGCCCATAACGCTTTTGTTAATTCTGGTGATGCGACCTGGGCCGCTCCGAATCAAAGCCGTAGCCTTCAGTTTCAACTCGATAATGGAGTGACAGCATTCATGCTGGATATCTGGCCTTCCGACAAAAACAAGCAGTCCGGCAGGGCCGTCCTTTGCCATGGAAGCTGCTTTAGCCCACCACAGGGCATTTTAAAGGTCGAAGTCGAAGTCCCGGGAATTTTCTTTGCGATGAGCCTTGAAGACTACCTCAGGCGAATAGGCGGCTATCTCGATGCCCATCGTGACGCGATCTTAACGGTTTTCTTCGAAGATTATGTGAATCATGATCAATTGCGCGATGCTCTCAACGCAGCGCCGGCCTTTAGAGACAGAATATTTGATCCCTACAAATGGGAAGTCATGGAGAAAGGCTGGCCACGCATAGACGCGTTGATCAAGGACAACAAGCGGCTTTTCGTCGTCTCCGATCGTTCGGACAAAAAAGATTTAGGCGTCGCCTTTGCCCAGGACTTTACCGCGGAAAATTTTTGGAGCCTTGGCAAAGAAGGCAAAGACCTTGTGTGCAAGACCCGTTGGAATGAAAAAGATCAGCCTCTCAACCGAACCCATCCCAAATTCACTTATCTTTTCGTGATGAATCATTTTCGCGATATACCGGACTTTAAATTTAGCCAGGACGATAACAAAATCGATGCCATTTGGAACCGCATAAACAGGGAATGCCTGCCCGCTGCGGAAAAAAAACCTAACTTTTTAGCTGTCGATCATTTCGATGAAGCCGACTGGGGTGCGCGCAAAGTCGTGGCCGAACTCAATGAGATCGGCGTCCTTCTCTATCGGGACGGCGATTTCCGCGGCACGCTGCAGATGCTTAAACCCGGAAAATATCTTACCAAGGATCTGACCTTTGGTGACAATCAAATTACGTCGCTTAAAGTCATGGCCAAGACCCGCGTGAAGCTTTATGAAGATGATAATTTTAAAAAGCTCTTGATTGAACTGACCGAAGATTCAAAAAACCTTGGCAAGCTGGAAGATAAAACTTCAAGCATCGTCGTCGTAAAAGAATAATTTTTTCGCTGTCGCAGCAAATTGCAGTCTGGTCATAGTCTCTGTCTTAGAGAGACTTTGCCATCTTCATGCGCGGAACTTTTGTAATTGTTCATGAATGAGTAACATGCGGCTCGCCAAAAAAACGTCACTTATGAAAGCGATATCAAATCATTTCGTTGCCCTAGAGCAAACGGGAATCAATACGAAGTAAAAGTCACGCCGAACAATTTGCAGTGGTTAGTGCCGATCGAATAGGAAGCGAGGCCTTCAGTTCGTCAGTTGTTTCTTCGCGATGTTTTCGATAGAATGCCTGACAGAGTTTCTCCAAATTTAAGCCGAGGTGTTCCATGACAGCAACAACTGCACTCAGGATTTCTTTTGTACTTGGATTGGGAATGACGAGCGTTCTGCAAGCTAAAGGCAAAGATAAGGATAAGAAGGTTTGTCTAAAGGACGAGGCCGAAGTCAAAGTGAAGGGCAAAACTGCGGAAGATAAAGCTAAAGATTGTGAAGCTCAGGGCGGCACCTGGGGCAAAGCCAAAGCCGCTGCACAAAGCTCGGGAAGCGGTGGTGCCTGGTAATCAGGTCGGCTCGGTCCTGGGTTGACAGCGACCCAGGCCTTTAATCCTCAACCCCAAATTTAAGTTCATCCAGCCCAAACTCCACGTCCAGGTAAGTCTTAAAGAGCCTATCCCAAAACGAAAAAATGACACCGAAGTTCTTATCATGGTGCTCAACCGCCCGACTATGATGAAGGTGATGCAGATGAGGGCTGATTAAAATCGCAGAGGCGCTCTGGGGAAATCGAATCGGTATTGGGGCATGATGAAGGTTTACAGTAAACATATAAGCGAAAAAACCAGCGCCCATTCCTGCAATCGTCCATATAGGGGTGCAGTTGGGCAATAGACTGTGCACAATGCCTAAGGATAGGCCCGCGCCGAGACCGCGGGCGCAGTTGAGAAAAATAGCTTCCAGGGGATGCTGACGAAAGGTCGTGAATGGAGTGAGAAATAGGCTTTGATGATGAACGCGGTGAATTCTCCACAAAGTGGGCAGAATATGGAGGGCCCGGTGCATGAGATAGGCGGAAAGGTCGATAGCCAGCATGGTGACGAGGGTCACGAGCAGGATTTCCACCAACTGCGGAGCCTGCCAGGTGACGGGTGAACCTTCACCGGCTTTTAAGACCAGCTTATAGGACTTCTGAAAAACGATGCCATGCAGCAGCGCCACGGGAATGCGCAAAAACAAAATTTGCATGATCGACCAGAGTCCATCAGCCGCGAGTGAGCGGCGATAGGTCCAATGCTTGTGCCGCAGATATTGAAAGGCCTCTTTCGCGGTCCAACGCTGGGATTTAAGGAGCCATAGCCCACAGCAAAGGGCAGCGGTGGCAAGGTAAATAGGACAAAAAGGAGAGGAAAGCCCGAGGCTTTGCCAAAGTCCATCTTTCATCCCCTTCCCAATATATGCAGCGAAACTTTCCATCACTACCCGACTTTGACTCGTTTCTTGAAATTATAGTATAGGCTGCCAGGAAAAGACTCAATCGGCAGGCTTCTCTTCGAATTGCAAAACCACTTTAATCACTCCTGCCGAACGATCCAAATCGCCCGTGCAGCGTATGCGGTTAGCTGTTAAGCTTAGGCAGCTACGGCTACGATTCTGCACCCCTAGTCCTATCCATCTCAGGTTGGCAGGCACCACGATATCCGAGAACGGCCAGAAGCCCTTGGGTTTGTACGCGAAAGTGAGCTTTAGTTGCTCCCTATCCCAGGCCATGCGGAGCAGTTCGCCCGGCGTTTTTTCAACAAAGGGTCTCGGCCTGTAGGCGCCCCGGAGTTGGCCCCGTTCATCATTGATGCTGAGATCTTCGACGTTCCAGCCATCTTTCGTTGTGCTATTCCAGCTTGGACTATAAACCCAAATCGCCCCAGAATATAGCCCCTGGTCAAGATGATTATAGATGTTATCGAGATAGCCAGAAGCGTCTGAAAGATCCGGCCTGGCTCCAAATTCGCCGATAAATATAGGAGACTTCCATTGCGCTTCGATACTCTTCCAACTACCAATCGCTTGGTCGAGTGCCCACTGCGACCATGAGCCTGCTAAAATCTCGGGATCGTAGAAATGCGTTGAGTGAACAATGTTTCTGCCCTTTATTTTAGGCAAAGTCGAGGTCTTCAGTACGAGACTTGTCAGGGCTACAGGGCTTAGGAACAGGATTGTGTTTGGCATTTCCCTGCGGACTACCTCTGCTGCATCCTTATAGAGTTCAAAGAGTTCGGTCTCCTCCTCACCCCAAGGCTCATTCATCAAATCGATCCCCACGACATTGGGCTCATCGGCAACGGCTTTGGAAAGCTTTCGCAGCATCCGCAGATATTTATCCCTGACGCCCCAGGTATTTTTATAGAAATGGTGCCATGCCGCATGCATGTCAAGGTCAGTTATCGCACTTAGAAACCATGAGGCACAGCTTTCATCATTCTTCGGTTCCATGGCAACCTGCTCAGGCGGCAAGGCCCAGGCTGGAAATCCTTCGCCACAGCCTGCCACCGAATAGCGGGAGTATGCGTCCTGATGGATGTCGACAATTACATAGAGCTTGTGGAGCGCAGCCCAGCGAATCACCCTTAGGTAATATTGAAGATAGTCGTTGTCATACTGATCTCTGACTGACTCAAAGGCCTCCCAATTAAAAAGCAGCCGGATCGCATTAAACCCCCATGCCCGCAGCGGCGCGAAATCTTCAGGACCACGTATTACTTGAAAGGGGGGGACTTTGGCTGCGCCTGAGACGTTGACCCCCCTTAGCAGAACTTGGCGGCCATATTTGTCTATAAATCTAGTGCCTTGCACTCGAAGTGGACTTGCCAGAGCCGATGCTGCCAGAGCGATGGATAGCCCAAAGAGAAAAAAGCGCATCGGACACCCATTTGAAAAAGAGGATGGACTGGATGATTAAGATTTAAGAAATCCTAGACCCGATAACCGGGGGCCACCCGCTAATAACTCACAACGATTACCCAGGCCTAGACTAGCGAAAAAGGCGCCGAGCCAGGATCTTTCCCGTCGAATCCAAAGCCATCGCCAACACATATTTGACAATTATCTGAGAAAGTGAATTCATGATTTCTGAGGTCAGATTATCAGGCTCGCGGTGGATCGGCGTTGCCGGGCGCTTCCGAATGCGGTGCAAGGGAAACACCAAGACATTGCCCGGCAGGTTGCCATTTGTCAAAATGAAGCTTATGGAGGCGGGTTTGAGCTTATTTTCATCATAATAGACAGTAATGCTGCCACTTACCCTATTAAATAGGACTCGATCCACACCATGAAGACTGGACAAAGATTGCACGATTTTTTCCCGGCGCGTTTCATCGGCCTTTAAAGAAGGCATCCGAATCCGCACACGACCTTCGGTCTGATGGATCTCATTTTTCAAATTCAAACCCCACAGCTGGTATTTGCCAATTGTAGGGGAATTTCTGCATTTTTAGAAACTAAAAATTAGCCCGTCACTTCCTATCGCCATCGACATCGGTCCGGGGACGATCTAATATCTCCAATGCGTAAAATATAAGACTTAATCCGGCTGGCAGGAGTTTGCCTCGCAACGCCTGACGAGTGCCAAGGCCTAGCATGAGAAAAGCAGTAGCCTTGCGAAGATCAAGGCCCCCGCTCGAAACATCATCGAGAAAGGCATCGAGGTCGCTTCGCATCCCTTTCCAGGACGCGCCACGCAAGGCAGAACTCTGAGGAGATGGCGGCAGAACATCCAAAATATTCTGCTCGTTCATGAAATTAAGAACAGCTTGCAGCTCTTCCTCGTCTGAAGCCTCGATCACCAGACTATGATTCATTCTATTGGCTGTGACACGGTCCAAAAAATCGGACTTGGACAGCATGTTAAGGACTTCGTTGAAGTCCTCTTCCTTGACGTTGCGATCGACGAGCCGGAGCCGAAGCCGACCCGGAGCATGGTGCCTAACTGCAGCAGTTAGAGTCATCGTAATTATCCTTTGGCTTTGTGGTCATGGGTTGCCGTCTTTTTCTTCTTGGTATGAGCCTGACCAGAGGTATGAGTTTCAGTCCTGCTTCTGACCCTATGCTCACTTCTAATCTCAGCAAAAAGATCCTCGACATTTTCGACCATCTCGATAAGCGATTCCCGGGTCTTATTTGCCAGGGCAATACCCGTCTTGATCGCTCCTTTCACGACGGGACGAAAGATGCTGGGCCCGCTGCTCAAGACATCCCTCGTAATAAAACCAGTGCCAAACCCCAATAGAAAGCCGCTTTTGAAAGGACTCAGTTTAACCATAAGATGTCTCCCTAAATGGACGTTTCGAGATCGGGCGCCATGCCCTCGTGCTGTTGTGATTGTGAAACATGGAGGAACCTAGCCCATTCTATGATGACGAATGGCAAGATTCCGTTTAAGACTGCCACCCCGAGATCGCCGCGGGAAAGGGCCGCATTGCCGAGAAAACGGCGAAACAAAGGTGATGCCAAGCCGAGGCCGATGGTTCCCGCGCCGATGCCGACCGCCTGATAAATCTTTGGATTATGAGTCAATCCATTTCTGAGAATACCGCCCCGGTCGGCCGAGGAGGAGAGGGTATGGAGGATTTGACTGATCCCGAGACTCGTAAAGGCCATGGTATTGGACTCCTGTTCGCTTTTGTCCCTAAGCCTCGAAAGTTCATAGGAAAGCAGCGAGCCCGAGGCCATAACCGAAGCCTGTAAAGCCAAGGTCCATTTATTTCGGGCTGAGAGTATCGGCTCCTGCGGATCAGGAGGCGGTGAACGCATGACGTCTTCTGAAGGAAAATCCAGTGCCAATGCAAGCCCGGGCAGAACATCGGTGAGAAGATTGATCCAAAGAAGCTGGGTTGCGTTCAACGGCGCTCCGTGGCCCAAAGCTATGGAGCAAAACATGACGACGATTTCACTGAGGTTGGTCGCCAGCAAATACTTGATGGATTTACGAAGATTGGCCCTAACGGTCCGCCCTTGCTTTAAAGCTTCGAAAATGATCTTTAGGTTGTCATCCCTAATGACGATATCGGCGGAATCGCGGGCCGCAGAGCTTCCCTGAACGCCCATGGCAATCCCAATATGGGCGGCTTTCAAAGCCGGACTATCGTTGATCCCATCGCCCGCCATCGCCACAATTCGACCCCGGCTTTGAAGCGCCTGGACAATGAGGAGCTTGTCGCTTGGACTGACTCGCGAAAAGATCTGGACGTTTTCCACTTGGTCCTGAAGTTCTTGGCTATTCATGTTTCGCAGGGATTTGGCATCCATGCTGAGAAAGCTCCCGGCATCTCCATTAAGCCCAAGTGTCTTGCCGATTGCCTCTGCAGTCTCCGTTTGGTCGCCAGTCATCATAATCGTCCGAATGCCGGCCTGTTGAAATTGCTTGACCATCTCGGGCATTCCTTCGCGTACCGGATCCAAGAGGCCGACGACCCCGACCCAGACGAGCTGACGGCCTTCTATTGAGCCCAAGTCTATACCCTGGAGGTAGGCAAAACCCAAAACCCGCATCCCTTCCCGGGCCAGCTCATCATTTTGTAGTTCGAGCTGACGACGCTTCCTTGGATCGATCGGATGCAGAGAATGCCCCTCGTCAAGGATGTGACTGCAAAGACCAAGGAGCTGTTCGGGATTGCCTTTGATGGCTGCTAAATTAAGCCCGGTATTGCCAAGCCTGTGATAGGTGACCATGTACTGGTGTTCTTCGGTGCGATAGGCGACCAGAAATCGCGGCAGATCCTCGCGCACCGAAACGACTGGAATTTCCATGCTTTCGGCCAGTTCGATGATGGCTTTTTCAGTCGATGACCCCGTCCAGCGAGAGCCTTCCTGCATGGTTTCAGACGCCAGTTCACAGTCATTGCATAGCGCTGCTATAAGCCCCCAGTGACAATTTACGGCAAGGCGGCGAATCATATCGCCTTGCTCCCCCATGAGATCGGAGCGTCGCCATCTTTGAAAACCGAGGTATCCGGCGTCGGCGATCATATCATTCATCGTCACAGTTCCGGTTTTATCGAGGCAGAGGATTTCGATGGATCCTAAAGTCTCGAGAACCTTGAGCCGCCGGGGAAAGACATTCTTCCGCTTTAGATTGGCAACCCCGATGGCCATCGTCGTCGTGCCTATGGTCGGAAGCCCTTCAGGAACGGCTGCAACAGCAAGCAGAACCGAAGTCTGCAGCATGCGCAGGAGTCCGCGGCCGCGAAGAAGCCCTATAGCAAAAATACTGGCGCAAACCGCACCAGAGAGCGTGACCGTTTGTCGATTTAAAGTTTCTAACTCGGTTTCAAGTGGTGAAGCCAATTGCTTGGTATTCTCAACCAAGGACCGTACCCGCCCAATCTCGGTATTTTCACCCGTACCAACCACCAGGCCCCGACCTTGACCTGACGTAACTACGGTTCCTCTGAATAGAAGATTTTTAAAATCCGCGATACTTTCGAGATGAGAGGGATCGCTGGCGTCAGAGCTTTTGACTACCGGCATCGATTCGCCGGTGAGGGGTGACTCATCAACCATAATCCCTTTGGCATCGAGGATTCTTATATCGGCCGGCACAATACCACTGGCCAACTCGATAATATCGCCCGGCACCAAATCTTTATCGGGAATGATCTGAATCCTGCCGTCCCGCAGCACCCGAACGCTTTGCTGCTCAATGATTCCAATGCTCGATATAACCTCATCGGCATGAGCTTCGGTAAGGTAGCCAATGACCCCATTTAAGGCGACCACCCCAGCAATCATGGCCGCATCGAAGGCTCCGCCCATAAGCAATGACACCAGTGCCGACCCCGAGAGCAGACCCGTGGTGGAATTATTAAACTGATTACCGAAGAGTCGCCAGGGATCGGTCAGGACGCGTTCATGAAGGACATTCAATCCATTGAGTTTTTTGCGTTCATTGGCGACTTTAAGACTCAATCCGTGAGTCTCATCAGTTTGAAAAGCTTTGAGAAGCTTCGTTCCCGAAAGTGTCGAACTTAATAAAACTGCATCGGTCTGGGCCCGCGAGTCAAGCACTGTTGGGCTGGAAGGCCGCGTTTGGCTCAAGGCTATCGCGCCGCTCTCATAATCCTGCAGGGCTTCTGCAAGGGAGACTTCCATTCGCTGTAAATCCACTGCGTCCTTCATCGCATATTCGAGCACCACGGATCCCGATTGCCAGCGGACTTCGATGCGGATCAGTTCCATTTGCTGCCGAAGCTTCTTCTCGATATATTCCGATAGGCCTGGATTATTAAGAATCGCTGCAAAATAATAGCGGCTTCGTCCAGCGGTCGTATGAACCAGTCTAATGGGTGGGCGAGACAGAGGATGCGTCGGCATCTTATTCACTATACTCAATTCATTCAAGGCTCTGACACTCATCGCATATCTCCAGAATCGGAAGGATACATCGACGCTCCCTCGATCCAATAACTCTGAAAATCAAGGATTAGAATAATTCGGAGATGGATTCGAGAATTATGTGGCAAAGACAACTGCAGAAAAAACCCAGAACCTCAACAGCTCAGGATATTCGTAACAAAAGAATCAAATAATCGCCAGCTTTCTCCTAGGAAAGTCATGCAGGTAAAACTGTGAAGAAAAGCCCTATTTCATCAGCATCTGCCTTCCGATCGATACGAATATTTCCCGCTTGCATTTGATCATCTTTCCTGAGGTCCTCCCATCTTCATCAAATCTTTATAATTCTCGGCAGGACGTGAGCCTAATTTTATCATTCATGATGGAATCATATTCAAAATTTTTAAGTACACTTCGATTCTTTAAGGAT
>CAXSGP010000055.1:9378-30542 GCA_964236955.1 uncultured Oligoflexus sp. | reverse complement strand
TACGAGTTTGCCTGTACTTTTCAATCACTTATCTCAAACGTCAACAGCCCCTAGAGTGGTCACAATCAGAGGGCTTTCAAAAAATTCTAAGCAATCGAAGCCTTCAGGGAGTCAAGGGACACTTTGCCCTGCGCATCGCGAGGGAACTGAGTTAAAAATTTCAATGACTGGGGAAAGGGTCTTAGCCCCCTGGCCAGATAGCTTTGGCGCAAGGCGATAAGATGGCTCGCGTTCCAGACTTCCGATTCGACCCAGGCTCTAAGGACGCCTCCCTGAGCTAAATTGGAATTCGCTTCAAACCAACAGACAACGGCAGCTCCCATACAGGCGGCGCTCAGCGCTTCCTCCACTTCGGCAAGGTTATAGCGGAGTCCCCCATACTTAAACACTCTATCGCTGCGGCCGCGATGAATGAATTGCCTAAGATCCACCATCTCCAATCGATCGGCAGAAAGTGTCGCCTCTTCCGGCAGCAGGAAAGGCGAACGAATCCAAGTGCCCTCTGCATGCGGCTCAAGTCTAATGCCTTCAAAAAGCGTAAAAATTTCCGATTCGAGATCGAGGCGGCGATAGCCTATGCCGCCAGTTTCCGTGCTGCCGAGGATCTCGAAAAATCGTTCAAAACGGCTCTTGTATTGCCTGAGTCCCTGAGTGCGGGCTTCGCCAAATGCAGCGCCTGAGCTCACCAGCGTGCAGCTCCTGGAGACCTTCCATAAGTGAGTAAGCACACTCCAATGGGCAGGCACTATAACCATCAAATCGCTGATTTCCGGCAGCCCCGTTTCGAGAGAGGGTAAGCTAGGAGCCGTTGCTAACGACCAAAAGATCACATGGGTCCGACATTTTAAAGGGAGCAGAAAACTATGAAGAAATCCGTAAATATGAAAAGGCCTGACCAGGGATACGACGGTGCCGAGTGTCGGCAGACTATAAAGCCGTGCCAGCTGATCGACTTCTCTTAAGAGGCCTGCGCCGGATTTCGGCAGGGACTTTGCGGAGCCGGTGGATCCCGAGGAATAAAAAACAAATTTACTCTCTGCAATGCGTTGCAGAATCTCCTCTGGAATGTCCCTGTCGGAAAGCAGATGAAAGCCACAGCTTGCGTCCGGCTCGCGGACCCCCCCCCCGGCCTCCAGCTCCTGCCAGATAGAGGCTGGACAGTGCAGAAGGGATGGGGCCCCGTCTTTGTCCAGGTTGTTCTTTTCATCAAACAAAAGGTCGAGTTTAAGATGGAGGCCCGCTCCTAGCAGCATTAAACCCTGGTGAAGGGGGAGATGTGGGATCAGGACCTGCTGCGTCTGGGCCGTCACGAGAGGCCGCAGGAGCTCTGCAAAGGCTCGGCAATGCGCCCAATATTCTTTCCAGGATTTGGTAATCAAACTCATCTATACCCTGCCGTTACAAGGAACAATCAAGTTCTTTGAGTGCGATGATAACTTTAATTTGTCCGTCCTTAAAGCTTAGACTGATTGTCTCGGGGAAAGCGCAGGGCTCGATGCCGCGCAGAGTCTGCCAGGAATATTGCCAACGCTGCTGGGGATCGACCACGCTATAGCCCTGATCAACGCGTGCAATGGCGTCCCTTTCATAGAGGTATTGAATCGCCTCTGAAATCTGTTCGCCTGGAAATTTTCTATCGATCAGGATTGGTGCCAGATAGAGGACTTTTGGGGCTTTGCCACGATGGAGCTCGATTTGGGTCAGGACGATAGCCGTGAGGGCGTCGGTAAGGACCAGTTTTATCCTTTCGTCGCGGCGCTCCAATTGGGCCCATAATTCTTGAGTTCCGGACGTGCTTTCCACGGTCAGTTTTTGTTCGACAAAAAACTCTGACGGAAAGTGATAAAGCGCTGGCTTAGTTGCGGACTTATCCAAATGGCTACAGGAACTGAGGCCCAGAATCAGAAGTCCATAGCAAATAAACGCCCGAAGTGATTTCATACTGTGTCCTCTGAAGCCGGCAAGCGTGTGAACAGTGCCATGATAAAGGCCACCAGAGTGCCGATGACGACAACGATCGCCAACTCCTTTAAGACGGGATGCTGGGCGAAGAGAAGGCTGCCGAATGAGGAGAGGGTAAGGCCACCCGTGAGCACGACCTTGCCTTGATCTCTGGGGTCATGCTCCGTGGAAACGAGTATGGCAGCGTAATCAAGCGAGACGGCGATGACGAGAGCTAAGCCCATGACGTGGACGATCGTGAGATCTCGACCCGTGCCATAAAAAAAGATCTGCAGACCAAGGGTCGCAATTAGGAGGGGCAGAAAGATCATAGTGACCTTCGCCCAATCTCTTTGCCAGGGAACGAGGTACAGCAGCATAATAAAAAGGCCAATGAGAAAAAGAGTGCCGAGGTTACGGGTGAGATCGCTCAGTATAAATTCATAGAAGGCCTTGGGATGCAGCGGTATCGCGCCTTCAATTCGTGCTTCGGGATTTATGAAGGCCAAAAGATAGGGGCCTTTAGCCCCTTCGGAATACCAAGGCAGGGGCCAGACTTTTTCCCAAAGACGGAGGAAAGCGACGCTTCCCATAATCCCCATGAGCCGACCTGGATCGCTTACTATCGTAAGGTTCAAACCCTCATTCTGAAAAGCCACCTGCATCGCCGCGAGGCGACCGGAAAGCTCGCTCTGCAAGCGCTCGATCCTAAGCCTTTGCTCCTCTTCGTTTACGAACCAGGTCAACGGATGAAACGATTTCGATTCAAGCCGATGCTCTGACGCCAGCCTTTGAAAGACCACGGCTGGATCGGCGGCTGGGCTCAGAGGCAGCGCCTGCATCCTCTCAAAGGAAAGGGCTGAGAAATTTTTAGTAAAAAGGCTCGTCTGTTCTTCAAGGTAGGCCGTAGCATACCGAAACTCTTCAAGATTAGTCCGGTACGAGGGCTTGGGAAGCCATAAAATTAAGGTCAGAACCAGTGCGAAAGTGGAAGCCAGCACAGGTTTGGACCACATCCAATGGCGCAGCACCAAGGGCCGAAATCTGATCTCTTTTATTCGGTCCAGGAACAAAAGGAGAAAGAGGATGAAACCAATGAGGGAGCCAAGCGAAAGGAGCGCGATCTGCCGAGTCATATGCGAAGAGCTGAAAAGCAGGACAAGAAAGCCTATCACCGTGGTGCCCAGCGCCGAGAATACGCCAATTATAGAGCGTTTGTCCTTATCCTTTAGGTCGATCCCCGACAGGTGGACCAGTGTTTCGTTGTTAAAAGAAACAAAGGTTGAGGTAAAGGCAAGGACCAGACCATAGATTGCCCCATCGACCACTTCCGCCAGCAAGAGGCCAACGACCGACGACATAGCCGTTCCCGCCAAGAGGAAACCCAGGAGGCTCCATTGAGGGCAAAAGTAGCGAAAAACGATGAGGCTGAGGACTATCGAAAGTAGACTGCAAACCATGATGTCGTGACGGACGGCATCGTAATTTTCCAAAGCAAAAAAATCGCCGCTGATGAAACTGAGCTCATGATCGTGGGCTTTGACAAAGTTGTAGAGTTCCCGGGTTTTCTCCCAATTGATATCGCCAGAACGTTTGGCAACTAGGGGAGGATGGTCCCGTATCGCAGGGTCGCCCTGGATCAGCTTCGGTAGGGCCATCGACAGCAGCAAGGGGTCTTCGGCGAGGAGCTTAGCCAAGCCAAGGCCTCCAGGCGCATTCATCCAGGACTTTAAAAGCGTGAGAGTTTGATCCTGATGGGTCTGGCTTAAAAGCTCATTTCGAACCGCCTCGGGGAGAAAGGGCAGGAGCTTATAGAGATCGCGAGGACTCGACATGTGAGCCTCGAAGGGAGCGCTTAGATCATACCCCGTGGCCCTGAGCTTTTGCATCACCTGATCATGTAAGGCAGGGTCTTCGCTGATCATATGGATAAAGACCTGATTCTGAAAAAAACCGGATCCTTGGAGCTTATGGAATATCGCAGTCTCCTCAGGTCGACTCTTTTCGATAGAAGCGACCACATCCTGCTCTATTTTTAAATGGCGCCAGCTCACAAGTCCTAAGGCCATGGTTAGGACGAGAGCCAGGGCCCATCGTCCGATGAGAGACGAGCGCGGATAATATTTCATAGACTTTTGATCTTCATGGTTTTGAAAAGCAGCAGAGTCTCGTCATCCTGAGTCTTGAATCTGATACTTTCGATCAAGCCGCTAGGTTTGAACTGGATGTTCACGGATTGAAAAAAGACGCCGCGGTTGCCTGGCTTCGGTTCGACGGTTAAAAGGCCGTCTTTAATAGCAAGATTAAAATCCTGCTCCAATTTTGGGTCCATGGTAAGAATGTTTCGAACCAGGGCGACGGTGCTGTCAAGCTTCGCACGGGCCGCCGGAGGCATCTGCTCCAGGGTTTTCCCGACCCCCAAAAACTCGGGTTTGCCGTCGACGCCGAATTTAATCCGCCAGGGCTCCTGGCCTTCCCCCCGCCAGGTCAGTAGACCCTTTTCCAAACTTAAGCTGACCTTGGATTTAAGTGGTCTTAGAAGGAGGGGAGAGGTTTTAATCTGTTCCCCTTCGCCGTGAATTTCATTGACCCGACGATAGGTGTTTTTGATCGTGTCAAGGGTCAAGGGAGCTGCCATGGATGCAGCTGGAGGTACGAACCATAAGGCGTTCGCGAAAAATAAAGAGAGGAAGATTAACCGATGAATTCTGTTCATGCCTGCTCCCGACTCGCTTGATCCGCGACAGTGAATCTATGGTTGATCCATTCGGGGACTGCAAAGTAAGTGGTTTGATCGGCAAGATTTACATAGGCCTGCCGTGTCAGGCCCTTCGATAGGACCTCGATCGACTTTTGACCCGCAAAAATCTTGTACTCTATGCTGAGTTCCGGATATTCATATTCGTCAATTCTGGCTTCGACCCAGATCTCGTCATTATAATGGACGGGCCTTCGATACTGAGCTTCCATGCCGACAACAGGCATGGCAACGCCGTTTTCTTTGAGAACCGGCCAATCGAGATCTATTTTTTGCATAAGTGCGGTACGGGCAATTTCAAAATATTTCATAGAATGGCCGTGCCAGGCAATATTCATGATGTCCACATCATGAAAGGGAATTTTGATCAGGCTATAGGCTTTGATCGTCATTCGAGACCCTCGAAGAGCTGCGAACGGACCTGCGTTATCGTTTTATCAAGCGCCCGGTCTTCCGTTACCATGGGAAATGTCTCGCTAAGATCGTCCAGGAATTTTGAGAATAAAGGATTCAGGACCGGCATCTGGCCTTTTTCTTCGAGCAGGTAAAAGCCTTGCCGCAAAGCCATGATATGAATGGCGAGGGCGTCCATGGCCAGGTCACTGATCTGCATGAGGTCGCGGGCGGCGATTGTTCCCATGGAGACAACGTCTTGATTGGAGGATTCGGTCGGGCGCGAAAAGACGCCCATAGGCATCGCCATCTTCGCCACTTCCGAGGCTAGGGCACTCATCGTGATCTGCATCGCTTTAAATCCGTGATGCAGGTGCTTTGGCACTGTGGCACTCACCAGGTTTTCCGGAAGCCGGCCACGCGACTCCATCAACAGGGCCATTTGCCGGTCCAGGAGGTTCACGATATTCGCGCAGGAAACCTTAAGCATATCGCAGGCAAGAGTAATATGCTGGCCGATAAAGTGCCCACCATTCAAGACCAGTTCCTCATTATGGAGGAAAACCGGATTGTCATTCACCGAGTTGATCTCGGTCTCAATCCAGGTGCGGCCTATATTCAAAGCATCTTTAAATGCACCCAGCACCTGGGGCGCGCAGCGTATGGAATAAGGGTCCTGAACGCTTCCCTCGTTCGTGGCCATCCCAGTCAGAGGATGGCGGCGCTGCAATCGCGTTCGAGCTTCATGGAGATAGCTCAGGATCCGGGCTGCTGCCTCCACTTGTCCAGGATGTGGCTTGAGCGCATGGAGTTCGGGCAGAAAGGGCGAACATGGGCCTTGCCAGAGTTCAACCATGGCCGCTGTAGCCAAGGCGCTTCGTTCATAGAGGCGCTCAAGCCGTAACCAGGCAAGACCGGCAACGGCCGCCATCACCGAGGTGCCGTTCATAATGGACAAGGCTTCGCGGGCTTTAAAGATATAGGGCTCCCGGCCGACCTTTTCCCACATGGCAGAGGCGTCCATGACTTGACCTTGCCAGAGGACCTGACGTTCGCCCGCAAGTGCCGCTGCAATATAAGAGAGCGGTGTGAGATCGCCACTCGCTCCGACTGAACCTCGAATTGGAATAATGGGTAAAATGCGATTCTGCAGCAGAAAATTCAGGCGCTCCATCAATTCATAACTGATGCCGGAACATCCCTGGGTCAGGCAATTCAATCGGACGAGCAGTATGGCTGCAAGTTCGGCCTCCGAAAAAGAAGGCCCAACACCGCAGCCATGATAACGAAGCAGGTTTTTTTGCAGGCAGGCCGTTTCCGATACGGCGAGACGTGAGGCCGACGATGAGCCAAATCCCGTGGAAGCTCCATAAATAGGCCAACCCTCGTGAATCTTATTTAAGAAGAAGGCGTGATTTTCGGCAACCCAGGCCTTAAACAGCGGATCGTCGCTCAACTCTACGGCTTCAAAATCCGCTCGAGCATAAGCCAACAGATCTTCCAGCCGAAGTTGGTTGCGAAAGTTCAGGGTTAAAGTCGATGAAGATGACTGCTGTCGAATCATTTGGATCACCAAAACGGGAAAAAGTTAAACCAGTGCTGAGGCGCGGCGGCAACTCGAAGTTCCAGAGCTTTCACATAGAGCTTGAGGACTTCGGATTCCCGAATCCTCTTATCGCCCTGGCAGAGAACCTGGAATTCTATCGAGTAGGTATCGGCAGGCTTCAGACCACCTTTGGTCGAACTGAGAAAGACAACCGGAACCTGAAGTCGGGCAGCCAAGGCGAAAGGCGCCTTGGGCCACAGGCAGACTTCGCCGAAAAACTCGCAGGATAAAGTTTCATCCTGGCCGCTGCGATCGCTGCGATCCGCAAGAAAAGCCACGTTGCCATTGTCGTCGAGAACTTCCTTGACGCTGAGCGCAAAGCCCAGAACATCCTGCCGTGAATTGATAACTCTTAATTTCCCCTGAAATCGACTTTCTAATTCAGCAAAAAATTGCGGTGTGACCGAAGGATCGGCAACCAATCCCAGCGTGCCGGCAAGAAAGGGTTTGACGCGACTGGCTATCAGAGCCCAGTCGCCATAATGGGCGCCGAGCAGGATAGCGCCTTTAGGCAAGGCTTTGGCCAGCGTCGCTTCACGACCTGAGGTAAATCTTGGCACAACCAAACTATGACCCTCTGGATTCGTTCTATCGATAATGCTCGCGCCAAACTGAGCGTAGTTGTGAAGCACTCCCAGCACACGGCGCCAAGGTCGCCAGGCCGGTCGACATCTTTTATAAAATTCTAAGGCCCCACGCCGCTCATAGCCACGCGACAGAAGACTATAGAGCACCGGCAATACCATAAGCATATAGGCCGTAGGAGAGCCGAAATGTTTGATGATACTGGCAGTCATGCCGATGCCCTTTAGCTCGGGACGGCGGGCATTGCTGTACTTTTTAGGCCTATAGATTCCCAGCAATTTGAAAACCTGCAGGAAGAGCAGGCGAAAGTGGACAAGGGTATTCCAAAAGTTATCCGTCACAGCGTGAAAATGGGAGATTCGCTCGGATCGCAGCGGATAATAGGTGCTAACGGGCACGCATATTGCCTCGCGGCCCTGCCATAGGAGTCGAGTTATGGCTTCGATTTCAAAGGAATAGCGATAACCTTTCACCGTCTTCAGCCAGGCCGTATCCACCGGATATATCCGCAGGCCGGTCTGAGTATCACTCAGCCAGCGACCGGTCTCGGTCCAGATCCAAAAATTTGAAAAGCTTCGGCCGAACTTGGAACTGGTCGGAACATCCCCGCTTGCGGGATTGTTAAAGTCCCTAGCGCCAATGATTAAAGCCTCAGGTGCGCCCCGGTGGACCGCAACCAGGCGTGAAATATCGCGAGCCAGATGTTGCCCATCGGCGTCAAAAGTCAAAATCGCCTGATAGCCGTGATCAGCCGCAAAACCCATGGCTGTTGCAATTGCGGCACCTTTGCCCCTATTGTGGGGGTGATGCACGACATCATATTGAGGAAATTGAGCGAGGGGTATCTCTACCTTGTCGGTGCTGCCATCGTTTACTATCAAAACGGGATATTCTAAGAGACTCAGGTCGTGAAGAACCGCAAGGAGTGTCGACGCATGATTATAGACGGGTACGACGATCAAAGGTAACTTTTTGGTCAAAGCAACGCTTTCTTTTATTTTTAAAATAGGAGAGTCACTCATACATACCCATCTCAAAGCATTGACTTTAGACCCTTAATCGATCGCATTCTATCCTATTGGATGTTAGGAGACAACAACAGCTTCGACGCTTTTTCGATCTATACTTTTCACATTCACAGCCCAAAACGGCCCATTACATTGCTGAGGCAAGGCCCATGAAGCGAACTCTGATTCCCAAGTTTTTTGCGCTCAATCTCAGTCTTTGGTGTTGGGTGGTCTGGCCAAACGGGATCGGGCTCTTCCTGAGCGTGGCGATATTTTTTCTCGTGTTCCTGATGCTTAGCCTACCCGTTTTCCATCCCCGATCCAGCTTCTACGTGCCCACACTCAGTGCGGGGCCGGGGGGCTCCGATCAGATTGCACTTAGCTTTGACGATGGTCCCGATCCCCGCTACACACCAAAGATCCTGGATTTTTTAGCCAGCGAAGGAATTGCGGCGATTTTTTTTGTGGTGGGGAAGCGGGTACAGGCTCACCCCGACCTCGCCGCCAGAATACTTCGGGAAGGTCATGCCCTCGGTGGTCATTCCCTTAGCCATGGCATCCATTATCACTTTAGTCTGCCGCGAGCCCTGCACAGGGACTTTGAAGCATTTGATAGAATTCTTGCCGAGGCGGTTGGGATACGCTGCCGGCTCTTTAGAAGTCCCCAGGGGTTTCGCACGCCTTTGCTTGCGGATGTAATTCGGGCCAGAAAACTGATCTGTATCGGGTGGAGCAGACGGGGGTTGGATAGCGTGCGCACCGATCCCAAAAAGATTTTAAAATCTCTTTTGAAAAACCTTTCGGGCGGCAGTGTGCTCGTGCTTCACGATGGGGCGGGCCTTGGCAGCCGTGAGGATAGAGAGGCGACTCTTATGACCTTGCCACGTCTGGTCAGCGAGATCAAGGCGCGAGGCTTACGTTTCGAACGCCTCGATGCCATGCTTGGGGTAGACGCCTATGCGCCGATCGAACCTGAGAGCGCTGCTCCTCAGGCGTCCTCCGTCTTGGTCGCTCATCAAAGCTCACGAACCGCGGGCATCAAAAACCCATTGTCCCAAACTATTGGTCATCAATCTTAAGATTTTAGGACCAAGTTCAGGATGAATATGACCGGCTGTATCGTAGCTGTTGTGGTAATAGGGATAATCAAGGTAATCGTTTTCTATGAAGAGAATCGCGGGAATGCCGTTATCGAGAAAGGGCTGGTGATCCGATCCCCAATAGTCAAACGACTCAGAGATAACGAGATCGGGATCGGTGTTCACGCCGTGAATATCCTTGAGGAGCGGCTTGGTGATGGCTGACGTCTCAAGCAGGACATCGAGTTCCTCGTCACCGCTATACCCTATCATGTCCATGATCAACGCGGCTTTGATCGTCTTTGCCTTGCCGCTTTCCAGCCAATTCCTGGTCCACGCGAAACTTCCAAAGAGTCCCTCCTCCTCGCCCGAGAATCCGACAAAGATCATAGTCGCCTCGGGCGGATGGCAGGCGAAGACGCTGGCGATGGCAAGCATTCCGGCCACACCGCTCGCATTATCTTCGGCTCCGGGAGCTGAAATGCGTGGTATTTCGCTGATGCTATCGTAGTGAGCGCCGATGATATAAACATCGTTGGGCCGGGTTTTCCCTTTGATCGTGCCAAGGACGTTTACGCCGTTGCCGCGGGGCATGGCAAAAGGAAATTCGCTGAGCTCAAAATTCGGCAGCTGACGAAATCTCTCCTCCAGCCAGATCTTTGACTCATTGATGCCCTCGCCGTACGAATATCGTGACCAGTTGCTGAGGGTGACGACATCTTTATGCCACTGTTCGGCATCGATCCATTGGCCTAAGCTGAAGGGCGAGTCCGTACCTTCGATCAACGGTGGCTTCGATTTGTCACTTACCAGTGCGCTATTTCGGCGAATCGGCTTGATCCCGCCATGGATGCTGAAGCTAAAGCTAAGGGCAGCTTTGGATTCTATCAAACGTATGCGCCCGCCGCGAAGCCGCTCCTCGCTACCAGGAGGCAGGGCAAGGGCACCGTATAAGAAGGCGAGGTTTCCTGCCAATATTTGCCAGGTTCCCGTGGCTATGGGCTGGGCCTCTCGCTTGGTTCCTTGGTCATAATAGAAGATCGACTTTTCACCCTGGATCCAAAAGCGCTCGGGATCGTCCTCTGCCCAGGCTTTGATGAGAGGGAGATCAGGTAAGGGAGCGTAAGCATAGCGCCCTGCCGCAAACCCTTTGACTCCCGCAAAAAAAGACAACAGCAGGCCTGAGACAATGAAAATTGGCAAGCGTCGCGTTACCGTCGACATGAAGACTCCATCGCAATCTTGTTTGGTGAATTGGCTTTCCATCCATCATAGCCCTTTTTAAGTCGATTGAGCCTTCGGATTTTTTCCTGAGACTTCATAAGAGAGTCTGTCACCACCCGCCTTTGCTTAGATCGGCTGCTTTTAGGACCTTCCATTCGATGCTGAGATTGTCCTCGTCATTGCTGAGCAGCATGTGTTCATCTTCGATAACACAATTGAGTTTCATGGACCGGTCGATGAGCCTTTCGACCAAAGTCTCATCCGCCAGAGCGATGTGGGTGATGTTCAAAGCCTTGAAGCGTTCGGCCGTATGTCGGATGCTTTCGTACCACATATTCACAGTGTTTTTCTGATAGCTATAGATAGAAACCCGATCAGCTTTGCCACAGGATTGCCGAATTCTCTTATCGATGGGCTGCCCGAGATCGATCCAGTGTTCAATCTCACCGGTCAGGCTTTTCTGCCAAAGGTCAGGTTCGTCGGTGGTGCTTAAGCCTTTGGTGAACTGCAGATTCTCATGGGCGTTGCGTGCAAATACCGCCACTCTCACGAGCATCCTTAGATCCGTTTCAGAGGGATGCCGGGCGATGGTCAGGGCATGGTCTTCATAATAAGCGCGCGTGATATCGGCTATAGTGAGATCGAGTTTGAAAATAGTCGCTTTCAGTGCCATGTTAGGTCCTAAGCAAGAGGAATTTAAAGGACGGCCAGTCCGCTTAACATCCTCAATACTAGGGTGAAAAAGGTGTCCTTGCCTCTTTTTTCCGATCCTCCCGAACTTTTTACAAGCCTCGCCCGGGTGTCTGGGAGAGTTTTCCTTCCGGGTTCATTTGAAAAGGAACCTTTTTGGCTTCAAATGCATCTGCTTGTTATCGATGGATTTTTTGGATTTTTTTTAAATGGAAGCCGCCCTTGCCCTTCGTTAGGACGGCGGCGTCCGGCAAGACTAATAAGATCCCAATTCTAAAGGTTTTCAGCGGATAGCCGATTCCCCATAAAGTTGGGTAGGAAACCCGACAGTGTTTCCATTGTGTCTAGGATCGAGAATAGGGACCAAGAGCTAAGCCATGCCAAACCGAAAACAACAGACCTTCAGTCAGCGTGCCGCTCGTCGCGAGTTGTATTTGGGAGAGAATATCCGTGCGTTCTTTACGATCAAATCGGGAGATGTGGTGGGCGGTGAAATTATCAGCCTATCGGAAAGCGGCCTGGCTTTTGTCTGCGATACCAAATTCGACAACGATATTAATGTCGGTAGTGATTTCCAGTTGAAGGTCTACTATGACGCCAGGAATTCATTTATCACGCCGGTTACTGTTCGCAACAAGAGCCTCTTTCAATCGCAGGGCATCGATTACCTGCGCATCGGCGTGGCTGCCCATGCCGATGCGGAAATGGACGAGGCCGACACGATAGAGTCCAAGATTCCCAACCTGATCGCCCTGAGCAAAGGCGCCATTGGTTTCGTTGAAATTGAAAATCCAGTGTTTTTCGATGAAAAAAAATATTTCAAAGTCCGAGCCGTGCACCCGCGAGGACTTGTACTCGAACCACTCGATAATCGGCACTTCCTATTGCCCTGCCAGCCGATTAGCGGAAAATTCTCGTTGCCGGGCGTCAAATCCTTTCAAGAGGATCTTGTCGTTCGACGGGCTTTGCCTAAGAAAGGCAAGTGGGCGAATGACCTTTTGCTGCTGGACTTTGTCAATGTAACAGAACGCCTGCTGATGAAGTTTGCTGTTTACATCTTGATTCAGGAGCAGGACGTTAGCGTCAAAACTCTGCAAAGAAACGGCTTCCCCATTCCCTTTTTGGATTTTATTCTCAATGTCGAGTATGCCCAGCTTGAGGTTGAATCGCAGACCGCCCGGCCCCTTCAAAAGAGTTTTATCGCGCATCACGATTCAAGCCAGATGACTGAACTTCCCAATGCGCGGCGTATGTCATTCTATAGGAAGAACACGCTGATCGCGACGATGAAGCTAAATTTCGTCCGGGATATCCATCAGTTCTCAGCACTCTATCCCCTCGGCGCCTATAACCATCAATTTCACCGACGAACTGTGGTGGAGTTGATTGATTTCTCGCATCATCCCGAGTATCCCCTGCCGTCCATCCTGGTGCCTATCCTTCAGCACTGCATACTGTCAGCGATACAGGCAAAATTCGGTTTCTTAGTGCTCGAATGCACAGCGCAGACGCAACCCTTGTTCCAAAGGCTTGGTTTTATTGCCCTGCCCCGCACGGGCGCTATCGAAGATGAGGAGCAACGATTTGTCGCCTTGGGGATACAAAACGGCCTCTATAATATGAATAACGGTGTGCATCGTGATACCTGGGAAAGGGTCTATAAAAGGCTCTATACCTATCTGGCAAGAAAATATCCTCAGACCAAGCAAATCGCTTAACGAAGGATACGAAGGGGATCGCGAGCCGGGAGCTGTAAATCAACCCTAAGGGTGAAGGGACGAAAAGGAGATGAGTTTAAAACTTGTGAATTTTACTAGCCTGATCATCCTGGGTCTTAGCCTGCTTGATCAGCAATTGATCGCTCAGACTGCTTTCCCTGATACGCCCGCCGATGCCAGCGGAGTATCAGGAAAGGATGAAGGGCTTGATAATCCAGATGGCGATGAAATTCCGGATGCCGAACGCGATGGTGAAGCGGAAAAAGCTAATCTCCTTCCGAGCGAAAATGAACCTCATACCCTTCCCGTACCGCTGGCTGAACCAGCGCCTATGCCTCCTGGATACCCTCCGGTGGAATCGTCAATTTTGAACCCCGCAGAGGTCGTTCCGGTGGCTGCCCCTTCGGGAGCGGGAGCCAATAGCCCTGCCACGCCTTTAAAGATTCAGGAGTCACCCAAAACATCTCTTCGGGCCTTACCCATTGTGCAGGCGGTTCCTTATGTACCTAGGGAAAAGTCGGCGGCAGGGATGGAGCCGGCAAGCTCCGAAACAAATGCCCCATCGAAAGCTTCTGGACTGCCCGGCGACTCGTCACCCTCTAAAGGTGGACCGGGTGTCGTGACACCTTACTTAAAAAGCGCAGAGCTGTTGGGCTATGAAAACCGTATGCAAAGCCGTTTGGAGGCCTTGGCAGCCGAACTCAAGGTCTTGCGCGGCAAAATCGCGACTCTCGACATAAAACGCCAATCCATATTTCGTACCTATCTCAGCACGGCTGCCGGCAACCGTTCGGTAGCGGTCACCAAACTCAAACAACTACTCTACTCGCCGCCGGGCGATTGGATCGTCCATCGCAATGACATCGACCGGGCTTTTATCGATCTGGAAGGGTCTATAAACCGTGCGCGTGAGTTCATCAAAATCCCTTAAATTGTGCATTCAGAAAAAAATGCCGTCACGATGCAAAAGGCGAATCCAGAGGATTCGCCAGTGTCGAAAATCGAGGGTAATATTAAAGTTTATTCTATAGAGCACTCCTTTTACCGATGAGTTATGGAGACATCCCTAGCTCTTTACAGAGGGCGACAACCAATCACTTTTCACTTCCATTATGGTCTCTATGGGTAATTTCCGTGTCGATGATTTTAGCGCCTGGCACAAACTTCCTTGCTCAAAAGCCTCATTTAAAGTCAACCTCAAAGGACAATCCCCTGAGGAAAGTCGGTGTAAGAGAGTCCTAATCAAGCAGACTTAAACTTTTTCTTATAGTTTTTAGTCAATGTCTGCTTTTTGCTGTTAAAGGAATGGATCAACGGCGTCACGTTGTTCTTCACTTTATCAATCGTGTCGGGGAAACGAGCGCGCACGTCGGCCAAGGCCTTCTCATATCGCAGAGTCGCGCCATCAATTGTGTCGTTCACGCGCTTGGAAAGGATGTCTTCGCGCACGATGTGCCACATTTTGTTGGGCCAGGCTTGGTCATGATTAGACTTGGCTCCTGATGAATTTTTCTCAAGCTTGATTGGATTGGTTTTTGACATGAATTTAATTCCATTTTGTTATTGAGCCACACACAAACTTCTGTTCGTGCCAGACCCCGCATTTCATGAGGGGAATTTTATGAGACTTGAAAAAACCCAATGTTTCAAATGCTTATAGAAATTATTGGGGACGGATTAGTGCGGTTCCATCAAGTCGGGTTTAATAAAGTCCCCTATGAGTCGCAATCCCGGCATGAATAGTTTAGGGCGGTAAGAATGGAGGTTGGTAGATCGTGAAATAAAGATCAAGGCCGCTCCGGCCCCAGTCCTCGCCACAGCTATTGAATCGCTAGGAGCGCGCGGCGCTGAATGCCCTTGGCGAGTCCTTCAGCCGCATTCGGGATATGCCCCAACCTTTCCACGGAGATCTCCCCATCGATGCAGAGAAAATCGCCATATCCCAAGACTACTACGGTTATACTTTCCTGCGGCCAGAGGGATCCTAGATTTCGATAAGCAACGATACGGGCGTTGGGTAGATCTTCAAAGGAATCCAAACGCCCTGGGTTGGAGACGGTAAGGGACTGAGCAAGGCGTTGCCGGAATTTATCGGGTTTGGGCGGGGTCGGGCGCATGGGGCCCTTGGCCAGCAGACCCAGCGCGATAGGATCGCCGGCAATCCGTTCATTTCGAATGGTTTGGCTAATATTTCTGGAAAGTTCCCAGATATCGGTGCTCCGATCAAGCGCATGCCATTGCAATAGGGTGGAAAGAAACATTCCCATCTCCACAGGTGGTGCAGGGGGAACGATCATGTCACGGGTACTCACGGGGGTATTGAGGCATGCAACCCCGGAAGAGGTCTCGCTGAATAATGCGAATGACTCCAGCATCGCCGCGGCACAGAAAAAAGCATTGAGGTTGGTGTTATGATGGTCTGCCTGAGCTTTGATCCTAGCCACGGTGGATTTATCGAATTGAATGCCGAAAGACTCCACCCTTTGAGTCAGGGCATCTTTACCAAAGGATAGGGATTGCCGGGGCGCCCTGTTAAATATTTTTCGAATGAATTTAAATTTTCGGATCAATCCCCTAAATGAGCGATACTCTCTTGTCACTCGCTTTTCCCAGCAGTCTCCTACTGGGACATATGCCAACGGCCGGCCATGCATGGCCGCTATCAAATATTGACAGACAACATAAAGGGATTTCGCATCGACTACGGTGTGATCGACAGCGACCAGGATTTCACCTTTTTCCTCGCCTTCGACGATAGTGATAAAGATGCGTCCTTCATTATATTGGCGCCGGACTTCGCTTCGAACCAGATAGCGCCAGTGTTCTTCATGATCCCGCTTGACCACGCAATAGGGGATCCTGTCGTTGGTCTCTTCAAATCGCAGAAAAGGATCCGAAGCGATGCGCGCCGTGAGAAGGGGAAAGGCCTTCTGAAGCTCCTGTAGCGCCCCCGGGAGCGTCTTCAGATCAATCCTTCCCTCATAAAAGAGGATACTGCACATATTGCAGGAGCCCACTGTATTCTGTTGGAAGAACAGGCGCTCCATGCCTCCCAGAAGTCGTCCGCGAGTCATAATGTCTCCCTCCACAGATTTTTTTCAAAGGTATGAATGATGCAATTCGTGTCCTTACCATCAAGTTTAAGATGTTCGAAATTGAATTTTGCTGATCCGACCGGCTTCAGGATTCGACGGGAATGAAAGCTGTCATCAGCGACCGAAACAAAAGTTTTGTTATCGTTGCATTTTCCACGTTTTCTTCCCAATGATCCAGCCTCCGAGGGCAATGAGAACGGCTTGGCCTGCCTGCTCGGACCACCCGGCAGCGTGGCTTCCTTGAAAAATGATTTTAATTTCATATTTCAATGCCTTGCTCCTGTCTATGGCCCCACTGGGCCGTCTTGGTTTGGGGGAAAATAGCCGAACGGCCTTGGAAGGGACATGACTTCAAGTCTTTTTCGCCACCTGCATGAGACTCTGGAAGCCGGAGCGACGCGGTTTAAGGTCTATCAACGGATGGACTTTTTTGGAAATCAACAGATATTTAAGGAGAAAAACTTCAAGTATTGGCGCGCAATGACGAGGATGCCTTTGGGATCTATGCCTTTGCTCCAGATTCTGGACTTGATGATGCGGCCCGTTTTGACAGGCTAAGCGGTCACTGGAGCGGGCTCGAATTGAGTCCTGTGCGGATAAGCCATGTTAGGCAGGGGCCAGCCACTGTTTAGGCAATGAAAGGAACCGAATGACACTGAGTGAAATCAAAAGGGCGGTCGGCTCGCAGCCGCAAAATAACAAGGCCAGCATCGCCGATCAGCGGTTTTTAACTTTTACTCTGGCTAAGGAAAGTTACGGTGTTCCCTTACCCAAAGTCAAAGAAGTCATCGCCTACTGTCCGATTACCAGTGTACCCAGCACCCCGCACTATTTTAGTGGCATTATGAATTTGCGAGGGCAGGTCATTTCCATCATAGACCTGCGTTTGAAATTACGTGTAGCCGCAGCCCCCATAAGCCCGGAAACGGCGATTATCATACTCGAACTCGACAGCGTCTGCATGGGTATCATCATCGATTCGGTTGACGCTGTATTGGCTATTTCCCGTGATCAAATTAGCGAGGCGCCGGAAATCGAAAGTTCGATCGATACCGCCTATATCACCGGAGTCGCTCGAGTCAATAAAAGCCTCATTCTGACGCTTGATATCGAAAAGGTGCTCAGTCCTGAGGATTTGGATGCCATGAAAAGTCAGAACAGTGATCTTCAAGCGGGCTAGACAGTCGTTTTTGAATAAAAAATATACGAGGAATTCGATGAAAAATCTGAGTTTAAGTACAAAATTTCACGGCATCCTGTTCATTCTGGTTGGCTGTATCATGGCCGTGGCGGTCCTTGGTATTTCGAAAATGACCGATTTTCATGCGGCCATTGACTCCATCATCACTAAGAATGTCCCACGCGTTGTCATCGCCAAGTCGTTAGATGCCATTACCAATGAGATCAAAAACCAAGAGAAAGGCCTCATCCTTGAGCAAAACGCCGAAGAGATTGCTAAGATTATTTCAAAGATGGATGAACTTGATGCAGAGGCCCGCGCCCTTTTAAGTGATCTTAACAGGATCGTCCTGGAGGTAAGCCGTGCCAATATTACGGAAGCCACCAAATATCTTGACAGTTGGCATACGGCAAATTTGGAAGTTCGCCGTCTTGCAAAACTAAACCTGGATACTGAGGCGTTTACCGTATCGAAGAATGCAGGCCGTGACTTTCTGGATAAATTTGACGGGCAGATGGACATCATCATAAAACGCAATGTCGATATTTTAGACGCAGAAAGAAAAAATACGGATAAGCTCTATGAGGATTCCAAATTTATGATGATGGCCCTGACAGCGGTCGCGGTCATTCTTGGCTTGCTCCTGGCTTCACTGATCCTGCGCGCTTTAAATAAGTCCATCAATAGAGTTATCGAAGGACTTAATGAGAGTTCGATTCAGCTGACATCAGCGGCGCTGCAGATTGCAGCGTCCTCCCAGGAACTTTCGCAAGGGGCGACTGAGCAGGCTTCCTCCCTTGAGGAAACTTCGTCCGCAGTCGAGGAAATGAATTCCATGGTCCAAAAAAATGCCGAAAGCGCCCAAGAGACCTTAAAATCATCTCAGTCCAGTGGCGATAGTGCCGCTCGCGGTAAAAAGGTTGTCGAAGAAATGAAGCGGGCGATGAAGGAAATCGATGCCGCCAACGTCAATATCATGATCCAGACCAATGACTCAAACCTTAAAATCTCGGAGATCGTCAAGGTCATTGCCGAAATCGGCAACAAGACCAAGGTCATCAACGACATCGTATTTCAAACCAAGCTGCTCTCCTTTAACGCCTCGGTGGAAGCGGCCCGTGCAGGCGAACACGGCAAGGGCTTTGCCGTGGTGGCCGAAGAAGTCGGCAACCTGGCTCAGATGAGTGGCAATGCCGCCAAAGAAATCTCGAGCATGCTCGATTCGAGCATCGAGAAAGTTGAGAGCATCGTTAAATTTACCAAGACTTCTGTGGAAAAATTAGTGGCGGAGAGTAAGTCGAAGGTTGAGCTTGGCTCAAAGGTAGCAGCCGAATGTGAAACCGTCTTGAACGAAATTGTCGGTAAAGTGACTGTCGTCTACCAGATGTCCCATTCAATTTCGACCGCCAGCGATGAGCAGGCCCGTGGTATCTCGGAGATCAACAAGGCTGTTGCGCAGCTCGATCAAATGACCCAGCAGAACGCAGCCGTTTCAGAAGAAGCGGCCAGTGCCGCCGAAGAACTTTCGTCTCAAGCGGAAAGCATGCAGAGCATGGTGCAGACCTTGATTTTAACGATCCGGGGGGGCGACCCGTCCCATAAGGCTCCCGAGCAGCCCATTCGTGAAATAGCGCCGCTTCGTAAGGCCACCCTTAGCAATCCGAAGTTCAAATCCGGCAATGTCGTTCATTTGGGGGCAAAAAAGCCCATCGCCCGCAGCCATGCGGCGGTGCCGACCCTGAAGATGGTTTCCGGCGGCGATGTTGCGCCATCCGAAGATGACCCAAGGTTTAAGGATATATAAAACCATTCGATTGAAGACAGCGTCACAGGTCTGATAAACGCTTCGCCAATAATCGTCCCCTTTAACTTAGCTTAAGGGGGACGATCTATTTTCGTTCGACTCTCAGTCTGCGGGAAACTGAGAACTCATACGCATTATCCAGGTCAATTTAACAAAACTTTGTTTTGTTCCTTCAATTTTGTAAACGTCCCGTTAGAAGACCTAGAAATAGGCTGCATAACATATTAGTATGCCACCAGATTGGGATGATTGGTTTCTGTACAGACTTAGCACTCCTGGGAGCCCTATGCGTCAGCTCAAAGTATTGGCCAGCCGTTACCGGAAAAAGTTTCTATTTTCTATTCATTGTCCTGGCAATGCCGGCGAGAGTGGGATGACCATAATTGAAATCCTCATTGTGATCGCGCTTATCGGCACGATCATGACGATCATCATGACTAATGTTCTCAGTAAAAACGACGAAGCGAAAGTCGATTTGGCGAAAATTAATCAGAAAATTTTGGCGAAAAGCCTGAGCTTATATAAGCTCGATAATAATCGTTATCCTACCACGGAAGAGGGCTTAGAAGCCCTGCTTGAAAGTCCCCAAAGCGCGAAGCGATGGCGAGGACCTTATACAGAAAAGGATAAAATCCTTGATCCCTGGGGCAATGCCATGACCTATACCGCGACTCATGGCAGTACCTTTGCGATTGTATCAGCCGGACTCGATGGGGACCTGGCAACAGCGGATGACATTCGCTATCCTGATGCTCCTGCCGGAGACGAGGCGCCGATTTCATTTGAAATGAAGGTGCCCCGAAAGGATGCCAAGCAAAAGGACGAGGACTCTGAAAAAGGCGCACCCGAGCCGTAAGGGGTTGATACCCTGTATGTTTTGAATATCAAAATCAAATCAGGCAAACTTAGAAAGAGAGGTACGTCTCATCAAATGGGCGTATACTGAATCGACTGCGGTTGAAACGTGCGACTGTTTTTGTGCTTTGGCTCAAAGTTGCCAGGCTGCTCAAGTGTCGACCCTAGGGTTCACGATTGACAATTTGCCTAGGGAGCCGAAACCTTGACGGTAATGATGGTCCCAAGTGGAGGCGACCTTGAATAAGATATGTGATGTTCCAATCGAGGACAAAAGACTTGCTGCTCTTCAAGACATGCGGATCCTCGACACTTTGCCAGAATCCGTATATCAGGACCTGGTTGCATTAGCTGCCGGATTGTGTGCTGCCCCGATCAGCGGGATAAGTCTGGTCGACCAGAATCGCCAGTGGTTCAAGGCTTCGATTGGTCTCGATCTGATCGAAACTTCACGGAATATCGCATTCTGCGCCTATACCATTTGTTCGGACGATATATTTCAAGTGTGCAATGCCCGGGATGATGAGCGATTTGCTGAAAATCCCATGGTAGCCGGACCTCACAATTTTCAGTTCTACGCAGGCGCGCCTCTTATCCTTGCCGATGGGGTGCGTCTTGGGTCACTTTTTGTCATTGACAATGTTCCCCGGGTCTTGACAGCCGCTCAAAAAAGTGCCCTTGCGATACTCGCCAAACAGGTGGTTACGCAAATGGAATTGACTCAAAAAGTACGTTTGTTGGAGGAAAGCGAACAGAAGTTAAGAGAACAAAAGTATGTGCTGGACGGCGTTAGCGATAATTTTCCCGGTGGCCTGTTTCGCTGCGTGCTAAAGCCAGACAAGACTTTTGAGCTCATCTATCTCAGCGAGGGTGGCGCACGGATCCTTGGTGTCGAAAGTTCTTGGACCAGGGCCAACCCACCCTGTTTAAATCGGGCTGCCTATCCCCAGGACCAGCCTGATCTGGCCGCAAAGATCGCTGTGTCTGCCGCTGATTTGAGCGACTTACACTGGGACGGCCGCATGGTGGCGACTGGAGGGGAAATTAAATGGATAAGAGTCATTGCCAGGCCGCACCGCAACGAAGAAGGGGTGGTTTGGGATGGTTTTTTCGTCGATGTGTCCTACGAGAAAACGCTTGAAGAAAATATTTTGCGGGAAAAGCGCCTGTCAGTGCGGGCAATGAAGGCAGCGGCTTTTGGCAAGTTGGCGAATGGACTCGCCCACGAG
>CAXSGP010000055.1:0-9368 GCA_964236955.1 uncultured Oligoflexus sp. | reverse complement strand
CTCGTGTCGGTCGGTACGCTGGCCGCCGGTGTTGCCCACGAGATCAATAACCCGCTCGCTATCATTAAAGGCATGTGCTTTGTTATCAATAAGAGAACGAAAGCCGAAAAAATCGATGAACGGTTCATGGAGAAATCGCTCGATACGATAGTCGATAATGTAAGTCGCATTAGCAAAATATTAGGTTTCGTCGAGAAGCTTTCGGTGTCGGACCGAAGCTCCCAGATGCAGTCTACAACCGCGAAAAATATTATCGATGCCGCAGTGTTCCTGGCTAACGATCTTATTAAATCAGAAAGAATTCATTTGGATATCCAGATGGCCAAGGACATTGTTATCAGCTGCCGACTCTCCAGCATCGCCAGGGCTCTTGCCAATCTCATTATCAACAGCTTTGAAAGCCTATCAAGATCAGAGCACGCTTGGGTCAAGGTCATTGTCGAAGAAGCTTTTGAACATGTGAAGTTTACGGTGATCGATTCAGGTCACGGGATTGCTGAAGAGCATCTGCCCTTTATTACAGATCCTTTTTATACGACCAAGGATGTTGGGGAAGGTAATGGATTGGGTCTTGCTATCACTAAGGCCATCCTCGAAGATCACGACGGCAGCCTTCGTTACGATTTGTTGGATGGGCACACGGGCTTCATCATGGCGTTTCCCACTAAATCATCGAATAAGGCGTTATTTATATGAACTCGAAAACTGGTCAGCTGCTTTTGGTCGATGATGAACTGGTCTTACTTGAGATCCTGAGAGCAATGCTGGAAGATCTGGCCGTTACGATTGATACAGCAGCCAATGGCGCCATGGCACTTGAAATGATGGAAGTGACACGTTATGACGCAATCATCTCCGATATCAGCATGCCGATCATGACAGGATTGCAGTTGCTGGCAGAAATGCGGGCAAGAGAGATCGATATACCGCTGATAGTTTTGACCAGCTATTCCGATAAATCCAATATACTGCAAGCTTTTCGCTTGGGTGCCATCGACTTTTTGGAAAAACCTTTTGATCCGAATACCCTTCGAAAGCTCACGCGCAGCGCTCTCGATCTGGGAATCTCGATTCGAAATTGCAAAGCTGTGATGAGTCAAATCTATAGCGACGCCCATTTAACAGTCGAAGCGAAGCACAGTCTCAAAGACGTAAAAGTCGAGGCGCGCATGGTCCGCATTGTCAAGAAAAAGGGTTGGGTATCCTGAAGCGGCCTGGATCGCGGGACGGCTTCCGTTGTTAATGCAGACGTGGGGCTCCGTCTCGTCGCCAAGGGACGTCCCATACATTTCCTCATATAAATAAATTGATTTGCCTAGGTAAAAGGGGAGGAGCAGGTCTCGTCATGTACGGCCTAAGGAATCCCGTCAACTCCTGCCTGCCAGAAGCCACAGAATTACCGTCTAAAAGCATTTATTGGCAATCTCAATGACTGGACTTCATTATGAAAAGTAACAAAAGTTAACTTTCAGGATAGGGCTCCGATAGTATTTTTTACAGGCTAAGTTCGGCTGGATATTCGATCTTTGCATACCGAACCCTGAAGGAGTTACAGCATGAAGATTTTCATTCAACTGTTGCTAGCCACTCTGATTCTGAGCTTTGACCTGGGCGCAGCCCCGAAAGCCCGGATCAATATTTGTCATTTCGATGACGAGTCCGATACGTGGATTGAATTTTCGCTGCCTCAGGCTGCCGCACGATCGCACCTGGCAAAACATGATGATGCTGTTGTGGGAGGATCCACGACTCAGTCGGGCACGCAGCTCGATGAGTATTGTGTCCCTTTAGACCTTCCGGAAAAGTCGCATTAAGTCGGCTATCGAGATCCATGGTCCTGCGATCGCCAGGGGGCTTGCGCAAGCGTTGGGCGTGATCTGACATGGATTCCATCGATGGCAGGTCAAGGGGCTACTTTTGCTGTCCCTGGCGATGCTGCTGGGAAATCCATAGACCCGAACGTCGCGCTAGGGTCCCGACGCCGTCATGGGATCTTACTCGGGAAGCTCACTGACTTCGCCACTTAATGACCAACCAAATTTCAAACCAAGCACAAACCAGCCGAGAGTCACCGCTCCTATCGAGAAGACTGTATCTCCCAGCACTCTCATCCATCGTAAGGTATCAAGCAAAGGTGTTTGCAGGAACTCGGCAGAGCGCGCATACCAATAACCATGTTCGAAACTTGCCATTGTCTGCAACAATCCGATTGGCAGTACGCTTAGGATAACCATGAGACCAAGGCCGATGTTTATGGACCAAAGCGAGAAACCAATAAGGCCATTTTTCCAAGCTTTCCTGGCCGCCAAACCCTTTAAGACAAACAGCATAAGGCCAATGCCCAGCATACCATATACTCCAAACAGCGCTGTGTGACCATGCACCGCCGTCGTATTAAGGCCTTGCATATAGTAGAGAGCGATCGGCGGGTTGATTAAGAAGCCAAATATTCCTGCTCCCACCAAGTTCCAGAACGCGACTGAAATAAAGCAATAGATGGGCCATCGATAGGCGCGGACCCAGGGCGCTGCACGACCCAAACGGTAGTTATGAAAGGCCTCGAACCCGATGAGCACTAACGGTACGACTTCAAGGGCACTGAAGGTGGCGCCGATTGCCAGCACCGCCGTCGGAGTTCCTGCAAAGTATAGGTGGTGGAAGGTTCCAAGAATTCCGCCGGACAAGAAGATGATTGTTGAAAAAAGTAGAGTTTTGGTTGCGAGCTTAACCTCGAGTAGCCCCATTCGAACAAACAGAAAGGAAATAACCACCGACGCAAAGACTTCAAAAAACCCTTCGACCCAAAGGTGAACGACCCACCATCGCCAGTATTCGACAATTGCGTGGTTCGTCGATTTCATCCCTTGTGCCCATAGCGATTCCAGTCAGGGAGTCGCTTTTTGCTGGTTCCACAGCTTCTATTTTCCTGGCTAATATCCAGATATTTATAAATAAATTAAATTTCCTAAACTTATCGTAAAAAATGCCGATCCATAGAGGACGAGGGGTGTATTCAAAATTCGGAATAGCCTTCGAAATCATGTGAAATCGAAATCGTGATAATGCTTGGGATCGGAGCTTAATTTGGGCATGGGTTTGAGATTAGCAGGAATAGCGATGGTGGGGGCTCCGATTGGGAGCACACAGGCTTTGCTCATTTCTCTTCCCTTGGCAAGGTCGCAGGCTGATCATGCCCAATAATTATGGTTCCCCCCGGCAATCGAACTCTAAAGTCTTCGCCCTCGCGTTCTTGTTAATCCTCGCGCTCGCTTTGCTTGTGCTCATGAAGCGACCCCATACTTCCTCTTCTTTAGCACGGGTAAGGGCCTTAGCATTTCAGGCAATTTCTCATAAAGGGCCAGGTAAATCCAAGCGGGCGGCCCATGAAAATAAATTGGCCGACGGCTATAACAGAAAGCTCCGCGCCGGCGGCACTCTCGAAAGTAAATTCGGAGTCGGCACCCTTATGCCGAGTATTTCAAAAGGATCGATACAGGTCCCTGTCGTTTTTAAACCTGAGAAAAAATGGTGCACTCCCGGCGACCTCGATACGATTTTGCAGACAGTCAAAAATAAAAACAGCAAAGAAATTCTTGTATCCCTGGAAAATATGTCGACTAAAACGGTCTATGGGAAATTTCATGTCTCGGTGAAAGATCTTCTAAAGGGCATCGACAGGTCCTTCAGCGTATCCGCTCAGACGGGCAGCGCCAGTCTTGGCCTTTTTATTTGCCGGGATTCAAGGAAAACCGGCAGCTGTTTTTCAAAAGAAGTGATTTCTCATGAAGATATAACCAAAGAACTCAATAAAAAGTCGACCTCGGCAGTTGCCGCCACGAAAGACTATATGTTCTATTTTCAAAACGTTCTCGTCAGCAACGGCAAGCTTCAGATCTACAGAAATGCCAATGCCGATCTAAGCTTGGCTCCTGGTCTGCAGAATTTCTTGGAATCGAGCTACAAACTTAAAGAAGAGGAATTTAGAACCGCCTCTAAAATCAATTCAACCATACGTTCGGTGCCGGCGATGATAATCAATAAAAAGATTTTGCTTACCCTGCCTTATAACGACCCTAACTGTGTTGCCAGCTTCTGAGGCTCAGCGGTTTTCCTTGGCTAAATTGATGGTGTCCGAAAACCGCCAGCACATCTTGCTTTCTTCCTCTAGAATAGGACCTGTTAGACAGGGGGCAGCCATGAATGAGCTTTCCGAGGAGGATTTTAGGACCATCATAGCGCGTCGTGACGGCCGCTATGATGGACGATTTTACTTTGGTGTAAAGACAACTCGCATCTACTGCAGGCCGATTTGTGCAGCGCGCCCAAAGCCTGAAAATATCATCATTTTTCGAAGCTTAACTGAGGCCGAAAGGAACGGCTATCGACCCTGTCTCAGGTGTCGACCCGACTGGGCTCCAGGCAACAAGCGTCTCGATGGGACTTTGAATTCCGTTGCGCGGGCCCTGCGGATTATTTCTGATCGGGCCGACCAGGAGTTGACTCTATCGGAGTTGGCGGCATCAGTTGGAGTGAGCAATCGGCATTTAAGCCGACTTTTCGATCAGCATCTGGGAGCGTCACCGATAGAAATTATGATCACTCAGAGGCTCCATTTTGCCAAACAGATTCTGCTTGAAACGACGACACCAATCGCTGCTATCGCAATGGCATCAGGATTTAAATCGATAAGACGTTTTAATGAAGCTTTCAAGGCCGCGCTTCAACAGTCGCCAAGTGAATTCCGGCTTGACAAAACCAGCCCTGGCGGCAGCACTATAACACTTCGCATTCCAGTCCGACTCCCTTACGATTGGGAAGGAGTCCTCGCTTATCTCAAGCGTCATGAGACCTATGGTGTTGAGCGCATTTTGAATGAAAGCTATCAAAGATATGTGCCAGGCGCGGGGGGATTTGGATCCTTTCTGGTATCCTTCAATCCGAAGCAGGCTTTTTTGAAAGTGGAATTCTTTAATATAGCTCTTCAGGAGATAAGGCCGGTTCTCGGTCGCATTAAAGCGCTATTCGATACTGATCATAACCCAAAAGATCTACCCGGGTTCAGCGACCAGGCCCTCCTGGGTATGAGGGTGCCCACCGGTTTCGATCCTTTTGAGACTGCCGTATCGATTATCATGGGCCAGGTCGTATCCACGTCAAATGCCAAGGGCCTCATGAAAAGACTGGTCGAACGTTTTGGACGTCCGATCGGTGCAACAGCGGATGGTCCTATTTATGCTTTTCCGCCCCCGGAGGCCCTCTTGAATGCGCCCATCGAAGCAGTAGGCACGACGCGCAATAAAGCGGGCGCCATCCGCGGTCTCGCCGCTGCACTTATTGATGGAACACTGGATTTCAGGGCTCATGATGATTTTGCCCGGTCCAGAGCTAAACTCCTCGCTATCCGAGGAATAGGCCCATGGACCGTGGAAATGATTAGCATGCGTTGTTTGCTTGATCCCGACGCATTTCCGGCCAATGATCTCATTGTAAAACGGGCCTTGGATGCCACTATTGTGGATCCGAATAAGTGGGGAAGTTCAAAAGCGTACCTCGTGCACTACCTCTGGCGAAATTTTGGAGAATCTCTATCAAAAGCAAAAGGATCCCAATATGAGAATGGTAAAAATAGGAAAATCCATGACTAAATCCATGACTCAGCTTATCCAGTGGCAGATGGAATCCCTAATAGGACCTCTCTATCTCGTCGCGTCCAGTGAGGGCTTAAGTGGAATCTATTGGCAAGCTAAGGCCATTCCCATGGCCCAGGATTTGCAGCATTCCTCGATCCTTGCGCAAGCCGTGAAGGAACTCGAGGAATATCTGATCGGCAGTAGGCAGGCCTTCGAAGTGCCTCTTGATAAAGTGGGAACTCACTTTCAAAAGGCGGTTTGGACCCAGCTGCAGGCCATTCCATACGGGCAAACTCTCTCTTACAGTGAAGTCGCCCGGCGCATTGGAAATGACAAGGCCGTGCGGGCTGTCGGCACGGCTAACGGCCGTAATCCTCTGAGCATCATAGTCCCCTGTCATCGCGTGATTGCCGCCGATGGCAGTCTCGGAGGCTACGCCGGGGGCTTGGCGATCAAGAACAGGCTGTTAAATTTGGAACGAAAAAGTTTGAACCCTTTCTAATTCCTGAGCCCAGGGCGTGAGCCGCATACCAAGCTCACCGTTAATGCGATATAAGGCAAGGTGTCCCGCTTTTATGAATTACTCTTTACGTCCTGTCCGCTCGGGACTGATCAAAGGCATCAGAGCTTAAGACCTAAAGGATTTTGGGGTTCAACGCTATCCCTGCGAATAGCGATCAACCCCTTTTGAGAAGCTGACTGCAGTTTTTTCCGTTTATTCCGCGATACCGTAGAGGACGGATTTGCCCACGCTCTTGCTTTCGAGTTCGGCTTTATTGGCGGCAGAATCTTTCCCAAGTTTAAGGCCAACGCTGGGCACAACTGCATAGATCGTAAGCTCTATGCGATGCTGCGAGACTGAAGGGTCAAGACCTACGTAAGCATTAGCTTGGTCGGCCCCGGCTGCCTCTTTGGGCTGCAGAAGATTATTGCCGCCTTCGATTCCGGCAGGAATTTTGGTACTTTCCAGAGGAATATTCGAGATTGTCCACAAAATAAGCGGCGGCGAGACGTCGACGTCAACCATTTGAATGGCATAGGAACCGGTTCCAGAAGGTGCCCCCTGCCAGTTCAAAGGAGGAGACGTGTCTTTATAATCCTGGGGAATACTTTGTAAGTTTTTAAAGGCATCGCTGCTCAGCGCGAAGCTATTGAGACTTGGCGCTCCCGCTTCCGCCGGAACTTTGTCTGCGGTTGCAGGCTCCTCCACTGCCGGCGGCGGTTCCTTCTTGATATCGCCGGAAACCCCACCGGGAGGACTCGGACTGACTGGTGTCGTGGCGCCGGTCCCACCAACAGGTGTAACCGACGACCCCGTGGAAAGTTCAATTTGCGGCTTTACATCGCTGCAACCTATCATCACAGACATAAATAACGGCAAAGCTGATATTGGAATAAACCTGTCGCATTTCATAGGATACCCTCCACGCATCTCATCGGTACTCGCAGCGGAGAATCCAAGGACGAAGTCTTAAGATTTATAATTACCGTCCTTTACCCCAGGTGAAATCGAACTCCGCAAATATTTTTCAAATCCATGGCCCGGCCCCATCAAACAAAAGCAATTGATTGATACCTTTCTGCCCCTCCCCAAGGTCTCGCACCGGGCACGAGCTTTGCAAAGTTAAGCAATGGATTCATGATCCAACACGATCTCTCCAGGTTGATGCTGTCCAAAATTGTAATTGTTGTAAGGAGTTGAACATGACCGAAGTGTCTATCTCAAGCCAAGCCGGGGTCTTTTCTTTGCCATTTACCGATATCGTACTGACCATTTTTAATCCAGTCGTCGAGGACCTCTACCCGCCCCTGTTTTTGATTCAGGGAACGGAAAGTGCGCGACTGCGCTATGACCTTGTTCTATTCTAAAGCATAAGTACCTTTCGGATATCGGCAGTAGACGCTCTGGTTTCAAGCGAGGAAGTTATGGAAAAGCCTAAGGATTCTATGAACTTGATCGGAATAAAGATGCGTTTTCTGGAGGCCGGGGAGAAGTCTTCGGCCCATACCTCCCAGACTGGTCTGACGGTTTTGGAGGCCAATGCCAAGGCCACGCCGGACGAACTTTTCGCGGAATGTAAAGCTCATGCTAATGTTCTCCTATCGGCTCTTTATGAATCTGGAGCATTGCTGTTCCGTGGTTTTCCAATTGAGAAAGCATCTGATTTTCAAAAGCTCATTTTGAGTATATGTCCTGCCAATCCCATGCAGGGGCGTTTCATGAGTGGAAAAAGTCCTGAAAAGGCGGCGGAAGAGCAATACGTAAGTCGGGTCCAGGCAAGTCCGAAAACAAAAGATGCCTTCCAACTTGGTTTCTTTCACAGTGAGGATACCGGTTCTCCTGATATGCCGTCAAAGATCAGCTTTTGGTGCAAGGAGCCGTCAGAGATTGGGGGCGAAACTGCGCTCGTCTATAGCCCGGGCGTATATAGAAAACTTCCCGACCTTCTTAAGGCGAGGCTTTTAAACGGGCCGGTACTGGCCGCCATCATCCCTTTACAAAAAATCGCCCTAAGCTACGGCATGAGCGAAGCAGCAGTCGAGGCCTTTGCGCTGGAGCAGGGATTGATTATCAAGGTAACCAAGGGCAAAAAATCGATACACCTCTTAAAGCCCAATATCGTACGGCACCCCGCAAATGGCCGGCTTTCCTTTCAAAATGTTCTGGCCTTGGACTGCTACCTTGCAGAGAAACAGCTGCGTTCACTCCTGATCAGCAATTTCAAAGGCAAAATGTGGTTTAAGAAACGTTTGGGCTGGTTTTATAAGGGCCTTGCTTCAGATGCTTTCCATGTCTGCCTTATGCTGAAGCGTCGGATTCGTTCTAAGATTGAAGCTTTGCCCTATAGTGAATCCCTGAGGGACCGTTTTACATCGTGCGACTTCACGGCCCTTGCCCAAGGATTTCGAGAGAATCTTATTGCTTTCAATTGGCAAAAGGGGGATGTGCTGCTTATCGACAGCCTGCAGATGTTGCATTCGCCGATGCCCGCGATAGGGTCGCAGGAAATGTATCTTATGATGTGCGATCCTTTTCCTATCGATTATGCCAACGTAAAAGGGGTGATTTCGCCGGGATTAAAGCATAGTGGATTTGAATCACTGCATATTAAGTTGGACCGTTACCTGGCGCAACGCTCGGTTAAAAAAATCACTCGGTCGGGTTCTGCGAAGGCTGCCGGCAAGTCCCTTCCCTGATTAATGTCTATCAAAGGGTACCCGACGCATTGCGGCTCAGTAGGAAACTGCCGAGCCGCAAATTTTTTCGCCTCGATCTGACGAACCGAGGTCACAGCAATGTGCAAGTTTTTATCAAAGGAACGTAACTTTTTTTAGACAGAATAGAGTGTCAAAGCACAATCGCTCGGGCCTTTGATCGCTGCCTGACGCGAAGCAGCGGACGCGGGATTCTCAAGGTGCTCCGTGAAGAAGAGCCAAGGATCGAGAAGAATGAGCGGCATGCCATAGGCCTTTACTCGCCGCCTGAGGGCAGCTTTGAATTAGTGGGTAAAGGAGGGGGTGTTGCGAACCCCCACTCGTCAGAGTAGGGCATCCGAAGTCATGGGACGAATCGTTTATGAATTTTTACTCACTTTCATTCAAATTCTTTTAGCTTCGTTGGGCTAGAGCCAAGGTTAATCGGAAAATGGGAACCAGGGCGATCTTCATCCCCAAACTTCTCCTTAATGCCGATTTCACCGAAACCTCCACCCGATCCTTTGGGATGAGCCGGTATCA
>CAXSGP010000054.1:0-31660 GCA_964236955.1 uncultured Oligoflexus sp. | reverse complement strand
CCGCGAATTTTCTTTCCCATGAGTCAATGGATGGCGCGGCGCCGCTGGGTGAATTTAATACAATACGCTTAGGTGTGCAGGGAACAGGTATGGCTCCCTTTGCCAATCTCTCCGATGATGAAACCTGGTCGCTGGCCTTTTATGTCGTCAGCCTTCGGCACCAAAAACCAAGTGAGGATATCAAACTCGATTTTGACGACGAACTCTTAAGGCAGGCAGCAACCCTGAGCGACATCAAGCTTGCTAAGGTTTTGAATGTCGATCTGGCTGATAAAAATAGCAAGTTGTCCGCCGTGCGCCTTCATCAGGTCAACGCCGATAGGATTAATACCCTGGCCTTGGCCCGCACTTACCTCGCAGATACAGAAAAGGCTTATAATGCCGGTGATCAGGCCGGCGCTAAAAGCCATGCCCTCAAATCTTACCTGGAAGGCGTGGAGCCGGTTGAGCCTCGCTTGAAGGCCCAGGCTCCGGAACTGGTCACCCAAATCGAAGTCACGATGGGTGAGGTTCGCTCGGCGATTGAAAAGAGTAGCCCAGCTGCTGAGCTGCACAATAAAATTGAAAAGGCCCGGGTTGCCATCGATGCCGCCGATGCCAATTTGAAGAGCAGGGGAATCGACAATCGCGTAGCCTTCATATATGCCTCGGGAATTTTGCTACGCGAGGGCTTTGAAGCCGCGTTGATTATTCTCTCTTTACTCAGCGTTATTCGCGCCCTTGGTGCCCGCCGTGCCGCGATATGGGTCCATGCCGGCTGGATTTTGGCTTTAGCTTCGGGGGTGGCCTGTTGGTTTTTGGCTGGAGTTTTGTTTGATATTAGCGGCGCTCAACGCGAGATGCTGGAGGGCACCACTTCGCTCATTGCCGTGCTGGTGCTGATCGTACTTGGCTTTTGGCTGCATCGACACAGTGAGATTGGTCGCTGGACCAGGTTTATCAAAGGCAAAGTTCAGGCGGCGATCGATAGCAAGAACCTGCTTGGACTCGCGACGATATCGTTTCTTGCCGTGTTCCGGGAAGCGTTTGAATCGGTCTTGTTCCTGCGGGTCCTGTGGTTCGAAGCTGACGATTCGGCTAAAAACGCCATGATGACCGGCACAGGATTAACATTGATTTTTATCATTGTCGCTTCGTGGATGGCCGTGAGCTTTAGCGCTCGATTGCCCATCAACAAGCTCTTCCGCATCTCATCTTATATCATGGCGGCGTTGGCTTTTATTCTGACCGGAAAAGGTATTCATTCCCTGCAGGAAAGTGGCATGATCAGCATCAATAATATTATGCCTTTTCTTCGCTGGGAACTGATGGGTGTCTTTCCTAGCAAAGAAACCTTATTGGCCCAATTTCTGGTGTTGGCATTAATTGGGGTGCTTTGGATGCAGGGCAGGAAGGCTTCGGCTGCTTAACGACGGGACGTCTTTAGGCGCTCGATAATAGTGGACCGGGCAAGAGCCTGCCCCAGATTGAGCTCCCCCCTAATCGCCAGCCTGTGGCGATCAGGGGGCGGAGCCGAATCAGGTTTTAGCAGCATATTTTAATAGAAGCTCCGCACTGCGCGAGTCTTGAAACTGAGCGGCAATTTTCTGCCGTGAGGCGTTGCCTAATCTTTCAGCCAACATTGGATCCTTAAAAAGCTTTTCGAGAGTATCGGCCAATTGCCGTACATTTTCGGGCTCCACCAGAAGCCCATCCTTTCCATCGTCAACCAACTCTTTCACCCCGCCCCCTGAAGTCACAACAACCGGCATTTCCAAAGCCATCGCTTCCATAATAGCAACGCCAAGAGGCTCATGAAGGCTCGCAAGGGCAAACACATGACTGGCCGTCAGACCATCACGGATCACAGGCTCGGATACGGCGCCGAGCAATTCAACTTCAGCGCCTAGCTTGAGTTGATCGATGAGCTGCTGTAAATCCTTATGATAGCCAGCACCGCCGATCTCGTCCTCACCAGCGATTTTAAGTTTGATCGCCCACCCGCGTGCCTTCAGCAGGCTCACCGCGCGAATCAAATCCGCATGGCCTTTGCAGGGATTCAGGCGGCCGACGCAGTAGATAAGGCCGATGCCTTCACCGCGATAGGCTACGTAGGGTTTTGGTCGACGAAAGACTTCAAGATTTACGCCCATAGGGGCAATATAGAGATTTTTTGTAACGGCGCTTCCAAGCTCCTCGCGCAATTCAGCAAAGAGTTTTTGCGTGATGATGATCCCAAACCTGGCATAAGCCCACTTTTGTTTCTGGTTTTTTCCATAGTCATTCAGGGGACCATGCAAAGTCAGGCTGTATGGCAATCCAGAAAGTAGCCCGGCAAATAGAGCTATATTGGCAGCATTTGCACAGGAATGGACATGCAGATGATCCCACTGATTGGTATGGGCGATGACCGCTAAGCGTGCCCCGAAAAGGGCCAAGGCAAAGAGTTCCACCTTACCGCGTAGATTTGTATCGGCTTTGCAGATCACTGTGCAGCAGCGCAGCCAGCCCCTCGCTTTCCAACTCAAGGCAGCAGCGAGAAGTTGCAAGACCAAGCTTATGGAGCCTGTTTCACGCAAATAGGTCGTTCGCGCTTTCGCCTCCTCTGACCAGCTGTGCGAGGTGATTTTCTGCGGCGGCTTTCGCGTGGAGACGATATGAACCTTCGCTCCAAGAGCTTCGAGACGCCCTAGTTCCCGCCAGAAAAAAATGTGCGTTTGTCCGGGAAATTCGGGAACAAAGTAGCCCAACTGTATCGACACGGCAGGTATCCTCGGAGGCGGTGGTGGAATAAACTACGAGAGGCAACAGACCTCCTGCTCAAGCGTGGCACTATCTTTCACTTTTTTTAAATCGTAAAACAATTCCTGCTTACTTTTGGGTGACTCTGCTTTTGGCAAAGGCCAAAGCTTCCTCTTTGCTCGTCCAGAATCCGCGTCGGTAGGCTATTTTTAGATCCTGCAGCAGGTTGCCAAGGTCGGGACCGGGCTTGAGTTTAAGTTGCTGAATGAAGTACTGCCCGTTAATGGGGCAGACTCGTCTCTGCACGTGGTCCTTCAGTGTTTTATTGAGAAGACCTAAGCTTGGAGAATAAGCTAGCACCATCCAGGCCGGCAAAAGAAAATCATCCCAGGCTCCCTCCCAAAGTTGCCCTTCGATCCGGTCCAACCAGTCAAAGGCCGTAGCGGGATCGCTTACGTCGCCAGGCAGAAGATTATCGAGCAGGGTTGTAACGGCGTTGGTTTGCAGACGCGATAGCCTAAGCTCATCCAATGACTTCCATTGATCCACTTTATTATCAAAGGCCATTAAAAGCGCCGCTATCCGAGCGAGCTGTCCATGCGTTTTGTTGTTCAATAAAAGGGCATCCCAGTAGGCTTTGGGTTTTGCTTCTAAGGTTTTTATGCCCAAAATCTGGGCAAGAACTCCCGTGTCAGCCATGGCTTGCAATATCACATCAATATTCTGGCATTGCAGAATAAGGAGGAGTTCGTTGGTCTTTCGCTCCTGGCTGATTTGTTCCAGGCCCTTTGCCTCTTCGGCAATGAGCGGCAAGATTTCGGATTGCGGCTGAAACTGAAAGCGCGCCCAAAAGCGAAAGAGGCGTAGGATTCGAAGATAATCCTCGCGGATGCGGGTACGCGGGTTCCCGACAAAGCGCAAAATGCCGTTCTCTAAGTCCCTGCGCCCGTCATGGAAGTCATAGACGGTCCCGAAACGGTCTTCATAAAGGGCATTAATCGTAAAATCCCGCCTTAGCGAATCCTCTTCAAAGGAATGGCCAAAGGCTACCACAGCGCGGCGGCCATCGGTTGAAACATCGGTCCTTAGGCTGGTCACTTCAATGCCCTGGCCGTTCATGACGACGGTTACCGTCCCATGATCGATTCCGGTAGGCACAGTCTTAAAGCCTTTGTGTTTAAAAATTAAGCAAATCAGCTCGGGCCCAGCAGAGGTGGCAAGGTCATAATCTTTGGGCTGGATCCCCAGTAGCCTATCGCGAACACAGCCTCCCGCCAAACGCGCCTCTTGCCCTGCCTCTTCAAGAATAAGCAAAACCTTTTGCGCGATCTGGTAGTTTCGGTCGAAATTTTGATCGTAGAGATCAATATTTTTATTGTCCTCGGTCCCCATGCCGAATCCTCCGCTTTCTTCAATTCTGATTCACTCCCATCAACTCTCCTAGAGAAAATTCAGATTTTTAAGTTATTTTTGTCTTCAGTAATATTATACAAACACCATTTTTATTGGTGCTGGTTTAATTATAAACAACACCATTAATATTGTAATCGTTGTTTGATTATTAAGTAGCTAATTTTAATAAAAAATACCCCTTTTAGCGGCTGGACCCGAAGCAGGGCTGCCTGTGATCATTTAACACCTGTTTTTTGGCCGAAAGATAATTGCCACAAAACCCTTTAATACCAAGGGATTCGTCAAAATAATGGGGTTAAAAGATCATCGATGGCCTGGCATAAGGGAATTTCAGAGAATCGCTTATTTTATGAACAGAAAGACAAAGGCAAGGAAAGCGATGTAAACATCACGGATATCCCAGTGAGGAAGACAGAAGACCTCAGTGTCGCCCTAAGCGGCGCTCGATAGCTTAGGATTTAATCTAAAACCGCTTGCGGTGCTCAAAAATAAGGCAAAAACCATCCCAGATGCTTATTTAAGAACCGGAGGTGCCCGGCTCAGCACAAGGAGAACGGAAATTAGATGGGAAGATCTTACGACCTTTACTGCTGGCCTGATTAGTTTTTAGGCTGAAAGACCCATCGATCGAATAGGAATCTGGAAGAAGCCGAAAGAGCTTGGACTTGTGATAATCATTTCAATATATTATTAGTTTGAGTGTCCAAGAAAAATTGAAAATGCCGAAAAAATCAGCTCGATCCTTGGTCCTTATTCATTTTGGCTAGCCTCAAAGGAAGAGGAATTTAGCAGGGGGCTTAGGGGCGTAATGAAATTTTGTCCATTAAAAATATACGGAGGAAGTCTTGGGAATCGGGTAAAGGCGCGAGGGCACCTTGGTTGTTTTAACCCATTTTTGGGTCCTAAGGTTTACAATACATACTGCTAGCCTTTAATAGGCAGTTCCCAAGTCGGGCAAGTTAACCAACGGCCATTGCCTTGAATCAACGAGCTGAGCTTACATGAATCTATTTCCTTTTGTCCTTTTGATGCTTTGCCTTCCATTAGGGACAAGTCCTCAGAGTATTGCGGCTGCAGTGTCTAGCTTTTTCTTGGTGTTCACCCAGCGGCGTCAATTAAAAAGCCTGCCTGGATTATTGACTAAGAGAGAAAAAATCAGCCAAGCTTTTTTGCTGAGTGTCATCGTGCTGCCGTTAATCGCGACTCTGCTCAATGCCAAAAATCCGGAATTCGATATCTATAGCAATTTTATCGGCTATATACCTCTTTTACTGGTGCCAAGTCTCTTCGCCCTCTGCCGCCCCCTGTCGTTCGAGGGAATCAAAAGGCTCGATCGGCTCTGGCTTGTTATGATGATCCTCTGGGCTATCGTCGTGTTCTCACAAAATCTTTGGGGCTGGAAAATTCAGGGTGTCGAATTGATCCGGGGTGACTTTTTCAAAAGATCTCAAGGATTCTATTCGCACCCCCTTACCCTTGCTTACGTAGCACTCATGATCTGGCCCTTTCATCTGGTCCTTTTATGCAAAGAGTTCCGAAATCCTTCCCGTTACCTCCAGGCTCTGGCCAACCTGATTTTGCTCTACTTTTCGGCTTCCCGCACGGCTCAGGCCGTCGCAATCTGTGCAACGGTCGGCTTTACCCTTTACTACTTTAAGGGCCGGGTCCGCTGCATCCTGATCGGCGGGATGGTGGCAGGGTTTATCGGCATATTTTCCAGCAAAAATATAATCTCACAGCGCTTTAAGTCGATGACAAGCCAGATTTCCGAAGAAAAAGAAAGTCCCTATGCCGATGATCGCATTGCCTTTTGGATTGTTCACTGGAACATGGTCAAGGAACGGCCTTTGCTCGGACATGGTATCAATCTTGACCGCAACTATAGGATTTCCTATTACGAGGCAATTGGCCTGCACGGTTTTAAAAAGGCCTATGAAGCCCACAATCAACTCTTGCAGTTAGCTGCCGAGGGAGGAATTCCCGCTGCCCTGGCGTTTCTATCATGGTTAATTAGCGTGCATTTTAACTGGCGAAAAAGTTCATCCACCCTGCGCTCCATAAGGGATTTGACCCTAGTCTGCCTATTTTTTGGAGGTCTGACGCAAAACGCGTACTTCGATAGCGAAGTGAGATTCGCCCTCATGACCCTCTTTTCCATGATCTATGCGATGCGCCTTAGGGATGACCCCGATAACCCATCCAACAGTGAGACACTCAGGCTATGAGTAAATTGCGAGTCCTTACCATTTCCAAACCGTACGTGGCGGCAGCCTATCGGCAAAAATTCCGTTATCTTGCTGAGGATCCCCGCTTTGAAGTTGGCCTGATCACCGGTAGGAGTTGGGCGGGTCAAAAATTCGAAGCGCTAGCCGACCAGACTTACTGGTTGCGAACACTCGATATAGCCCTAAATGGCAAAAATCATTTTCACTATTACCAAGGTCTGCGCCAGGCCATGGCGGAATTTAAACCTGATATTGTCAATATAGAGGAGGAGCATTATTCCTTCGTCACCTTCCAGGCAATCCGAGCGGCGAAGGCAATGGGCGCAAAATGTCTGTTTTACACCTGGCAAAACATCAATAAGAAATATCCACCTCCGTTTTCGATGATAGAATCCTATGTGTTCAGAAACTCCTCCTACGCAGTAACGGGCAATCAAGAGGCGCTTGCTATCCTTCGCCTCAAAGGCTACCAAGGCAAAGGGGCCGTCATTCCACAAATGGGTGCCGATGCCGAAGCGATCGCCAATGCGCAGAAAAACCAGGACCGGTTTCGATCCGAGATCGTGACCAGGCTCGGGCTGTCGGGCAAGTCTCTGATTCTGGCCTTCGCCGGGCGATTTGTTGAAGAAAAAGGCATTCAGGATGTCATCGAAGCCCTGGCCCAATTGAAAAAGGACCAACCCGATATTCACCTGCTTCTGCTTGGTGATGGACCCTACAAGGCGCAATTGCTTGCTCGGGCCGAACAGCTTCAGGTCCAATCCCAGGTCCATCTAATAGGCTCGGTTCCATCCTTGTCCGTATATAGCTATATTGGAATAGCCGATGCCTTAGTGCTTTCGTCCCACACGCGTGAGAATTGGAAAGAGCAGTTCGGACGGGTCCTGGTCGAGGCAATGCTGAGCGGTACCGTACCCATCGGCTCCGACTCTGGAGAAATTCCCTTTGTTATAGGCGAGGCGGGATTGATTCATAAAGAGCAGAATATTGAAGATATTGCGCGGTGCATCGGCCTGCTGGATAGAGACCGCGCGCTGCTAGAACGCCTGGCGCTCGCCGCAAAAGTTCGTGCGGGTGAGCATTATACCAATCAAATCATTGCGAAAAAATTTGCTACTATTTTTCTTGAAATCGCCGGGCAGGTGCGATGATAAGGATTTCTGCCCAAGAACCCGGCATCCAGAGTCGGGCGCGGCGCCCCCTAGGTGCGAAATAAAGATTTCGTCGGAACGGAAGAAGACCCAAACATTTTTTGATAGAATGCGAGCTGCTCCCTCACCATATTCCGGTCGGAAAAGCGCCGAGCTTCAGTCTGCACGTGTTTACCAAGTTCGGCTCTTAACTTCGGCGTACTGGCGAGTAAGGCAAGCTGCTCATAGAGGGCCTCAACCTTTAAAGGAAGAGCCAAGGGGTGCAGACGGTGGTCTCCGAAACTTTGCATCAGGTCGGGACACACACCCAGGGCCGTGCCGACAATCGGGCAAGCCACCTGAGCCGCCTCAAGAAAGACGAGGCCAAAAGGTTCATAGTGACTGGGCAGACAGAAGACATCCACAGCCGCAAAATAATTTCTTATCGCCTTCACATGCCCCGCAAACACAACAAAGTCCGACAGCTTCTTGGCATCGACGTAGCTTTGCCAAATCTTTTGCCTCGGATCACTGCCCAAAACATGCACATACCAGATTTGGCCCCGGTTATGCGCGAGTTCTAAGGCATCGACAAGCTCAAATAGCCCTTTCTTACCGTGATCGTTGGAAGCAAATCCAATGATCAATCCTGGCCTGGCCCTATCGATGCGAGGCGTGGGGACGATGCCTTTGGGATGATCGACCCCGTTATTGATGACCTGGATTCTGTCTTTGGTCTTGGGGTAATAGTGAGCAATTTCATGCGCCAGACTTTGACAGACAGCAATGATGGGAATCCGGCGCCTGTAGTTAAAGCTTTCCACGGCAATGGTGATGGGATGCAATGGGTTTAAAAAAAGCGTAAAGTATTGCTTTTTTCGCCACTTGACGGCCAACCAAGCCCGATGGCAGGCATGAGCCGTTAACACGTTTTGATAAAGCGTGCTGCCGATTCCAAGATTATGAATCACGTCAAAACTTTTGCGCCTTTTCCATAACCAAAGACTGGTGCCGGCTACAAAAAAGAGGACCTGAATAAAAGCGATGCGTGCAAAGCGTAGGGTAAGGGATCGATGCTGATTGGAAAATTCACCCGTATAGCCGGTATTTCCTGATAGTATCGTAACGTCATGCCCCAGACCCAGCAGTTCCCTGGCCAAAGGCGCCAACAGTTTTGAAAAGCTATTTCTTTGCTCGTCGAGATAAGGAAGTACAAAACAAAAGCGCATATACTGTGGTCCTTGGCCTGGAGGAATCAAAGGAAAGAAAAAAATATTCAGGTTTCAGAACAATGGAAGATCGAATTATTTAGGATTTTGCGAGGAGAAGTCTCGGAAAATGCCTTTACGTCCGGCCTCCTGCCTTTTCATATTAAAATATCATACTGATATCATCGCCCTAATTACAACGTTACCTGCAATTAGCAAGGCCATAAGCTCCCCGCTGGCCTGACCCCATCGACTGGTGCTGGGCATCAAAAAAAGAGCTCGGCCAAAAAACAGCTTGCCAAGCATGGAAATATATTCTAATGGCATATAAAAGACGTGCTAATAGCCTAATTGACATGATTGGAAGGGAGAAGAATGATAAACTGAATTCCGGCGATTTCTTCCCAAATTATGTTTATTGTTCTAAAGACAACGACTTAATGCATTGTACTGTGGAGACTACTGAAGGGTCTTGCTAACACCCCCCTCGTTTCTATGATAATAAGATTTCGGCGTCAGATCGTCTGTGATGCCTTGTTCTAACTTTCTCGAACACCAAGATTTTGGATGTATAGATATGCCAAATGAATATTATGGACGCCTGCTGATTGTCGATGATGATAGACAAACCTGCGCTTTTTGGAAGCTCGCGTTGTCGGAAGCCGGGTTCCTCGTTGATCTCGCCCATAATCTTGATGAGATGAAAGACTTTGTCTCTCGCTATTCTATCGATGCGGTCCTGCTTGACCTTAACCTGGGGCACGAAAACGGGCTCGATGGTCTGCCCTATCTCGTTTCGAAATCGCCCCTCTCCAAGGTCTTCGTTCTGACGGCACACGCCTCGCTTGAAACCGCGATCTGGGCTCTGCAAAACGGTGCCACTGGCTATATTACCAAAGACACGGCACCGGAAGAAATCGCCGCGCAAATTAAAAAACATACTCTGGTGGCCGATATTATCCCACCCGATTTGAACGGCAGTGAGTTCGCTCGCGTCGGTATGATCGGCAACAGCAAAGCTTTTCAAGAGCTCTGCCAGCGCCTGCAGCAGCTTAAAAATGTCGATTCCACGATCCTGCTCCTTGGCGAGTCGGGGACCGGTAAAGAAGTAATCGCCAGATCCTTGCACAAAATATCCAACCGCTCCGCCGAACGTTTTGAAGCGATTAACTGTGCTGCCATTCCCGAAAACCTACTTGAGTCTGAACTTTTCGGCCACAAGCGCGGCGCGTTTACCGATGCTAAAGTCGACAGAAAAGGTATTTTGGAGCTTTGTTCAAACGGAACGCTTTTATTTGATGAAATCGGTGATATGCCCTTAAGCCTCCAGGCTAAACTTCTGCGTGTCCTTCAAGAACGGGTTGTCACGCCAGTGGGTTCAGCCACTCCTATCAAAATTCAGACGCGGGTCATTGCCGCTACCCATAGAGACTTAATAGAAGAAGTCCAAAGCGGCCGCTTCCGAGAGGATCTTTACTACCGTCTTTCGGTGGTGCCCCTCTACATTCCACCGCTGCGTCATCGTAAGGAAGATATCCCCCTATTGGTGGAATCATTCGTCAACGAGTTCAATCAACGTTTCAATCGCAATATCACCATGCCAGCCGACAGCGTAATGCGGCGTTTGATCGCTTATGATTGGCCTGGTAACATCCGGGAGCTCCGAAACGCTATTGAACGTGCGGTCGTGCTTACTCAAAACGATCATATTCGAGTCGAAGACCTCTTTCAGCATCTGCATTTACCTAACAATGCTCCGAAGAAAACGGCAGCCGCAGTCAGCGTCACGCCTGCTGCCGAGACCACGCGGTCCACGTCCAATCATGCATCGATGATAGAAGCCGATATCGATGAAAAAATCTTTCAACTGCCTCTGACTGAAGCGAAACAGGCTTTTGAGAAGATCTATCTCGAGTCCCTGCTCAATGATACCGGTGGCAATATCTCGGAAACTTCCAAGCGTGCGGGCCGCTACCGCGCTGACATCTATCGCCTGCTGGAACGTTATGATCTTCATGTTGACGAATTCCGCTAAAGCCTTGTCGCTATGAGTGAGGCCTCGATTGAAGCTTGTGCTTTTTAAATGGATTATGGGACGGGGTTTGAAGTGACCGATATCAGCTCAGACGTTATATTTTCTCTTTATAAGGACCAGCTTATCTATCGGGATCTGCTTCAGGATTTTGTATCCTGCCTCGATGAACGTATCGTCCTAAGCCGTAGGGCCTTCGAAGCCAAGAGTTGGAAGGATCTCGCACAGCTGATGCATCAGTTAAGGGGAGCAGCGGCCACCTATGGCTATCCCTCGCTTGCCGAAATTGCCGGCAAGATTGAAATGGCTTCAGGTTCCCCTGCAGGGGTTGAGGGTAACATTGCTATGTCCATCGAAGCGATTTTCCGTACCTGTAAGAAAATCGAAGCGGGCATGTCGCAACTTAGCAATCCTTAATTAAAATTCAAAAGCCAATAGACCGGGGCAGCTTAAGCCTCGGTCGTTTTTTTTAGGCCCATTAAACTTTAAAGGCTCTTGGTGGATCGCGTGTCCAGGCAGTGACCAAGAGCTGTATGATTTTTGCGACGGAGTGGTCAGGGCTAGGGTCAGCCTAAAAATTAGTCTGTGGCACGCATTTCGCATAAGGCTGAATGTGGACAGGACTTTGAAATGGAATTCATTAATAAGAGGTTTAATATGTTAAGTTGGGCCGTAACATTTTTTGTCATTGCACTCATAGCAGCATTTTTAGGATTTGGTGGCATCGCAGGCAGCGCAGCTGGTATTGCTCAGATTCTCTTTTGGGTTGGCCTGGTTCTCTTTATTGTCACCACCGTTTTTCACGTCAGTGGGCGTGGACGTCGGATTTAAAAGGCGACTATTTTTGCCCTCATAAAAGGAAATAGCCCCATGAATACCGATGTCATGCAGGGACGATGGAAAGAAATACGATGTTCCATCCAAGCGAACTGGAACAAACTCACCGACGATGACCTAGAAGAAATTGGCGGGCGTCTGAATGAACTCGAAGGGCGTATTCAAAACCGTTATGGTTGGGCCCGGGAACAGGCTCGCGATTCAGTCAGTTCTTTTCTAAGATCCGTTAAACTCTAGCCTGTTATATTCCTCAGTAAAAAGTGCACCTTCAGCGGTGCTCTTTTTTTTTGGCCTTTAACACTAAGGGCAACCTGTATCGTTCAGTGAAGGGTCTGGACTACAGGTAGAGCGTTTGAAAGCTTAAGATCGGGGACGAAAGGCATCTATATCACGAATTAGAATTTTGGCACGGATACTGCTTTAGTAACTTTGCCTATCGGTGGAAGACAGTTTGCTTGAGTCGGGTTAAGGGGTCTGGAATGAATCACCACAAAATATTTGTCTTGATGAGTTTATCCTTTAGCTCTCTAGGCCATGCTGAAGCGGAAACGCAGAGTGCCAACAATGCCCTTAATTCAGTCTTGGAGTCAGCGCAAACCACTTTTTATGATCTCATCGATAAAGATATGACGACGGTAAATTTTGCCAAAGGTGGTTCTGCCCTTACCGAAGCCGAACTAAGAAATATCCGGGCTGTCTACAAAAGCGTCTTATCGGATTCGGAGGTGACCAGCATCATCGTTGCTGCCTGGTCGGATCGAGAACGGGAAGGCGAAGGTTTGAAACTACCTTTGGGTCAGGTGAAACTCGCTGACAAAAGAGCTTTAGCCATTAAAGAAGTATTACGTCCGATGACGTACAAGGCCATCACTAGCTACACTATGGGGGAAGATACAGGGTGGCTCTCACTGTTCTTTCCGTCCAAAGACGCTAAGGTTGATCCTCGTTTATCGGCTCCTGATACAGCCACAGAGGCAAAAATTCGGGCCCTGGCGAAAGATTTAGACGGTAGGGGTGGCCCTGGCAAAGCCGTCGTCATCGTTCAGCATCAAGCGATACCCAGTAAGACCAGCGGACGTTAACTCCGCGGTCTACCTATAGGGCTTTTGGTTCCAATCAAACAAACTAAGGGGTTATCAATGAAAACTGCAATTTTTACTTCAGTCTTGTCTCTAGGAATGCTGGTCGCTGCCTGTGGAAAAGATAATAAAAATGACGGACAGACCATCGAGGAAATCCCAACCGCATTGGCCGGAACCTACAACACAGATTGTACAAAAAACGGTGTTCTTGGATTAAGTTCTACCGACCGTGAACTTGCCTTTAGCAGACTTGGCGACTTTGATAAGAAAGAGGTTTATTACTCCGGAAGTGAGTGTGCGGATGCTCCCTCACTGACTTACAAAGTGAAAGGCACAGCTCAGGACAAAGGTAAAAACCCAGCGGATCAGACCCTAGAATTATTGAATTTTTCGGTTAATGACGCGTTTTTGACTCCAGGGACTGAGGCTATCGTTACAACCATGAACGCTTCTTCATTTTGCGGTAAAAAAGACTGGGTTATAGGTCAGGAAGTGAGCATTGGCGGCTTGGATTGCAATGGCTTTACAATCAAAAAAGGTGATGTTATCCCAGAAATTTATGATGACCGCGATGGCACTCTTTTCTTCGGTAAATCGTTCGCCCTCCTTCTGAAGCAAACAGGCGAACGTCCCACTCAGGTAGACGAAAGTATCCCCTACCACAAAAAATAAATGCTGCGCCTGTAAAGGTAGCTCCACTCCAGTTTAAAAAAAGCCCTTCGCGAATTGCATCGCGAAGGGCTTTTTTGCAGGGGCAACAGCTCAAAGATTTTTAAATTCAAAGTGGTAATTTTCTTTCGCCAATGGATTGCGGAGATCCCATTGAAATTCCCTTTCGCTGTTGATCGCCACGAAGGCGAGGCCAACATCAAAGCTGCTGCTTCGCTCACGATTCTCCAGAATATCGAGCAGCTGATGCATCTTCTTTTGAGAACCCTGCGCACAACCACCGAAGGTGCCTACCAGGCAGCCATCGGTTAAGTAAAGCTCATAAAGACCGGAAAACGGATTAGACTGCATTCGAAACATACCGCTCGCACTACGGCCTTTGCCATCCTCAAGCGTCACCATGGCAAAAATGGGATAGGGAAAAGCCTTCTGATGAGCCTGATAACGGACATCTAAGCCCAAATGTCCATCCTTTTGGACTACTGCACAAAGACGTATATCGGACTCGTCATCGGATTCGACTTGGACCGGATGGTCCAGATCCTGACTTTGGGCATAACAAATTGATTTAATGGCATAGTTATCGGGAAGCTCGGACTTATATCTTAGAGATGTGCCAAGCGCCTCGGCCTGCTTACTATCTTCTGCTGATTCTTGATCAGAAAATTTTTTCAATCCGCATGACACCAGGATGAGTCCGGCAAGTACCGAATTAAAGACTTTCATAACACCCTCTCCATCCTACTCATTAGTCTTATTGGCATCTAGGGGCAGACGACAAGGCAGACCTCATAAGGATGAAAAAATTATAAGACGTGCGGAGCGAAGAGCAACCTCCTTCTTCAAGTATTTTGTAAGTCTTCGGGTGCCCGTAAACAGCTCAATATATCAGTAGCTTGAAGAATAAATTAAATGACATCATGTCAAAATAACTCAGGGCTCGGTATCAATTGCCGACAAGAAGGCAACAATGGAGGAGTCTATGACAGATAATGACAGTAAGATCTGGGACCACTATCAGAAACTGCAAGAAAGCCTCAGTGAACTGCTGAGCCCAGAGTTTCCTACTTACAATCGCTCGCTAACCTATATCACTCTGAATCAGATCTACTCGCATACCGAAAGCCTATTCGAGCTGGTTGAATCGAGCACGACACTTTCCAGGCCGAAGCAGGCCCTCATTGCCAAACTTGCCCATCACATCGAGATGTGTAAGGACCGAGGATTGCAGAATGAATTTTTAAATTTTGTAAAGAAAGACGTATTGCCTCTGCTTCGCTTTATTAAGACTGAATTTACCAAAGAATTCAATTTCGCCTCCTAAGCCGTTAGGGCCTTTAGGCCCAAGCCACTGCCATCCCGCCGATTTAAATATCCGCTCAATAAATAATTTTTGCCAGGCTAAATTGGTAAAAATGACTTATGAAATCAATTGCTTTAAAATCTTTCCCCATAGATTTTTAAGAATAATCAAATTTTATTTTTATGAATGATAAATTTTTTGCTGGCCAGTCAGTCAAAGTTCAGTTAGTTTGCATTTGTCGGCAACATATTTTACGAAATGGGAGTCCTTATATGAGAAGCACTGGCAGTAAAGGCCTATTACACTTGGCAGTAATCCTCTTAGCGCTTGGATTCGGTGCTTCCTGCGGACGGTCCACCAAGCCTGTAAGCGCCGTCAAAGTAACCAATGGGATCGCTATCCAAGAAAGCAAGTTTCCCTCGACAGTATTACTGGTCATTATGGGCCAGGAAGGTGAAGCTATTTGCACGGGTACCTTTGTTAATGATTCACAGGTCATCACGGCAGGCCACTGTGTTGAGGGCTTGGATACCGCAAAGCCGGCGATTTATTTTGCAAGGGAGCGCAGTGGCAGTCTGGAGTCAGTAGCACAAGCCGTCAGCTTTGTGAGAAATCCTCGCTATTCCCACGCGCTCGGCGTCAGCCCCTATGATCTTTCCCTTATCACCTTTCCAGCTCATACGGCTCCGGCGATCTCGCCTCTGGCTGCGGCTACACCTGCAGTCGGTACTTCCTTCACCATCGTTGGATACGGCAATAATGAAAACTTCCTTACGGATGGTACTCTCGATGGCCAAGGAGCAGGCGTTAAGCGGACCGGGACCAACGTCGTTGAAGCTAACAGTGGTGGCATGCTAAGTTTTGGTGGCTTAACCGGCTCAGAAGGCGCCTCCCGGGATGGCGAAAAAGCAGGAGAATATGTAGGATCAGGAGCTGGTGATTCCGGTGGACCACTCTTTGTTAACGGCAAACTTGCCGGCGTTACTTCGGGTGGAGGTCTCCGCACGAATCGAGACGGCCTCGAGATCACTGTATCGTTTTATGTTGATATCAATAGCAGCACGAGCAAAAAGTTTTTGGCCACAGCTCTCAAACAATAAAAGCCCTCAATCGTGCACGGCCCTGCGAACGACTATTTTAAGTCGTCGATCGGATCACTCGGAACTTTCAGGGGCTAAATTCCCAGCTTCAAGAGATGTCGATTATAAAAGGTCCCAACCTGGGGCCTTTTTTTTATAATTCTTCAAGATGCCTTGGAAGCCCGCCTTTTAAAGGAAAAGGGACGATCGATTATGGCTTTGAGTTTGGGTTCTATACGCGCTTCTATAAAGATCTTATGTAAACAGAAATCTCCCGGGCCCACTTTGAGTGCCATCATGGTTTCGTCATAGGCGCTACTGGGTGCTTCGCTAGTTTCGACTTCCTGGGTTGCGCCACCGCCATTCCCATCCTGATTTAACTCAAACTTCTCTCCACTCAAAAGTGCTTTATTGACCCTTACAAAGAGGCTGCGCGCTTTGCTACTTACCTTGGGAACGCGACTGATTTCGTCCGCCAAGAGAACATTTTTCGATTCCTCAATGCGGTTGACACGCGCCAAGGCCAAGGCTAGGTTGTACTGGAGTATGCCCTTGATTTCGATTTGTCCCGACGGAACGGCCTGGAGTGCCTCGCGATAGAGATCGATCCCCTCCTGCAAGCGATCGCAACGAATGAGCGATATGGCCCGGTTATTCGTAAAGGACAGTATCGTGAGGAGGGACTTAAGCGATTGCATCAGCGACTGGGCTTTGACAGCATCGCCTTGGACCAGGGCTCCTTTAAGTTCCACTTCGGTGACGAGCGTCGAGCGCGGATCGAGGTCTCGAGCTTGGTTTAAATTGATTTCAAACAATTCGATTTCGCCCATTTCCAAATTAGACTCAGCAATATTGCAGACTCGTTTGACGTTTTTCGGAGAAACGATATGCGCAGTTTCAAAGCAGCGAAGTGCGGTGCTGAAGTCCCGCATCTTCATCAGAGATTTGCCAAGGGTATTAAGAACATCGACATTAATCATACCGCTTTTAAGGGTACTCAGGGCCAGATCCCGCGAGGCAGAAAAGTGACCGCGAAAATACGAGAGTTCAGCCTGGAGCAGGCTCTTGTCAGAAACCGAACTCTTATCGCTTTCCATATAGCGCTTCGTTAACTTTGCCAGCAGCTCATAATCGCTGTCGGCCATCGCCTGCTTAATTTTTTGTAGAATCAAAAAAGGCTCGGTAGGAGTTTGATCCTGGTGTACGATCCAGAGAAAGTCCTTAAAAAAAGTCTTGGCTTCGATGGGTTTGCGGATACGATTGGTAACGCCCATTTCGCGAAGCAGCGGCATATCGGCTTCAGAGAGTTCGACATTGATCACCGTCAGCGGTACCGCAAAACCAACAATTTCTCTCACCTTTTGCGCAAAAATAGGCCCCGGCAATGGCCGGCAGCACCATTCGAAGAGTATGATGTCGGGCTTGGCGCCTTTCTCCAAAAAGTTCAAGGCCTCCTGTGAGTCGGTGAAGGCATCCACATTCGAAATTCCTACCTTGAGAAGAAGATTCTGAAGGAGGGTGAGCTGCGCCGGATCCGGGTCGACTATAACACAGCGATTGACACCAAGGATCTCGTTGTTCCCGTCCTTATCCGCGGTGAGTTTTACAAAATTACCCTGTTCAAAATTCTGCCAGAGTAGAGCTATATCATTGCTTTTGTCGGGATCAATCGTCGCGATTTGCGATAGAAGCCGAGCCGCAGTAGCCTTTTCCCCAGCTCTCAACTGAGCTTCGGCGAGTTTAAAGACGAGATCGATATTGCCTCTATGCAGTTGGAAAAGGCTCTTTTCAAAACGCAGAAGATCGGGCCAACGTTCGTGTCGCGTTAACCATGTGCGGAGATAATCGCCGGCTACAAGGTCAAGGCAACCCGAATGCTGGACTTCCCTTTCAAAGAGCGTTTTAAATTCAAATTCGATATCGATCTTGGTTTTTACCTTTTCATGAAAGGAAAGAAGGCCGAGGTCAAAGGCCTTGCTTAAGAGATAGCAGTCCATAGGTTCTTCGAGCAAGAGCGAGATGCGAAGATCAATGAAGGCCATATCTTCGGTGGCTAGCCGAAGAAGCTGAAAGACATTATTTCTGGCGTCGAGAAAAGGCGGGGTGATGATCCAGTGAATAGTCTGAACTTCAAGTAATGCCAAGGCATCCGAAAGATCGGCAACACCAAGAACATCCTGATAGCCGCGCCCGCGCAGCTCAGCGTTCATCAGCTGACGCACAGCGGAACTCGGATGCACCGAGATAATTTTGAGGTTCAAATCGTTTAGCTGCATAGACACCTCGCTTGTGCCTTCGTATCGGCAAAGTTCAGTGAATTCTTAATTTTCTCCCAATTACCCGTGACTTATCGCCTTAAATTTTGTTGTAAAAGACTTCTGAAAGGACAATGATTTCGTGCTGCTCATTGCGCAGGTCTTAGCCGTTGCCGATCAGGGCACCGGCTAGAAGCCTAAATAGCGATTTCAGTAAGAATTGCCTTCCCCCACCAGGAGGGTATGAAGGGTGCTGATAAAACTCTCGGCAGCTTTTGGAGGACCAAAAAGCTCATTCCACTCCTCTTTTTCAAAGAATACCCCCTCACATCCCATGCAGCGCTCCACCAGCATCGAGGCCACCTGGGTCGGCTTGAGGTCATGACCGCATTTCGGACATTTCATGCCAGGTGCCGCCGGGCCTTCAAGATCCGCCCTGACTTTGTCGCTTTCATGCATGGCTTTTATTAATTCTTGATTCACTTTAAAAAAATAAGCTCTTTCAAGGCGCGCATTGGCAAAACTTAAACTCATGGTCTTCTCCATTTTTAAGGCGAAAGGATCATCCCCATCAGACTATGCCGCTCGATTTAATCTTGCGCCCGGAACTATGAGGGGATCATGAGTTTATTCCGCACTTAAAAATAGTCGGTATATCCTTGATATCTTTGTTATTTATCGAACCTTCTCGCGAGGATTGATTAGCGCTTGGGAGGTCTAGACGATATCATGTATGGGGAACCTTCAGTTCTCCAGGAGACGCCGCTATGTTAGAACTTTTCAGCTCCGAGACGACAATAGTTCTGGGTCTTGATTTAAGCGATGAAGAAGACAAATTGATACAAACCGCCGTGAGTCTCGTGAGGAAAACCGGATCGCGGCTGATGCTAGTGCATGCCATTCAACCGTTTCGCACCTATGCGACGACAGGCGAAGATTCGATACTTCCAAATGATGCTTATGAACAAGGGCTTTATCTTTCCGACATAGAGGAAGCCAAGCAAAGATTGCAGCTGATTCGTGACCGTCTCCCGGCGGAACTGCTGATCGATATTCAAGTTTGTCGGGAATTCGCAGAAAATGCCCTGGATTTGGTGGCTGCGGAACTCAAGGCCTCACTTATTATCTGCGGCATGCGGGCGAATACGCCCAATCCCTGGTATGGAGGAATGTCCACCGCTCTTTCGCTCATGGGCCACTCGCGCTTTCCCGTCATGATAGTTCCTTTGACCATCATGATCGACTTTGCGACCTGCGATCACAACATTTTGGTAGCTGATAATTTGAAAGAAGAGGGTCTATACGCGTTGAAGGCTGCCCTCGGCCTCTGCCATTCCATTTCCTATAAACAATTGATCCACCTTCATGTGGAAAAAACCAGTTATCGCGATATCAACCACACCGTCGAAAAAATTAAACTTGCGATGATCGAGGGCAAACTCCCTTCCAATCCAGAATTTGAGGCCGACGTTTATCTTAAGCAGATCAAGGATGAAATAAGGAAGCTGATGTATGACCGTCTGAAAATAGCGGATAGTGATTTCGCGGAAGGGCTGCATTGGTCGCCAAAAATCCGGTTTGGACAGGCGGTTGAGGAGCTTCGTCATCTCGTGAAGGAAAGCAAATCGGATATTTTAGTATTTGGAAAGCATCACTTCCTAAGAGCTAGGGAGTGGGAGTTAGGTAAAATACCATACCAAGCCATGATAGACCAAAATGTTGCAAGCCTGGTTATTCCTGAACCTTATACCTTGACAGAACAAGCCCCTTACTATCCTTCTTAATTTGAGGGGGGAGGTAAGCACGAGCACCCTTTTTTACGGTCTAAAGGCATCTCAACCCAAGCAAGAGTTTCAGGCTCAATAATGCAGGCATCAGGTTTCCTTTCCAAAAGCTCATGAGCAGCCTCTAGACGCCACACCTTTGCTTTACAAATAATTCCTCGCGTCGGGAATCACGCCGATGCAAAAAGAGGATCAAGGCCCCTGGACGTTGATCCTCTTCTTTTCTATCCGCTTTCCTGGTCCCGATCCTCTGGCCGACCTAGGCAGCTAAGCCTTAAAAACTCTTTTCAGGCACCAGGATCTTGCCCGATTTTTTTGTTTTGTCCGCTTTACGGTGCCGGCGAAAGGCATCGATTTTATCTTTCATGTCTTCAGCGACACTGAATAGACAGGGAACGACGACCAGGGTTAATACAGTTGAGAACATAAGCCCTCCAATCACCGCGACACCCATCGGCGAACGCGATTCACCGCCCACGCCGTGGCCGATGGCGATCGGGATCATACCGCCGCCCGCAGCAAACGTTGTCATAAGAATGGGTCGCAGTCGTACTGGGCCTGCTTCCATGAGGGCGTCATGGGTATTTTTGCCTTCATTCATTTTTTGAATGGTGAAGTCAATGAGCAAAATACCGTTCTTCGTGACGAGTCCCATCAAAAGAATGATACCGATCATCGTAAAAATCGACATCACCTGACCCGTTGCCAGCAGCGATCCAAAGGCTCCGGTGAGTGACAGTGGCAATGCTGCCATGATCACGAGTGGCGCCAAAAAGCTTTCATACTGAGCACAAAGGATCATATAGACGAGAAGGATGGCGATGGCCAAAGCCTTGAGAATAGCTTTGACCGCATCCACCATCATCTCCGTTTGGCCGGCACGATTGAGCGTCACTTCGGGCGGCATATTCTTCGCTACAAACTCGTCGATTTGGGACGAGGCTTTGCCCAAATCCTTGCCCGTGAAGTTCGATACAAGCGTAATCTGCCGCTGGCGGTTGAAACGGGCGATGGTCGATGGCGAGTTCGACAGTTTTATCTCGGCGATCGAAGTCAGGGAGATCTGCTCGCCCCTATTGTTCTTGAGCGTGATACCGCTGAGGTCGGTAGGCCCAACACGATCGATATCGGCTATACGGAGGATAACATCGACGGTTTTACCGTTAGAGACGATATCACTGATCTTATCGCCTTCGTAGAGGGCCCGTAGCGCCCCCCCGATTTGTGCGGTGTTGATGCCGAGGTCAGCGGCCCGGCCCTGATCGATGACGATACGATACTCGGCGGTATCTTTGGGCCGCGTGGTATTGACATCGGTGGTTCCGGGAACCAGCTTGGGAATCTCCGCCTTGGCTTTTTCGGTAAAGGCGACGAGCTTATCCCAATTGTCGGATTGAAAAATGTACTGAATGGGTTCGGAACGGGCTCCACCGCCACCGCCGCCCTGTTCAACCAAGCTGACTTCCGCGCCCTCAATGGCAAAGCGTGGCGCTAACTCGTTGCGCATGCGGGCTATCATTTCGGCCTGAGTAAAGGAGCGTTCGTGCTTATCGACTAGCTGAACATAGACACGGGCAGTATTTTGTTTTTTGTCGGATCCCGAAGCCAAAGAGGTAATGACCTTACTTACGCCTGGAAATTTCTTAATCGCATCGATCATGACAAATGACTTAGCCGCCGTACCTTCGATACTCGTCCCTTCGGGAAGGGTATAGTTGACAGTAAATTCGCCACGGTCCTCTTTTGGGAAAAAAGACACGGGGACAAAGCGAAGCAGTAAAAAGCTGAATACGAAAATCAAAAATGCGGCGATCAGGGTAATGGCCCGATGGGCCAGAGACCAGGTGAGGATACGGCGATAAAGATCATCAAGTGAGCTTAAAAAGTGACCGATTTTATGAGATATGGTTTTTAAAAACTCTGTGGAAGGCTCATACTCCCCCGGCTTTAGCAGACGGGCCGACAGCATAGGAGCAATCGTAAAGGCCACAAAGAGCGAGATAATAACGGCAAAAGCGACGGTAAGACCAAACTGATAGAAGAATCGACCCACGATACCTTCCATGAAGGCTACGGGTACAAACACGGCAACGATCGTCATGGTGGTAGCGACAACTGCCAATCCAATCTCGGAGGTAGCATCCCTGGCAGCTTCAGCTCCCGATTTTCCCATTGCCAGGTGGCGATGGATATTCTCGATCACGATGATGGCATCATCGATCAAAATTCCGATTGCAAGCGACAGGCCCAGTGTCGACATCATGTTTAAGGTGAAATGCATAGCCTGGAGAAAGGCAAAGGTTCCGATAACGGAAATCGGCAAGGCGATAGCACTGATCAAGGTAATCCAAGGGTCGCGAAGAAAGATCAAAACGATAAAGGTTGCCAGCAGCGCACCCAGCACCAAGTCAAGCTTTACCGAATCGATCGAACCTTTGATGTAGATCGAGTTATCACTGATGATATCGACCTTGGTTCCAGGAGGCAGCTGTGGAAGGAGCTTGGCGACGCCCTTCCGCACATCGGCCGACACCTGAGGCGTATTGCTTCCCGACTGTCGTTGCACGGAGATCAGGATAGTCTCTTGCTTATTGATGTAACCTCCCGTTTCCCGATCAGCGATAGTGTCCTCAACGCGCGAAACGTTACCCACTCTCAGTCCGGAAGCCGAGTTGCTTAGCAATGGTAGATTCGCGATTTGACTGGCGGTATCGCTGCGGCCCTTGACGCGCAGATTCCAATAATGGCTACTGTTTTGGAGTTTTCCAGCTGGAATATCAACGTTCTGCGACTGTACCGATTGCACGACGTCCTGCGGCGTCAGGCCGTAGCCGGAGAGTTCTTTGCGGTTTACCAAAACATGGATTTCCCGGACACGGCTGCCCGAAAGCTGAACGGCCGCAACGCCGGATACCCTTTCGATGGCTGGTTTGATAACGTCATCGGTGAGATCCGACAATGCTCCGAATTCTGCCTTGGGATTGGACACGGAAAGGGTCAGGACGGGTGCTCCACCCACATCAAACTTCTGGATGATCGGTGTTTCCGCTTCAGAAGGCAGGGTCGACAAGGCAGCAAAGATCTTGTCTCGCACTTCCTGGGACGCCTGGTCGCCGTTTTTTTCAAGTTTGAACTGCAGGACCAGCTGGGCGATGTTAGGAAAGGCGTTACTGCTCACCTTGTCGATGCCGGCGATACCGTTGACCGCTTCTTCCAAAGGCTCCAAAACCTTTTGTTCTATCGTTTCAGGATCGGCGCCGGGGTAGACGACGGTCGCCGTAATCACCGGAAAGTCGACGTTCGGATACTGGTCGACCGCCAGTTCCGGTAAGGCAAAGAGTCCAAACACCACCAGCACCAGGTTCAACATCGTCGCGAACACGGGGCGTTTAATCGAGACATCCGATAAAATCATAGTGAACTCCCTATAAAGCCATTATTAGCGAACGATGCCTTCGGCATAAAGCCCTGGGACGACACGCGCATCCCCCTCCGGGGCTTTGGCAACGATTTGAAAAGTACGCGTCTTGTCATCGACAACAGCGACGATGCGGACGATATTCAGATCACCTTGAAAGCCTGTAGCAGGAATGCGGACATCGATTTTTTCACCCAGCTTCAGACGCCCAGCCATACGTTCGGGAACGTTGAAACTCACTTCGACGTCAGTAACGTCGAAAATCTCAAAGGCCTTATCGCCGATTTTCACACTTTCGCCTACATTGACGAGCTGTTTGCTGATGACACAGTCGTAGGGTGCCGCGAGAAGGGTATCGCTCAACGCCTGCTGAGCCTTGGTCAGATTCAGTTCCGCCAGCTGCACGTTGGCCTTGCTATTTTCAAAGGAAGCCTTCAGCTTGTCGAAGTTTGATTCGCTTGAAGCGTTCTGGGCCTTAAGCTCAGACTCCCGTTGAAACTCAGAGGCTGAATTTCGCGCCGAGACTTTAGCCAGCTCAAGATTGGACTTTGCCATGTCGACAGCAAGTTTAAAGTCACGGCCATCAAGTGTGGCAAGGACGGTGCCTTTTTTGCAGGAGTTACCCGCCTTAAGCTTTACGCTATCGACATAACCGGCAACTCTAAAGGAAAGCGTGGAACGACGCTGCGAGGACACGGCTCCTGGAAATGATAGCTGAACCTTGTCGCCAGCTGTTTGGCTGGCGTCGGCAAGTGAGCCCGGGGCCCCTTGCGCAGCCTCTGCTTCCCCACTAGCAGGGATCCCATCACGCGACCCGGCTTCGGCGGCTTTTGCAGGAGCGGCTTCTGGAATTTTGTCGGTCAGCACCGATTTCTCTGGCAGCGCAACCTTCGCATCCTTTTTCTCGCAAGCACTAGCGACCAGGCTCAGGGAAACCAACGAAACCAAACACGTACTTGAAACTTTCATACTGTATCTCCTGTCATTGGGTAGCTTAGAGTGTGGGTTTTTCCTGACCGAGTGCCCTCTGCAGCTGAAAATACCAACTCAGAAGCTGCGTGCGCGCGGTCACATACTGGCCTTGGACCGAGGATTTTGTCGATTCTGAAAGGATCTGTTCCGAGGCAGTAATGCCACCGTTCTTATAGCGAACCTGGTCTATGCGATAAGCTTCCCCTGCCTGCTTGATACCGGCCTCGGCCTGTTTGAGCGATTCACTCGCTGCCTGTAGGTTTTCAACGGCCTGAATCACATCGATGCGAACACTGTCTTTGGCCGCCGCGTAAGAGGCTTTTGCTTTTCGGATATTGGCCAATGACTCGCGAATCTTAAAGACCGATGCCAGGTTGTTCCAAAACGTCCACTGTACCTTGACGCCATAGTATTGGACGTCTTTTTCATTGCCGCCGAAAGCCGTAGCTTCGCCAAAGTTCCGATCGAGCTGGCCAAAAATATCGATAGCGGGAACGAAATCGGTATAAGCTAGCTTTTTGCCAAAGTCGGCAAAATCCGCTCCCAACTTGGCTTGCTTGAGATCCGGACGGTTTTGATAGGCGGACTGTATAGCCTCCTCGATAGCTAGGGCGCTGGCTTTAGGTGCGGGCAGCTCTTTTTGAAGGATAAAGCTCTCCTGCTCGGGCATCTGCAGGGTCTGCCGCAGTATGGCCATACTTATGGAACGGGCGGCCTTAGCCTGCGCGGTGCGGGTTTGAGCCTGGGTAAAGGCTAGTTGAAACTTCAGAAAATCGGCCTGATTGATGCGGCCGACCTTGTTCATTACGCTGGCATCATTGAATGCGCTTTTCGCCGCAGCCATGGACGATTCACTGATGGTCACCTGCTCTTGAGCCGCGTAAGCGTTTAAAAAAGCCTGGGCTCCCGAAAATCCTGCGTCGGCCTTGGCTTTGCGCAATCCCTCTTCCGAAATATCAGCCTGCAGCTGACTGGCTCTCGCCAGTTCGATGTTTCCATAGAGACCGGTGATGGGCTGGGTAACGATCAAAGATCCGGTCTTTGAAGTCTCGCCTCGAGTCACCAGCTGGTTGCCGTTAAAGTTTATGGTCTGGGCTTTGTCAAAATGCAATTCGTTGTACAAGACCTTAGCATTAGGTCCCAGGTTGGATAGCGAGGCCCGGCTCGCTTCGTTTTGTGCATCCCGCGCGGCCTGAGCCTGGGCCACGGAATAGGAGCGGTTCATCGACCGCTCGATCGCTTCGGTTAATGTCAGCTCGTAGCCGGCTGTCGCAATTACATCCTGAGGTGGTGGGGCAAGCTCGGTCTGGTCCCCATTGCTGCTCGATACCGGTGCGGCATTCGCCTTGGCGGCTGGGTCTGAAGAGTCGGGTTGCTCCGGTGCATGAGTGTCAGTTTGAGCGTCGGCAACAAACGCCAAGGGCGAACTGAGTAAGGTTAGCGAGAGAAAACTGGCAAGTGCGCGCATTATCCTATCCTTTCTAAGGGTAGAGCTATCAATATCATTTATTACGTTTCAAAAGGCCTTCCAAAAGTATGGATACGCAAGCCTGCACTTTATCCTCCGCCGACATATTTTGGACCTCGTAATTCCAGGGCCGCGTCAGGGATTCGAGTATATGATAAAGGGCGAGAGCGGTAAAATGGGCGTTCCCATAATCGAATTCGCCACTATTTTTGCCATCTTCAAGCAGATCGGCGATGATCTTGATGTGTTTGCCACCGTATTGCTTGCGCAGTCCATCCATAACAGAACTGGCCTCGGCCTCGAGGATGCTTTCCGCCGTTGCTCCATACTCTTTAAAGCAACGATCAAAAAATCCCACTCGCGTCTCAATAAAGGCCCGGAGTCTTTCCGTTGGCGAGCTAGAAATTTTTAGGGCATCATCCAGTGCTTTTTCAAACTCGCTGGCGAAACCACTTGCCAGCACCGAAAAAATTTCATCCTTACTTTTGAAATAAAGGTAGACCGTCCCCTTTCCAAGCCCAGCCTGCTGGGCAATCTCTTCAATGGAAGTTTTCTTTATTCCATAGCGACTGAACAGAACCTTCGCGGCATCGAGAATGCGCTTATCCTTTTCTCCTAGGCCTCTTGAATTCTTAGGACTAGATTTCACTTTATGACTCCGAACTTGACTGACTGACTAAATAAACAATTACGGTCATTTACTATATCTTGTGATCGGGGAAAACACAAAATCTTTAGGAAAGATTTCAAATATACTTTAGAAACAGTAAGATAAACATATATTTATGACTAACAATTCGCGCCACAAACCGCTTTGTAATTGGCGCAGACTGACTGACTGAATATATTTGGTCTAGCCTCGAAAGCTTACCAGGTCCCTTTAAGCATTGGCTATTCATAAGGACCCTATGGCCTTAAATTAATTGAGACAGGGATCTGAGCCAGAGTTTAAGTTAGTTGTTACTTTTCTAGAAAAAGCGAGGATCTATCATGAGGCACGCACTTGGTTTGGGCAGTACCATTGCTTTCGGTGCCTACCTTGATTTAATTTCAACTCTTTGGGGGCTGAGGGATGAAAGGATGAAGTCAGAGATATCATGGGCGTGCAGGTTCCGATCGCCATGATGGACAGCGGCAATCGATTGAAAATTCCGATTAGTCCTGCTCGTTAGCGCCGAGATCGGGTAGCCACTTGCAAAACATTTTTTGCAGACTCCTCAAGCGTAAGGGTTTGGCAAGAAAATCATTCATGCCCGTACGAAGACAATGGATCTCGTCGTTTTCAGCGCTTCGACTTGTCACCCCGACTATAGGAATATCACGAATTTTTTTTGAGGAGTGCCGACGAATCAGGCGGGTGGCTTCGTAGCCGTCGAGTTCAGGCATTTTACAATCCATAAGCACCAGGCAATAATCCTGGCGTTCCAACGACGCAAGGACGTCCTGGCCGTTGGCAACCGTATCAAATGCAATCTTAAGTGTGGTCAGATAAAAGACGATCATTTTAAGCAGTATAGGATTATCCTCGGCAATTAAAACCCGCCTTTGAGCTCTGCCGCTGTCACTTTCTGTTTGCACCTTTAACACCTGAGCCGATTGTTTAGTCTTTCCCGCCCCTTCATTCTAAGGTCTGCTTCCCACCGCTAAAGGCTGGAAACTGGGCTTCAATGACCTGTCGACGGTAAAAAAAGATTTTTCGAATATCCCGTTTTACCAGAGCCAAAGCAAAAAGATCGCCCAAAAAAAAATTATTAAAAGGCAGTCTATAGAGAACGCGATCCGTCATCAGAGTCGCTTCATTAATAGCAAAAAAGGCATGGGAGTGATGCCATATAGAATAGGGTCCTTGTTCTTGATTGTCCACGAAGAATGAGTTGACCCGCCATTCCTTGATAAGGCTTTTCCATTTAAGCGGTATACCATGAATTTTCAATTGATAGTCGATGAGAGTCGCCTTGTCGATCGCCTTGCTACTTATCGCCTTGATCTTGAAATTTAAAAGGTGTGGGGTGATCTTCTCAAGGTTATGGGGATCGCTAAAGAAAGCAAAGACCTCGGGCACGCTTTTCTCTATATACTGCACAGCCTCGAGGCGATGGCAGACATAATTAACCCCATTCTTGGAATGAATGTTGGCTGCTTCCAGCAAGGCATCTGCCAGCGATCGATAGCGAAAGTTAAAGCCAAGCTCTTCCAAACGACGCGGTCGGACCTTTAGATCAGCAAGCAGCAGCTGCGAGAAATCACCCAAGAACAGACGCAAAAGATGCGCTGGAGCCTTAAGAACATTCAAAGTTCCGAGGAGACGAGCAAGTGTCGACTGGAAATCTTTTTGTTTGACAGGCTCGGGTGCAACGACATTAATCGGTCCCCGATACTCGTTGGTGATAAGTGCCTGACAGATGACGCCTAGGACATCGTCGCGATGCACCCAACTCAGCCATTGCTCGCCATCTCCCAGGCGCATGCCAAGTCCTAAGCGAGCCGGCAGCAGCAATTTACCCAAATACCCACCGCCATCACCGAGAACCAATCCAAACCGTAAACGGACTTCTCTCTTTACATTAGGAAGTGAGACCACGGCGCTCTCCCAGGCCTGGCAGACCTCCGGCAAAAATCCAAGTCCAGGGGCCGACTGTTCATCAAGAGTCTGATGGGATTGAGACGGATAAATGCCAATGGCGGCAGCCGCTATAAAGCAAGGCAGGGGCTGGAGCCGTTTTGCCAAAGCCCTGCCAAGGGCATGGGTACTGGCAATACGAGAGCCAAGGATTTTCTTTTTTTGATTGGGGGTCCAGAGCCAGCCGGCGATTGAGGCGCCGGCTAAATGAATAATTGCATCAAAGGAATCCAGCGAAACTGGACAATCCTCTCGCTCCATATTCCATTTGAGAAAGTTTGAAGGAAGCTCCCAGCTCGCCTGAAAGTGCGACGGATCCCGGGATTGGATGGTAATTTTATGACCCTGCTTGGTCAGTTCCACGCATAAAGGGCGACCGATAAAACCCGTTCCACCCGTAACTAATATGTTCAACCGAGACCTCTATTTTAACCGTTCATTTCCAAGCGAAATGCCAGGGTATTAGAATAGAAGCAGGACCTATACTCAAGACTTAAATATATGCTATAAATTTTGGTTATGGTTAGTTATTTTCGATTTAGTACTTTCTCTATTGCCGGGATGACCTTTGAAGGAACAAGGGGTTTAACGATCCAAGCTAAGATTCCCGCATTTTTGCCCGAGGCTTTGATATCGGGAGTTGCCTCGGTCGTTAGCATAAGAATGGGAGTTTTAACAAAGGTTGGGATTTGACGCATTTTGCTGGCCATGGTCACGCCATCCATCAGCGGCATGTTGAAGTCAGTGATCACCATCTTGATGTCAAGATTGGCCCCGGCCACCTTAAGGCCATCGGCTCCGTCAACACCTTCGACCACGGAGTATCCGGCTGTCTCAAGGGCTTCTCTCAGCTGTATCCTAAGTGTCTCGGAATCATCGACTATCAAAATTTTAACCATATTAAGGCCTCCCAGCTTTTCCTCCATTATACGCCCTGACACCTTTCAACTCAATGCTGAGATTCCGAAGACCTTATGGGTCCGTGGGCCTGGGCAGCAATATTCCACAATCCCCCGAGTCTTTTCTTCCGCCCTGCACTCGCTGGCAACCCGTTTATGGTAAAATATGGAAAATATCGGTTTGCAGAGGAATAAGGCATGAACGATGATAGTCTGTCACCAAAACCCCTGCTGTTCTTAAAGGACCGCAGCCAAAGCCTTTATGATCTCATCCGCTTTCTGTCCAAACAGAGGCTCACTGATATTTCTTCACGGCCAGTTTTAAGCATCGAAGATCATCAGCATCCTGACGATTTTGTTTACGGTTCCCATCTGTCGATCATACTGGTCGCTTCCAAGGACGTTCGGATCTCTTTCAAATCCCACTTCAAACTCGCGTCAACCAGAAAGCTTGTCGAACGTAAAAACGGCGGCGAACGCACCCAAAAACAGATGCTGAAATCAACCTACGATCTGTTTATGGAATATAGCAATCTGGTGGCCGGCGGGATTAGTCAACAAATGCATGCCAAGGGAATCGTGGCCGGCATTTCGCTGCCGATGGCAACGAGCGGTTTTGATGAACTGATATCCTCGGATGAATTCAAATCAAAAAGCTTCTTTGATTTTTGGACGATCAAGGGGGAAGATTTTCAATTCAACTGCTCGGTCTGTGTCGATATACTGGAGGAAGTGTGGCTCAAGGATTTTATCTTTGACGAAGCCTCCCTCAAAATCACCAAGGATGATGACGATGGCTTCCCCGAATTCCTCTGAAAGTTCAGGGTCGTATATCGACGGTTACAAGGGTCAAGTCATCGGCAAGAGGGTGCCCGGCATAAAAGTTGATGGCATCCGAAACCAGGGCATCGCGAAAGGCTTCAAGCGGTTCGGTAGCATGACGAAGCACCGACCGGCGTAGACTGCCTGGTCCGTACATTTTGAGCGCCGGATTTCGGCATTCGGTGAAACCATCCGTGTAAAGGACATAGCGGTCCCCTTTGTTCACAGGAAATTCCTCCTCCAAAAACACCGTATGCAGATCATGGCCGATAGGACTGCCTTGAATGATGACGGATTCCGGATTTTTACCAACAGGCCGATTGGCTCTTAGCACCATCGGAAAATTATGCGCGGCATTGGACGCCCGGATCAAACCCTTGGCATGTTCGATCACAAAGACAAAAAAGGTCATATAGAAATCACCCTTGAAGGTGAGGCAGACGATTTCGTTGATCTCCTCCAAAAGTTTTCGCGCCGACACGGATTCCGAGCTTTCAAAATGCCGCTTTGCATAACCCATGCATGCGGCCTGAGTCATAGCGGTTACCAATGCCGAAGCGGCCCCGTGTCCTGTTACATCGGCAATACATACTATGTCTGTGTCATTGCCGAGGTCGAAGTGTCCCCACCAGTCTCCTGAGCACTGGTCGGCCGGCCGATAGAAGGAACATATTTCCAGATTTTTGGATAGGATGTGCGCCGGTGGAAAAAAGGCCGCTTGCATGATCTGAGCGGTCTCAAGCTCGGCTTCAAGTTTGGCTCTTTGCGTCCGTAACTGCAAAAAGTCGGTTACATCCCTTGCCGAGGCCAGCAGAAGCAAGCCCCTCCGGCTACTGACCGCCGTAAAGGGTCTTAGAGTCCAAAGCACATCCCGAACCTGACCTTTGATAATGGCTGGAGAATGAAACTCTTGATAAGCTGAATTTACGGTATCCATGGATTTCATGCGTTCGGCAAATAATAACCATTCCTCGTCAGGAAACAGAGGCTTTAGCGGTGTTTCATGCAGACAGTCATGATCCACTTCAAGCCAGAGGGCAGCGGTTGTATTCCCCCAAATAATGCGTCCTTCACGCGTCAGAAGACACGTAAGATCACGCATTTCATGAACAAGCGTCTCCATCGCGAACTTGGCGCGAGTAAGATTGGTGACGACTTCATGGGTAGCGACCATGGTTGCACTGGCAATCTGTTCCCGAGGGCTGAGTGGCATATGGCATTCCTTGTACACGTGCCATACTATTGTAGTCGGTTTAGAAGGATTTACAAACACCCAGTTTCAACGCGACCGGAGAGCCTCAGCATAAGGCATAAGCAACCCAAAAAGGAGCACCACAAGGATACCGAAAAAGGCCAGGTTGGGGAGGTTTTCGCCAAGAAAAAGGCTACCGTAAAGGGAGGAGAACACCGGACCCATATACTGCAGCGGGGAAACCTGCGAAGCCGGAGCCAATCGAAAGGCCCGGGTCAGGCAATACTGAGCGCCGACCGCAGGCACGACCGAGGCCATGAGGACGGCGTGTCCGGCTAGGGTTTCTGGAAGATTCCAGCCAGAAAAAAGCAAGACACCGGCAGAAACCATAGTCCCTCCCAGCCCGAGACTCAGCATGATCTGTTCACTCTTTAGCCGCTTGAGCTGGCGTATGGAAAAATAGGCAAGCGCTGCCAAAGGTCCACTGATGGCCGCAATCATAACATCGAAGCCAGCTAGAGTAGCCCCTTT
>CAXSGP010000053.1:0-31766 GCA_964236955.1 uncultured Oligoflexus sp. | reverse complement strand
TATGGGGAATAAACTGCGCTTTTTTTCTGCCTCGCGCCTTGCCATCCCCATTTCCGGACAGACACTGACTAGTGTCGGTCCAGAAAAGGCGATGGCTGCGTTTCATCGGCAGAAAAAATGCTCATCTAAGGGGAATATACTCCACTTTTTTTCTGCCTCGCGCCTTGCCATCCCCATTTCCGGACAGACACTAATTATTGGCGTGGAATATAGCGGCAGTTTGTTGGGCCGTTGTCTTCCAGTTGTCCTACGCCAGCAAGCAAGGCGTTGTAATCGTCACAGCGATAGACACCATCGGTTTTACAAAAATCAAAGAATTGTTCGGCATAAGCCGGGTGAGTCACCCCAAGCAGCTCCACCCGCGATAGCTGCGCGAGTTGCCCGCAGCTTTCCCCATACTGGAAAATTCGAATCGCTTCGATATCCTTTCCCTCGGATTGTGCGAATGCAGTTTGTCCGCTCAACATGCCAACCGATATAAAAGTAAAAGTTACCAAAGATTGGAAAGTCATGGGTCCGATCCTTTCGCTCAGAATGTCCTAAGACATACACACAGCTCTACCGTTCGGCGGGCTTGGAAAGAAATGAAGCATGGTCATTATATTCTGTTATTTCAATCGCTTATAAACTCAATTAGGGTAAAAGGATCAGTACTTTTGCCAGGATCTAGCAAAATGACTATGTCATAATTAACAGGTTGCCCTTGGCCCCTCGCGCAAATAGAAAAGGCGGGAAAAAATCCCGCCTGTAATAAACCTGCTTAAGACGGATTGCAATCAGCTTTGCAAGGTTGCCCGCAGCATCCACAGCGTCTTGCCATGCACTTCAAGTCGACCCGTCAAGAGATCGGCAGTTGCAGCATCATCTGCACTCTCCGCTGCATCGATGCCGGCTTTCAGATCAGTGACTAGGGATTCATGACCCGCGATCAGATCCTTAACCATATCTTCGGCATGGGGCAATTTAGGGAGTTCTTGAATGCTCGCAGTCTTGAGCATTTCCTGAAGGCTGAAAGGTGCCTTCATCTGGAGCGCACGAACGCGTTCGGCGAGGTCGTCGATCGCGAGAAAGAGATCGTTATATTGTTCCTCAAACATTTTATGAAGAGAGTAGAATTGGGGGCCAACCACATTCCAGTGGTAGCCTTGAGTTTTGGCGAAGAGCACATAAGAGCTGCATACAACTTTGTGCAGCTGTTCTGCAACTGCGGTTTTGTTCCCGGTTTTTTCAGACTTCGTATCTTTAAGTGGCGTAGGCATAATAACTCCTCAATCAGCATTCGAGTGAGTCTAATCTCTGGCTCGAAAGCGCAGCAATCAAAAAACTTAAAGGTCTCTCGGATCCTTAACTTAAAGGGTCGGAAAGATTCGGGTTTAGTGCTTGAAATGACGAATGTGACTAAACACCATAGCAATGCCATGTTCATCCGCAGCCGCAATGGATTCATCATCACGCATCGATCCGCCCGGCTGGACAATGCTGCTTATACCAATCTTAGCCGCTGTGTCCACACTGTCACGGAAAGGAAAGAATGCATCGCTGGCCATCACCGCTCCTACCAATGAGCGACCGAGTTCCTTGGCTTTTTGGGCTGCAAATTGAGCCGAATCAATCCGGCTCATCTGACCGGCGCCAACCGCTATCGTCTGACCGTCTTTTGCGTAAACTATCGCATTTGATTTTACGTGCTTGCAAACCCTCTGGGCAAACATCATATCGAGCTCCTCCTGCGTGCTGGGCACCTTCTTGCTTGCAAGCTTCCAGGAGTCCTTATCGAGGCGGACCTGATCGTGCTCCTGAACCAGAACTCCACCTAGCACCGATCGTATATCAAATTGTGCGCTCAACTGTTCTCCGGCAGCAAGGTAAGGGAGTTCCAGGACCCGTAGGTTTTTCTTGGCTGCCAAAACTTTTTTAGCTTCGTCGCTAAACTTTGGTGCGACGATGCATTCCAAAAACATCTCCGCCAAGGCTTTTGCCGTGGGCCCATCGACTTCGCTATTGAAGGCCACAATGCCACCAAATGCCGATTTGGGATCGCCGGCGAGGGCGCGTTGATAGATGGGCAGGAGGGCATCGGACGGCGCACCTATTGCCACACCACAGGGATTGGTGTGCTTGATTACGGCGACCGCTTTGAACTCAGGAAAATCCGCAACAAGCTGCGCGGCGCCATCGATATCAAGAAGATTGTTGTAAGACAATTCCTTGCCTTGAAGAATCCGCGCATCCTGAAGACCACCTTTGACACTCAGAGGGCTTTTATAAAACTTGGCCTTCTGATGGGGGTTTTCCCCATAGCGGAGTGACTGGACGACGGCCAGATCAAGGTTCAAATTCGCGTTTAAACGTTCTTCCTTCGGGCTGATGTTCGACTCGAAGTACGAGGCGATCAATCCATCGTACCGCGATATATGACGAAAAACTTTCGCCGCCAGCTGCGTGCGGAAGGGGATGCTGACGGCACCGCTTTGGAGTTGTTCCACGACGGCTCCATAATCATCGGGATCAATGACAGGAGAGCAGGAAAGATAATTTTTGGCCGCCGCCCGCAGCATGCAGGGGCCGCCGATATCGATGAATTCTATGGCTTTTGCCAGTTCGAGATCTTCGGCGAGAGCCTTTTTTTCGAAGTCGTAAAGATTGACAACGACAAGGTTGATGGGACGTATGGCATCTTCATGAATCTGATCGATATGGCTTTGCTTTTGGCGATCGTAGAGTATGCCGCCATGGATTTTGGGATGCAGTGTTTTAACGCGGCCGTCCAAAATTTCCCGGCTGCCGGTATAGGCGGCCACTTCTGTGCATGGGATCTTTTCGTTCTCGAGGAGTTTTGCAGTTCCACCGGTCGATAAAATCTCGTAGCCGAGAGCAATCAAGTCTCTAGCAAAATTGCTTATACCAGATTTGTCTGTGACAGAAAGTAGGGCCAAAGGCTTCGAGGCATTTTTCATCGACTGGGGACCTCCGTGAGCGACAGGAATAAAAAAACGGCATAGAGAGGGGAATTCACGCCCGTCTTGTAACAGTTTTTTAGGCTTCCCCCAAGCGGATTCAATGTGGGGCCGCTTGCTGGGCCGCGCTTAAAAACCCGCTTTTTTGACCGACTCGGGCTATGCCGAGATAAAGGCTGCGGTCCCGCTCACTTTTAACCAGTTTCTGATAGGCACTCTCATAGATGGGATACACAGGATCGCTGGCGCGATCGGAAGGCTTAAAGCCAAGATCGTCACCAGTCATGGCACAGACCAGGATAAATATTCTGGCCATTTCAAACTTGGGAATCGCGTGCTCATGCAAGTCCGGACGAAAATCTTCGGGCTTGATATCAAAATCCGCCTCGTTAAGGAGGTAGATCGCCATGTCATTGAGTTTGATCTTTAAGCCTGCTTCGGAGTGTTCATAGTGATTTACAACGATTGCTTTCACACGTTCGTTGTCAAGTTCCTCAATGCCGATATCCATATCGTTTCGCTCCCGCTTAAGAGTTCCCAACATACAAGATGGCGGTCTCCATCGGCAAGTCCCAGTTTACGGAAACTTAAGCCAGGCTTGCGTTTGATCATCTACCTTGCAGTACACGCGCTTGGCAGTCGATAGAACATTGATCCAAGAGGCAGGCACGGGCGTTTGGCCCGGCTCTGCCTTTCTCCCAAAGAAGATTGATGTTTTTAGTGTCAGGCCCAGGTTCCACAAACATTACTTTGCCCTTTGTTGTCCCCGTGATAGATAAACCCCGTGTCTACCGACCGACCGCCTTCAACGGAAGGGTTTATACCTATGAAAATCGCTATGCTCCTCTCAGGGGGTGTTGACAGCTCAGTTGCTTTGGCTGAACTGCAACGCCAAGGCCACCAAAACATCACAGCTTTTTACCTTAAAATCTGGCTTGAAGACGACCTGCAGTACCTAGGGGAATGCCCCTGGGAAGAGGATTTGACGTATGCAAGGGGAGTTTGCGAAAAGCTGGCTGTCCCACTGGAAATCGTGTCTTTGCAGCGAGCCTATTGGGATCGTGTTGTAGCCCATACTGTGGCAGAGCTTAAGCTCGGACGGACCCCCAGCCCCGACATTCTTTGTAACGAAAACGTTAAATTTGGGGCTTTTGCCGATCTGATCGATGAAAGTTTTACTCATATCGCTTCCGGACACTACGCTCGCGTTGAAATTACCGGCGAAGCTGCGAATAAGAGAAAGCGACTCTACAAGGGCGTGGATCCGGTAAAGGATCAAACTTATTTTCTGTCGCGGCTCTCCCAGAAACAGATCGATCGCGCGCTGTTTCCTATCGGGCATCTGCCAAAACCCGAAGTGAGAAAACTTGCCTGCTTTTATGATCTTCCAACACAGAATAGACCGGACAGCCAGGGAATATGTTTTCTAGGTAAGTTGAAGTTCAGTGAATTCGTGAAAGCTCATCTGGGGGAGAAGACGGGTCCCATCGTTCAGCTTGAAACGGGAAAACAACTCGGCACCCACAATGGTTTTTGGTTTCACACCATCGGCCAGAGAAAAGGTCTCGGGCTATCGGGTGGGCCTTGGTTTGTCGTGCAAAAAGACCCTGCCACGAATACAGTCTACGTGTCCTGCAATGAAGCAAGGCTGGACCGACCTCGGCTTAGTTTTACAGTTGGCACAATGCACTGGCTTGATAAGCCGACTCATTTCGGACGCGATTTTTTTGTTAAAATCCGTCACGGCGTCCGGACTACGGTTTGCCGCATCGAGGATCTTTCCGAAGGCCGCATGCTGATTCACCTTGCCGAAGCCGATGGGGGGATAGCGCCGGGGCAGTACGCCGTGATTTATGATGGCGAGACTTGTCTTGGTTCGGGCGTCATTGAATAAGTAAAGCTTGCCCGATAAATTTCGTTCATCCTAACACGTTTGGAGAATTAATTTAACAGACCCTTCCCCTGCTGCGTTAAATCAGAAGCCTTTCGACGAGCGGATTCTCTGGACCAAGCCCTCACGGCGAAGGCCGGAATATTTTTATTACCCAAAACGTTGAAGCAGGGTCTCTGCGGCGGAACTCAATGAGTTAGACAATTTGAGGCCCAAGTAATCTTTGCATAAAACGCAAAGATTATTTGCTTAATCAGTGTATTGATAAATTTTTGCAAAGGCCGATAATCTCTCCATCGGATTTGAGTTAAAGAACTCAGATTCCAACCATCAACCAATCTTGAAAGGTAACGCCGATGTCATCGAGGGATCTCAAAAAATTCTTATTGGCTTCCGCACTTGTTTCTATAACCCTGTTGCCTGCGGCCTATTCACCCGTAGCCCATGCTTCCGCCGCTATGGTCAAGGCCCAGGCTCCCGGCTACTATCGAATTATGTTGGGAGCCTTTGAAATTACTGTGCTTAGTGACGGCACCATAGATCTTCCCGTGGAAAAATTACTTTCTGATAAACCTGAGGCAACTATCAAGAAACTTTCCACGTCCTACCTGACTGCGCCTCTCGAGACTTCCGTGAACGCTTACCTCATCAACACAGGAAGCAAGCTCATTCTCATTGATTCGGGCGCTGGCGCACTATTTGGACCAACACTTGGCAAGCTCCTGAGTAACCTCAAAGCGTCAGGATATGAGCCAAATCAAATCGACGAAATCTATTTAAGCCATATGCATCCGGATCATTTGGGTGGGCTTATGACCAATGGTAATGTCTCGTTTCCTAATGCCATTATTCGTGCCGACCAGAAGGAATCCGAATATTGGCTGAGCAAACAGAATTTGGACAAAGCCCCAGAGGGGTCCAAGAACTTTTTCCAGGGCGCCATGGCTTCAATGGAAGCCTACGTGGCTTCCGGCAGATATAAACCCTTTAAAGGCGAAGTCGAACTCGTTCCCGGGATCAGAACGAATAGCACGGCCGGCCATTCGATCGGTCATACATCGTTTGTGGTGGAGAGTGAGGGAAAAAAACTTCTCCTCATCGGTGACCTCATCCATGTCGCTGCAGTGCAGCTGGATAACCCTCTGGTGACGATCGCCTTCGATTCCGATTCGAAGGCAGCGGCAAAGGTAAGAAAAGAGATTTTTAAAAAAGCGGCCAAGGACGGTGTCCTGATCGGTGCGTCGCACATTCAATTCCCAGGGCTTGGGCATTTAAAATCCAGCGGTGAAAGCTTCCTCTGGATACCTTCTAACTACAAGCGCATGCCTTGAGCTAAAGCGGATTGATTTGGCCTGAAATTTCCATGTCTTAACAAGGATACTTGATTATGTTTACAAAGAATCTATCAAAATTAGCTCGCATCACTGTTCCGGCCGCGATATCAATATTGATGGCAAGTCCTTTGAATTCCTGTAGTGAACGGGATACCCATAGTTCCGCCCCTAGCAATACTTTACCTATGGTTCTAACGCCCGCGCCAGGTTTCTTTCGCATGCTGCTGGGAGACTTCGAAATCACAGCTCTTAGCGATGGCACTGTGGAACTGCCTGTTGATCAACTGCTCTCTCAAGACCCTATTGAGACGATAAAGAACCTCGCCCACTATTTCCTGAAGGCCCCATTGGAAACATCGGTCAACGCCTATCTCATTAACACCGGCACCAAGCTGATACTTATCGATGTCGGCGCCGGTAGTCTATTCGGTCCCACACTCGGCAAACTTCTAATCAATCTCAGGGCAGCTGGCTATGATGCAGCGCAAGTCAATGAGATTTACCTTACCCATATTCATCCCGATCATGTCGGCGGCTTAATGGCGAATGGAATACCTGCCTTTGCAAATGCGATTGTTCGTGCGAACAAGTTGGATTCGGACTATTGGTTGAGTGCAGAAAACCTAGCCAATGCACCTCAAGATTCCAAAAGCTTTTTTGAAGGCGCCATCGCATCAATAAACCCTTATGTTAAATTGGAAAGGTACAAGGATTTTTCCGGGGAATTGGAACTTTCACCCGGTATCAGCACGGTATCCACTTTTGGCCACACGAAAGGGCACACATCGTTTTTAGTCCAGAGCAAAGATCAAAAAATGCTGATACTTGGTGACCTCATTCATGTGGCGGCCGTGCAGCTTGATAATCCTTCGGTCACGATTGCTTTCGATGTTGACGCCACATTAGCGGCAGAAACCCGTCGAAGAGAATTCACCAAGGCTGCAGAAGAAAAGACTCTGGTGGCTGCCTCACACATGCAATTTCCCGGAATAGGACATCTCCGGACCAAAGGCGAAGCTTATGAATGGATTCCTGTAAACTATACCCAGATGCATTGAGAACAATACAGCTCGAACTTTGCATGAAGCGCTCCTTTAAGGCATAATGCTCAACACGTTTACAGGAAAGTAACGGTGTTGGAGCGAGACATGCTTGATTTTCTAAAGATATTTCTGGAAGTAATAGAGTTTGGTAGCTTTTCTCGAGTTGCGAGTGTCCGGCGTGTGGCTGTCTCCTCGATATCCCGGACGATGGATCAACTTGAAGCCGAGATTGGCGCCAAACTTTTTCAAAGGAACTCCCGTTCGATGACTTTGACTGATGCCGGTCAAAAGTTTTTACCGAGAGCCCAACTTCTCATTGCTGAGTTGGATGAAGCAAAAAGTGAATTGTCGTCCCTTCGCTCGGATCCCACAGGCCTACTTACCGTGACAGCGCCTTCCGCCTTTGGAAGAAAGCATGTAGTACCTACGCTCGCGAAGTTTCTTAAGCTTTATCCTCAGATCGCATTGGAATTAGAACTGAGCGATAGGTATGAGGATCTTGCGGCAAGACGAATCGATGTGGCATTGAGAATTGGTGTTCTGACAGATAGCGATCTCATAAAGACTCGCCTTGCCCCCACCCATCGCCTCGTATGCGCAAGCCCCGACTACCTCGAGCGTGAGGGTACTCCAAAAAATCCTCAAGATCTTTTGAATCATAACTGTTTGACTATTGCCGCGCGAACGCCACCAAATGGTCTTTGGCAGTTCGAAGGAGTCAATCGCAACGCGCCGCTGGCGATTCGTGGGAACTTTCGCTCCGACGATGTTGAGGCGCTTGTCATTGCAGCCGTGCGCGGTCTGGGAATCGTTCACCTTGGTAGCTGGCTGGTAGGCGATTTTTTAGAGTCCGGTCATCTGGTCAATATCTTTCCCAAGAAAGTCAAAAATCCTGCCAAAATTCAATCGGCAATTCATGCCGTTAGAATGCCCGGCCGATCCCACGAAGTGAAAGCACAACTTTTTGTGAATCATTTGAAGCACGAATTTGGTAATCCCCCTTACTGGGATAACAATATAGGCTAAGAATCGGCAGGCGGCATCGGCTTCGGTCTGTTGCCGCAAATCCTTCTTTCGCTATTTCATATGCCATCGATCCTATGGGATCAATCGTGGCTGTTGATAAAGTCGGCGACTTCAGCCGACTCATTTATCGTCCGGGGAGAGATTTCAGCCGCATTAAGAAAGTAGCTGAAGAGCTGGAGCGACTGTTCATTGCTTTTTGGGAAGAGTGCCTGCAGGTTCCAATTTGATTGCGATTTGGATCGATAGGCGTCTTTCGGAGCTTTGAGAGCTGGGTTTTTCTCAAGAGCTTCCAATTTTTCAAGGGAAGCGCGATGACAGCCTGCACAGTCTGTCTCATGGGCCGAATGTTTCAATGGGTTTTCGATACGAAAAGCATTGGCGAATTTAGCCTTATCGTCGACTGCAGTGAAAAGATTGTCTTTTCCATTCCCAAGGGGAATAGGGTCATCAAGCGTCGATCGGCCATCCATTCTTTGCACAAAAAAGCTGCTGCCGTTTTCCTTGGTCTCGGTGCCAGGAATCGTGATCGCTGAAAATTCGCCGTCATTGGCTTTAAGCTTTAACATCGGCCAATGACCGCTCTGATTGGTTTCCGCGAGAAAAGCCACTTCTATAAGATTGGAGGCGCGAACATAGCGATGAACGAGGCCTATGATGCCTTTGTAGTAGCTGGACTCAAGACCTTCTTCAACGATGGTTGGGTTCGGCTGAAGGGCCATGGCCAAGGTATCGGTCTTAGCCTGCGATTTAAGCTGACGAAGGCTTGCCACTATCTCTTGGAATTGCTCGCTCGTCATCTGATGGATGGCGTGGATGTTGTTGTCGAGAAAGCGATTGCGCTTAACATCGCGTTGTTGCCATACGAGTCGAAACTCATGGCGGCACTTCGATTCATCTTTGCCGACCTCAAGCTGATTGGCGCAAGGATCGAATCGTATTCCCGCCAAACGATATTCGAAGAAATTCTGGGGCGTCATTCGGAAGAAAACACTGAGTTCGTCAAGATTTTTATTATCGTCTTGAAGCGTCCTGTCGATCTTCAGAAGAATGTCAGCGCTAACGAAAGCCTGACCGTCAAGCTCGGCGGCTGGCAGTCCGGCTGCAAAAAGTTCTGGATTGGGAATTTCATTGAGTTTTGGAGCCTGCTGAAAAAGCCCAGGAAATTTTTGATAGGGTAAAAGAATGGAGACATCGTTAAGACCAAGCTTAGCTTTCGAATCCCTGATCGCTCCGGATGGGGGCGAGAGACGGGATTCTTCAGCGGAAAGTCGGGCGGAGGCGAGACTAAGGGCAAGGATCAGAAAGCTTAAAACGCGCATCAGAATATCCTTTCACAGCCGAATACGCGCCATGTTTACACCCTTGATAGAGATATCGCAAGTCAAATCCCGAAGGCCAGAGGCGTTTATTATGGGAAGTTGACTGAGCTTTTAGATCCCCGTCATCGTCTTCCCCATAAAAATAGGCTTCCAGAATCATCCGGGAGCCTATAAGTTCTTGAATTTTTAAGTTTCTTTCGAAGCCATGCCAGGGAAAGAAACCGCTTCGAATCCATTCGCGCTGCTTTATTTCTATTGGCTTCTGGCTTCCTTCAGTCCTCATTGGTAACGGCTCCATATTTAAAAGGGCACAAGACTGAAAGGACTATCAAGGAATGAGTCGAAGACCGTCGCGAATCAGGTTAGAAATATCCTGATTTAAGGTCTGATTCTTTTTTGTATCGAGTTCTAGCTTGATCTGCTTCATCCAGGCACCATCCAGCTTTTGCTCACGCCCCAGCTCATAAACCTCCATCATCAATAGCCATTCGTCCTTGGCCTGCCCGTAGGTTTCTTCGCCAAGCGTAATCAGTTCGTTGATCCTTACGGCATCGCCAGGCTTTTGAGCCAGGGCTGTCCGCAATCCACGCAGTTTTTCATAACGCTTGAAGTTATTGATCTCAAAAGCACTGAAGGGTGACTCCCTTGCAGGAGTGGTTTCGGGTTCAGAAATCTCATGCTCACCAAAACTCTCGCGATCGGCAGGCCCTCCATAAACCGAGGGAACTTCATCACCGATCAGCATATCGAATTCACCCCAGCTCGGTTCAAAATAAGTCTTGGGACCTTTGGAAACCCGGCAGTCCGTGAAAGTCATGAGTATGACCTTGCCTTCGATGCGCAGGATTTGCTGAAGCCTACCCTTGACTTCAAATCCCGATTCAAATGTCAAATGCGTGAGCTTGCCCTCTTCCACCCCCAGACCCTTGAGAGTCTGATCGTCCATGTGGGCGATCTTTTGCTCTGGCTTGGCTTTAAGTCGACCCAAAGGCGTGCTAAAGCCCTCCCCGTGCCGCTCGAGGCCATGACCTTTGATCTGCCTGTCACCCATACAAAGCTGAACGGGTCCGGAAAATTTCATGAAATCGATACGCTTGCCAGTTGATTCAAAGGCCTGAAGGACCCCCGATAGACAGGCGCCCGTGTCGAGACACACCGTGCCTATCGCCCGACTCTCGAACAGCTTCCGCAAAGACTCTTCGCCGCCGCGATTGAAGGCCAGCAAAGCATTGAGTTCATGCAGCACATGAGTGAGATGATGCATATCCTCCGCTACGAAGAGCTGCGGCTGCGGCTCGGTAATGTTATAGGAATATTGGATGCATTCGATGCTGAACGGAATCTTTTTTACCCTGTCGGTCAAACAAAGCTTAGCTTCGCCTATGCTTGATAAGAGGCCGGCACCATAGATCTTCGGGTTTTTCAATGATCCCGATAATCCATATTCTGCAGTCCACCAGCTCATGCGTGCCACGAGGGTTTGCTCGGAGATAAAGGTAAAACCTGCCAGCACTTCCTTTAGCCTCGTTTCAGCAGCAAGGATCACGGCAGGCGTGCTCTCCGGCTTTTCCTTGATATCGGACAGATAACGCACGGCTTCGTACACCATCAGATCTTCTTTGGAATAAAGCGCCTTGGTGCCAAGGGAAGCGTAAAAAGCCAGATAATCGCTGTATTCCTTGTCCGGAATAATAGGGGCATGGCCTGCCGCCTCATGAACGATATCAGGAGCTGGTGTATAAGCGATATGATCCACCGTCCTCATATCGGTGGCGATAGGCAGGATTTTGCGTGCTTGAAATTCGATAAAGGCCCAGGGTGCAATAAATCCAACGACCGGCACAGCACCCCAGCCGACTTCCTGCATCGCTTTATCAATGTCATCGATATGGGGGATGCGATCGACTTGAAGCCCGCTTTTCTTAAAGCCATCCTGGTAGGATGCCACCGCATGATCTCGGAAAAAATCCTGGCTTTGACGCATGATATAGCGCCAGGCCGCTTGATCGCGTGCCGTATACTTGCTGTAATCATGCTCACTGACGTAGGGTCGCAGGTGAGAGGGGAGTTTGTCTAGGGTGCGGGTCATAAGAGCTTTCTCCTTGAGAAGCTTGGTAAGGCCTCATCGGGAGGCTTGCAAGCGGATTCAGGAACGGCACAGAGATCGACAGGTTAGGACCGAGCGAGTTCTTTCTGAATTTGATCGCGATAATGCCTGGCTTCGGCAGCGGGATCGGCCGCATAGATTATCGCCCTCCCGACATTGACTATAGTCCGTTTGCCAAAGCGCTGAAGTATCGGCCCGATTTCCCCACCCTGCGCTCCTATTCCCGGGACCAGAATCGTTGCCGAACCCAAACGCTTTGCTATACCATCAAGCTCGTTTGCCTGAATATGGTTGGTGGCACTGGGCGCCCCAATAACCACACCATCGACATCGCCTTGGGCGGCTTGCTCGGCAAGGTAGAGGTAGAAATCCTGACCTTCGATCTGTGCCTTTTTCATGAGTTTGAATTCGGGATTGGACATCAGCACGAGCATGATGAGGCCTATGTTTTGCTGCCTGGCCTGCTCCGCCGCTTGCAAGGCATTGCCCGGAAACGGCGCATAGGTGAGCGCATCGTAGCCTTCCTGGGCCGCGTGATAAATGGCGGCAGCATTGGTGTCACCGATATCGGCGAGTTTGCTATCGTCGATGCTAAGCATGCCGTGCTGACGAATGCGGCCGGTAATCGTCCGCATCTCGGCGCGCGATAGGTCTTTATAATAATTTCGGTTGATTTTGACCGCAGCTGCGTAAGGGGCAATCTTATCGATAATGTCTAGAGTCCATTCCAGCTTGCTGGTATGGGCCGGTACGGAGCTGCTTGTCCGTTGGCCGGCTTCGGCCGCGTCAATGCCCACGCAGAGTAGACTGGATTTATGACTGACAGCCTCAGCCCAGAGCTTACGAAAATTCTTCGATTGCGTATTCAAAGTTCAGGCTCCCAACTGTTCGACGCTCAGATTCAATTCGTGGGCCAAGGCCTGAATGATAGCCAAGGGCGGTTTTTGTTGTTTGATCGCCTTAGCGAGTAAGTCTGGAGCGCGACTCAAGGGATGATAGCTGATCTTCCCTTCATAATGCTTTTGCAGATACTGGGCGGCGGTGAAGCCGTCATCACGCATTTCACAACGATCGGTGAGCGCTATAACACCTTTTACGGAGATGCCGGCCTCCACCAGCTGATCCAAACACTGAAAAAGGGACAGGCCTGTCGTAACTGTATCTTCAAGGATGAAAACCCCGGCCTTTGGAGCGCCGATGAAAAATCGATCCGCAGGATCACCATGAGGCTTGGGTTTGGCACGTCCCATGGATATGGTATGAGAACCCATTTTATAATGGGGCGAACGTTTGGCAAGTTTAAAGGCCGCAATGACTGCAGTCTTTGTGGCTCCTTCGGGCACTCCATACAATGTTTCACAGGGTAATTCCTGATCCTCAATAAAGTCGGCGAGAAAGTCAGTCAGGGTGTCGAGTAGGAAGGCATCATTACTTGCTCGGCGCCAATTGACGTAAAAATGACTTTGGCGGCCACTTTTCAGCGTAATGGGTTGATCAAAAAAACCGATGACTTCATTTTGGAGAACGAAATCGGCAAACATTGAACTCGACATGGACCTCTTCCTTCCGCGTTGTTTGCGCGAATCCTACACCAAGGATACGAAAGTCTAAATAACGGAGTCGAGGGCAAGGCTAGTAATTTCGCCTTCCCTATCTTTCGCTGATTTTTCGGTTCAAGGTGGGATTTCTGGACTAAGTCTTAGATTTTATTAAATAAAATTCATAATGAGGGCCTTGTCAGTCAAGCTTCGTTTAAATTCACTTATAAGGTCCTGATATCTAAATTTTAATTTTATTAAGCAAGCCCTGGCCACCCCTCAATTGCGTAGCTTCTTCCTAAGTGCCGGTTTTTGTGAAAAAATACTTGAAGCTATCCCAAAGAGGGGATCAAGGCGGAGGCATTGCCGGCGCTCAGAAGGATGGTCCCAAAATTGAGGGGTCGCCCCACGATTATCGCCTCGATCGTCTTGATGAGATGCTTTCTAAGCCAAGCCACTCGTCCGCCTCGGTGCTGGCACTTGCAGGAGTTCAGCCACATGTCCCGTAATCTCACGCGCAATCCGAATCTCGATCTTGCAGGCACGACCGCAACCGCTTGCGAGGGCGGAGCCTGGCATAAAACAATAGGGGACACCCCCTTGAAATTTCCTCGGGACTCAGGTTGGTGGACAGGGCCGGATCCCTCGCTTAAAGGCTCTGGCGTCATCCAAGGCCTGACGATTCCCAATCTTAATGTCTGTACCCGTGCCGACCTTCAGGCGTACTTTGACAATGGCTGGATGCTGACCGAACTCCTGTTTGCCTCGCTCCTCAGTGATGAGGCCTTTTATCGCCCGCCCTATCACAATCTTCGTCATCCCCTGATCTTTTATTACACCCATCCCGCCGTTCTCTATATCAACAAGCTGCATGTCGCTGGCCTCATAGCGGCGACCCTTCATCCTTATCATGAACGCCTTTTCGAAACCGGCGTCGATGAAATGAGCTGGGACGATCTTTCGAAAAACGAAATGGAATGGCCCGCACTGGTTCACTGTCATGACTATAGAAAAAAGTGTTATCAGGTCGTCTCCCATTTGATTGCCACGCATCCCGACCTCGGCGATGATCATCCCCCAATCACGATCGAGTCGCCACTTTGGGCCCTTGTTATGGGCTTTGAACACGAGAGAATTCACTTGGAAACCTCGTCGGTCCTTATCCGTGAGCTGCCCGCGCATCTGCTGCGTCGGCACCCGGGGTTTCCCCCTTTGCATCCCACTGCTCAAGCGCTCGATGGGAAAGCGTCCTGGAAAGAGCCCAAAGCCGGCGTCGATTATCCGGCCAATCCTTTTGTCAAAAAAGCCGCCGGTTCGGTTGTTATCGGCAAGGATCCCGGTTTTCCAACCTTTGGCTGGGACAACGAATATGGAAAACGCGAAGCCGTGCTACGAGAATTTGCTGCCAATCGTCAGCTCGTCAGCAACGGCGAGTACTACGAGTTTGTGAGAGGCGGCGGCTACCGCGATCAACGGCATTGGACCGATGAAGGCTGGCGCTGGCGGACGTTCCGTAACGTAAAGTGGCCAAGTTTTTGGGTCCCGATCGGCCCACAAGGAGCGCATCAATTTGCCCTGAGGACCTGTTTTGAGGTCGTGGCCATGGCTTGGGACTGGCCGGTCAATGCCAACTATCACGAAGCCAAGGCCTTTGCCGCTTGGAAAAGCCAAAAAGAAAACAGAATTTGTCCCTTGCGCCTTCTCACCGAGGCCGAGCATCATACCCTCAGAACCTATCAGGCCCCTGGTTTCAGCGATAAGAATATCGCCGATGCCTTTGAGGCTGTGAATAAAAAATCTGTGAACAGCAGCCTTAAGCATGGCAGCGAGGGTCCGGTCGGAGGCGACGAGGCGGACGAGTTCACCGATGTATTTGGCAACGTCTGGCAGTGGCTGGAAGACCATTTTCATTATCTTCCAGGTTTTCAGGTTCACGCTCTTTATGATGATTTCAGCACGCCCTGTTTTGATGGGCTGCATCAGATGATCATGGGCGGCAGTTTTATCAGTGTCGGCGATGAGGCTACGGTTCATGCGCGTTTTCACTTTCGGCCCCATTTTGGTCAACATGCCGGTTTTCGCCTCGTCGATCCGCTTGCTCCCGATAACAAAGGCGCGCTAGAGACTATTGATCCCGTGGATGACGGCCTTAAGGATGAAACAAAAACCCGCAGACAGCAGCTGTTTGCGGCGTTCTCAAAGGACGAAGAACTGCTGATTGAGGCGATGATCAGTCCCGAGAAATTGGGTCGGAATGTCTTTCCCGCTCTGATCCGAAAGCATGTTTTGCCGCAATTTAATGCGGACAGTCGAATTCTCGAAATCGGCTGCGGAGTGGGGTCGCTGACCTATAGGCTCGCTCTTCTCGGATATCGAACTTTGGGTTGCGATATATCAAAACTGGCGATCGCTACGGCGAAAGACTGGCAAAGGGAAGGTCGCGTGGAATATGTAAGTCCTGATACAGGCGAGGAATTGACGAAAAATCTCGATGCCCGGGCATTAACGCTCCTGGATTGGCGACAATCGGATGCCAGCAGTCTACCGGCTGAATGGTATGATTTCAATCTCGTGGTCTTAAATCGGGTGCTAGGCCAATTGCCTTCGCCTAAAGGTCTATTGAGTCGTTTGAGCGGCGAACGGGGCTTGGTGAAGGCTGGCGACTTTGTACTGATTGCCGATCGTTTTGCCTGGTCAGACCGATCGACTCCCCGTTCCCTATGGATTCCCTTGGATCAATTGGGCCTTGTCTTGGGATCAAGCTTTCAAAAGATAGAAACGGGTCGCTGTTTTCATGTGGAACGACCCGCTAAGGATCTGGCGGCAGTCGGTCGTCTGCACTATAGCCTCTGGAGACGCATGTCGTGAGTGATGCTATCAATCGAGCCTCTGGGTCTCCCTTTAACTGGTCTGCTGCTCAAATTGAAGCGGCGTTTGCTAGTCTTTCCAAGCATGTTGGGCCATGGTGGGAAGGTATTCCTTCGCTGGCGCCCGCTGGCCTGGCCCATGATGCCAGATCCCATGGCGTCAAAGCCGATTGGTCGCATGCCTTTGCAGGGCCAAACCCACCGGAACAGGGGATGGCCCTAGATGGGGTTTTAGAACAGCTTATGGCTCAACTCGGTGCCGACGGCCAGGTCGTGGGACATCCCCATTATTTAGCTTACGTGGCCGGGGCGGCGAATCCGGTTGCCGCAGTAGGGCAAGCCCTGGCGATGCTTCTCAATCCCTATACCGGAACATTCTCGACCGCGCCTGCCGCTGTGCAGCTTGAAGATCAAAGCATTCGCTGGCTCATGTCGATGATGAAATGGCCCAGCCAGGGGTCGGGTTTGCTCACAACGGGTTCATCCCTGGCGATTTTTTCCGCAGTCTTAGCCGCGCGCGAGGCAAGGCCGGGGGCTTTGGGTAAACGACGCGTTTATGTCTCCGACCAGGCCCACCACTGCATCGGCAAGGCGTTATTTGCTGCAGGGTTTCTCCCGGAAGAAACGGCTGTGATCGCAAGTGAAGACGGTCGCCTCAATCCCGAGCGGGCCGCTGACCGTATTCGTCAGGATAAAGCCCTCGGGCTGAGCCCTGTCCTTTTGGTCGCGACGGCCGGGACGACGAATCTGGGGCGCGTCGATGCCCTCAGTGATCTCGCCGATCTGTGCGCCAATGAAAATATCTGGTTTCATGTCGATGCTGCCTATGGTGGCTTCTTTAAGCTTCTTCCCGAGGCGACTGCCTTGCAAGGCCTCGAACGGGGCGACTCCCTTTCGCTCGATCCGCATAAAGCCTTCTGCATGCCTTACGGTACCGGGGCGTTGCTGATTAAAGATGTTCCGACCATTCGTTGGCCAAGAGGACTCGAGGCTTCCTATATGCCGCCTTACGACGCCGGCCTTATGCGTCTCGAATATTCCGATATATCACCCGAACTTTCCCGGGATTTTCGTGGCCTACGTCTATGGCTTTCTCTCAAAGTCTTTGGTCTTGAAAGTTTTCGGGCCCATCTCCAATCGAAATGGCAGCAGGCCCGCTGGTTGTGTGCCGCTCTGGAGGAACATGGGGCCTTTGCGATCGTTGCTCATCCCGATCTTTCGCTTTTTGCCTGGCGACTCAAAGGTGATGAGACGAATGAAAAGACGAAGCGGCTTTTTCAATCGATCAACGGCACGGGCCGGTTTTTTCTCACGGCCTGCGAATTGCGCGGCAGATTCATTATAAGAATCTGCATCCTGGGTTTTCGAACGGAGCAGAGTGATCTGGAAGAACTCCGTGCCTGGCTATTTTCTCAAGTCGAAAGGAAATGATCGATGAATCCATCACGGGAATTCAAGAGTTTTTTTCGCAGCGATCCTGGCCTCACCCATCTTAATAATGCCGGACTTTCGCCAATCAATATCGAAGCCGAGGCAGCCGTTCATTATTGGGTGGAACGCTATCGACGGGAAGGCATGTTCTGCGATGCCGCCTATCTCGAAGCTGTCGATCACGCGCGGCTTCAGCTCGCGAGTTTTATCGATGCCAAACCTGGTTCCATCGCCTTCTTTCAAAGCACGGCGAATGCCGTAAGCCAAATAGCCTTTCATCTTAATCTGCAGCCCGGGCAAGAGGTCCTTATGTGGGATCAGGAATATGGATCGAACCTCTATCCTTGGCAGGAAGCCTGCAAACGAAGCGGAGCGGATCTGATTTTGGTCGAATCCCTTGCCGATCTGGGAACACCGATTGAAAAGCTTCTCGACCGCGTTAGCGAGCGGACCCGGGTGATCGCGATCTCCTGGGTCCAGTTTCAAAGCGGTGCGGTCTCCGACCTTAAAGCGCTGTCAGCTTTTGCAAAGGCCCGCGGCATCTGGACAGTGATCGATGCGTTTCAAGGGCTGGGAGTTCTGGAGTTTTCCTTTCGCGAATTCGATCTGGATGCGGTGGTCGGTGGCTCCCATAAATGGATGACATCACCCGTAGGTGTCGGATATCTTTGTATTAAGGAGGATCGTGCCCGGCAGCTGCTGCCGCATAATGTGGGGGCCTATACCTTTGGAACCTGTGAGGATCCGACCGATCTCAGCTGCAGTCCTAAAAAAGATGCCCTGCGATTTGAGGCAGGATCGAAACAGGTTTTGGAGATTATTGCGCTGGGTGCTTCGGCCGCTTTGCTTCAGCGGTGTCGGGTAGCCCATATACAAAAGGCAGCGCTGGGTTTTGCTCAGACCCTTGCTGATGGTTTGCGGGAGTTGGACTATCGAGTTACCGCTTCGAATGGTCCCATACAGCACAGTCCTATCGTGAATTTTAGTCCATCCGGTCGCTCTCCCTTGAAGAGTTTTGATGCCCTTGTCGAAACACTCATCAAAAATAAAGTAAGCTATGCCCGACGCGGTCCGGGAATAAGACTCGCTCCTCACGCCCACAATGATGCGAAGGACATTAACTTTGTCCTTAAGCTATTAAAAGGCTGATTCGAATCGATTAAGGCTTCAATAGAGTCTCGAGCAGGGCGTGAGTGAAACGAGCCGTTTTTTCCAGGCTGGATATCGATACCGATTCAAAGGTATCGCTGGGCTGATGCCAGGTCCTAAGGTTCTCAAAATCGATAAGATCAAGAGCCGGTATGCCTTTTTCGATAAAGGCGATGTGATCATCTTCGATCGATTTGGGGGCGCTATTGGCGAAGAGCTGGCCTTGAAACATGCGTTGATCGAGGGTTTTGGCCAGCTCCAATAGCTCGGGAGTCGAAGCGGCTTCCGATGAAAGTTTGAGAGCGGGTGATCCCACCATATCGAGCAGGATAAGACCCTCCACTCTTTCCCCCCCCCAGGTCTCGGGCAGACACCATATTTTTTTCCTGTCCGAACCAGCACAAACTTTGAGGTTATCGGCTAAATTACGGCTGCCATAGGTGTTGTCAACGATGCGAGCGGGATGCCGGCTTTGGCCATCACGCCACTCGGGAAGATAGGACTCCTCACCATCAAACCACACGGCAACGATATGACAGCGTAGGTCCAAGGCTTGAGTTGAGGCGAGGGCCTTTAGGCCTCGCATCAACTCGAGTAGGACAACTGACGATGATCCACTATCATTTGCCCCTATCCCATCGCCTCCGGGCAGGCGTTTGGAATCATAGTGGGAAGCCACCAAAAATGCACAGGATTCCCGTCCCACCTTCAATGTGGCAAATATGTTTCGCATCGGAATCGAGAGCGTCGTCGAAAGCAGGGGGCTGGCTTCGGTTTGGAGTCGCTCGGGATCAGGGACCATGGCTATAAAGGTGTCGCGGCCCGATTCAAGGCCCTCTGCTTTCAACTCTTGCTCGAGGTAGTCCGCGAGCGCCGCGATACGGGGAGAGCCAATGGGGTGCGGTAGCGCGCTAAACACCTTGAGGTCATCCGTCGCCCTCGCGGTATTCCAGGAAAGAACCTGCGGCTCATGACTGAAACCGCATTTGGAAGCCATGAGAAAAAGGGTTCCGAGCCATAAAAATGCGCGCATAACTTGCTTCAGCCTTTTTTCTTGGGAGACACTTTAGCTGTCATCTTTAAATCGGCCTTAGGATTGGAGCTGGTCGAATCAAGCCATGGCAACCACTGAACGAGCTTACCGCTGTAGAGGAAGATGCCGATAAAGACAAAGGGAATACTTAGCAACTGGCCCATATTGTAAGTCATGCCATTTTCAAAGGGCACCTGATTCTCTTTGACGAATTCGATGAAAAAGCGGGCGGTGAAAATCCAGGCGAGCATAAGGCCTATCATCCGGCCGCGGGTTTCCGAGGCCTTGGTCTTCCAGTACATCCAAAAGAGAACGAAGAAGAGGACAAGATAAGCAAACGCCTCATAGAGCATCGCCGGATGACGAGGCACATTGTCGTTATTTGCGGCGAAGATAATCGCCCAGGGCAGATCCGAAGGTTTGCCGAGGATCTCGGAATTGAAGAAATTACCGACGCGGATACATGCAGCCGTGAATGCGGTGCCAATGGATAAACGGTCGGCAAGCCAGATATAGCCCTGGTCAAGATGTTTCCGGCGATAAAGCCAGAGTGCGATGAGGACACCGATGGTTCCGCCGTGGCTCGCAAGCCCGCCGCGCCAGACGAAAAGAATCTCAAGGGGATGGGAGAGGTAGTAGTTGGGCTCGTAGAATAAACAGTGGCCTACACGCGCGCCGACTATCGTCCCGACCATGATATGAAAGAGCAGCGAGGAAAGATCTTCCTCGGGATGGCCTTCTTTCAAAAATATTTTTTGAGTAATTGTGTAACCAACCATGAACCCGATCGCGAACATCAGCCCGTAATAGCGCGGCCCAAACGAGCCAATTTTAAAGATTTCAGGGGAAAAATCCCATATAAAATGCTGCATAGTCCCTGTCATCCTCCGGCAAGTCATTAAAGATGCGGCAACGGCCTGGAGATTATGGCAAAGACCAGCGACTTTTGCACCGAAGAGTTTAAAGGAATTGTGTTGGGGAGGAATCGGCAGGTGGACGGGAAGAGGCTTGTCGAAGCCATGCTGCTGCACTGGCAGGAGCAGCGTGTCAGCCCGGGCCGACTCTGAAGGTCTCCGGCAAAAATAAAATCGGAGATAGGGGAGATCTTGGAGATCTCTCCCCGCCAAACAAGTCCAGCGTTTACTGAGTATCGCCTCGAGCCGTATGGGGCGTCGTCTGGGAACTGATCTGCGGCAGGAGAACAACGATTTCATCGTTCCGAGTCAAGCCAAGGATGGCGTCGAGGTTTGAGTAATAACGGAAGGTGACTGCCTCGCGGTCTGCAAACTCAAGGTTTACGTCATAACCCCAGTACGTGTAGTAGTAGGTCGACCGGTAAATATAGGAGCTGACACGCGAGACCCATAGCGTGTTGGTCGAGCTTTCGAGGAAATTATAGAGAGTGCTATTATTAAAGGCCTTGTCCTGAGTGGCAGTTATAAAACTGTAGTCGCTGTATTTAACGGGAAGGAATACTGTATTGGAGCCGCTCGCATCTGCTGGCTTGCCTTGCAAAACAGCAGTCAGTAATAGCAATATTAGAAACAGTCTTTTCATCCGTCCAACTCCTGATTAGGACTACTATTCCACTCATTCCGATCATACAGTGAGTACATCAAATCACAAAAGAAGTGAATGCTGCCCTCAGCGTTTTGATCGTCTTTGAGCGCATTAAAGTCTTTCATAAACTTTAATACAAGTTCTTTCAACTTCGGGACCAACTCGGCTCGCACCGCTCCGGTCGCGTGCATGAGGCTCGCACCATCGGTTCCGACTAAATGCTTTTCAAAGTGCTCTGTAGAATGACGCACCTGACTCAGGGCGTCTTCAATATTTCCCATCGCCCAGTTATCATGAGTGTATTTGATGATTCCGCCGTCGAGTTCAATCAACAGGGAATCATCGAGCATCTCTTCGAGCGCATCGATACCCATCTGTCCGCAAAGGGAGAGTATAGCTTTGCGTGAAGTGCCTTTTTTGGTCGCGGCGATATTGAAGATGCGATTGTGAGGTTCGAGCCGGATGAAACGGTTCAAGGACTCTTCATTGGGCTCTGAGCGGATCGAGCTCAGGTAGCACTCGTCCATCAAATTCCCTATCGTGGGAAAATGTTTCTTCAGGAACTCAAGACGTTGCTGTGTCGTCATTACGACTTCAGAAATAGAGAGCGCAGTATAAGGATGGGGAACGCTTTCGTTTTGGGCGATTCGGCGAATGGTAGAGTAAGCGACACTGGTGCGCCGAGCGAGGCCAGATAAACTCCGGCTACGACTCCCCTGCATCCATGCGTTGATGGCATCGACCAGATCTGCTAGCAGTGCTTGCTCGTTGACCATGCGTTATCTCGTACCCTTACGAGGAAAGACAGATTCTGCGCTCGAAAGCTCGAACACGTTCAAAAAGAAAGCTGTCAATCAGGTTTATACAAAACAAACATAATATTTATCTGTTTGCAATTTAATTGTGCGAATTTGTGGCAAGTTTGTGAAGTTATTGTGCTCGCATCGCCAGCAAAAGTTAAGCTTTAATTGGGATAAGAATAATATTAAATAATGGCGGGAACCCAAAAGGTAGGCCCTGCGGGAAATTGTGCTGGATTTTCACATGAATCGGGCGTTGAAAAAAAATCAGCCATCGAACCGCGGAACGGTTTTTGTAAAATTCAAAAAAAGAAATCCCCGGGTGATGGTCACTCGGGGAGGGGAGTCGAGAGGAGACAGCAGGTTTTTGTTAAATTCTACTCAGAAGCCAGTTTATTAAGAATTCGCACGAACCAGGACCCCCCAAACAATTCTTAATCTTCATCCCCGTCGTTGTCGAGAGTCGACCGCATCGACTTCGGAACGTAGCCGTCATTCTCTGGAAGCAGCGGGAGCAGGACGATGATGTCATAGTCTTCGGTCACGCCGATCATAGCTTTCAGGCTGGCGATATAATTGAACTCCACCTTTTGATACTGATCAAAATCGATGGTGACTCCGAAACCACGCGCGCTGTAATAGGTAACGGAACCAAAAATTAAGGGATTGATGCGGGCGACATAGAGATTGTTAGCCGAGGTCTCAAGATAATTGTAGAGCTTGCTACTGTTGAAATACTTATCACGAATCGCTGAGGTCAAAAGATAGTCATTGAACTTCACCTGAAGGAATACAACCGTAGCGCCACTGGCTTTGACGGGCTGACTTTGAACCGCCATGGAACCGCAGAAGATAAAGATGGCAAGCAAAAGGTTTTTCATTGATTACGCTCCTGATAAGGTGCCCACTCCTGACGGTCGTAAAGGGAATACATTAAGTCACAAAAGAAGTGAATGCTGCCTTCTGACGTATCGTCATTCTTTAGCGCATTTATATCCTTCATAAATTTTAATACAAGCTCTTTAACCTGCGGCACAAGTTCGGGCTTGATAGCACCAGTCGCGTGCATCAGGCTGGCTCCATCGGTTCCCACTAAGTGCTTATCGAAATGCTGGGTAGAATGGCGGACTTGAGACAGTGCCTCGTCTATATTCGCATGAGTCCAGCCATCATGGGTATATTTAATCGTTCCGTCCGGAAGTTCAACTAACAAGGATTCGTCGAGTAGTTCATTGAGCGAATCGATACCCATCTGGCCACAAAGTCTTTGGATGGCACGTCTATTCGTACCGATTTCAGTAGCGGCTATATTAAAAATTCGATTGTGAGGTTCCATGCGAAGAAAACGCTGCAGAGCGTCGGCATTGGGTTCCCCGCCAATTTTGTTGTCGTAGCATTCTTCCATCAGATTACCGATGGTGGGAAAATGCTGTTTCAAGAACTCGAGACGTTGCTGCGTGGTCATGACCACTTCTGAAATCGAAAGAGCCGTATAGGGGTGAGGCACACTTTCATTTTGCGCGATGCGCCTGATCGTGGAATAAGCGACACCGGTGCGTCTAGCAAGGCCCGATAGGCTTCGACTTCGACTTCCCTCTATCCATGCGTTGATCGCATCGACCAGATCTGTAAGCAGTGCTTGCTCATTCACCATGCTTAACGCGTTGCCTCACCAAAGATAAATCGACTCTGCTTGGACTTGAGCCTTGCAACGGATGCAATTGGTCAATTTGTCCAAGCCATTGCCCAAGCAACTGACAATCAGATTTCCTCTAAACAAACATATTATCTATCTGTTGGCAAACTGAATTGTGCTTAATGCGAGCGATGTTGTCTTCCCATTGTGCTCGCCTCGCTCGAAAATGTTAAGTGATTTTTCAATGGGGATTGACACATATGGGGGAGTTTGGGAGAACCACGGTAGGCAGTCATTAGCGCGAGATAGAAATCAGCAGAACAGCAAGCTTGCTGAAGAAAATTTTGTGGCTTTTGTCGATGTTCGTTGCTCTCAAGAACAGCAAGAGAGAACAACAAAGGGGTCGTCTAAGTCGAGATCCTTATATCGACACAAAAGAGTACGGTCAAGCAAGGACTCATCTCTTTTTTTATTGGCTGCCAAAATCCCTCCCCGTTGATTTGCCGCTCACATGTAAGGGCGGCGATCGAGAGATATAAAAATCTCTATCAATGGTAGCCATCCCCCCAAGCCTTTTTATTAAGGTTCTCCTCAAACCTCAACAGGGCAGTTAACTGAGACTGCCTTCATACCATCCACTTTTTTGCCGAAGCCATTCATGAATATATATACTTACAAAGCAGCTCCATTTGAAAATGCATCACTTCGAATCGCGTATAAATACCATGACCAAAACCTGTTTTTATAAAATTCTTACGGTTGGCTGCGATATGCTGATAATCAACCAGTAACGTCCGGCCAAAATCACCAAGTCTTTCGCGACGCACTATAGACTTTAACCAAAGTCGGGTATGCCAGCCTTTACCTAAAAATTCATCGAGAGACCTATTGATCGTTCTTTCCCGAGGCGTAACCGCGAGGGTATCGGAACCTATCATTCCCCATTGCTGCACCAAATCACCGCTCGTCGACTTCCAGAACGAAAAAGGTTGGACCTTGGCGTCAGCATTGCCGCTGTGATTGACGATGTGGAGGACCTTCATATCGGGGATAAAAGCCCAACCATAGCGAACCGGTCCACCCAGCGTGACGAAGTCAAAGCGCTGCTTGCGAAGAGCCTTGGCTTTTGATTTGAGGGCCTTGTCCGCGAGCTTTTCCTGTTCAATGATAGTCCAGAGAAAATCCCCGAGGACGCCCCGTGTCCCACTGCCCTGAATCAGCTGCGTAAAGAGGGCGAAAACCTGACGGGCATGGCTGTGACCGATGAGCAGGATTCTGTCCTGACTTTTTTGTGGAAAATCCCCGGCGATATTTTCAAGGAGACTTATCGCTCCTTCAAGGCGGGCCAGATGATGATTGGCCGAGGACCAGAATTGCATCTTCACAGGGATTTTAGCGTCGAGCGCCTTCTCCAGGAGTTCGACGTAAGCGGGGACAAAATTACCGTTATCCTGAGCAAAATGGTCGATGACGCCCTTCATGCGTTTGGACATCCCATCTTCAAAGTCGCGGCTAAGCCTCGGAAACACGAACTTCATCGAAGAGATGATATTCACGGGATCGGATCCAACAAAGGTACCGTGGAGTAATATTATTTCTTTGACGCCGTTCGTCTTAAGGATCGCACCTGAGTGTTTAAGACTGGCCCGCCATTCGGCGGACTGATCGGCGAGGGCCCGTGAGGCGGCATGAATGGAATGCTGGGAATCAAATTGCAAATGAATCGGTTCGAGCGGAAGAGGCAGCGCCGGCGAATCGGGCAGGGTGGGAAGCGGACCTCGAAAATACCAATATAGGGCAGCGCCAATGATCAACGCCACAATCACGACGACTTTGGTATTATGATAATGCTCGAGAAACATAAGCCACTCCTGCGATTCTTACCCGACTTGCGTCATAAATTTCGTTTTATGCATTATAAAGCAAAAAGAGCCGCTGTAGAAAAAAACCTCGAGTCGTCAGACATCGAGGTTTGATTTCTTTAATGGAGAAAGAACAGCTTAAAGTCTGGAACCGTACAGGGCTATCGTGCTTTCCATGTCGTCCGCTGTAAACTGACTGCCCTGAAAAGAGCTGCGCGCCTGATAGGGTGCGGTGTTACCCGTGCCACCGGCAATGCCGGGCTCCATGATGCGAATATCAATCGTTTTGAACCATTCGTCCAAGTAACCGATATCGAGGATACCGTCATGCGAATCATCACCGCCGCCGTCGGCTTTAGGTGAAAAGCCCCAGGGGTTGCGCATCGAAATCATCGTATTGCCATCTTTCGGTATAAGTACTGTGTAGGCATGGCCCGTCACCGACTTCAAATTATTCAAATTCATGGGTTCGCCAAACCCTCCTGTAATGAGCTTGCCGGCTTTTAGAGCTTCCTTCACAGCCCGGGTAAGGTCGGCTGCTTTCGGCAAGGCGCCGCGATCAAAAGAATAGCTGTCACCTTCTCCGGTCAGCATGGGAGCGCCTGCCTCGGAACCAAAACCTTCGACCTTGCCTGGTCCATCACCGTTCCAGATCTTAAAGATTTTGTTATATTTCATAATGGCTTTTTCCATGATGGTCAGCCAGATCACCGAGTTGTTTTTGCCATGGGATACGATAAGATTGCCGTTTTTGTCGGCGATAAAATTGGAATCGAGAGAGATCGTTATGGGTTCTGCTTTGGGATTAAACATAGCGATGTCATAGGTGCCATTGCCGCGATCCTTGATTATGGACTTTAAAAAGTCAGGGTGCTGGTAAGCAAAGCTATTGAGGAAGGCGAGCATGTTGCAATCGCCCAGACCGCCCTGTGAACCATCGGCCGGATGGGGCAGGCCTTTGCTTGGAAAAAGATTGACGCTAAATTTCTTATAGGACCAGTCGCCATTTTTTCCATCGGGGATCTCAACGTTTTGATTGGCGTCGGCCAGAAATTTCTGGTCTTCTTCGCTGATGTTGACGTCGACCGCTCGATCAAACCAAGTCCCCATACGGGTCTTTTGTGATTTGGTACGGCCACTGGCTTTGGCCATAAGGTCACTGGAAAGGGCTGCGCTAACCGTCGTGACGGGCTTATTAGGGCTCGTCGTAGCGGTGCTGCCATTGTTTGGAACGGGCTTCGTACTTATGCCGCCGGGTTTTGGCTGTGATCCGGTGGAGGAGTCCGGGCTCGGGCTTGGATTTAAGACAGTATTGCCAGTCGGAATTTCTTTTTTCGGATTTTGAGTCGCTCCTTCGGGCGCGGAAGAGGAAGATACTTCGGTTTCGATCTCGGATCCGTTGGCGGTTTCCTCTATAGGTACAAAGACTGAATCACTGTCTTTGGATTTGCCTGGCGGAACGTTTTTTCGGTCGGGCGTGATCGGCGCCGGTGCACAGGCATTGAGTAAAATAGTTCCTGCAACGAACATGATGAATCGGATCATACTCTAAATTCTCCCTATAGCTTCGTATTTCCCTGATCGGCATCTGGGACTAAAAACTTGAGCGGAAAACAAATAGGTTTGTAACATTAAGTCATTTCAAGAGCTTAGAGGCTGGACTAAAGACTGCTAAGAAAAACTTGAAACGGGAAAAAGGGAAGACATGAAGGAAAACATGCGAAAGGCCGGCAAATCTTTACGCGGAGAAGTAAACTAGCGGAGGAGGTGCCGATGTTTACTGCACGCAACTGGCTCGAACCCTACTATCAGGATTCAAAAAAACTCGACCGTGATTTCAAAATAGCTGCAGAATCATCAGCTGAGGATATCGCGCTGTTTGAATGGCTTGCCAGGGAAACGGAAGTGTGGCCGGTTCTGGGGCCGGTCTTTGAACGCCGATTGAATCTACGCAAAGGCTTTGCGAGGTGGCTGAAGGAAGCCGGTCAAACCGATTTCGAACTCAACGCCGCTCAAAAAAGGGTGGGTGCATTTTTCGTTGTATTGGAACTTAGGGAATTCGGTGGGCATACCCTATGGAACCGGCTCAAAGAGAGCCCGCATTATGAAGATATCATCAGGCAGGTCCATGAGCGAGTCGCTGGCCGATTCAAAAAACCCTTTCCCGATGCGATGTCGGTCGAAGACAGAGAGATAAGTCTCTGCGCGATGATGCTGGGTGAAAGCCTGGAGCAATTATCGCCCTCCAAGGTTTCTCAACTTTTGAAGGACGCCAATTTTGAGACCCTAGGTGATTTAAAAGAGCTGCGCAAAAGCCTCCTGACCAAATTGAATGGTGGCAGCCTCAGCAGTTTTAAAGGCATGTTGGGCAAGCTTGTGGCGAAGCGGTTTGGGGCGGCTCTGATTGAATCCGCCTGGGGCCTGCCGCGATTGGCGGGTGTCGGGCGAATCGGATCTCTCGCGTCTCGCGTTTTGCCCTTTGCTCTCAGACGGGCCGGACTTTACCTCAGTCTAGGGTTTCTTTTAAAGGATGCCTATCAGCTGGGCGGTGAGGCGACCCGGGTGACGAACCCCGCTATTATCATTATTGCCCTCTATCGCAGTCTTGGTGATCCCAAAGAAGATTCGTGTTCAGTAGACCCCGCGTCTTAAAAAGCCTGCATGGAAGCGCAAAAAATTTCCGCTCGAACAGGTCCGCGCCCGTGTCAGGGTTGGCTGCGAAGGAGAGCCAAAAGTCCCGAGACCATGATGTCCCTGGCATTAGCTCCCCGGCTTAAATCCAGGTAGGGTTTTAAGCTGCCCTGCAATATCGGGCCGTAGGCTTGAAAGCCTCCGAGTCTCTGGGCGATTTTATAGCTTATATTTCCCGAATCCAGATCAGGAAAAATAAAACAATTGGCGGCGCCGCCGACTGCTGAGTTCGGGGCTTTACGTTTAGCAACCTCGGGAACATAGGCAGCATCGAACTGCAGTTCGCCGTCCGATAGGATGGCAGGAGCACGCTTTTTAAAAGCTGCCGCGGCATCGATAACCTTTTGCACCCGCGGATGCTCGGCTGAGCCTTGGGTGGAAAAGGAGAGAAAAGCCACCTTGGGAGAAGACTCGGGGAAGAGCTGGCGAAAGGTATCCGCTGTCGCTAAAGCAATATCGCCCAACTGTTCACTGCTCGGATCGGCAACGACCCCGCAATCCGAAAAGAGCAGCCGCTCCTTGCCCTTGATCATGACAAAGCATCCGCTTAGAGTCTTGATGCCTGCCTTCATGCCCACACCTTTGAGACTGGCGCGAATCACATCGGCCGTGGTGTGAACACATCCGGCAACCACGGCATCAACCTTTGCCTCCGCCAGGAAATAGGCGGCTTGATTGAGGACGGATTTGCCTAGCCCCTTTTTTTCCTCCTCGGCAATATCCTTGCCTTTCCTCTTGGCACGGGTTTCAAAATGGAGCAGCGTGTCTGCAATGAGACTTGGCGCTTCAGAATCAATGACCTTCAGACGAGGGCTATCGATGCTCGCACTCTTGAGTAGTCTTTTTACGTTAGCAGACTTCCCGAAGAGATAGATCTCGCTCGGGGCTCCCGACTGGAGAAGTAGGGTAACGGCCTCAATCACTCGCGGGTCTTCGCCTTCAGCTAGAGCCAAACGGGCCTTAAGAGTTTTGGCACGGCTTATTAGATCGTCGATGAATCGATCCTGCACTGGCATAAAAAATAAACCTCGGGTGCTTCGGGTGAAAGTATGTATTCACATAAGTCCTTAATACTGTTTAGACTTATCTGATGTTGACGGCGGATTATTTATATCATGGTCCGTAATCAGGCACGATGCCTCAATTTTTCCGGGACCGGGCCGATAGAGAATTTGTCATGAATATTCCCAGCAAAACGATGTTCAAGGATATGTGCCTCGATGATATTGATTGCTAACAAAAATCAAGCACTGACTAAGCGGCTAGAGACTGATCTGGCAAGACGTGGCGCGAAGGTTGCAGCAATAGATTTGGATGCACAAGACAGTTACGCTAAGCTTTACGGTCCAGGTATCTCGGTGCTGATTGTTGACGAATCCAAGGTCACAATGCCTCGCGAAGCTCTTATTGATAGCATCAACGCTCTCGGTCGCCGCTTTGCTGTGATCGTGCTGCGGTCCCCTGCGAAGCCGGGCGATGGCAGTTCCTACGCGGAATACATAACCATTCTCAGCAGCGATAACTACGATGAAATCGTCGCCACCGCGGTCTTCTGTTTTTCAGGTGTCAATGAAAACATACAAAGTCAGATGCGCTCCATCCCTTTCTATAACCAGCAGATTCCCGTCAATCTCTTACATAGCTACGGTGGCCTTGGTATCCTCACGCTGGATGCCTCTGGCCTGAATAAGATCAGCGTGGATTTTGGAACGGAAGTTTACAGTATCATGAAGACGGTTCTTCATGACGTTATGGTTGCAATCTGGGGTGGCTCGGGCTGTGTACGCGCCACCGATATCATCTGCCGGAAATCACTCAACTCCAATACCTATTATATATTTATGGACAGATCGCGTCAGACAGGGTCCCTGCCCTTCCCCGGCGCCTTGGAAAAGATCGCGGACCGACTGTCGCAAAGCATCAATAATGCGATGTGGAAAGAATTGTTTTTGCCCGTCAACCAAAGGCGTATACCGGAATGTGTCCATTCCATTCCACTCTTGGGGGTGGGCTATTTCGGCGTCTTGAACAATCCCTGCATCGACACCCGAGAAATCGTCGAATCTGGACTTGAGTCCAGCAAATACATGGCTCAGGCCCAACTCAAAAGGGGTCGCGACCGTCAACGCGAACTGATGCAGACTCTGATTCAGGCTGATGATCTCCTGACTCCGCACTATCAGGGTGTGTTCCATTTGCAGGCCATCGACAAAAAAATGATCGAGGAGGCGAAAAGGACCCGAAGCATCAAAATACTGAAACCTCAACTCTATGGGTTTGAGTCTTTAATTCGAGTGAATCAGTCGGCAATCAAAGAGCATAGTTTCGAGGCCGGAATCGATTCCCAGTATCTTCGTCCCGATGTGCTGTTCGCCATTGCCAAGACGACTAACGTCGCCCTTGAACTCGATCAGGCCTGTATGAAGCATGCCGCCCAGTTTGCCAAAGACCTGCCCGGTGTACTCATGGTTAATATTCTTCCGCGCAACCTCTATCATATCGATCGATTGCTGATCCATTTTGATAAGACGATGAAGATCATTTTTGAGGTATCCGAATCTGAGGCGATCAATAACCTCGATCTTATGATGAAGGCACGCGAGCATCTGCAGAGCCACAGTATGGGAATCGCTGCGGATGACTTCGGCAAAGGCTATTCAAGCCTGGACCGTATCATTAAAATTCGCCCCGACATCATTAAGTTTGACCGAGGCATGATTCAAGACATCGACAAGGATCCCGTGAAACAGGCCTATGTACAAGGTCTGGTGACCGCCGCCAAGATTTTGAATACCACTGTACTTGCGGAAGGGGTCGAGACCTGGAACGAGGCTGAGGTACTCAAAGCTATGGGCATCGAACTGATCCAGGGCTTTCTCTTTCACAGACCCGAAGCCTTGCATGCTATTCAAGAACAGATCGGGATCTATGAAGCCGTTGCGGCAGGGGAAGTAAAAGCCGAAGCAGAAACGGATACTGAAGAAGAACATTCAAATGTTACGCCTCTAAAACATCATGTGGCCTGATCCGCGCTGATAATTCCTGGCACCGCCGCTTCCATCGGAAGGCGGTTTTTTTTGTTCTGGGTTTGGTCGCTGGAAGTTCGGCTAAATAAGGGGGATGAATAGCCGAGTATAAATAGTTTTGCCCGGTAATGATTTAAGGATTCTTTTGAGAACGCCAGCATAGGATAAAGGCTCTAGACCGGCATTTTTCAGCAAAGGAATGGAAGGCAAGGATCGTTTTGAAGAATTGGACGCCATCTATCGGCAGGCTTTTTGCTTCTATATGCCACAAAATTATTCCGCTCATTTCGAAACATGACAGGCTCTGTTTGGAGTCCTGAAGCGCTAGTTTTCGTAGACTATGACAACTAGCCGCCAATTCAAGGAGGCTTGGAAGGCATTCGGCCAGGCCTTGCCTTCTTCCCGTCCGCCCGTTCTTTTTGGCAAAGCAGCTGCCGATCTCACTAGGGGCTGTTGACGTTTGGCTACGCCAACGTCGAACATCCCCAGTAACGCA
>CAXSGP010000052.1:0-32005 GCA_964236955.1 uncultured Oligoflexus sp. | reverse complement strand
CTAAAGGCGAAACGGGTACCAAAGGTGAAAGCGGACTTACAGGCCCTAAAGGCGAAACGGGTACCAAAGGTGAAAGCGGACTTACAGGCCCTAAAGGCGATAAAGGCGATAAAGGCGATAAAGGCGATAAAGGCGAAACAGGAGCGACGGGACTACCAGGACCCAAAGGAGCTACAGGTGAAACAGGAACGGCAGGAGCCGCAGGTCTTCCCGGAACAAAAGGCGACAAAGGCGATAGCGGAGCCACAGGTCTTCCCGGAACAAAAGGCGACAAAGGTGATAGCGGAGCCACAGGTCTACCGGGAACAAAAGGTGATAAAGGCGATACGGGAGCCACAGGTCTTCCTGGAACCAAGGGTGATAGCGGAACAGCTGGACCCCTCGGAGCCAAGGGCGAAAAAGGTGATGTAGGACCAACCGGCCTTCCCGGACCTAAAGGGGAAACCGGGGCAAGCGGTCAAGCCGGAAGCAAAGGCGATAGTGGAGCAACAGGCGTCCCTGGACCCAAAGGGGAAACAGGCGCCCCAGGCCAAACAGGACCAAAAGGAGACAAGGGCGATAAAGGCGACCCAGGTCTAAAGGGGGACCGAGGTGAAAGTGGATCAAGCGGTCTTCCTGGTGCAATAGGTGCGACTGGAGCCACTGGCGCTTCAGGTGCCAAAGGTGACAAAGGTGACAAAGGCGATACCGGAGCCGCCGGTCTTAAGGGCGATGCAGGAGGGTCAGGAATTCAGGGCATGGCTGGACTCCCCGGCGATAAAGGTCCCAAAGGTGAGACCGGAGTTCAAGGTGCCATGGGTCTTAAAGGTGATCAGGGTATTGCGGGCGAAAAAGGCCTTCGTGGTGAATCAGGTCCCCAGGGCATACAAGGCCTAAAAGGTGATCAGGGTATTCAAGGCGAAAAAGGCCTTCGGGGTGAAACAGGTCCTCAGGGTCCTAAAGGCGACAAAGGTGACGCAGGAGCTCCCGCAAAGTAGGAGGGGAATAATTTTCACTCGAATTATCTGAGCGGATCGAAGGCGATCAAAACGAAAGAGCCGAACTCCTGCCCAACAGTGAGTTCGGCTTTTGTCATAGAGGGTCCTGAAATTAGGATCATCGCCAAAATAAGAGTCACCAGGCTTCAAAAAAACTAAGTCCCCAGGAATCCCGCGAATGATTGTCCATTGACAGTCTTTCGGATTCGCTAAAGCCATCCGGTATTGGACAGGTCAAAATAAATACGTTAAGGTTCCCCGACTCTGACATAAGTCGCAAACGCTTGCCGCTGAAGGCGATGCCTAGGATTTAAAAAAGGACTTTTGATGGCAAATGTTGCTCAAGATATTAGGGATGATCAGTTTGAAGAAAAGGTCTTGAATGCTCCAGGCGTTGTGCTTGTGGATTTTTGGGCTCCATGGTGTGGTCCCTGCAAGGCCATAGCGCCTTTTATTGAAAAGATCGCTCAGGAATTCAAAGGGGACGTCGACGTGATAAAGATCAACATCGATGTCAATCCATCAATCTCCTCACGCTTGGGCATTCGCTCCATACCAACGCTGATCGTCTTTCGCAAAGGCGAAATCGTCAAAGAGATGGCTGGCGCTCCGGACCCCCAAGGCCTCGTCGATCTGCTTGAAGCCACCTTGGAAATGGAATAGTAAGCGGATCCCTTCTCAGCCAGGTTTAAAATAAACGGAAATAAAAAAGGCCCTGACCAAAAATGGCCAGGGCTCTGGAGACTTTCAAAATCAATTGACCGGATAATCCGTATAACCCTTAGCTCCCGGCGTATAGAACGTCGTTGGATCGGGCGGATTCATCGGCGAGTTCTCGATGAGCTTACTAACCAAACGTGGATTGGCAATAAAGGGTCGACCAAAAGCAACAAGTTGCCCTTTGCCGGCTTCCAGATCCTTTTCGGCCCTTGGTCGGTCGTAGCCACCGGAGAGTATATAGGTATTCTTAAAATTCTTTCTTATCGTCGCTTTGATCGCATCACTCACGACAGGAGCACCCATCGAACTGTGATCAACGACGTGCACATAAGCGATAGCAAGCGCACTCAGCCCGCTGGCGAGATAGGCAAAGAGTTGATCCATTTCCGGATCAGGCTTCATACCGTTAAAAGCGCCATAGGGCGAGATTCGCATACCCACGCGATCGGGCCCTATTTTTTGAGCTATTTTCTTGGCCACTTCTAATGCAAAACGAGCGCGATTTTCGACCGTGCCACCCCATTGATCCGTGCGTTTGTTAGAAGCCGTATTAAGAAACTGATCCACGAGATAACCATTCGCCCCATGAATTTCGACTCCGTCAAAGCCAGCCTTGATAGCAAGTTCTGCAGATTTCACATACTCGTGAATGGTTTCCTCGATATCTTTTTCCGTCATCGCTTCCGGCACGGGTGCTGGCTGGTTGCCGTTCGTATCCGTCCAAACACCTTCACCCAGGGCGACGGCCGAAGGGCCTATGATGCGCGTTTTTGGTGGCAAATTGTCGGGATGCGAAGCACGCCCTGTATGCATCAGTTGAACAAAGATAAAGGATCCGCCGGCATGAACCTTGGCTGTAGCCGCCTTCCATCCTTTGACCTGCTCTTCGTTAAAGAGACCTGGTATGCGCGCATAGCCTAGGCCTCGGGGCGAAGGCGAGGTGCCTTCTGTGATAATCAAACCCGCTTCAGCCCTTTGACTATAATATTCAGCGACCAGATGATCAGGGACATTGCCGGGCGATCGATTTCGAGTCATCGGAGCCATGACGACTCGATTTTTCAAGCTTAGTGAACCTAATTTATAGGATTCAAACAAGACATCTTTCGACATGAATACTCCTTAAAGAATCATGATTGGCGGCTCGCCATTGGATTATGAGACTTTTTCATTGCGATTGTCAAGACGCGCCAGGTCTTTGAAAGACCATGTAAAAGAGCCTCATTTGTCGATATATTAAGGAACAGTTAAGAGGCAATGAAGCAGCATCGCATCGTTTGTAATTTATCATGGAGATCCCTAAATCTACCATTGATAATTAGCGCTCTATCGTCACGAATAAGGTAATTTTCAGGAGAAAAGCCGCGAATTTATAAAATCGGGTTTCTTTTTTTGTGATGCCGGACGAGGTGATTTAATGGCCGATGGATCGACCTTATTCTAAAAAAAAGCAAAGACTTAGGCCGCGCCCAAAGTCTTTGCACTATAAAACTCACAAACTCACTTCAAAAATTTCACATGTTTTTTTATATCCAGGGGCTGGCGAGCCGATCGATCTCGATCTTTATCCGTACCAATATTCACCCAACCCAGCAGCTTTTCATGGGCCTGCAGCGAGCAGATTTCTTTTAATGCCGTACCGGGTTCATACGCAAAGTTCTTCCATACCGCTCCATAACCAAGGGCATTGGCACCGAGGGTCAGAGCAAAGCCAGTGCAGGAAGCTGCTGCCATTTGTTCCCATTCCGGGATTTTTTCATTGGCAACAGGACTGAAAATGATCAGAGCCTGCAGGGGCGCTGCAAAAGCCTTGGCTTTGATTTTGGGTTTAACCTTATCATCGAGCTTTGCAGGTCTGTCTTCATCAGCCGCGTTGATCAAGGCCTCGCCAAAGGCATCGCGTGCCGCCCCTTCTATCACGACGAAGCGATAGGGCCTAAGACCACCATGATCGGGAACTGTGACGGACAGAGCCAGAATCTTTTCAAGCTCAGCAGGCGAAGGGCTAGGCTCCGAAAGAATGGACGCGCTGCGGCGACTTAAGAGAAAGGAATAGATTTCAGGGTTCTCGCTTTTATGGGACATGTTTGGGCCTTCTTTAAAAGGATGGGGAAAGCGGAATATCGACCGCAAAATTTTATATGCCGGCATCATACGTAACGACCAGACCCTGATCGCGAGAAATCTGTTTTGCGGTCTTGTCATTATTGCGTTCGAGGTAGTAGACCTGCCAGCCCACACCCAGGTTACCTAGGATATGGCGAAGTCCGAAGAATACCGAGGCTTCCAAACTGCCTTGAGGAAGGTTGGATAGGCTTTTGTTTTCAGCGAGACTTTCATTCGGTAACTGGTCGATGCTGTCGGTGAGCCCCTCGACTTCATCCGCACTTAAAATATATTTCACGGAGCCGCTGAGTCCAAGTTTCCAAAAAAGAGTCATTGAGGTCAAAGCTTTGAGATAAGTCGCCTGCACAGTCTCTATATGCTGCAAGGGGCTTTCCGGAGTGAGGTGGCCCGCATAGTCCGTCGTGGTTTGACCAGGACCGATATCGAACGTCGAGCTAAGGGTGGAGAAAAACACGCGGGCATGAATCCAATGATCCAACTCATCGATCGTCGGTTCAGAATCCTGACCTTCCTTCACGGCCAACGAGGTCACGGTGTAATGGGTCGAAAGAAAGGGCAGGATCAGGAGTCCAAAATCGTTTTGAAAGCGCCTGGCCGTAAGATCGACAAAACCTTTGTCATCGCCTTCTATTTTACCCATTCCGACATCCAGGCTGTAGCGGAAGGCCTGATAATAGATGCGCCCTAAAACTCCATACCAGTGCCTTTGAAAACCTGTGCTTTGCGTTTCATCAATGGCGGCATTTTTAGCTTTAAGGCTACGATTCCCCCAGCTGTAGCTGACGTAAGGTTCGATCGTGCCACCCGGATTGCCCGGCACGATGGGAATGCCATTGATGCGAGCTCCCAATCCCGCTTCCGAGGAAAGGGTGTCGTACTTCACTCCTCCGGTTTCTGTCGATCGAGAGCGAAAGCCTAAAACGGGCCCTATATTCCAATCGAAGGCATCTGTATGCCAATCAGGAAAGAGGATATCCCTTTCGTCGATCGGGACTCTTTCTCTCGATTGAGCATTTGCCTGCTGCTTATCACGGGCCGTCGGTTCCTCTATTTCGTCTATTGTTTTAATTCGGGCTTCGGCTGCCAATGGCCTTGTCACAAGCAAGGCCGATACTACGCCGGTGTAAGCAAAGAGCGCTGAACCAAGAGTCAGGGAATGTAAACATGTGGCAGCTTGCATAAGGCCCTCTGGCAGAATATTGGCTCGAAAAAGATTATGTCTCAGGACAACCTCTTTCTTTTATAGCATGCTCGTTTCGAATCGAATGAAAAAAAGCCGCTTCCCGCACAACTCCGGAATGATGGACATCCAAAAAGTTGAACGAGGAAGCAGCCTTGAAAAGAAGAAACTATTTGCTGTTTATCGTGGTTTTACCGATACCGGCAGCGCGTTCCAATGCATTGAGACGCGCGAGAATTCCCGATAAATCCTGGGTAAGACCGGATTCACCACGCGCCCCTCGGGGACCTTCCGGGCCTTGAGGACCGACAGGACCCGGGGCACCGCTGGCACCTGTGGCGCCCGATTCTCCTTTTTGGCCACGAGGACCTTCCGGTCCGACTGCTCCTGTAGCACCTGTGATGCCAACGCCTGGAGCGCCGGTTTCGCCTTTAGGGCCTTGGTTGCCCTGAGGACCTGCTGGCCCGGCCACACCCGGCAAACCAACGGGACCTACAGGACCGACGGGACCCGTGTCGCCGCGAAGTCCTCGTGGGCCATCAGCACCCTGATCACCTTTGGCACCGGCCACACCGGCTGGACCATTGATACCCTGGTCCCCTCTCGGACCGATAGGACCCACTTGCCCCGTATCGCCCTTATCCCCTTTCGCCCCGGCCAAACCCTGTTCGCCGCGAAGACCAAGCGGACCAGGGGCACCGGTATCACCTTTTATACCCGTGGCACCTGTCGCGCCGACTGGGCCCGCATCACCCGTTGCTCCCTTGTCACCTTTCAAACCAGCGGGGCCCGAAAGTCCGGTTGCGCCGATTTCCCCCCGCTCACCTTTGAGCCCAATGGGGCCTTGAACACCTTGAACACCAGCATCACCTTTAAGACCTTGCAGACCCTGAATGCCTTGTGATCCGATATCGCCTTTAGCCCCTTGAGGACCAATCGACCCGATGTCGCCACGATCCCCTTTAACTCCGGGAAGGCCGATAGGACCTACGGCACCAGCATCACCTTTATCACCTTTGAGGCCCTGTGCGCCGCTAGGACCCGTAGCACCGGCGGCACCGGGAGCGCCTGGGAGCCCGAGCGGACCGATTTCTCCACGGTCGCCTTTAACACCTTGCAGGCCGGTAGCTCCGGTAGCACCGGCTGCACCGGGTGCGCCTGGGAGTCCAAGCGGGCCCACATCACCTTTGTCGCCTTTTATGCCTTGAATACCGGTAGCACCCCGATCGCCGAGATCCCCTTTATCGCCGCGCAATCCCTGAACCCCTTGAGGTCCGATTTCGCCTTTTTGTCCTGGTAATCCCGTCGGGCCAATATCACCTGTGGCACCACGGGCTCCGACCTCACCAATATCACCTTTGGGCCCTCTCGCGCCGATGTCGCCTTTTTCACCTTTCAAACCATCTTCACCTTTAGCACCTGCGGCTCCAGCCAATCCACTCGGTCCTGCGGGTCCGACTACTCCTCTATCACCTTTTGGACCTTCTTCTCCTGCGGTGCCCCGTAGGCCTTGCGAACCGCTTGGGCCGACAGGACCTTGTTCACCACGAAGGCCTTGCGCACCGATGGGCCCACCAGGACCGATCGGCCCAACTTCGCCTCGAAGGCCTTGCGCTCCGTCGGCACCTTTTTGGCCAATAATACCCTGAGGACCAACCGGGCCGAGATCACCGCGCGAACCTGTGGCACCGGTAGGCCCACGAGGACCAGCGGGTCCGGCAGGACCAGCGGGACCATCCGCACCGGCTTCCGCTTTGCCGCTCAAAGGTAAGAAATCAAGCGATTGCTCTGTGCCTCTAAGGGTAAACCCAAGTGAGAGGGTACTTGGGTCCTTAGCGAGTATCGTGTCGTCGATAGGAAGCTGTTTGCCGAGAAGCATGAGCACCTGACAGGATTCGTTGAGCATAACGTCTTGAGTTTCCGGTCCCCAAACGACCGCTCCACCATGACCCTGGCGAATGTTGACAGAGACCGTTTCCCTACAGGCGGACACGGTGCAACTGCAGATAGGTGTAGCCAATACGACCGTGCCTAAGCCAGCCGCCTGCATGGCATTTGCCTTGGCGGTGATCTGCGAGGTGAAGGTCGGTTCGTTGGCGTCGCGAACGCCGCTGTTATTCCAGTCGAAGCTGAGTTGAGACGCAGGCGAATAATCACCGGTCGCGATAATCGCCCCGGTGCAACGCCAACCATCATCGGTCGTCCCCTGACAAGCCAATTCACTAAAGTCGAATTGGGCATTGAGTAAAAGTTTCGACCCTTCTATGAGGACCGCTCGTTCCATCAACCATTCTTTACCTTGATCTGCCTTTTTAGACTTTAAATTTACCTGAAATCTTAAGTCGTCCGCATAGGCAGAACCGCAAAGGAACAAAGCTGCAATTCCTCCCGCCACTACCCTCTGTAACACTGTCGTCCGCATATAATTCCTCCATCATAAGCTGCCTTCTCTTCGGCTGCTTTGCATAGGGTCTGTGGAATAATCGAGCAGGCGTAACTTGATATTGTCGAAAAATCGGGAAATGCGGAGTGATCTTGAGGCTTAAGGAAGGAAGAGTTTGAAGCATGTCGCACCAGCTAATGGCAAGCATATCTTTACGACGAATTTGCACCCATTTTGAAAAATAATTATTTTCGAATGTAAGATTTCGCAAAATCCGGCCGGTTAGACGAGCCTTGCTAAGACCTGAGAAACCTATTTTTATAGCCTCCCCCCAATAGCCTGGTTCAATCAAATTCTGATTCGATTTTGACCATCTGACAGAGAAAAATATGCGAACCACGAGCGCCTTGATTCAAATCAATTGGGATCTTGGTATAGCTGCTAGGGCATAGGATATCCAAAGTTGGCCCCGCCACCACTGCTAACTCGCGCAGGCGATAACGCTTTGGACTCGCTCCGGGATCGCAAGCACCGTTGATGCAAGGCCGAACGGTTTTGCCAAGATAGATATATTCGCCCCCAGCTCCCTGATTTAAATCACCATTGCTCGGTTGAATCGCGTTTACGAAATGACTGACACAGCTTCCGTTGACCACGCTTCGGCAACCCTGAGTTTGAGCGAGGGGATTCTCTAGAGAGACAGCTTCGACTGTGACACCTTCGATGGCGCCTTGGGTGTCCCGAATGCTATCCGATTTTCCGTAACATATAAAAATATACGGACCGCCCGCGAACTGATTGAGATCGAGATCAATTTTACCGAAATAGGGAGGGCAGGCAATCGTCGCTGCGTTACCGGAAATGATTGCAATATTTTGAACATAGGGAGTATAGGACCGAGTGTCGAACGACTCTGGCCAAAGCGGGTAAAAAGTTTCGGTCTGAGTATCGACGTCGTCGGGCCAAGGGCTTAGCCCCAGTCTGGCCATTTCCTCCGCTCCTGTATGGGAGTCAGCCTGGTAAGAATCGCTAGGGTCATTGGACTGCGCAAAAAGAGGCGACTCAAAATTTATAAGAGCCCATACAAACCATAAGCACTTCATAAAAGGTGCCTTTCCTGGATAACGTAAGGAATAGGGGTATCTTGATAAGTTCGAATATCCACGGTAAGGGCGCTCGGTTCTTATAATTTTACTTCTAGTCAGCCTGGCGGCGCTATCGAAATCGATAGGCATAAAGCGAAAATCTATCAGCCTGAAAAAGGAATTTCGATAGGGGCACCTCTATTTTTCAAACGCTTAACTGGCATCTTCTTCAAGCTTAGCGATGAGTTCCTCTACCAGCTATCGTTAAGGGGGAAAATTCTTGCCGGAAGTTTTGCTTTCTTTACTAAGGCACAAAAGCGGTTTTTTTTAAAAACTTTGCAAAGCTTTAAATTTTCTTAACTCACCGCGAACTTTCTTTGCCTGAAATTTCTATAAGGTTGACTCCAAAGGCGTACAGCGGTAGAAAATTTCCGGCGGTCCGCTTGGAAACGAGGTGCTGTTAGTTTATTTTTTCTGAATAGCACTTGGCTTTGTAGCTTTTCCTACTCTAGGTCTCTGTGCCTGGCCTCGATTGATAAATGGCCAAAATTTCAGTTAAAATTCCTAAAGTGTAAGCTGAATGCTCGAATGAGCTTATGGCCCAAATTGGCCTTAAAACCCGGCAAAAGTAAACGGCTTGCCGTTCCTATGCAGTATTTCTTTCTGTCCTTTCTGACAAGGGATCCTGATTGTCCGGCATATTGTCTGCACCGAGATGTCCTATATTTTTGAAGTTTATTCTCATACAGATGAAGTGAATATGAATTTCCGGTCCAAACCCCGACGCAAGCGGCGCTGTGGCTAGATGGGTGATCGAAGCTTTGTTCTTGACTGCAATGATAGAGAGATCATAACTTGCTGATCAGCGACGTAAGACTAAGGGCAAGCCAACTCCAATCTGATAACTGAAGCAGTCGAGGTCCGGTATGTGGGCTTTTCAAAATTCCCCATTGCAGGGCTCCTTTGCATCGTGATCCAAAGCTGAATAACCATCTTGTTGTCGATGGTGACTATGCAAAATAAGTCAGTCGATCGCGAAGTCAACGAAGCGGCCTGGGAATAACCCTCGACCGCTGACGCGTCGTTATTTTTGCAAGAGTAATTTGCCCTAAAAAGAGCTTTCGAAAGCTGTGCGTAGCCTTATAAAAGGCCGGGGTACAGGTTTTAGAGGGAAACCTCACCGCTTATCCATCAGAACCAAGAGAAAAGTAAGGTAGTCAAATCTATGATGTTTAAATCAGTCATTGGCATGTCCCCTTTTGAAACTCCTGATGTTGGATTGGTCGAAGCCCTGGTTAAAGCTGGCGGCATCGGAATTTTAGATTTGGGAAGGCAAAAGGATCTTGCGCAGGCGGCACTGCAAAACCTTATAGAGCACGGATTGCAATCTTTCGGCGTGCGAGTCCCCGACGTTAAACACTACCAGCCCAGTGACTTGCCTGAGCAGGTTACCCATTTGGTTTTGGACGCCAAGAATATACAGGCCGCTGCCAGCAGCTTTACTCTCAAAGCATGGCGAAGTGCTGGACGACAGATTTGGCTACAGGTCTGTTCTCTTGCCGAAGCGCGTGAACTTATCGACGTGTCACGGCTTGCTGATGACAGGCCAGATGGCCTTATAATAAAAGGATCTGAAAGTGGCGGACGCATTGGGACGTCTTCCAGTCTCATACTTCTTCAAGAGATTAAAGGCCTCAATGTGCCTTTTTGGGTTCAAGGCGGAATTGGCATGCATTCCGCAGCCGCATGCATCCTCGCCGGAGCAGCCGGTGTCGTCCTCGATTCGCAGCTGGCACTGATGCGTGAATGCGGTCTTGGGGAAGAGCTGAAAAAAGCGATGGAACATGTCGAAGGAACGGAAACACGTATAATTCACGGCCATCAGGTATTCTATCGACCCGATCTCAAGTTGCCTCTCGAAGAGGATATATCCATCGATGAATTTATCAGTCGGCTGGGTGCCTGGTCGCTGAAAGGTAACATTATCCCGGCTGGTCAGGATCTATGTTTCGCCCGCTCGCTTGCCGAACGCCATCGGGGAGTCAGAACTCTCGTCCAATCTCTAAAACGATCGATTCAAGGCCATCTGCGTCAGGCCAAGGCTCATCTTGCCCTTCGACCCAATTGCCCCATGGCTGAGGCAAATTCGACCCGTTATGCTATTGCGCAGGGGCCGATGACAAGGGTGAGTGATCGCCCGGAATTTATTCATGCGGTCGCCGAACAAGGTGCATTACCCTTTCTCGCTCTATCTTTAATGGGCAAAAAAGCGGCGCGGGAACTCCTTACGCAGACCAGAGAGCAATTGGGAAGCTTGCCATGGGGCGTCGGAATCCTCGGTTTTGTGCCCGAAGATCTGCACCGAGACCAGCTCGAGGTTCTGGCCGATTTTAATCCCTCAGCCGTTCTGATCGCAGGCGGCCGCCCTTCTCAAACCGTGGCGTTTGAAAAACGCGGTATCAAGACCTATTTACATGTGCCTTCGCCCGGTTTGCTCAAGCAGTTTTTAAAAGAAGGCGCACGCCGTTTCGTCTTTGAAGGGCGGGAGTGCGGTGGTCACGTCGGGCCTCGCAGTAGTTTTGTGCTTTGGGATACCCAGATAGAAATACTCCTTGCCTCGGATGTGGTTCATGAGCTGGAAATATTCTTTGCTGGTGGCGTTCATGATGCCTTATCAGGCGCCTTGGTTGCGGCGATGGCAGCTCCACTTTCGGCACGGGGCGCTAAAGTCGGTGTGTTGGTGGGAACGGCCTATCTGTTCACTGCGGAAGCGGTAAGTAGCGGGGCGATCCTCAAACGCTTTCAAGACGAAGCCTTGCTTTGTGATGAAACGGCCTTGCTTGAGACGGCACCAGGTCACGCGACCCGCTGTGCAAAAACTCCTTTCGTCGCGGCCTTTGCCGCGAAGAAAGACGAGCTTCGTGCCAAAAAAGTTGAAGCCAAGGAAATCTGGGCGGAACTTGAGGGCCTCAATGTCGGGCGCCTGCGCATGGCGTCCAAGGGTCTTGAAAGAATTGGCAACGAGCTGGTTCCTGTCGCTGAGGAAAGACAGATCGACGAAGGCCTGTTTATGTTGGGGCAGGTGGCGCAGATGCGCAACGAATTGTGCACGATGAAGGAATTGCATGACACGATAAGTGTTGGCTCGACAGCTATATTGAAGGATTTCGATGTCAAGGGCGAAGCGGCGCGCGCCGCTGCAAACGTGGCGATTATCGGCATGGCCTGCATCTATCCGGGAGCCCGTGATCTCGATGCCTATTGGAAAAATATCCTGGTGGGAGCCGATCTCGTCAGCGAGGTTCCTGATTCGCGCTGGAATAAGGATACCTACTTCACAACAAAAATCGGCGAAGCCAATAAATCGATTTCAAAATGGGGCGGTTTCATCGATGCTGCGGAATTTGATCCCCTGGAATTCGGCATTCCCCCCAATTCGATGGCGGCTATCGAGCCGACCCAACTCCTCAGTTTAAAGGTCGCAAAAAAAGCGCTGGACGATGCGGGTTATGCCTCAAAAGCCTTTGATCGCGAACGGACCTCCGTGATTTTTGGTGCGGAAGCCGGTACTGATCTGGCTTCGGCCTATGGATTTCGCGCCGCATTTCCACAGTTTGCCGGTCCGATTCCCCAAGGTCTCGATGATTTCTTACCGTCTTTGACCGAAGATTCATTCCCAGGGGTGCTTGCCAACGTCATCTCGGGCAGAATAGCCAACCGCCTGGACCTTGGTGGATCCAACTATACTGTCGATGCCGCCTGTGCCTCTTCGCTTGCCGCCCTCGATTTATCGGTGAAGGAATTACTGGCTGGCGAAAGCGATATGGTGCTTTGCGGTGGTGCGGACCTTCATAACAGTATCAACGATTACCTCATGTTTTCGAGCGTGAAAGCGCTGTCGCCTACAGGCAGGTCCCGACCTTTCTCAGCGGAGGCAGATGGTATCGTCCTGGCTGAAGGCATCGCCGTCGTCGTGTTAAAACGTCTGAAGGATGCGATACGGGACAAGGATAGGGTCTATGCAGTCGTGAAGGGCGTTGGCTCTTCAAGCGATGGCAAGAGCCTCGGGCTGACCGCCCCGCGTAAAGAAGGCCAAATAAGGGCCCTGCATCGCGCCTATGAGCGGGCTGGAGTCAGTCCGGCCGAAATTGAGCTGGTCGAAGCCCATGGCACGGGAACGGTCGTTGGCGATCGCACGGAGATGGAAACCCTGGCCGAAGTCTTTTCCGAGGCTGGCGCCTTGACCCGAACCTGTGCGCTGGGATCTGTAAAATCACAGATAGGCCATTCCAAATGCGCAGCCGGCCTTGCGGGTGTGATTAAATCCAGTCTCGCTATCTATCACGGTATCATTCCACCGACGCTTCACGTTTCGAATCCCAATCCGGGCTATAAACCGAAAGCCAGCCCATTCTTCTTTAGTCCCATAGCCGTGCCTTGGACGAGCGCTTCGCGTAAAGCGGGGGTGAGTGCCTTTGGTTTTGGCGGCACAAACTTTCATGCGGTTTTGGTATCCCATGAGCCTGGATCCGGTGGTGTCCATCACACGTTGCCCTTACCAATGCCTCTGGCGCTGCCCCTTCCGGCCAGTCGATCCCGGGCGGCAGAACTCTTTTTGTTCCGTTCAGACGATCAGCTCAAGCTTGTCAAAGAGATACTGCAAAGAAATCCTGATCTCGATCTGGGACGCCTGGCCCAAAGTGTTGACCAGCTGCGCAACGGTCTGGTGGAAGTTGCCATCGTCGCCCTTTCCACTCAGGATCTCGCCCTTAAAATCGATGCGGCATTGGCAAAGAAGTCGACCAAAGGGCTGCATTCCGCCCGCGCTAAGCCAACCGGTAAAATCGCAGTCCTGTTTTCAGGACAAGGTAGCCAAAGCCTTAACATGGGCGCCGAACTCTTCCATACCTTTCCTCAGCTCAGAGAATATCTCACCATCGGCGAGCCATGGCTTTCAACCATTTTCCCGCGGGGCATCGACGATCAATCGGAAGTGCGCCTGAAACAAACCCGTAATACTCAGCCGGCACTCGGCATTGTGGATATGGCGTTTTACACTTTGCTGAAAAGCTTTGGTATCGAAGCCGACCTGCTTGGCGGCCACAGCTACGGTGAACTCGTTGCATTCTGTGCGGCGGAAAGCATTACTCCCTCTCAATTGTTAGCTCTTAGCGAAGCCCGGGCGAAGGCCATTGAAACGGCTGCTCTGGGAACCAAAGGTTCGATGGCGGCAGTAACTGCTGGTCTGGCAGAAGTGAGTGCTGCCATCAAAGATCTCGATGTAAGCATTGCCAATCATAATTCACCGACTCAGGTGGTAATTTCCGGGGCCACGTCGGCGATCGAACTTGCTATTCTTCATTTGAAAACACTGGGACTCAACGCCCAAAAAATTCAGGTATCCTGCGCCTTCCATTCACCACTCCTGGCCAAAGCGGAGGCCCTCTTTGCCGGCGCGCTGGAGACAGTCGAGTTCAAGGCGCCCAGGAGGACCATCTATTCCAACACGACGGCCCTGGTGCACGATGCCAGTGCGATCAAAGCTTCTTTGGCGAGACAGATCGTGAAGCCTGTGAAGTTTGTCCAGCAGATCGAACAGATGCATAACGATGGGGCACGGATTTTTCTTGAAGTAGGGCCAGGAGCGGTACTTAAAGGCCTGATTGAACGTATTCTCGACGGTAAACCGCAGGTCACGCGTTCCCTTGGCCGCAACGGCAACAGCCTGGAACAATTCCTCGACCTGATCGCTGAGCTTGCCTCACTCAATTTTTCCATAAATACGGACGTTCTTTATACAGAGCGTGGTTTAGCAGGCTACGATCTCACAAAATTGAGTAAACATGAACCGAGCCGAACGCTTTGGCTCGTCAATGGCCATCTTTCTCAGCCAAAATTTGGCGCCATTCCCAAAGGTGGGTTGAAACCGGGAGAATACACGTTGAATATGTCATCCACTGGACCAAATGATTCTGACCTTAATTCCCTCTATGCCAATGACACAAGAGAAAGTGTGATTAAGGCCTACCTTCAATCGATGAGGCAGTTGGTTGACAGTCAGAAACAGGTGATGCTCCAGTTTTTAGGCGCTGATCAGCCAGCAGGGGTGGCTCCGGTGAGCTTGGCTAAGAATCCCGCCAAAGCCTCTGAACCAAGTCTGCAGGCATCTCAGAAACCTGAGATCATTCCAGTACCTGTCTCTGCAGAAAAGGTCGCGGCAAGACCTCAGCCTCTCGACATTCCAGCGATGGTTTTAGCCGTCGTGAGTCTAAAAACGGGCTATCCCTCGGATATGCTCGATCTCGATCAGGACCTTGAAGCCGATCTCAGTATCGATTCCATCAAACGATTTGAAATTCTCGCCGAACTCGGTGAGCGTTTAGGTGATCAATTGAGTGAGAGTCGTGGCGCGCTCGAGAAACTTTCCTGGATCAAGACTCTAAGACAATTAATCAGCGCTCTCGAAGCTCAGATGCAAACGGCTGCTCCCGCAGCTTCGGCTCCGCTCGTGACCGGGCCGGCAGCTCCGGCTTTGGCGGCAGCTCCCGAAACAGCACCGATCGAAAATCTGGTGAGTCAGTATCTTTTCCGAATTGAGGAAGCACCCTTGCCCCAATCGGAAGGGCAAGATCTATACGGCCGCAAATATACCCTGCTCGTCGATCACAAGGGCGTTGCGCTCAGTCTCGCCGAGCTGTTAAAAGCACGCGGCGCAGAAGTTAAAATGCTTCAGCAAAATGAAAGCGACCAGGTAACGGCAGGTGAAGTGACCGCTGACGGCCTAATCCTGCTTTCCCTACTCGATGAGGTTGGTTCGCATGCGACTGAAGTCTTTAAGACGATAAAGGAGGCCTGCCGCAAAAACGTTCAGTCCATCATTGGTGTCACCGGTCGTGGGGGTACCTTCGGGCATACGGGAAGTACGAGCAGCACCGATAAAAACCGTGGCATTTCCGGCCTTTTCAAAAGCCTTGCCAAAGAGTATTCGGACAAACTCGTAAAGATCATCGATCTCGATCTCAATGAAAGCCCTGATGGTCTTGCCGAGCATGTTCTGACGGAACTCCTGGCCGCCGATCCCTTGGTAGAGGTCGGCTATGTCGGCAATGTCCGGCGGCAGATCGTGGCGGTACCACTCCTTACGGAATGGGGTCCTGAAAAGTTATCCCTTGATAAAAATTCTGTGGTCCTCATGTTAGGCGGTGCCCGGGGTATCGCTGCCCAGGTCGCCACCAAGCTGGCCGAACAATACGGATGCCGGTTTGAAATCGTCGGTCGTACGCCGATGGTCCTGCCTGAAGATGCAGCGACCCAAGGGATTGCGGATATCCAGGGTCTGCGCAATCACTTCATTCGGGCCAAGGGCTTTAAAAAGCCTTCGGAAATCGAAGCTGAATGTCGGCGCATCATGAATGACAGAGAGATGCGGGAGACCTTTCAACGCCTTGAATCCCTCGGCTGTCGCACGCGCTATCACTGCTTTGATGTACGCAATAAGGCCAAGCTTTCAGCTTTGATCGATGACCTTTATGCTCAGGGCCGGATCGATGGGGTCATTCACGCTGCGGGTGTTCTGCGCGATTCGCTTATCCTGGAAAAATCGCCCGAATCCTTTAATCTCGTGTTCGAAACGAAGGTGAATCCGGCGGAAGTTCTCGAAGCGAAACTGCAGAGCGATGTAAAATTCGTAGCGCTCTTCTCAAGCGTTTCCGGGTGTTTTGGTAACCGTGGCCAGACCGATTATGCAGCTGCCAACAACGCTCTCGATCACGTGGCTCGAAGCCTTGGCAAGAAGGTCAAAGGCCGCACCCTTTCCATCAACTGGGGACCTTGGGCCGGCACCGGGATGGTGACTGCGGAATTGGAACATGAGTACAAACGCCGAGGAATCGGCCTTATTCCTCCATCGATAGGGTCACAACGCTTCTTGGACGAACTGCGTTTCGGGGACCACAGCACGCGTCAGGTCGTGATTATGAGCGGTTCCCCAGAAAGTTTTGGTTATTCATGAGTCGCCTTGCGCCGGTTTTAATTTTTGCCGCCCAGACGCAAAGCCTTCTGCTGGAGGCTTTGCGTGAGGGTAAGAGTTCGATCGATAGCCGGGGCGCCTTTCGCCTCGCTATCCTCAATCCGACTCCGGAGCGCCTGGCCAAGGCCGAAAAAATTATCCTCAAAGGCAAGGCCTGTCATGGACTGCAAGATATCTGGTACAGCCCCCAGGGTCTGCTTTGGGCCGGCGGGAAACTCGCCTTCATGTACCCAGGCATCGATTCCTTGGGTCGTCCCGATGCAGCGGCCGTGGCCGAGCACTTCGGTCTAACCAATCCACCGGCCGCAGTGGACGACACGCTGGAAGCCCGAGGCGCCGAGGTGTTTTATACCTCGGATCTTTACAATAAGATTTTAGCTCAACTCGCGATCATTCCGGATCTGATTCTTGGTCATAGTCTTGGTGAATGGAGCGGTCTTTTTGGGGCCGGTATGGTTGCCGCCAATACGGTTGAATCGGTGATCCAGACTTTGCAGCCTGGAATGCTACCGGTGCCTGGCGTGGTTTTTGCCGCTGTGGGTTGCAGCGTCGATCAGGCCCGCGAAGCGATCGATGGGTTAGCGCGAATAGAAATCTCCCATGATAACTGTCCCCACCAATCCATTATCTGTGGAGAGGAGGACAGTATCGATCAGGCACTCGCCCGTTTGAGTGGCCGGCGTATTATGGGTCAGAAGCTTGATTTTCGATCCGGCTTTCATACAAGTATGTTCAAAGATTATCTCGACCCGCTCCGGCTCAGTATCGGTTCGATGGCGCTATCGCCTCGCAAGATACCCTTGTGGTCGGCGACGACTTGCAGCCCCTATCCAAGTGATGTCGCGGATATTCGGGTCCTGCTCATCCAGCACCTGCATGAGCCTGTCAGGTTTCAGGAGCTGACCCGAGTCCTGCATGATGAGGGCGTGAGGGTTTTCGTTCAGGTCGGAGCCGGCAGCTTGCCTGGATTTATCAATGATACCCTGCGCGGTATGCCTCACCTCTGTCTGAGTACAGCCGCCTCGACCCGCGACAGTCTTGATCAATTGCAAAGATTTGGCCTTGCGCTATTCGTCGAGGGATCGGCACTCAAACTCAACCTCATCGCCGACCTCCCCCGTGACGTCTACACTGACGAGATCAATACATCATTGGCAACCGTACTGCCTCTGGTTCCGCATAACAGGGCTCTACCAAAAAGCGAGGACGCTTTTGTATTGCCGACCTATACGATGGGCGAAGACCTTCTCGCTGAACTGGAAGGCTGCTTCGCGGATATTCAAGAAGCGACCCGCGAAGTCTGCGCGGCTATGCAGGGTATTCGGCCCTTCCGTAGAAAAATCGAACGCACCCTTGCTCTCAAGGATAGGCCGGAGCTGCTTGATCATTGTTTCTACCCGCAGAAAAAGGGCTGGAAGAATATCGTGGACCGATTCCCCGTCATGCCTATGACGGCCTCGATCGATATGCTGCTTAAACTCGGTGAAGAACTTTTCGCTTCTAAAAAGGTGATTGCGATCGAAGATATTTCGGCTTCGAAATGGCTCGCTGTGAACGAACCGAAGACGATCGCGATCGATATTTCCTTTGACGGCAAAAACCGCCTGAAGATTGAAATTCTCGGACACTTCAAAGGCACGGTAGTTTTGGCTGATGATTATCCGAAGGCACCGTGGATCGAAGCGAAGGCCTTTACGAATAGGCGAGCCTCGACCATTCCTGCGGCAAGGGTCTATGATGGCGGTTGGCTCTTTCATGGACCGGCCTATCAGGGGATTACGGCTTTCCAAGAAGTCGGCGACGAAGGGATGCGCGGGACGATACGCGCGTCGACCGTGCCTGGGGCTTTGCTCGATAACGTCGGGCAAATCGCAGGCGTTTGGATGATGCAGGCCGTATCCGTCGATAAATATGCAATGCCGATTCGCATCCGCAATATTTCGTTTTACGGCCCGCAGCCGGTCGATGGTGAGGTCGATTGTCTCGTTCGATGCGACCGCATGCGGGCCCGCGATGTCATGTTCAGCATGCAGCTTAAACATGAAGGGGCGCTTTGGGCAAGCATTGAAGGCTGGGAAAAATGGCGTTTCGAGTGTGATGATGCTCTCTGGAACTTCCTCTTAGCCCCAGGCCGGGCGATTTTGTCCGAACAAAAAGATGGCTTTACATACTTTGAGCGCTCGCCGCTCACCGATACGATGTGCGAAGATTTTGCCAGACGCTATCTCCGCGAAGCAGAACGTGAAATGTTTTATAGCCTCGGCAATAAAAGGCAATCCTGGCTCTGTGGACGTATCGCGGCGAAAGACGCAATCCGGAACTTTTTATGGTCGAATGGCTATCCGAATGAAATTTTCCCGGCGGAAATATGGATCGAAAATGATGCAAAGGGCAAACCTGTGATAAGTGAGCTTCCTGGCTCTATTGCTCTGACTGTTTCCATTTCACATAAAACGGGTATGGGCGTGGCCAGCGTCAGCAGACTGGAGGCCATCGGCATCGATATCGAAAGGATTGAAAACCGTACGCCAGGTTTTGAAAAGTCGGCCTTTAGTTCCTATGAGATGGCAATGCTACCCGGTGAGAACCGCTCAGAGTGGATCACCCGCTTTTGGAGCGCGAAGGAAGCCTTTGCAAAATCAACGGGCTTCGGACTGCAAGGCGATCCGAGAAAGTTTCCTATAGAAGAAATCCGGCCCGAAGCGATTCGCATTCATTCGAAATGGGTGCGAAGTATCAAGCAGGGCACTTATATTGTAAGTCAGATGGAAGGTTGAGCTATGCTGCAAACAAATGAAACGGTCCCGACGTCTAGAAGCAAAAACGATATCCTGGCAGAAGTCAAACTTTTGATCGAAGATATCATCGGTCAATCGGTCGATATGAACGATCAGGAAATCTCGCTTGAGACCTCGTTCAGCAAAGATCTGGAAATGGAAAGCATTGAATTCGTAGTACTCTCTGAAAAACTTCAGACCACCTTTGGTCAAAGCCTCGATTTCGCGTCGTGGTTGGCCGGCAAGGAACTTGATGAAATTATCAATCTCAAGGTTGATGATATCGTCGGATTCGTCGACCAATGCCAACGCTAAACGCCGCTGGCGCAGACATCCACTATCAGGTGCTTGGTGAGGCCGGGAATCCGGCTGTCGTCATGATTCACGGCCTTTTGCTTGGCAATATGGCAACTTGGTATTTTGGGGCGGCGGCAATCCTGGCCAAAACTCATCGTGTCGTCGTCTATGATCTAAGGGGGCATGGTCTCAGCGGCAAAGTTTCGTCTGGATATGATCTTGCGACCATGGTCGAGGATCTGCGGCAGCTGATGGATGCACAGGGAATTCCCAGGGCCGCTTTGATCGGGCATAGTTATGGTGCGCTCATCGCTCTGCAATTTACCCGTCGCTATCCGTCCCGGGCAGAAAAACTCGTGATGGTTGAAGGCCCGCTGCCGCCGGCGCGTGGCCTGCAGATGGAGGAATTTCAGGCGCGGAGCGGTGACGAAATGCTGACGGCATTACCGCAGCAGCTGCAGGATATGCTCTTTAAGCCAGGCCGGCAGGCTAAAAAAATGCTGGATAGACTGCAGTTTTTAGTTGGTGGCACCGCATTGCTGGAACAGCTTAAAAACGAGCGCGATGTGAGCGATCATGAGCTTGAGGCTCTGGATTTACCCGTGCAGTTGATCTACGGAACGTCTTCGCAACTTGTCGATGTCGCCAAGCGTTTGCATAAGAATATTCCCAATGCTGAGCTTCATTGGCTCGACGGCGGCCATTTTTTGCCGGCTGAAAAGCCTATAGAACTGAGTCAGACGATAAGAGGTTTTTTTCTATGAGTTTTCTAAACGTCGATACTGTGTCTATACATTATCAATTGCTTGAAAACAAAGAAAACGAGGGTGGCCTGAAGGCCAAGCCTCCAGCTGTCGTTTTTGTTCATGGCATGATCATGGACAATCTTTCGAGCTGGTTCTTCACAGTTGCAAATCCCGTCGCGCAAATAACCGATACCCTTGTCTATGATTTGCGGGGCCACGGCTTTAGCGATAGACCCCGGGTCGGCTATCGAATCGCTGACCATGTCAACGATCTCAGGCAGCTGATCGCCTCGATCCTCGGTGACCGTCCGGTGATTTTGGTTGGCAATAGCTTCGGCGGTCTCGTCACGCTGAATTTCGCGGCCCTTTTTCCCTCTCAAGTCGTCGGAATGGTGCTGGTCGACGCCCAGGTAAACGATGCGGCCTGGAAGCAGCAGATGATATCGTCCTTTAGTCTGCAAGGGGAAGAACGGGATCAGGCGGTGGTCGATAACTTTCAAAACTGGGCCGGCCGCGCCAGCAAAAGGAAGACGAATAAACTCGTGGAGAATGCGAAGGATCTGCTTTATCAAACGAGTTTGATGGATGATCTTCGCAATGACCCCTATCTTGACGATGAAGTTTTGCAGTCCATCGCAACCCCCTGCTTTGCGATGTATGGCGGGGAGTCTGATATCCTTGACACGGCTCATCGTTTAGAGAGGGTCATGCCGAATTGCGAACTCGTGGTCGTCGAGGGCAGCACGCATTCTGTGCTTTGGGAAAAGACAGAGATGGTGCGGGCGTGGATCTTGGACTCGATTGAGTGTCTAATGGCCGATACGCACAAGGATACTCGTTCTGCCCCTGGCAATGAAGCCGGACTAAGCGGGGTTTTGTAAAATGACGGCGAAGCGTTACCTCATCGTCGTTCCTCCGCTGGCGGGCCATGTGAATCCAACCCTGGCTATCGGCAGGGCTTTGATGGCCGCTTCCCACGAAGTGGCCTGGGTAGGCTGCGGGGTGCGGGTGCGGGCTTTACTGCCGCATGATCTCAAGCTCATTCCGCTGGACGATAATGAAATCATCGATGTCAATGCCGGCTGGCTAGAACGAGCGCAAAGCGTGTCGGGTCTGGAGTCTTTTAAATTCTTTTACGAAGATTTTCTGGTGCCTCTTGCGCACGCTATGATGCCAGGCGTAAAAGCCGCGATCACCTCCTTTAAGCCCGACGTTATGCTCTGTGACCAACAGGCTTTGGCAGGGCCCATAGCCGCACGCACGGCGAATATTCCCTGGGCGACACTGGCAACGACTTCGGCTGCCGTCTTTAATCCGATTGTGCAGTTTCCCAAGGTCAAGGAATGGATGGTTGAGACTTTAGGCAAAGTCCAGGATGCCTATGGACTCGAGCGCTGGGAGCGGCCCGACCTTTCTCCGGCTCTGGTCCTTATCCTTTCGACCCATGAACTGGTCGGTCTCGATAAGGAGGTGCCCGGCAATTTTCAGTTCGTCGGACCTTCGCTCCGTGAAGAAGGGGAGCTGGTGCCCTTTCCCTGGCAGAGTCTCCAGAGCGCGAGAAAAAAAGTTTATCTTTCCCTCGGTACAATCAATGCCGAGCGATCGGCGAATTTTTATGCCAAGGTCAAACAGGCTTTTGCAAATAAGGATATACTTGTCATCATCTCAGCTCCTCCGGAAATGCTCGGCGAAATCCCTGAAAATTTTATCGTTCAAAAGATGATCCCGCAGCTTGAGCTTTTAAAGAGGGTGGACGCGGTGATCTTTCATGGCGGCCACAACACCTTCTGCGAAACGCTGATGCAGGGTCTTCCCTCAGTGGTGGCCCCGATCAAGGATGACCAACCCGTTATTGCGGAACAGCTGGTGCGATCGGGAGCTGGCTTGCGACTGCATTTTGAACGCATGAAAAGTGCTGATCTCTATATGGCAACCCAGAGAATTCTGGAAGAACCGGAATTTAGAGCGGCAGCGAGGCGCGTGCAGGAAACTCTGGTTGCCAGCGGCGGGTCCCGAAGAGCCGCCGAGCTTTTGATTGACCTCTCTCTTAGGGCCCGAAAGGAACGTGTTGTCGAGGCTGGCTTTTAGACTCGTGGTATGGCAAGCCAGCAGGCCCGGGTCGACAGTCCTGGGCTCGTGCTTTGAGCTCAGAGCTCAGAGCCTTGAGAAGCGGCCCGCTTGAAGCGAGGGCCAAAGTCATACGAACGGCGCAGAATCATAGACTCCGAGAAAGAGACAAAGGAAATTGTATGTCCATGATCGTCGGTTTGTTAGCGGTTTTGTGGTTATTCGACGGGCTTCGCTTGCGGCGGCGTCTTAAGTCTCTCATAAGCCTTTCCCCCAGTGATCTCGAGCCGGAACCGGACTATCATTTCATCACGCGGGGAGGGCGTTTCCTCGATCAGGCTATTCGGCGTGCAGCGTCGGCCTATGCAAAAGCTCAGGGGCTGGACGTTCTCATTATGCTGCCCGAGGATCTGCCGGCGCCCGAAGCTCTGGTCTGTCTTCAGACGATTGATCTGAAGGCTTACCGACGGACACGCATCGCCAGATCCTTGGTGATAGGCGAGGCCATTCTTGTTCATAAAGATGTCTTGCAGCGCATGGGTAACCAGGGGATTGAGCCTCAAAGCGCCGAAGATTTTGCCAGACTTTGCGATGAACTAAAAAAGTATTCATCAATCTCCACCGATATCGCAGTTGTGCCTGGAATCAGGAGTTCACGCAGGGCCTATGCCCTTGCCGGATCGCTCCTTCACCTCTTCTATGGCGAAATCGGTGCGGCGATGGCTTTCCTACAGATCACCTTTTTGGTTTTAGGGCTAGTTTATGCTCCAAAAATAGGCCTTCTGGCACTATTCGTCTATTGCCTTCAGCCCGTCCTGATCTTTGCCGGATCTATTCTCAAGGTTCCAGAACTTTTAGCTTTTGCTTTGTTCAGGCCGGTCTTTGAATTGACTGCGGCCGTACAGGCGATAGTCTATCGCAAAAAATTCAATTCTCTGGCGGCTGTGAATCGGGAGCGGCCCGTCTACAGAGATCTTCTCGCGGCGGGTACTGCGCGGTTTTTTGATGAAGCGAGAACGGATTGTCCACTTTGCGGCTCCACCAGGCTTCGCCAAATGGTGGTGACCGGTGACTTTATTCAATTTAAACCGGGAACTTTTATCATTGCCCGCTGTGAGTCCTGCGATCATAAATTTCAAAATCCCCGGCTTTCATTTGAGGGGCTTTCCTTCTATTATCGGGATTTCTACGATGGTCTTGGCGAGGCCAAGGTGGAAGGGGTCTTTGGCCACGGCAGTGGCCACTACCATGCTCGAGCCAATATGCTGATAGGTACGGCCAGCCCTACGCGATGGCTTGATGTCGGCGGTGGCCATGGGCACTTTTGCAGCGCGGCGCGGGATATCTGGCCTGAGGTCCGGTTTGATGTCCTGGATTTGAGCAGCAGTGTGGAGACCGCCCAAAGGCGCGGTTGGGCGGATCGATCCTATCGCGGCCTGTTTCCTGAGCTTGCCGATAATCTGGCCCAGAAAAATGAATATGACGTCATCAGTATGAGCCATTATCTCGAACATACCCGCGATCCTGCATCGGAGATTCAGGCTGCTGCGAAAGTCTTGCCGCCGGGTGGACACCTGATGATAGAGCTGCCGGATCCGGATTGTCGTTTTGGTAAAATATTCGGAAGCTATTGGTTGCCTTGGTTTCAGCCTCAGCATCAACATTTTTTATCGGTAGCCAATCTTGAGCGATTGTTGAAGGCCCATGATTTTGAGCCGATCAAGTGGCATCGGGGTGAGGCCCAGCGTCCGGTGGATATCATGGTGTCGGTCGGCCTTATGGTCAATCGCTTGGCAAGGCCGGTGGATGTTCCGTGGATTCCTGAAACCAAAGCCTTGGGTCGATTCTGGCACGAGTTGGTGTTTCTTGTGTTTTTACCAGTACTCTTATTCAGTCGCGGCCTTGATCTTATCTTAGCCCCTCTGTTTAAAAGGCCTGGTTGGTCCAATAACTATCGGGTCTTGGCCCGGCGGCTTGCCTGAAGCTTATGCGTGGTGACGATCGTCGATCCGTGTTAATCTAGAGAGGAAATTCCTATCGCAACCCATGCCTTTTTCGGGCGATGGGTTTTGTGCTTTGGGTCGGCGTTTTCCCGTTTTTATCAGGATGGTTGGACTATGATAGCCGCAGTGATTTTCGATATGGATGGTTTGCTGGTGGATTCAGAGCCTTTTTGGCTAAGAGCGGAGCTTGAGGTCTATAAGAGGCTAGGTCTTGATCTCAGGCAGCATATGAATCATGAAACCTCGGGACTTAGAATCGATGCTTCGGTACTCTATTGGTACGATCGGTTTCCCTGGGTTGGAAAGAGTCTCCTCGAGGTCCAAAATGAAATCCTTCAGCGAGTTGAAGAATTGGTTTGCCTTGAGGGAAAGCCTAAACCGGGTGCCTTGGATCTGGTCAGGGCTTTAGCCGATGCGAAGGTTCCGCTTGCCGTGTGCAGCTCGTCGCCTTTGCACCTTATTAAAGTGGCATTGAAGCAGATTGCGGTCATCGATTATTTTCCGATTTTGAATTCGGCTGAGAGTGAGGCTCATGGCAAACCTCATCCTGCCGCCTATTTGAAGACAGCTGAAAGGCTCAAGATCGCTCCGCAAAAGATCCTCGTCTTTGAAGACTCGTTCTGGGGTGCTATAGCCGCTAAAGCGGCTCGCATGAAGGTCGTTGCAGTCCCTGAGGCCTATGCATTGCAAAGTTCGAGATTTGATTTTTGTGATCAAAAGATTTCATCTTTGGCGGAATTTGATGTGGGATATTTTTTGAAGACTCGGGTTTTAAAGGCCTAAGCAATTGGAATGCGGGAGACTGCTCAAGGATTAAGCCTAGAATTTTCCGATTGGGCAGGGCGGGTCTAAGCTTTGGCTTGGGCCTATCCCTTGCCGTAGCTGTGATCATAATTGTTTTGTCATGAAACTTTATTCACTTCCTCAGTCCCATAGCTTTCGGCATCTCTATGCGGTAGGTCAAGTGAGATGGGTGCCGGCAACCGATGAGCCGACGACCCTATAGCTAGAGCTACGGATCATGTGACCTTCAGGCTAAAGGTCAGGAGAAAGCCTTACACTATATCCTTTCGCTTTTCCCTACTTCCGAATCTTCCTGTTAACACCGGTGACGACCGGCTTCTGCAAACCGATCTCATAATGAATAACCAGGCGAGGATAAAATTCCACGGCTTTATCATCAATTGCCCGTGGCTGAATAATGGTAAATTCACGAATATTGCTCATATTCGTTTCCTTCACACCCGACCAACCAGAAGGTAGATCCTCAAAGGACAGATCGCCGCTTTGTCCGACCGAATGAATGCTGAATTGGAAAATGCTTAAGTTTCTTTTGGTCAGGTTATGGAGTTCGATGAAAGTATTTCCCGGTCCCTTGGGAAAGTGAATAAGCATCAGTATCTGCGGACTTCCATCGCTTTTATAGATTTGCTTAAGATTAGGGACAAATGTGAGCGGAGGGACTTTGATTGATTGGGCATGAGCCTCTGGGGTAATCATCAAGGGAATTGCAAGCGAAAAAGTCAGAAAAAGATTGAGAAACCAGGATTTCATAAAACCACCCAGATAAAATTAAAGCCTGTAAACATCGCGATCTCAGCTCCGATTACACTCACTGATTATTTCATTGAGAGAAAACAGGTCATATAGGAGGCCAATGCCAAACAGACCCAGGGTAAAGAAATAAATCAAGCCCGAAGGCCAACGGCCAAGATAGAAACGATGAATTCCAAACACACCTAAAAAAGTTAAGAGCAACCAGGCAATGTTGTAATCGTAGCGGCCATCCTGATAGCGGATTTCCGCGTCGCTATCCATGCCCGGAATTAAGACGACATCAATCAACCAACCGATCCCCAAAAGCCCAAATGTGCAAAACCAAATGGCTCCGCTTACCTTCCGGCCATAATAGAAACGGTGAGCACCTGTGAAACCAAATATCCACAGCGCATATCCCATCACGAGCGAATGACTGTTTTTTTCAACTAACGCCATAAATTTTTTACTCCTCTGCTCAACGGTTCCATTGGCTTGGTATGGGGCCCGATGGAATGCGAGCCCTTTGGATTGATATAGCAAGGCGTCTCACAGTACGAGAGGAATACAACAGGATAGGCCCTTACTGAGCAATTGGCATATGCAAATTTGGCATTATTGCTTATGAATAATGAAGCCTGCCTCAACTGAAAGTTAAGTTTTTACCAAAAGTAACTAGGGATAATGTATAAAATAATTCAATACTATTATAAAAATTGAGATAGCCAGCCAACAAGTCCCTTGTGAATCCTAAAGGCCTTTGTTAGAAGCGCTGCATCCAGGATACGTCCATCACTTCGAGGTCTAATCGATGATACTGAAGATTTACACAGCAATTTTTGCAATGAGCCTGAGCCTTCTCGCCAACTGCAGTCCGAACAATGGAAAATCTGCGAGTCAACTTGATGGCCACTACGAAGGCAGTTCCGCGGCGCAATTTTCCGCCGACACAGGAGTGCAACGAGCCACTGCTGAATACGAGCCGAGCCGTGGTGTTATTATATCCCTGCCCTTAATCAGCAGTTTTGGGAAGAACCAAATGGCTGCTGAAATTGCTTCAGCCGACATTGACAAGCTTTGGATCGTAGTTCCTAAAACTTTCACTGGCTCGGTAAACACAGCTGGTGTTTTTGCTGGTCTTCGCGCCGCTCTTGGTGACAACATCAGTAAAGTCGAGATCGTTCATCAGCAACAAGCCGGACAGCTTACAGTCTGGGCCCGTGACTGGTCGCCCCAAGGGGCTTTGACTCGAAACGGCACGCTTAGGCTCCTTGATATGAACTACTATCCCAATCGTCAGGCGGATGACTTCACGGCTCAGTCCATGGAGCGCCTATTTGATTTCGAACGCGTCAGTGTTCCCGTTTATAATGAAGGCGGTAACTTCATGGACAACTCCAAAGGATTTTGTTTGATGACTACCCGCGTGACAGATGCCAACGCTGTCGCGGAACGTGGCGACGACATGGTCCTCGATGCGGCGGGCGTGTCTCAATACTACAAAGCAGCTGCCGGCTGTAAGACAGTCAAGATCTTTCCTAGAATGCCCTATGAAGGCACAGGACACATCGATATGTGGGCCAAGTTCCTTAATGACGATAACGTCATTGTCAGCGAACTTCGTGACGAAGTGATCGACCTCTACACCAATAGTGCTGACCGTACTAAAGCCCTTGATATACAAGCCTTTTTTAATGCACGGGCAGCGGAAATCAAGGCGATGGGTTTTACTGTCACACGTATTCCAAGCCCAGGTCCGATCTTTCGCCTGGACGATACCTTCCGTTCTTATACCAATTCATTGACTTTGAGCAGTAAGGTTATCGTACCCCGCTATCTGACCCCTGCATCGGATCGAATCGCGACCGAGACGGGCCATTACTTTGACCAGGTCCTGCTCAAAAAATACGAGGCCGAAGTTCGTGATGTCTATGAAAGTTTTGGTTATGAGCTAGCTTGGGTTGATTCCGATGATCTGATCTATACAGGTGGAGCAGTGCACTGTACTACAATGCAGCTCCCCCGCTAGGTATAAATCATTTGATGGCAGGGCCTCTCGTTCGCGGGAGGCTTTTTTCTTGCGTGATCTTGCTGCCTACCAAGCAAAAAGCTAGGATGGCGCAATACCTGACGATGCTTGCAGGTCCTTGTCGAGGGAGAAATTATGCCAAAGAAACAAGCGCCCAGCACGGTCGAATCCACTTTATTTAAGCACCAATTTGGTAAAGCCATGCTCTCTCGCGTTGCTAAGGAAATTGCTGCCGTTTACCCTAAATTTGATTCCCAGCAGTTTTTGGCCCTGATGCCTTTATTGGAAGGGCTTGAGATGAAAGCGCGCGTTCTCACGATTCGTGATGAACTCAAGCGGCAGTTGCCCGAAGAGTATGCAGAGGCGGTCAAAATACTACTGGCTGCCGCCGCCGGCAATAAAATATCGGGCTTTGCTCTATGGCCCTTTACCGAATATGTTCAAACCTATGGGCTGGATCATAGGCCTTTGTCCCTTAATGTCCTCAAAGAACTGACGCCATTGTTTACAGCGGAATTTGCCGTAAGGCCTTTTCTCCGGCTTTATCCGGCAGAAACTCTTAAATTTCTCGGCCTCTGTGCGACTGCCAAAGACGTTCACCTCCGGCGCTGGGCTTCCGAAGGATCGCGGCCTCGGCTGCCCTGGGGCGAACGACTCCAGGCTTTTGTCAAAGATCCGAGTCCGACGCTGCCGATACTTGAGCTTTTAAAATTCGACGATGAACTCTATGTGAGAAAAAGCGTCGCCAATCATTTGAATGATATCGCCAAAGATCATCCGGACTTTGTGTTGAAAGTGCTTGGCAATTGGCGAAAGGAAGCCGCTAAGGGCAACGGGCAGAAGATCGAATGGATCATTCATCGTGCGTTGCGCTCGCTTATCAAAGCTGGTCACCCGGAGGCCCTGAAGCTGATCGATGTTGATCATGAGGCTGAAATTAAAGTCGTTGGGCTCAAGATCAATCAGAAAGCCTTTCAAATGGGGGATCGGCTGGAGTTTGATTTTACCGTGCAGTCCTTATCGGATAAAACCCAAAAGCTGGTCATTGATTATGTCGTTCACTATATGAAATCAAATCAAAGGCGGTCTCCCAGGGTGTTTAAACTTAAAACTGTCATGCTCCCTGGCGGCCAAAGCCTCAGGATATCCAAATCGCATCATTTAAAAGCTGTCACGACACGCGTCCATTACTCAGGTGTTCACTGGCTTGAGATTCAAGTGAACGGCAGTATGATGAAACGAGTGCAGTGGCATCTCCAGGTCTAATGCCGATTTATTCCTGCCGGTCATATAGGACTAACTCTATTTTCATGCAAGACTGCATCATTTTTCCTACTGTCATTTCAATGGGCACCTGGGAAAGTCTTGAAAGCATTGATGTGCATCTAATTTTCGCGATTTAGGCATAAGTCCTGCATAAATACGTTTGTCTCATTAAGTTGGGAATCAACCTGCACAGGAGTCATCATGTCTACTAAAATGCCATACTCGATCAAAACAGGTCTATTGTGCCTTGCGCTTTTGCCATTTAGTGCATTTGCCGGTGACAAAGTGCCTGCGGCCATGAAGGTTCCGGTTAACTCAAATACTACGCCTGCAGCTACCACTGACCAGGCTGTGGGTAATAATGCTGATTCAGACAATACTGAGCGCAACAAGGTGCATAATGGTAAAAATGCCGTTTCTGCCGATGAGCAAAGCAACGACAAAAGTGATGTCGAAATCACTCGCAAGATTCGTCAGTCCATCGTCAAGGATGAATCGATGTCGACCTATGCTAAAAACGTGAAGATTATCACGGTTAAGGGCAGCGTTGTCCTGAAGGGTCCCGTTCATTCCAATGGCGAAAAGCTGAAGATTGAAGAAGCTGCCGCGACCGTGGCGGGCAAAGATAGAGTGGTGAGTGAAATCGAAGTGAAGTAATGGCTTCGACCTTATACTTTCTGAAATTCTTCATGCAAAGCGCCTCGGGTCTGAAGTAAATAGCGCATAATTTGCTTTGAAGCAAGCCCTCGAAAGTCTATCTTTTGAGGGCTTTTCGCATACCCTTCCATAAGGGAGGCGGCATGGCTTCAAGATGGTTGTTCCCACCCCTCTCTACCTGCCAGGAAGATCAGTCTTGAGTTCTGCGAGGGCAATCGAAAGGCGGTTTAGGACAAGCGGCAGGAGTAGGCGGGGGTGCCTTATTGTTGGTATAATCCGATCTCCAGGGGCTTACTAAAAACTCATTTTGATATCCTTACGCACATCCAAAGAAATCTCTGCAGGCATTGTCCACGAGTCCGTTTAGCCCGCGAGGCGAATAGCGGGCCATTGGCTTCAGCTATAAAAATGCAGATGATTGTTGCAGACTCGATGTCGAGTCCGGTGCTTCCTTTATGATTCTAAGGAATTCAGTATGAATGAATATCTTCCTGGGAAGGACAATCCCAATAAAAAAATCGAGCGAAATATAAATCGTAAAGTCCACGCCGAGGCAGAGCTGGCTCTGCGCAGCAGTCTCGAAATACACGGCAAAACCTCGGCGAATGCCGCCAATGATGATCTGACGCTCAATCCTTTAAGTGCTTCCCCGCGCAGCCGCATGCTGACGCCTGATCGTTACGAAAGGAGCGGAAGTCATTGGCTCGATGACGATGTCAGGGAAAAAGGCTTTGGCAGTGCGATCGATGACGTCGTAAGCGGAGGAACCTGGCAAACATCGTCTTACCTGGGACCAAAACGGAATGCCTTTAAGGAAAGTCTAGACGATTTTATAGACGAGGATAGCCCCAAAAGTCTTCCCTTACGCTCTCGCAGCGATGCCGTGCAACTGTTGGCCAAGTTCGAAAAGGAATTCATAGGTCGACCCTATGCCGTTGCATTGGGAGCAGCAGGTGCAGGATTTCTCCTGGCTCGCATGATCTCTGGGAGAGCGTGATTAGGCTCACTCTGATTTTTGGCAACAGAACTTGTTGCGAAGATCAAAACACGATTTTTAATCTGGAAATATTTTAGATGAAGATTGCCAAGGTATTGATATGGAAATAATATTCGAGCAATAGTCGCAATCTGATGAATTATGTTCGCTAAATCGTTGTAGGGTGACTTGGTGGACGGTAAATTATAAGGAGAACCTTAATGGGACAATTAGAAGAAGAGATTGAAGAGGCTTCACGGGGTAGAAAAGTTTCCACTCTTCATCCTGATGAGGCCGAATTCGAACGCCATCGACGCGAAACCGAAGAATCTTTCAAAAAGGTGAATGCAGATCGTGCGAATCACAACAAGTCAAAACCAAAGCCATGACAGCACTTGCCGGGCCCGTCCTGGCGCTGATCACGACGCGCGAAAGGACGGGATTTTCAGAGTTTAATTATTTAATGGTCCAAGGTGCCGTAAAGCCTGTCGCCTGCATCGCCAAGACCAGGAATGATATAACCCTTGCCATTGAGCCCCTCATCGATTGCTGCCGTCGTTATCTGCAGTTTTGGAAAGGCTTCCTGAACTGCTGCCATTCCATCTGGACTTGCGAGAAGGCTGATCAAATGCAGTGACTTTGCCCCAGCCGACTCAAGCTCCTTTAAAGCCGCAATCGCTGTATGACCGGTTGCAAGCATGGGATCAAGGACGAAGACCGTGTCGGCATCGGTGATGACGGGAAGATTTTTATAGTAGGAAAGGGCCTTAAGCGTGTCCGGATCGCGTTTGAGACCCAGATACCCCACGCGTGCGACCGGAACATGGGCCAATACTCCATCGAGGAAGCCCAGGCCAGCTCTGAGAACAGCGACGATCACGATCTGCGCGCGAAGCCGGGGCGCTTCCATGGTGGTCATGGGAGTGCTAATGGCGTGGGTCTCGACCGGAAGCCAACGGGATGCCTCATAAAAAAGGAGGTAGCCGAGTTCAGCCATGGCCATGCGAAAGGTGCCGATATCGGTAGACTGATCGCGGACTTGGGTCAGGCGGTCCTGGACGAGAGGGTGTTGGATTACGTTGACCTTTGACATTTTTCTAGGGGCTGTTGACGTTTGGCTACGCCAACGTCGAACATCCCCAGTAACGCA
>CAXSGP010000051.1:0-33766 GCA_964236955.1 uncultured Oligoflexus sp. | reverse complement strand
GTGTGGCTGGTGGGACCGGATCGTAAGAAGAAAATTTTGACAGAATATTTTCAGGGGACAGGGGAATAGGCGCATCAGAAAGGCGAGGCTTCAGGTGAAGCATCGCCTAGCTTTACTATGAAAGTCTGACGTTTCATTCTGGGGGTTAAAGGCTGAAGCATTTCTTGTTGTTCTGCATTCCACTATAAGGACTAAGAATCATGGACGGGATATCACGCTGTTCGGGATGTAGGCTTTGCTGTTAGAGCCAGGTTTTTTCCAGAAAAGCTCCAGGGCGATTCTGGTGCGAGGACCCTGGTAGTAGCGAACATGGAAGTTATGGACACCCGCACCCAAAGTTTTTGTCCCGGTTTTTTCCTGTTGAGAGTGGGTACCATCGTTATTAATAACATCGACGTCATCGATTGAAAGGATACTGCCGTCGTCCGAGTTCAGGTAGAACTTGTAAGATCCCGCTGTCGTGATGGCGACTTTGAAATTCATGTCCAAGGCAAACCATTCAAAAGTGTCTGAAACACCGGGAAAGCCTTGGGTAAAGTCACGATCCGCGATGTTGAGGTTTGAGAGGCAAACATCACCAACCGATCGCATCGTGCTGAAGTCAGGCAGGCTGGATGTATTGACTGGAAGGTTATAGAGCTGAGAAATAATGGCTTTGTCAGGGTTCGCTGAGCATTCAGAGAATACTTCACCAGGCAGGGCTGGAGTAGGAACGGGTGCTGGAGTTGGGATTGGAGCGGGTGCTGGAGCTGGAGCAGGAGGGGTTGCACCAGTGCCGCCGTTGCCAGCAACAGGTCCTGATCCTCCTGTTCCTGAACCATCATTTGCTGGTCCTGTTCCGCTGTTGCCAGCAACTGTTCCCGAAGCTCCGGTGCCGCTATCTGTATTGCCAGCCGCATCAACCGGCTCGTTGGCGGCAACGGGAGCGCTGATGGCATCCGTAGGTGCCGTATCATCAGCTGGAACGGTTTCCCCTGTTGGGGACGTGCTTTCGAACTCAGGGTGATCTTGCTTGGCAAGAGTTTCAGTAGTTTTTACGGCATCGAGTGCGGCCGGTAGGGTCTTCTCAGTGAACTGAGTTGCGTCCGAGCAGCTGACAAGTGAGATCAACAAACTGCCTTGGATACTCAAGCGAGAAATAAATTGGACCTTCATAGTGTACTCCTCTAATTGTGGGCCCTCATTAAGAGCTTATTTAAAGATTCGGTGGCTTTTGTAAAAGCCTTAGCTCCAAAGTAAAAAATCCCTTAACCATTTTATTTGCTTTCAATATCATGTGATTAAGACTGTCTCCAAGGAGAGTCAGTTTGGTTTTTTGGTCAGGTTTTAGAAAATCGAATGCGAAAAATTCAAGTTTTAAAAAGTCACTTGGCGATTTTCCAAGGTTTTTGAGGCGCAGGAGTTTGCTGAATTCTTACTTCCCGAAACAAAAGGCTTACGTCAAGAATAGATTGTTTGTGTTTACCGCTGTCTTCTATAGAGGTGAACACTTTAAATTAAGGCCTATTCTTTCGCCAGATCCTAGACCGGCCTGCCCCGCTGGTATTCAGTCATAAGAATTTGAGTTTTAGGCTTTCGAACCGATAACTTCTCTTAGATAGGAAATCTTACCGTGAGGCGCAGACGAGTCCTATCTCCGGCTAAGATTGACGACGCCCCACCAGCGATAGCAAAGGGACCAGCTGGGGGGCGGGATCGGCGCGGGCCGGCTTATCGATGCCTCATCCCTCTAAGGATAGACTCGAGATACCATGCTTAAGAGATTGGACTACACTCAATTACTGGATCGCTGCACGGCACCCGCTCTGCGCGAAAAAGATGCGGACCCCTCGCGTCTCTATCGGGCCCGTAGCGCTATTCTCGTGAGTCTTGTCATAGCCTTCCTTAATTTGCTTCGGCTGGGATTCTATCCGAACGCTTCGGTCCCGGTTTTTTTATGCCTGTTGAGTGTGGCCGTTTGTATAGCCACCCTGTTTGCCATTCGACGGATGAAGGAGTTAAAGGGTATTGCCTGGCTTTTTCTGCTCAGTCTCCTGAGCATTGAAGCAAGTTTCGCCATCTATTCTCAATCCATCTTTAACTACTTTTATTCCTGGCTGCCTTTGAGCATAGCCTTTTGCTGCTTCTTTTCGGGTCTCAGGTGGGGCGGCTCATTCACAGCCATTGCCATAGTCGAGGCTTTGATCGTCGTCAATGCGACCAAAGGATTCGGTCCGCAGGTTAGTATTTATTCTCGACCTGACAGCTTTCTCCTCACCTGGCAGTTGCATTTTATTCTTGTCGAATTATTTGGGGCTGGTGCCCTTTTTACCTTTGCAGCGCTGCGACTTAAGGGTCAAAAGGAACTACAGGAAAGGCATATACTAAGCGCTAAAACCAGTAGAAAGGCAGCTCTGGCGGATGTCGTGGGCAGCCTGGCCCATGAATTGAATAACCCCCTTGCCATTATCCACGGCAGCATGTTGCGCTATCAATATGAACTTTCAAAATCCACCTTTGAACCGGGGCTCCGTCAGCATCTATGGGAATGCATGAGCGATGCCCTAGTCAGGATAGAGGGCGTGGCAAATGCGCTCAAGACTTTTGCCGGTGGTGACGCCAACGAACCGGTTCGCGAAATTACGCTGCAAAAGCTGCTGCAGGCCGCGGAAAAACATATCAAGGAAAAGGCTCGCAGCAAGGGTGTGACAGTGACGATGGAGAACCCTCACGCGAAGATCATCCTCATGTGCCGGCCGCAGCAAACCATCTTTGTCCTGTCATCGCTCCTTGACAATGCCTGCGAAGCTTTGCAGGATCATTCCGCTCATCCTGAGATCCGGGTCCAATGTACGGTTAATGATGTATCGATCCGCATCGCCATCATCGATAATGGGCCCGGAATGGAGCCCATGGTCGCCGAGCGCATGTTCCAACCTTTTATTACGACTGCCTCGGGTGAATCCCTAGGTATGGCGCTTAGCATCTCTCGTGGAATCGTCGAGGAGCATGGCGGGCGCATCGGCTTTGCCCGCGAACTTTCGGAAACGCATTTTTGGTTTGAGCTGCCCCTAGGTGAAGAGAATCTATCATGAAGCAAAGCGTAGATAAAAAATTGCAAAGCGCCAAGGATTTTTTAGAATGGCTGCTGCCCGAATCCACTCGTGGTCGTAATCTTAATCGAAACTACCTGGCCGTTGCCAGCCTGCTTCTGGTTACCCTGGTCCTCTCGGTGAACCTGATTTCCTATTTCTTCACCAAAGTCGCTTCTGAGATCCTGCTCGAAACACTGGTATTGCTGGCCGGTACTATCGTCGCTTTAGTATCCCTTAAAAAGGCGGTGAAGGTAGAAAGGGTGACGGGAATTTACCTCATCTTTTTGACGACAATGCTATCGATCATGCTGAGTTTCCACAGCCAGAGTTCCTTTGCACCTGGCGTTTATTTCTTCCTCGTTTTTATTATGTATGTATCGTTCTTCGCGACCAATCGCTGGGTCATGTTTCACGCATTCTTTGTAGTCCTTACAACCCTGGTCTTTTTTGCAAGGACCTATTCCTTTGGAATGGCTCTGCCCTTTCACTGGCCTTTTTCCGAATACGTGGCCCGAATGCAGTTTGTCATCGTTTTACTCGGCCTCAGCAGCTATATCTGTATGGTCCTGCACGAGGTATACAAGAAGAAAGCGGAGTCGCTGCTGAGCCAGGAGAAAGCCTGGTTGGTCCGCAGCTCGCGACTCCATGAAATTTCAACCCTGGCTGACAGCCTGAGCTTTCAGATCGCCGACCCCTTAAGGAAGTTCGGTAAGGACCTGCAGCAGCTGCGTGAGATCTACGGCCAGGAGGGCTTTGCCAGCCAGGAAGTGAGCCGGGTGGGAAAACTCTTTCAATCGGTGGAGGAATTGATACAAATTTCCCGAAGTTTTGATTGGATCTATAGGTCCCATAGGCAGGATAATCTGGCCAGTTCCTCTCTCAGCGTCCTGCTCGGACATTTGCGGGTGCTGTTAGAAGGTAAGGCGCTCGAAAATGGCTGGGGAATCAGCGTTCATACCGATAGTCCTGACGAGCTTATGCAGGGTCGGATACCCTCGCTGCTTCTGATCATTGTGACTTTAGCCCATCGAAATTTCGATCGATATGCCGCCAATGACGAAATGAACCTTCATATCGAGGCCCAATGCGGACGCGAGGCCGATGCCCCTTTTAAATGGCGTCTCAGCTGGCCAAAGACTGCGGATAAAGCCCTACCCTTCAGGGTCGATTCATCCAAGAGAAATTTAACGATCATGGTCGATGAGATCCGGGAGTCTTTGATAGAGGAATTAAGAAAAGATTGCGGGGGGCAGCTTGAATTGCGGGCGAGCGGGGCCTGGCATGAAATCGTTTTCACTTTGCCCCGGCGGCCCTGAGCAGCCAGATCGCTTGGATATCATTAAGTCATTGAATTAATTCTATGTTTTTGACCTTACCGATCTGTGGATCGATCTTGTCCGCATTGCCAAGCCAGGAGTCGGTTCTCAGTAAAGGCGTGTCGGTATCAGTCGATTTTTTTTCCTTCATTTCTCCCTTCTTGCTTTTGCAGGCAAGGGGCATAGAGGCGACAAGAGCCATAAGGATCAGTGTCTTTTTCATTTGGCCTCCTCCACCGAGATTCGTCTCATTCCCACCAGTTTACCTTCTTTATCGTAGGCGACCAGGCTCAAGAGTGCGAGCTGGTCCCTGGATAAGGCTTTACTGCGTGAGTAAAAGCGGCGACCGCTGGCGGCCATCTCCAATTGCAAAGCTTCCACGCCGGTGGTTTTCTCGCTGCAGGGATACGTGTCGTGAGGGCAAAGAAATATCTTTTCACTTTCGTGAGTCGTGGCGACCTTTAAACTCGTGCCGTTTTCCTTGGTCTCCATTGCAAGATACACCGCTGTCTTCGGAAAGTAGGTGTCGGCAAAGTAAGCATTTTTGCCATTCGGAAACTGATCCCGCAGGACCTTGGATTTCGCAAGGATGGCCCAGGTCGGGGTGCCGAAGTTCCAGTTGGCGCTATCATCGGCGGCATTTTGGTCCCAACCGGCCTGCCTGTAAGCGGCGGTTCCGCCGATTGCAATTGAGACTAGCATTTTGTTGTCTTTGCGTAGAACGCCGCCCCCGGAATTACCATTGATTACGCCGATATTGAAAAACATCTTGGAACTATCGATACGTTTGGTCTGGCCTTCCGCGTAGGTGACTTTCCACTCCTTCGACTTGTCGTCGGGAAAACCAACGGTAAAGAGGGTATCCCCTTGATCTTTTACCTGCGAAGCAAATACGTCATCAGGCGATACAGCCAGATAGGGTGGAAAGGTCTGCGACGAAGGCATCGGTGTGGTCCACCTGACCTTGGAAATGGAATAATCAAGATCAGGGTCATGTTCCAAAACGGCCTCGACTGTCATATCGGCTCCACCGTCGACCAGTACGGACCAACCGCTCTGCATCCAGGCACCCGCTTCGACTTTGCAATGGTTGGCAGTCAGGACGAGGGTCGGGCTGAGAAGAACACCGGAACATCCGCGCGCACGAATAGTCCACGTCACCTCAAATGCTGAGGCCTCATGACGGCGGGATGGGTTGGCATCATCAAGGGAATATATGTTATGAAGGTAGCTTCCCTGCTGGAGAGGATGGCAACCGCTAAGAGGAGGCCAGATGACAAGTAGCCAGGCGACACGAGTAAATGCTTGCATAGAGATCTCCTATGCGCTGAATTATGCAATAAAAGTGCCTGACAAAGGGTGGCACGCTCTGCAGCTAAGAGGCTTTATATATTGATTATAATTCATTTTGACTGAGGGGTCCAGCTGTCGCTGGCTAAAGCTTGGACAGCATTGTCAAGTCTGCAAACATCCTTGCAAAGCCTGGCAATATCGCTATTATCCGCTGCGGAACCGACTTCCCCGTGGGTTTAGGTGACGGGTGGACGCCCCGTTTAGCGGAACAGACCCCTCGATAGGTAACATCCAAATGACGCAATTTCAATTCGAATCCCTGGCATCGCCACGGGGCGATCAAGCCCCCAGTCGACCGGTCACGACTCTTTCTTTTTATCGCTATGTTCATCTTAAAGATTTAAATCTGCTGATGGAGACCCTGCGCGCTGAATGGTCAGCGTTTGGCGTTTTGGGTCGGACCTATATTGCTGAAGAAGGCATCAATGCCCAAGTCAGCGTTCCAACCGTGAATCTTCAGGTCTTTCAAGCAGCTGTCTGGCAAGTTTTTCCAGAGATTCCTTTTAAGATTGCTGTCGAAGAAAACAAGGAAGCCTTCACCAAACTCAAAATCAAGATAAGGCAAAAGCTGGTCGCTGACGGCCTGACGGATGCGAGCTTCGATGTCACCCAGGTGGGGCAGCATCTGACCGCCCGTGAATTCAATGAAGCGCTGTGTGGAGAAGATGCTGTCGTCGTTGATCTGCGCAATCACTATGAGTGTGAAGTCGGACGTTTTGATAAGGCCCTCTTGCCTGTGGCCAACACCTTTCGAGAAGCCTTGCCCGAAATGCTCGACAATTTAAGAGGCCAGGAGGACAAAAAACTCCTTCTCTACTGCACGGGCGGCATCCGCTGTGAAAAAGCCAGCGCCTGGTTTAAGTTCCATGGCTTCAAAGACGTCAATCAACTGCACGGCGGCATTATTGATTATGCCCGTCAGGTGCAGGAAGAGGGACTGCCAACCCTCTATAAGGGCAAAAATTTCGTTTTTGATAAACGTTTGAGTGAGGCGATCACAGACGATGTGCTGGCGAGCTGCCATCAATGCGAAGCACCCTGGGATCAGCATAGCAATTGTCGATTCGAAGGTTGCAATCGCCTCTTTTTGCAATGTCCCAGCTGCCGAAGTGAATTCGATGCCTGCTGTTCAAAGACCTGCCAAACGATAATGCAGAAACCCAAGGGGGAACGAGTCGCTCTTCAGCAGGAGTGGGAGCGGAAGGGAGGGCCGAAGCATTACGGGAGCAAGACCCGCCTCCCCATGGCTCTGGTACGTGGCATCAGACCTTTGGACGAACCCCTTTCCGTTTGATCGCATGGCTTATCCCATTAAATTTATCGCGTTTTGAGGGCAGGAGTCTGCTAAACTGGAGCTAACGGTCCTTTGCTTGCAGACGACCCGGTTAATACAGGACGGAGCGGGGCCATGCAGAGAAAAATTCCTGGTTTTCTTATCTTGATGGGCCTATTGAGCTCTTGTGCCTCGAACGAAACCGCAGTGGAATTTGACCAGATCCTCATCCCTCATTTTGCCGATGTCGGCAAGCTTGCGGTCGTTCTCGATGGTGAATTTGATGAAAATCTTCGTAATGAGATTATTGACGATCTGCGCAAATGCCCGCTATACAGTGATATCAAAATCGTTGAAAAACCGCTCGTTATCGGCAAGACTGCAGTGGCCGAAGCCTTTGATGCCCATCTGACAAAGTATGGCAAGGGGAGCGGCGGTCTGCTGCGCATTCGAATGGAGCACGTGGAAACCTCCGAGGAGAGCGAAAAGGCCCAATCCTTTCTCCTCTTCGATCAATCCTCCTACGATTGGTTTCCATCCTATGGGGTGCCCCGCATCGGCACCATGGGCTTTGCTGATAGCATGGAAATCGCGCCCTCGGTTATCAAACGGCGTCGCTCGCCGATTGTCAAGACCAGCCGTTATCAGCAAGTCTATCGCATGGGCTTTTATCGAAAGTCACTTGGGAAAATGGCCTATGACCGCGTGGGCAAAAATATTAGCGCGCTCAGCCTCTTCTCCAAGGATCCGGCTTTTAACAAGGCTCAGTTCGAGGATAGGATGCGGACCAGCATGCTCCATGACATCTCTTTTTACAGCTGTCCCTCCTCTGAACCCGTCGTCCGCCATCTCTATAGCATGGGAACCACCTCCACCAATGCCCGCTCGATCGATGCGGGGATAGCCTTTGCAGTTGACGGTGATTGGCCTGCGGCTGCAGCGGAATGGATAGAGGTCCTTTCTAATGATAGTAAAAATGTGTTAGCCCATCACAATCTTGGTGTTTATTATGAGCAGATGGGGGATATCACCGAAGCCCTCAAACATTATCGGCTCGGCTTTCGCGATAAAAGAATTACTGAAGACGCTTTCGGCGAAATAATCGGGCATTTTCTTCCTCAAAATGAGGCGATGGAATCCGTGATCGTTCAGGTCACTGGGGGCAGTTGGATCTTTGTCGATGTTCCCGAGGGCGAAAAACGGACCAAGGCATCCGTCTACCGATCGACCCCCATCATCGATCCCGATTCGTCCCGGGTCGTTGGCCAATCTTTGAAAGAAATAGCTATCCTTGGCTTTGTGACGAGTCAGGAAACCAGGCGGGCGGCTCGGGTGCGGGAATACCTCCTGGATACGCCCGTGCGGGCTGGAGATATCGTGGTCTTCGGTGATAATTCACCGAGCAAATGACTTTTATCGTCCGTTCCATTATTTTGCCCTTGCCCGCTGCCGTCCTGAATTTCTTGAGCCTCCGGGCATTTCATTCATGCTAAACTCAAGTATCTGATTCAGGACACAAGGACGAGAGTCTTCATGCACAAGCGGTCCCTCGCCATCACTTTACTTTGCGCCTCGCTACCTGTGATGATGGCCGCTTTGCTATCGCCGGGCCTGCCTGCTCTCCAGTTGGAATTTGCCGGCGAGCCAGAGATTCAACTCCTGTCCAAACTTGTGCTCATGACCCCGGCTTTGGCGATTGCCACCTCGGCCGGAATACTGGGCGTGATGGTCGACAGGTGGGGCCGCTTTCCTATTCTCATCGTCTCCCTTTTAATTTTTGGCTTGTTCGGCGTTCAAGGCTATTGGGCCGTCGATATTTATGCTTTAATTGTAACCCGCTTTTTCTTTGGCTTGGGTGTCGCGGGCATTATGACGACGACCAGCACCTCTCTTGCCGAACATTATGAAGGGCTTTCGCTGCGCCGGATGCTGGGCCTTCAGGCTGGTATGATGGGGCTTTGGGGCATCATCTTTCAAGTATGTGGGGGCTTTCTCGCCGAAATATCGTGGCGTTTGCCCTTTCTTCTCTACGCGGTTGCCTTTCCTCTGGTTTTTCTTGTCATTCTTGAGCCGGCGATGCGTATGGAAAAAGCCGATATCAAGCAGCTAGCTTTTGGCGACAGAAGTCCAAGAATGCTGGGCCTTCTTCTCCTGCTCGTGCTCCTGTCAGGGGCGGTCATGAGTTTTTTTGCACTCCTGCCGGTTCAGGGGCCCTTATTTTTTCACTCGCTGCACTTTAGTCCGAAGCGAACCGCTTTTTTAATCAGTACCCTTACAGCTTCAAGCTGTTTGGCCTCTTTGATCCTTGCCGGGTGGCGCCGGCGCCTGTCGACTGCGCTAACTTTATGTCTAGGCCTTTCCGCTTTAAGTTTTAGTTTTAATTGGCTGGGCCATGCCGATAGGTGGCGTGACCTGGTCTTATCCATGGTTGGTATTGGGGCGGGGGTAGGTCTCGTTATCCCCAGTATTTCTGCCCTGATTGGCACTCTTACTCCCCCAGGCCAGAAAGGAAAGATACTGGGAGTCCTCCTGACCGCAAATTATGTCGGGCAGTTTATGGCGCCGATCTGGTCGCAGTCGGTCTTGGAAACTTATGATAATAATGAACTTTTCATAGCTTGTGCGGCAATTCTGGGACTTCTCGTCGCTCTCGTTTTACTGATCTCCGTTTTAAGTCTAGAACGCCGGCGCCGTGAGAGTTAGATTGATTCGACCGAATTGATTTCAGGGTAAGAATCTCTCATGTTGCAAGCTCGATCTATTTTACAATTGGTTCTCGTGGGATTTCTTGTCGTATTGCTGCCCGTCCTTGCGGCGCTTGTCTATGGCGGCAAAATGATGAGCCGCATGAGCGAAGAACATCGCGATCATATTGTGAGCGTCAGCGAAAGCGCAGAATACCTCCAAAAGCTTGCCAGCGATCTCATTGATACCGAACGTCTCGCCCGCCAGTATCTATTGCTTGGCGACGATTCCCATCTGCAGCTGCTCAATCGACATTTGGCGGACATGGATCAGGATTTTAAGCCCTTTTTAGGTCGATCAAACCCGACCGCAGCGGCCGTAGGAACCATGCAGACATTAAAAGGGGAGCTGAGCGAGCGCCTTAATCTTGCTAAAGACCTGCCGCCCACCGATGCCTCAACCCTTGCGCTCATCGACGCCTTAAATAACGGTCTTGGTCATCTTCGCCAAGAGATTGATCGGGAACTCCGAGCCCATGTGGAAGCTGCGAAATCACGGGCCCTGTCGACGGAACGAACCCTGATAATCCTTTGTTTTACCTTGATCCCCAGTACGCTGTTGCTTGTAGGCCTGTTCTCCATTTTAATTACCAGACCGATCCGTGGCATCGATAAGACCATTCGGGAGATAGGCACGGGAATCTACCGCGAAGGCGGCAAGATAAAAGGTCCGCGTGATTTGCAATTGATTGCCACTAGGCTGGTCTGGCTCCGCACGCGGCTGCACAGTTCCGAGGAGTCGCAGGAACGGTTCCTGCGTCATATCTCGCACGAGTTAAAAACTCCCCTGGCGACCATCAAAGAAGGAATCGAACTGCTCGCCGACGAAATTCCTGGTCCGTTAAATGATTCTCAACGCAACGTTTTGAATATTTTACAGACTGGCCTTCAGCATTTTCAAAGCCTGATTAATAACCTGCTCGATTTCAATCTGATGAAAAGCAATCGCAGTCTCAAGCGCGAATCCGTTGCCCTCAAGGAATTAATCGATTCGGTCATTCGCCCCTATCTTTTGACGGCTCAGCGCAAACAGCTTTCTTTCGAGACCCTCGGTCACGCTGTCGAAATCGACGTCGACCGATCCGTGTTGGCCGCAGCTCTTGACAATTTGATTTCCAACGCCGTCCATTTTTCGCCGGAAGAAGGCAAGATCACAATACAGTGGCAGAGCTTGGATCGAGGTTTCACTCTGCTCGTGGGTGATGAAGGGCCGGGTATCCCGCTTGAGGAACGCAGCAAAGTATTTTTACCTTTCTTTCAGGGAAAAGCGTTGCGGACCGGGCCAATTAAAGGCACAGGACTTGGATTGTCGGTGGCACGCGAATGCATTGAATCGCACAAGGGCTTATTAAGCATAGTCGAAACCAAGAGCGGAGCCTGGTTTGAAATTTATTTGCCGCAGGAATCCCGGCGCTCCCAAATAGAGAAAGCAGAAAACTCGTCTGTCTCTTTTGGGAGACAGAGCTAAGCTAAGGTTAAGTGGCATTAAAGCCCAATTGTTGTTGCTTTCTGTCTTCAGAGAGCGACAGGAGATAAGCTGATGAGAATCACTTTTATTACGATGCTAAGCATGATTACCATAGCGTGTCATCATGATCCAAGTGTGCAGCCTGCCCTTTTGTTGGCCGAGCCACTTTCCAAGGGACCGATGCTTTCCTCCTGCCTGACTTATCTTGCTGAAATAAGCGCGAAGAGCCTTAAAGAACTCAAAATTGACAACGATCGTCTGCAAAAAAATCCTTCTGATAAGGGTGGCCCTGAAGAATATAAGGGACCGCTGGCCGCTGGAATCTATCAGGCCAAAAACCACAACTATGCCCGGGCTTTTGAAATTCTGTCGCCATTAAGCAACAAAAAATTCATCGATGAAGGCTGCCGAATGAGTATTCGTCTCTATAGTGATGTTTTAAATGACCTGGTGCAGCTGGATCATGACCTGCTGGCCGAGAGACGACAAAAGCAGGAATTAGAGCGCAAGATCAAAGGTTTATCAGAAATAGAAAAGGACATCAGCCAACGCGATATGAGGGCTCATGGGCTTTAATTATGTCGTTTATTAAGGCTTGGCATGGAGCTTGTATGTTGGATTCATAATGAATTTTTTTTCCTTGTCTAACATGGTATCTGGGGATATCTGCGGGCACTCAAGTCGACCGAGAGAGAGAACCACATGCAAGAATCAGCAAAAATTCTCCTGGTTGATGACGACCAGGGTTTCCTTACCCTCCTTTCCATGCGACTGACGGCGGAAGGCTTTCAGGTGGTCGCGGTCAATAGCGGTCAGGAGTGCCTGGCCAAGATTGAAGTGTTTAAACCCGATGTGTTGATCAGTGATCTGCGCATGGATACCATGGATGGTCTGGAACTCTATGGACGTGTCAATCGCTTGCTGCCTTTTCTACCGGTGATCCTCATCACCGCCCATGGCAGCATCTCCGATGCCGTTGCGGCGACTCAGCAGGGGGTCTTTTCCTTTCTGCCGAAACCTATCGATAAGCAGCAGCTGCTTGCCATCATCCATCAGGCTCTCGAGCAAAAAGGTCGCCTCCTGGAGCCCTTTGATGAGAGCGATGATTTTGCGATGGTCACGCGCAATCCCAAGATGATCGACCTTCTCGAACAATTGCGGGTCGTCGCCCCTTCCGACGCGAGTGTGCTCGTCACGGGCGAAAGTGGAACGGGAAAGGAACTCTTTGCACGGGCTATTCATAAAGCCAGCAATCGCCATGCGGGGCCCTTCGTGCCCATTAATTGCGGCGCAATTCCGGCAGAGCTCTTGGAGTCTGAGCTCTTTGGTCATGTCCGGGGATCCTTTACAGGCGCCAGCAAAGATCATCTGGGACTCTTTCAGGCGGCTGAAGGCGGGACTCTTTTCCTCGATGAGATAGGCGACATGCCGCTCGCTTTGCAGGTCAAGCTCCTTAGAGTTCTCGAAGAAAAAAAGGTAAGGCCCGTCGGCAGTACGGTTTCGATCCCCATCGACGCCCGTATCATCTCTGCCACTCATCACGATATGCCGGAAGCCATTGCGCAAAAGCTTTTTCGCGAAGATCTCTATTATCGCCTGAACGTCATTAACTTTCGACTGCCTTCACTCCGCGAACGTCGCGAGGATATCTCATTGCTTGCCGAACTCTTTTTGATGCGTATTGCCTCACGGCAAAAACCAACGGTTCGGGCCTTCGCGGGCGGAGCACTTGAAGAACTGACGGCTGCCGACTGGCCGGGAAACATTCGTCAGCTTTACAATGCCGTCGAGAAGATGATCATTCTTTCGCCAAGTCCTATCATCTCGGCCTCTCATGCCAGATGGAGTATTGGTCAAGTCGAGAGTGAAATCCCCTCGCTGGCCGAGGCTAAAAATCAGTTTGAAAAGGATTATCTGGTCGAGGCCCTGAAGATGACCCATGGCAACGTAAGCAAGGCGGCACGCACGGCGAAACGCAATCGCACCGATTTCTATAAACTGATGGCCAGACATAAATTGAACGCCGGGATGTTCAAGTCACAAAAGCAGATTGCCGAGTAGGCCGCGGGAAAATTCTTGATTGCGGAAAGAAAGTTACTATTCATTTTTCTGCTGTGGTAACTACGCTCTTTTCCTCACGCAGCGGGGCTGCGTGAGGGGTTTATTTTCGGAGGTTTTATGAAAACGTTTATGCTTGTTACCTTACTCGTTTCTGGCGTTTCTTTTGCTGGCACTAAAGCTGAAAGCACTTTCAAAACTCTTGACAAAGACTCCGATGGCAACATTACGACCGCGGAAGCGGCAGGCGATGCCGAACTTTCGGCTCAATTCGCGACTCTCGACAAGGACGCCAACGGCTCATTAAGCGCCGATGAGTTCAAGGCCCACACGGCTGCTCCCGATCAAGGCAAAAAAAGCCAGGACCACCAAAAAACTAAGTAACGGATAGCCAGCTGGAACTCCTCAGGTTCTTGGGGATGATAGGCCTGGGGATTTCTTAAAGCATAGAAATTTTGGGTGCTTCCCCTGACAGGACTTGACCCCAGCCGTGACTGTGGACTTAAACATTCAGCTGCCTGACAGAAGAAGGCGCTGGTATTTACCGGCGTCTTCTTTTTTTCGGCAACTTTACCTGAGTCGGTGGCCACCGAACCCTTCCCGCGGACAGGTTCTGAATTTCATTCTTATCTAAAAAACGACATGATGATTTCAGCGAGGATGAGCAGGACGATCGCGACTTCGAGCCAATAGAGGCGCCGATCGCGAACCGTGTCGACGATGACCTCAAGGGTTTGCTGAATGAGATGAAGTTTGTATTCCAGTGCCTGGAAGCGCTCAGGAAGGTCAAACATGGCTCGTAAATCGCCGTAGATGTCATCCATTACCTTATCCTCCCAGATGAGGTCGGGTTTATCCAGAAGGTGAAGGACACGAATAACCGAACTTCGCAGGGAGAGCGAAGCGGCGATCTGGCGATTGATGGGGGCAGGCATGACTCCGAGGTTGCCCGTTTCGCGAAGACGCTTTAAAAGGGTATCGACCTGTGACCACGATTCCTCGACCAGCGACTCATAGTATTCCATAGACGTGCTTTGGGCCAATGTTGAAGCTATGACCTCCATCCTGTCATTGCTAAGACGGTCGATAAGGAGGCGATTAAACTCGACAATCGCCGGACCCGGACGCTCAAGCACGGCAAAGGTCTCACTAAATCGGGGTTTCAGGCCAGGGATGCTGGAGAGATCAAGCAATTTTTTGAGTTGCTGGCTTTGTTCCTCCTCGGACACATTCCAAAAGACCACCGAGCCATGGTTGAAAATAAAGACATAACCATCTTCACCAATCTTATTGATCAGGGTGGCCCGCGGGTCGATCGAGGATTGATCGGCTTGATAAGCGGCAGCGACTTCGGTGGTGTTGATACTGTGAGAAAAGACAAAGGAGCGAAGAAGGTTCGTTCGGCTGGTTTCCATGGCGGCAAGTCCTTGCTCTGATGAATGTTCTCTTTCATCATACTGGTAGTGGCGACAGGCTTACAATAACGGTATGTAGGCCCATAGCCGCGCTTCAGTGGGCCGGAACCTCTTCATATTCGAGCGATTTCATAACTTCTTCCTTCCAGCTCGGAGTCGTCGTGCCCTGCTTAGCCAAGCGCATGGCCTGATCGCCATAATCTTTCTTGGACTGCTGAATCTTGGATACCTGGAGCTGTTTGAAGACCTTGAAGCTGTTAACACGGCTCGGGCCAAGGGTGTCAGCAATTTGAATCTTGTCGATGGCTTCCTGAGCCTGCTTCGCAATGCTTGTCAGCTTGAGCATAGCCGGGGCGCAGTAGGTAGTGATACCAACTTGGCAAACGTTGAGGTAATTTTTCCGCTCATCTTCAAAACGACTGAAATATTTTTTTACAGTTCCTTCCGGATCGCGCAGCTGCAGATTGTTCTCGTTGTTAGCGATTGACTTGAACAGAATTTCAGCTCGGCGATAGCGTATGGCGCCAATCGATTCGAGTATTTCTTTAGAGTTTTTGACGTTGGCAAGAAGCTTAGGCTCCAGGTCGTTCATGGCCTTTAGGTCCTTGCTATTGGCGGTAAATCGACCCATAAAGGCAAAGGCATGATAGCGGGCTGGATCGGTGGGCCCGGTCAGCTCGATGACCCGTTGTGCCGACTGGTTGGCTTCCTTGGCTTCGCCAAACTGATCCTCGATCTCCATCACTTTTACAGCGGCCTTAAGCTGCAGGTCTTTTGGGACTTTAGGAGAAAGGCTTTGCTCACGGTAGACGCGCGAGGCCCAGCCATAGAGTTTGCGTTTAAAATAGAGTTCGGCAAGAGTGACCCGTATCGTCGGAACATTGGCTTCGTTTTTGTAGTCGGTCAGATATTTCGTGTAAAAGTAAAAGCCGTATTCCCAAGTGTTGCGGTCTGCCGCAGCCCAGTCGCCAGCGGTCAGTATAAGTTTAGCGCGCAGAGGATACTTCGGGAATTTTTCGGTCACGGTTTTACAAATGTTCAGGGCCATGGTCAGCTTATTTAGGCCTTTGTAGGCAAAGGCCAGCGAATGACCGGCGGAAGCCACCCGTGGTTCATTTGGGAAGATGAGGTTGAACTCTTCGAGGTATTTGACGGTCTTCTGAAAATTATTCTTGCCCAGTTCGCCGGTACCGCCCTTAAACAGAGCATCTGCCAGCAGCGGTTTATAGTTGAGTGCTACGCCCTTGACAGTAGGATTGACCTTTTTACTGGCGACGAGGTGACTGAGATCGATGACATCGTCCCAACGTTTTGCTTCGAAGAATTCATTGAGTAAAAGTCCGCAAACTTCGAGGGCGTATTTGCTGCCTAGATTGCTTCGAAGACCTTTGAGCCAGATGCTTTCGGCGTTTTTTGCCTGGCCCATTGCGCGCTGGAGTAAACCCATGTGGGCGAGCGTCAACCAGTCGTCGCCTTTTTTGATGGTATTGATCGTTTCATAGATGGAAAGAAGTTTCGTGCGTTCCGGCACCTTATCCTTGGATTTGCTATTGAAATCCGGCTCGGCAGGCCATTGGGCGAGCTGATTCTGCGCTTCGACGGCAAGGAGATAATTTTTCAATGGCTGTTCTTTGGCAATGTCGAGATAAGTTTCGACAGCTTCGTTATACATCTTCAGAGTGCGGTAAAGGAGGGCTAACTTGCTTTTGATGGGGTAAGCGATCGTCCGGTCTGGCTCGGACTTGAGATATTTGACAGTATATTGGATCGCCATCGCCTGCTGGGGCTTGGTGCCTTTGGGATTGAGTGCGAGGTCGAGAGCGCCGTCCAGGATCTTTCGATAGGAATCGGCAAGGGCCGCGTAAAATCCTTTTTTGCCCTGGCTTGCGTACTTGGTGCGTAGCGCCGAGTAGCTGGCTTCGAGCTCAGCGATCAGCAAAGTCTTTTGATAGACAAGGATATCGAGTTCCCAGATGCGGCTGTCGATGGCCGACAGCTGATCGCCCTTGGGATAGGCTTCGGCAATCTTTTTATAAAGGGTCGAAGCCTGCTTATAATTTTTTGCGGAAAGTTCGATCAGGGCATCGCGCTCGCGAAGAAAGTCAACTGGGGTCACCCCCGGAAAGCCATCGCTAAGGAAGGTGGGAACGCGCGTATTCGGGGTTTGATTGGCCATGGTCCAGATGAAGGCCGCGCTATTCATAATGAGATGCTGAAGACCGAGCGGCATGCCGCGGGCTAATTGAACGCAATAGATGAGCTTGCTTTCGGCAGAAGGTTTCACTGCGGAAAGAGGCGCGCCTTCGGAATCAAGGCCATAATCAGACAGGGCCTCGGAAAGTTTGATCGCCAGACGTCCATAGATGGAGACTTCATTGATAACCTTATTCATGGTCTGTAAACCCTGTGTCGCCGTGCCGGCCGACATGGCTAAGGAATAGCCAACAAAGAGGTCGATCGAATTCAACATGTCCTTGTTGTCTTTGAGTCTGTCTTTAAGCGGAATAAGGTCAGAAATTCCGTCGGTTCCATCGGTGCGAATAAACTTGCCGAGCTTTGAATAGAATTGGGCCTGGGCTGAAAGGCCCGGATTTTTGCTGGTCTCGGCATAAGAAGCCGCTGATTTTTCAAGCTGTTCCGCAACGGTCTTGATGCGGTCCTTATTCTCTTTCAACTGGGTATGGCTCATATAGAATTGGAGCAAAGCCAATTGATCCTTGTAGAGCGAGTTGTTCGAAGCGAGTTTGGAATCCTGGTCGTTTTGATTTTTCGCGGCTTGCTGGGAAACGCCAAACAGTTGATTGGCTTCTTCCTGGGTGGCAAGTTTACGCGAATCTTTTTCCAGGCCTGAGAGACCAAGCAGGTAAGGGATATTTATGGACAGTTCATGATTGATTATAGGCTCGTAGCTTTGCCCGAGTTTGGCATTTTGAGCTGTGACCTTTGAGAAGGGCAAAGATCCCGTCAAGATCAAAAAGAAGCCTAGAATTTTTGCCTTGGTCTTCATGCTTTTCTCTATCATTGGTAGAACGTAAATTCTTACAGTTTTTTTATCGGTGCTAACGGGAGGAACCTTAGAACTTAGCCGAGGGATGATTGCAGGGCCTGAAAACTATTGAATTTTTGCCTGCCACGACAGTCCAAAGGTCCTACCCGAACGGCCTGTCTGGATGATCGGCGTGAGGTTTTGATTGCGACTTGTGGATCCATCCCTATCCGCATTTCTATTAAGGGGGCCCTTATGAAACCAGATCGATTCGACTACGCTTGCTGCCCATAAGGATCCGAAGGCGGCAAGAGCCAGGGTTTTTTGCGATTGGACTTTTTTGATAAAATTATTATTTTCAAGATAGAAGGCTTGCCTTTGATCTTCGCTCAAGCCCTCTTTATTGGCGACGATATCATTGAGGCCTTGCCGGCCTTTAATGGCTTTATCAGCGTCAAGGATCGAATAAATCGAGAAGATCTGGCCGGCGGCGAACGCCGCTCCGATCCAATAGGATTCATTATGAAACTGCGGAAACCCAAAAGGCAGGAACTGCATATAGGAGATCTTTTTCGAACGCTCCTCGGTTGTCAGGCTGCCATCGCTGAGGCCCATAATGCTGTCGCTGCTTTTGGATTTGGTCGGCCGCGTTTTTAAGGGTTTGGGCTTAGGTTTATTGACCGGCACGGGGACCGTGGATTTGGCGACTGTAGGGGGTGCCTGCTTTTGCTTTTTCTTAAGCTCAGGTGCTAGCTTGGCTTTTATACCCATGAAGTAGGTGATGACGCTTGGGTCAAGCACGTCTTCGGATTCGATAGCTATGCTGCGGTCGGCGTAGAGGGCCTGGCCAAAGGTGGCCTGAGCATTTTTCTTATCGCCCCGCATGTACTGACAGATACCGATGAATTTGAGAAGGACAGCCTTGTCTTCATCCGCGTTGGCTTTTCGCAAAGCATTTTTAAACTGAAGTTCCGCTACCGGAAATTGATTTCGCACATAAGACTGATAGCCGTCTTCAAAAGTTTGGGCCTTGGCCTGCAAACTTAATAAAAGACAGCCCAGTAATAGGCTCATCAACCAACGCTTGGTCATCCAGCTACTCCTTGTCCTTTGAAAGGTTTCGGAAGAAAATCGGTGGACCTGAGTTCCTGTCCCTTTTAATAGGGGAGCACGCAAAAAGGCTTTGTGTCAATTGTTTGAAAGGCTTAATTATTCCCGCCAATTTTGGGATTACAGCCTTAAGTTCTCTTCTGCAGGGCCGATAGTGCAAGGGTAGGGCGGCTGAGTATCGACGCACTCGGGCCTAGCCTCATTCCACTTCAGTCGACGGACGGGTAGCCTTATGTCAGACAGTTATTCAGGAGATAAGATCCTTGCCAGGCAACGTGTCTGTTCTAAGTGCCGTTCCTTCATTACACTAGAAAGAGTCAACGAAAAGCAATACGGCTGCCCATTATGCGGGCAACGTCTCAACGCTTATGTCAATATCCAGGGCCGCATCACTTATGCCGAGGTGCAGAATCTGGTGCGTCTTCATCACGAGGCGAAGCCGGCGAAACATCGGGCCTGATCGTGACCTTGAGTAAGCCTTGGAAAAATTTCGAAAAGGCCTTCGGCAAAGCTGCGTTAAACTCTAATTTAGCTAATATTATCAAACAGTTGAATTGCGCATTTAAGAACTCGTCTAAGCCCTTCCGATAGAAGCCTTGGAGCCCATTTTGAGGAGCACTCATGGCTATTCCAGGACTAGAGATTCTAGGTGCTGCCGGACTGGTTCTTTCTTTGGCTGCCTGTTCGAGCTCACCCGAGAAAAATGAAGGCAAAGGCGCTGGATCCGAAGCCGTTGCGACGCTGCCTCCGGGGACCGTGCCTGATAAGTTCCAGGCTGCCGAAACGCTGAAACTTGCCACCATCACTCCCGACGAAACCAGTCAGAAAAATTTCGATTTTACCAAGGTCGCAGAGATCGTGTGGACCTCGTCCTCTGAGGTTTTGTTTGCCCATGGCGACGGCCGAAGCGTCGCTTTTGATTTTAAAAAATCAACTTGGACATCTGTTCACAGCAATCCAGGCATCGGTGAATTTCAGACACTCTTTGATTTTCGTGAAAGCGGTTTTTTTGGTGCCTCACCCGACGTCCTGAGTCTTAAGACAGGTGAGGGTCCCATTGTTCGCCTGAAGCCTTCGGAAGCTTATCTCGCCGCCGCACCCCTGGCATCGAACCCGGGCTTCGTGGCTTTTTTGGATGGGAATGTTATCAATGTCATTGCCTCCGCTGACGGTGGTGCCAAGCTTTATTCTTTGACCAACGCTCCCGCAGGGGTGAAGCTGGTATATCCCTGCAATCAACACTGTCTATTCTGGGCCTTCAATGGAACGACTCTCTTTACCTACAATGTTAAGATGGGGTGGACTCCACTGGCGCAAACCATAGAGTTTCCCGCCGGGGAAACCGTCGTCCGCGTAGCTATTCGCTTGCGCGAAAGCAATAATCCACTGGCGGTGGAAAGCATCCTCGCACAAATGGAAAGCGGTGCAGTCTATGCCCAGGTCGCGGCAGCGGTGGCCGCCACCGATCCGACCTGGGAGGATATACGGAGACTGTCGACAATTTTTTGTGTGTCCTGTCACATTGATGACGGCTTTGAAAAGGAATCTACCTGGAAAAGCCTTAAAGGCAATATAGTCACGCGGCTTAAGGCCACTGCCGGAACGAAAGGGGCCATGCCTCCAGGGGAAACGACCTTAGGCAAAGAAATGTCACAGGGCGAAAAAAATGTGATCCTGGCCTGGATTGAAAGGCAGGATCAAATCGAACGGGGTGAAATAGGAACGACCAAAGATCCAATCGAGGACAATTCCGACACGACGGGCGAACTCAAAATTCTTGCCGATAGCTATTGCATAGCGTGTCATAACGATGCCAAGAAAAATCTGTTTTGGACTACTCAAAAGGCCGATGCAAAGGCTCGTATTGAAAGTGGCAACATGCCTCAAAACACTAGTCTTTCACCGGCAGAAAAGACCAGGTTTCTCGACCTGCTGACCGCTTTGAAATAAACAGTTGATAGACGCCAGGACAGCTCCTCGATGACAATCGAGGGGGAGCTTTCCCTTGGGTTCGCCGCCCGCGCAATTTCCATAGGCGAGGAGCTGGTACAAAGAGTAGAGTCTTGAAGTCTTTGCGCAGTAGGAGGTTTTACGTGAACAAAGGCTCGGTCGCAATCGTCGGGGTAGGGGCAGTGGGTAAGATGCTAGCCTATTTTCTCCGGACCACAGGCGTTCCCTCGGTTATTTGCTATGGCCGAAGAGGGGTTGAGGTGTTGTCGGGGCGGGTAAGCTTTAGAGATCAATCCGAGGTCTTTAGAACCGATCGCAGCGGGGAGCGACCGGACCTTTGGTTGATTGCAACCAAGGCCTATGATACGGTCAGTGCCCTAGAACAATGGCTCCCCGTCATCGCATCCGGAACCCCGGTCGTGCTGCTCTGCAATGGCTTTATCGAGCCTGCACTCGTTGGAATCCGAAAGCAGTTCCCTCATCATCAGCTTCGCAAAGGTGTCGTCAGTCGAGGCGCAAGGACCTTGATTGATGGCACGCTGGCCCTCAGCTCGGAGGGAGAAATCGTCTGGGGCAGCACGGGCCCCGCTACGCCTTTTGAAGGCAATATGTTTAAGGCTCTCGCAAGCAAAGGCTTTGTCTGGGATCCCAATGTATGTCGCATACGCAAAGAGAAATGGTTTTGCAACACGGTCTTGAATACCTTGTGTGGCGCCTATGGATTGAGCCGCAATAGCGATGTGAAAGAACAAATGGAATTTGATGGTCTGTGCCATGAAGTTTATGAATTAGGCCTTAAATATTGGCCAGAGTGGCAAGGGCAGTCGGGAGAATTGAAGCAAAAGCTCTTGACACTCATTGCCAAAACCGCTGACAACGAAAATTCCATGGCTGTCGACGTAAGATTGAGACGGCGAACCGAAGCCGATTTTCTGTCGGGTCATATTCTCCGTTTCGAGAATCCCAGTGCAAGATTCCCTCTCCTTTACAATCTCCATCAACGTATCATAGAAGATCCTTCATAAATGACCTGTCAAAATTATTTGAAATAAGTTTAATGGAACCTAAGGCTCCCACTGACTGGACATAGTAATTTAGGCTCGCATGCCTTTTTTGAGGGAATAGACTGTATTTTTCGACTAAAAATGGGCTGGGGAAGCTGGCGAAAATCGGTTTCTGTTCAGAAAAATGATAGGCAGTATATTTCTCTTTTCAGTTACTACCCGAGTTTTGTATGCTCAGTGTTCAGGTGTCAAATAGCTTTTTTAAGATCCCCGTTCAATGGACGCCATTGAGCGGGGTTTTTTTGTGATCTCTCGCCCTGGCTTAAAGCCGATTTCAATTGCTTCGCGGCATTTGCCATCATCAAAACAATGGGCTGCGGTGACTGGCTGAATTTTGCCAATCAGGCTTTTCAGGCAGGAATGCTTGCGATTGAAAACGATGGTTCTTGATAAAGTCCGTGACCCTGCCTTGATCAGAAGCTGGGGCGGCAGCGCCGACCCGTTGCCCGGGACTGATCATGCCGGGGGAAGAATCGGCGTCGCTCCCCTTTCTGAAGCGTTTGGCCGCTTCAAAGCCTCCCGCTTACCCAGGTAATTTTGACGAGAGCGATTAAATCTTGGCGCGAGGCGCCTGAAGAATTAGCGAGTCTTGACCATTCACGTTATACTCCTCTGTCAGGCGGCGAATAAGCGAACGAAGTGTCTTGGCGCTTCGGCACTTTTTCGATACAACAGTTGCTGGTTTAGATTGCTTAGAGGAAGACATGTCAAAAAAATTTGATGCTGAAGAATACGTCTCTCGCTGGGACGACAAGCTCATTCCCATCATGCTTGTCGTAATTGTCGCTTCCATGGTCGGCGTATATACAATGAACGTAATGCTACGTCCCGCCTGTACAACGCATGAATATGTCTTCTGTGGCACTCCTCTGGATGAGCCAAGTGAAGAAAGCGGAGTTCCCCATGATGCTCCTGGAGGACCCCATGCTCCTGCCGGCCAATCTCAAGGACATGAAACTTCCGCTCATCCTCACTCCCACTGATACTTGATATAATCTATAAAAGAGGCCGGTCACAGACATGTGGCCGGCCTTTGATGTTTGCTAGAGTCCTGCTATCCTTTACAAAAATTCCAACGCCATAAACTATGCCAAAATATTTAGAATTTGTTAGTATCCTTATTATTAAATTCCTTATAATATAATTCCTGATAATGTATTTCCTTATTATTCCGATAAGCTTAAAAGAAGGCAAGGAGGAGATATGGCAAGGTTCCCATCCAGAGACTATTTAGACTTCATCGCCAGCCGTTATCCCGGCATGAATATCGATGCCATCGAGACATTTCTCGAAATGGTTTCGGTCAATAGGGCTATGGATTGTGGAATGGACAATTATTTTCAGCGCTTAGGTATCTCCCAGGCACGCTTTAAGGTGATGGTAAACCTTTTTTATAGTGATTCTGAGGGTGGTATGTCGCCGGCAACTTTGGCCGAACACCTGTCCGTCACGCGAGCGACGGTTACGGGTTTGCTGGATACCTTGGAGAACGATCGTTTGGTTGAGCGCCATCCCGATCCCAACGACAGACGGGGCCTGCTGATCCGGATTACAGAGGCCGGTAAGGAGAAGTTAGACAAGGTCCTTCCTGCACACTACGATCGGATTGGCCGTGCGATGGGCTTGCTCAGCCCCATGGAACAGGAAACATTGAAGGTTCTTTTAAGAAAGTTTGGCCAGGGCTTAGTAGCGCTGGAGCAGACCTTAAACAATGAATAGCCCCAATAAAGTCTCATATTCAGGAGTGGAACGAGAATGAAAAAAGCCCAGAAAGTCGCTATAGGTTTAGGCACGGTCATTGTCCTATCAATCGGCATCATGTATGGCATGGGTCGTGGTAAAGAGAAGACTGATGATGCGCAGATTGAAGCCCATATCATTAATATTGCCGCCCGTATTTCAGGCCAGGTTCAGAAGCTGCTGGTCAAGGACAACCAACTCGTCCATGCCGGTGATCCCCTTCTTGAATTGGATAAAAAGGAACTGGAAGCCCGCCTCAGCGCCGCCGAGGCTGATCTAAGTGCCGCCCGGGCTGGCGTTGAAGCCGGTGAATCGGATGTCACGGCAGCACTGTCCCGGCTTAAACTTTCAGAAATCGAACTGGGTCGTGCCAAACAATTGAATAAAGAGGGGGTCCTCGCCAAAGCCGATCTTGATACAGCCACCAACGGTCAGCTTCAGGCTAAAGCTGCCTATGACCAGTCAGTTGCTCGTCTGGGTTCGACCAAAAAAGGGGGTTCACTTGGAGCGGCCGTTGCTAAGGTGCAGCAAGCCGAAGCATCGCTCGCTCTTGCCACGCTCAATCTTTCCTACACAACTATACTCTCGCCCATCGACGGCATCGTCTCACGCCGCTCCGTCGAATCCGGTCAGATGGTTACGCCCATGGCGCCGCTGATGGCGATTGTCGATCTAGCCGATGTCTGGATTGTTGCAAACTATAAGGAAGATCAGCTTGAGGGCATCAAACTTGGTCAGAAAGCAACGGTAAAAGTCGATAGTTACGGCAGCAAGCACTTCGATGCGGAAGTTGCCTCAATCGGTGCCGCGACGGGATCCAAATTTGCTTTGATTCCCCCTGATAACGCCTCCGGAAACTTTGTCAAAGTCGTTCAGCGGGTGCCGATAATCCTGCACTTTAAAAACCTTCAGCAGACCGGACTTGAAGTTCGCCCCGGTATGAGCGCGGAAGTCACGATCTTCACCAATTAACCTTTAGGAATAGTTATGGAGCAGACGCTCATCAGAGGTCCCAAACTAGGCATTACAATCGCGGCCATGGCTGCCGCATTGATGGCTATCCTCGATATTTCCATCGTCAATGTAGCGCTTACCGATATCCGCGCCAGCTTTGGGACACCAATCGATCAAATTGCTTGGGTTTCAACGGGTTATATGATGGCGAATGTCATCGTCATACCCCTCACGGGATGGCTTCAAAGGCGCTTTGGTTTCAGGAATTATTTTACTTTTTCAATCATTCTTTTTATCATTGCCTCCATGCTTTGTGGGGTCGCCTGGAACCTGCCGTCGCTCGTTGCCTTTCGCATCCTGCAAGGCATCGGCGGTGGTGCCATCATTCCCACCGCGCAATCGATTCTGTTTGCCCGTTATCCTACCAAAGAACACGGTACCGCTGGAGCCCTCTTTGGTCTTGGTGCGGTCACGGGGCCTCTCCTTGGGCCGACCCTGGGTGGTTATCTCATCGACATTGCAAGTTGGCATTGGATCTTTCTCATCAACGTTCCGATCGGAATATTTGCGGCTGTCATGGCTTGGAAATACATCGAAGAGCCTGACTTTAAAGCAACCAAGGCCCCCGTGGATCGTATCGGATTGAGTTTGCTTGCGGTTGGTATGGGATCGCTACAGTACGTGCTTGAGGAGGGTAATCGGGAGGATTGGTTTGCCAGCAATTTGATTCTTGCTCTGGCCTTTGTCGCGCTCTTTACTCTGGTCGTGTTCGTGGTTCATCAACTTGAGACCGACCATCCTATCGTCGATCTGCGAATATTTAAGGATACCGCCTACACCGCCGCCACGGGTATCAACTTTCTGGTGGGGATGGCACTGTTTTCGGCAGCTTTTCTCTTTTCCCTCTACTGCGGCGCGGTCATGCACTATAAGGCATTTGACATCGGTCTTCTGTTTTTGAAAGGCTGCTGGATACAGGTGTTGATCATGCCGTTCATAGGCAAATTTTCCGGCAGATTCGACGGTCGCTATATGATCGCCTTTGGAATGTCGGTGTTGATTATCAGCCTTTATATGCACACGGGTTTCACGGCGCAGGCGGGCGAAAGCGATCTCATTTTGCCTCTTTTTGTACGCTCCGTGGGATTGGCCTTTATATTCGTGCCACTCAGCATCCTCGCGTTATCGGGGCTTCCGGCGGCTCAAAGGGGAAATGGTGCAGGGCTTTTCAATCTGACCCGGGAACTGGGTGGGTCGATCGGCACAGCGTGGATGAGCAGTATGCTCAATCGGTCGCAGGCACGTGCTCACTCTTATTATGCCGAGCATGTGAGTGCGTTTAGCCCGGAAACCGTTGCGCGAATAAACAGTATCAAATCAGGGCTGGGCTGGCGGTTTTTTGATGCCGATACCAGTGTCCTGGCCGTGCTGAACAATACGATCAATCAACAGGCCCTGGTAAAGGCTTTTAATAACTGTTTTTGGTACGTGACCATGGTCTTTACCTGCGGACTGCTCTTTATTCTGTTGCTTAAAAAACCTCAAAAAGGTGGAGCTCCAATCCATGATGCACATTAAACCCAACCAACACACGACCCTTTTATCCCTAGTTCTCTTTGCAGGTTTATGGTCCGGCCCTTCCTTGGCCGAAGACTCAATGAAAATCGTGGCGGCATCAACCCAGGGTGCATTGAGTCTCAATGAATCGATGAATCTCGCCTTTGCCCATAGCTACAGCCGCCAGTCGGTTGAGCAGGACGTGCTGGGTTCGGAGGCCCGACAAACCGCGATCAAGGGGGGAATGGGCCCGAAGTTAAGTCTTGAGGCCGCGCGAGGCTGGATCGATACGGACGTCAACAAGATGGCGGGAAAAACTCTGCCGACCGGCCAGCGTTTTCCTGATGAGATAAGTTCCGCGGCCGTCATCATTCAGCAACCTCTGACGCAGATTTTCGCGGCGAGAGATCGGCTGACCGCGGAACGGAAGATGGAAGAATCAGCCAAAAGTCAGACCACGGTCGAAGGCAACGATGCCAAGCTTAGGGGTGCGGAGGCCTACATTCAGGCCCTCAAAGCGGTCCGCTACCTAGCGATCAACCGCGAGAGTGAGGCGCTTATTGGCAAGCAAAAAAGGGATGCCAAGTCGCTGCGTGAGTCGGGTAAACTTTCCGAACTCGATTATTCCCGTTTTGAACTCGCGGCGTCCGAGGCCAGTACCCTGGTGATTGAAGCCGAAGCGAGAATGAGGGTTGCTGCTGATGGCTTGCGCGAAACCTTGGGCCTTAAGGCTGATCAGGAACTTAGACTTGCTGAACTCCAAGACCTGAGTGCGGTAACAGCGGCCAAGGGAGTCGAAACAGAATCGCAAAGAAGCGAATTGAAGAGTGCCTCCCAGCGTGTCGAGGCTATCGAAAGTCAGGTCAAGGCTCAGCGAGTCGATTATTGGCCTCAGATCAACGCTTACGCGCGTTTTTCCCGGGATTTTGCGGTTGAAGACGTCAACGTCAACTTTCTCGGATTGGCTGTCAATATTCCTAAGGAGGATGTGCGGGATCAGTTTAGCTATGGATTTACCCTTCAATGGGATATTTGGGATTGGAACACCCGATCGGGTCGCCATGCTGAATTTAACACTCAGCTGTCCAAAGCCAAAATTGCTCGCGAATCTCTGGCGTCACAAATTCGTGTCGAGACTGCCCAGGCCGATGCGGAATGGGATCGAGCCATGCAAACGCTGAAAAATGCCAAAGTCGCTGAAAAATTGAGTGCTCAGATTTTGAAGTCGTTCGATATCCGTTTTCGCAACGGACTGGCGACGACCACCGATCTTTTGAGTATTCAAAGGGACCGAGCGCGGGCGCAAGCGAATCTCGCCAATGCAACCTATGACCTGCATGGAGCTCAACTGCGTAAGCTGCGGGCCGCAGGTGGGGCTCTTTAATCAGTATCTTATCGATTCTAATGGCTTACCCTCAGTTTCTGGGGCTAAGCTTTTTCACTTTTATTTTATCTCAATCTTTTGATCAATTATCGAGGTCTGATTCAGATCCCTGACCTGCACCCGAGCCCATTTCTTTTTAAAATCGATATCAACCAGACCATAGTTAAGGCGATCGAGGACAGGGCCGACGCGCAGACTGTTGCCATTACGGGCCGGATCGGGACTGCGATAGGAATGAGTCATGCCGCTTGAGGTGATTTCCCATAAGTCACGGCCACTTTTCATTTTGAGTTGGGAAACCTCGGCAAAATGCCGATCGCCGCTTAGAATAATAATGTTTTTGGCTGGCGAGCGTTCGACCAGATCGAGAAGTTTAAGCTTGGAATCCGGGAAATTTTCCCATTTCTCGAATTTTTGTTCGACCGGAAGAACCTGTATACTTGAGACAAGAAAGGTTACGCCCTCTGCTGCGAGGGAAAGTTCGTGGGTCAACCATTGCCATTGTGCATCACCAAGCATATCCCCCTTATTGGCGCCTGAAGGGTTCTCGCGGTTGAAACGGGTATCAAGCAGGATAAAACGAACGGTCTCGGCGCCCTTGCCAAAGCTATAGGTCGTATAGATCCCATCCTGTTGCCGGCGTTTTGAGTTCTTTGGTTCGCCCAGGAAATCGAGAAAGAGCTGCTGACTTTGCGCTTTCGGGGCAAAGCTTTTTGAGCCATTGTTTTCGCCATAATCGTGGTCATCCCATACACCTATGACGGGAATGCCGGAGCCGATAAAGGTTTGATATTCAGGTTGCCGCAGCTGGGAGGCATAGATTTGCGACAGTTTGCCCATATCGCGGGTGTCGGCATACACCACATCACCCGTCCAAAGAAACAAGTCCGGCTGATCGGCGAGAATTTTCTTCCAAAGCGGTTGTGGCAGATACTGCTTATTGCAGGATCCAAAGCTAAATCTTTTGACGGCGGTGATAGGCTCTGAGGTTTGGTTCACACTTTTGACTTCAGCCATCTGGTAGGGGCCCTCCCTCAGACTCGAACAGCTTAGCCCCAGTAAGAAGACTGCAGAATGAAGGAGGCGAAAGGACCAGGTTCTTTGCATGTTTCAACCCTTCTACGGTGGGGCTGGTAACGCGTTCTACCAACAACCATTAAATTTGATCGGAAATCCTTTAGATTTTGACTTGACGGAAATAAACGACTTGGTGGGACGTCCAATTGGTTTACGTCGGCCAAAGATTTTCGAAGCGATATTGAATCTATAACACCCAGCATTGGGGCACCCCAAGGGGCCTAACAATTAAAATCAGGAGTTTAACAGAGGAACTCCCTGAAAGCCTTGTTTTTTGCTAAAATACTAGAAACGGTACTGCTGAAATTTTGAGCGAGGGATAAAGCATGAGAGCTCTTTTACTGATTGCCACGATTGCATCCATTTCAGCCTGTAGTACGCTGTCGAGCGGTGGGCTTGGGCTCGGTGCTGCGAATGAACGCAAGGAAATCGTGGCATTGGAAGAGATGTCGCTTGAATATATACAAAGCCTTTGGGGAAAGCCCGAGGTCAATATTCCGGCTGGCGAGGGTCGCACGGTGCGCTTTAAAAACATTCGCACGGAAATTGAGGACCCGATTAGTGAAAAAGTTCAGGTCAAGTACTGCGATGTGCGCCTTGACATCAATAAGCGCCAGCTCGTTCAGAAGTGGGAATATGAAACCTGCCGCCCTAAAAATTAAGCAGCTCAGTTTTTGCTCCTGGTCGCAGGTCCCAGGCTAAAACCGAATAGAAAGCCTTTCATGCCTTGACCGGTGCGATCAACTGGGAAAGCAAGAAGGCCATTTCCAGGCTCTGGCTATAATTGAGGCGAGGGTCGCAGTAAGTTTCGTAATGATTCGAAAGCTGCTCGGCAGTAATCCCAGCCGATCCGCCGATGCATTCGGTGACGTCATCACCGGTCAATTCAAAGTGAATACCGCCGACGATGCTGCCCGATGCCTTGTGAATCGCCAGACTCTCCTTAACCTCACCCAGTATATCGTCAAAACTCCGGGTTTTCGTACCCGCCTCGGTTTTGATGGCATTTCCATGCATAGGATCGATGCTCCAGACGACAGGTGTATCCTTCATGGCCTCGATCAACTGCGGCAGATGCAGGTCAACCTTGCCTTTGCCGTAGCGACTGATCAGGGTGACCTTGCCCGCTTCCCGCTTGGGATTCAGAGCAGTACAGATGGCGATGATATCTCTTGGATCAGAGCTCGGCCCCACTTTCAGTCCGAGTGGATTGGCGATTCCTCGAAAATATTCTATATGAGCGCCATTGAGTTGCCGGGTTCGGTCGCCTATCCAGAGGGTGTGGGCCCCCAGGTTGAAGTAGGCATCGAACTCAGGAACATACTGTGTCATCGCCTCTTCCACAGCTAAAAGCAAACCTTCATGGGAGGTGTAGAATTCCACCGAAGCAAGCTTTTCGTCCCGCGTCCCAAGGGATTCCATAAAGACGATGGCGTCCCGAATATTATGCACAATGTGTTCATATTCAATTTTTTTGGCAGCGTTGCTGACGAACTTAAGATCCCAACTTTGGGGGTGATGCAGATCAGCGAAACCGCCTTTGGTCAGGGCACGGATATAGTTGAGGGTAGCAATCGAATGGAAATAAGCCTGTTTGATACGGGCCGGATCAGGCTTACGGGCTTCGAGCTTTGGTTCAAATGAATTGATAATGTCGCCACGGTAGACGGGGATCTCCTGACCATCGATGACCTCAGTGTCTTGCGAGCGCGGCTTGGCATATTGTCCGGCGATGCGGCCTATTCGAATGATGGGCTTACGCAGGCCATAACAGAGAACGACCGACATTTGCAGCATGATCTTCAGTTTTTGAGTGATCGTTTCCCGGTTGCAGTCCTGAAAACGTTCCGCGCAGTCGCCCCCCTGTAAGACAAAGCTTTCCCCCATGCTGGCTTTCGCCAAATGATTCTTGAGTCTGACGACTTCACCGGCGAAAATCAACGGCGGCAGCTTTTTTACCTCAGAAAGCACAGCGGCCATGGCCCCTTCGTTTTCATAAATAGGCTGCTGTTTGATTGGAAGTTTGCGCCACGAATCGGGTTGCCAGGTATCTGCGGTACTCATAGTCTACTCTTTATTAACCATGGTTTTATTCCTGACCCTCCTTTTCCCGTCGTCCCATCTATAAACGAGTTTTGGTCCGGAAAAGGTGATCGCTGCGTTTGATCGGCAGCAATAAGATCTTCATTTAGGGGCAAAAACTCCGCTTTTTTGCGGCCTCGCGCCTGGCCATCCCCATTTCCGGACAGACACCAACTCGGAACTTGCATTACTATTATCAGGGCTGGAGTGCGGTCCGCCACTTGTTAATTATGGCCGTTCAAAGTCTGCTACTTTTGCATTGTCTTCGCATAGTGTTGAATCATGCTTAGGATATTTCCCAGTCCATTCCTTCGATTCATCGACAGATGCTCACTAACACCAGCATCGCTGAGAAAATCCGGCGACATTTTTTGTATTTCTGCTGGCGTGCTGCCATTATAGACCTTGAGCAGAAGCGCAACGATACCCTTAACTATCAAGGCTTCCGAATCAGCCATGAAATAAAGCTTCTCATCTTTGATCTGAGGCACCAGCCAGGCTTTGGAAATACAGCCTTTCACGAGAAAAGCGTCCAATTTGAGATTGTCGGGAAGGGGAGGCAACGCCTTGCCTTCGTCAACGATATGCCTCAATCGTTCGTCTTTATCGCCTATGCTTTTCATCGATCGAAGGAGATCTTCTTTTCTCTGCAAAATATCAGTCATCTCGCTTTACACCTAAAAAATACTTCGGTCTTTTGTTCTACCTAACAGGCTCCCCCCTGTCCAGCGTTCGTCAGTTTGCTCCCATAACCAGAAATCTGCGTCAGGATTGAGGCTCGGGCGGGGATAGAGCGGTGCCGATAGGATTTAACTATTAAAATGGCGTGGCATAGCGGATCGAGGCTGCAGGCAGGATACAAAAAAACCCCGCAGCTGCGAGGTTTCTTCGTTTATGATTTATGGACGAGTCGGGTCTCGCTTTAGCCGGCCCGGCTGACCCTGAGGATCTGCCCAACCTTGACGCCGTTGCGGTGAAGTTTATTGATCTTTTTAAGTTCTGCGACGGTCATGCCAAACTTCTTGGCGATTCCATGCAGGCGGTCGCCGCGACGGACACGGTAGATGCCGTCATCGTTTTCCTCGACTTTTTCAATTTTCGACGCCGGAGCGCCAGCCAAAGTTTTTTCGCTGGTCTGAGGCTCGCCCATAACCCGGAGTTTCATCCCACGAACGACGACACTCGAGTGAAGGTTGTTAAGTTCCTTCAGTTGGTTGACGGAAATTCCATATTTTTGCGCGATGCTATTAAGGTGTTCACCGCGTTTGACGCGATGAAACTTTCTAATTTTGCTTTCATTGGCAAGGCGCGGAGCTTCGGCTTTGGTAGCCATACGGTGAGCGGCGAGGCCCGACGATTTTTCTTTAAAGGTTTCTTCGTAACGTTTGGGGATCCAGATCTTATAGTTGCTCGAATCAACAGGTGTCGATCCGCTTTTCAGATGAGGGTTGAACCGTTGCAGGCTCTCGAGGGGGATTTCGGTCTCGTCCGCTATCGCCGAAAGATTGATTGGCGATGGAACCGTCACGCCGACGAAGGCCTCATGCGAAGGTGAGTTTGGAATGCGAAAACCATATTTCTCGGGGTTTTTGCCAACCATGTAGGCTGCGAGGACCTTCGGGATGTAGTCCATTGTTTCAGCCGGCAGGACACGCTGCCGTACAAGCTCCCAGAAATCCCGGGTCTTGCCACGCATGATCGCGTTCATAATGCGGGTTTCACCGGCATTGTAGGCAGCCATCGCCAGGTACCAGGAATTGAAGACGTTATTGAGGTCGGCAAGGTAGAGGGAAGCCGCAACAGTCGAACGCCAAGGATCGCGCCGTTCATCAACGTAGCCGTCGACACGCAGACCATAGCGTCGGCCGGAGGCTGGTATGAATTGCCAGAAACCGACAGCGCTGGCGCTGGAGTGCGCCTGCACCACGAAACCACTTTCTATCATCGCCAGGTAATAAAGCTCGCTCGGAACGCCCGAGTCGCGCAGTGTGGCGACGATCATTTTTTTGTAGGGCTGTCCCCGATCGAGGAAACGCTGAAAGGCATCGTGGTTTTTATTGGCGAAGAAATCGATCCAACGATCAACGTCTTTATTGAGCTCGACCGGAATGCCCGCCTTCAGAGCTTTGTTGATCTCGTCTTCTTCGCTACCGATTTCTGCAACGTCACCGTTAATCGACCTTTGCAGTTCCTGATCGATGGAATCATCGATTTCATCGGGCTGAACTTCGGGTGTGCCGGCAGTGTTCGAGTCATTGAGTTCGGCATTATTGATGTCATCTTTGGTCGTTTGTGTGGTTTTACAGGCATTGGCTGTAAACACTACGCTTAGAGACAGCATCAATGGGGTTATGCGAGTGAGTTTCATGGGTTCCCCTTATCTCGGAAAAAAGCACAGGTTGGGCGCGACTCTCGCGGAATCTCAGAAAAGACTAACGCTGTAGTGCTTTGTCTGGATTAGGCGCTGAGCGCAGAAAGTAAGACTGAATTTCAATAGTGACTCCACTGTAACATAGGCCTGCCTATTTTGGCAGACATAGACAAGGTTCCGGCCCTGGGTTAAATCAGAAATAAAGCAACTAAACGATTAAAAAATCAATGTTTAAGTATTTTCAAAAAAACTCGTTTCCGAGATTTCGAAAGCTCTCAAAGCCCGATTTTCAAAATTACAAGCTACCTTAGACTAACAAGACGAAGCTATGTACAAAATATTTTCCGTATCGAAATGGCTGTCTTTGGCTTCCGGACAGGCGTACAGAATAACCGAACCTATTAGCTTGGTTGCAGTTTTGGGAGTAAACGCGGAAGAGTGGCTAAAAGGATCAACAATGCCAAGAATATGAGCCTGTAGGTGTTACCCGGAAGGTCAAAGCTTTTCTTAGAAAATTCTCATGAAATGGGCTTTCAATGGATTTTTGTCACTATAATGAGACTTTTCTTTTCTTCTTATCTGACCTTCTTATCCCATCGATGCCTTTGTAAGAATAGCCAGTGAGGTACTTGAGACCCAAGGGATGGGTGGCAAAACCCTGATCCATAACTTGGCTTTTTGCTGATCGGGAAGATGATGATTTCCAGAAAAATTTCAAGAATCTTAAAAAATTGTTTTAGGGGCTGTTGACGTTTGGCTACGCCAACGTCGAACATCCCCAGTAACGCAG
>CAXSGP010000050.1:0-33904 GCA_964236955.1 uncultured Oligoflexus sp. | reverse complement strand
TCAAAGGATTGGAAGGCAAGGTTACACGCGTTCAAGACATGGGCTGGTCTGGCTTTCTGGCTCGACAGAAACTTCTTGCGAACAAGCGCCTTGAGATCTCAAACGCCATCCTGGACGCTTTTCCATGCTTGATTTTGTCCCTTCCCTAGACCCCTCCCCCTCTCCTATCTTTGCCCAAGAGGCGAATATGAGATCTTTTTTATGGTCGCAGATCCTTACCTATCTCGTTTGTGTCTGTCCAGGGGCGCCGGCCTATCGTTTGATTTTATTAGGATTTTGGATTGGGACGAGCTACGCAAGGCCGGCTCCGGCCCTCCTTGCTGCGGTCTGGCAAATCTCCACCCTCTATCCCGAGGCCAGCCTTTCCATGTGGCCCGATTTTCTTCAGGGCCATCCGGCCAACCTTCTCTGTGACGGCCGCTTTTGGTTCATCTGCAGCAGTCCCCTGCCGAGTCCGGTGACCACTTTTTTGCTGGGTACCAAGCTCGGCTGTGGCGCCGCGTTCCTGCGGACCTGGGTCGAGCGGTTTTGTTTGGATTGGCACCCCCTCTGGGGCAATCTTGCCTTTAGTTTACTGATGGGTGGAACGCCTGATGGCCGTCTTAAATCCTTGTATCGAAATCTGGGTTTTCTGCATGTGCTGGTGATCAGTGGCAGTCAGTTTTCGCTGCTTTCGAAGTGGCTTCGGCACCTCTGTCGCCTCCCTATAAACTTAGTTTATGCGTTGGCCCTTATCGATTGGCGGCTGTTTCGGCCTTTGGTCTTTTGCGCCGACTGTGTGACGTTGCTGGGTCTTTTGGTCTATCTGCTGGCCTGTGGCGCTTCGCCTCCCTGCCAACGGGCTTTTCTTGAGCAACTCTACCAGTTCTTTAAAAAATGGCTTTGGCCTCCGCCGGTCAGGCCGGCGCTTTTTTTAGGCGGGCGAGGCTCGTCCGGGCCCTGGATTTTTCAAGCGCAGGCGCTGCTCTTTCCTTCCCAGTGGTTTTCCCTTTCGAATCTTTTAAGCTGGGGCGCCGTCTATTCGTTAAAAGCCTTTGGTAGGAGCCGGAATTATGCCGCTCAGCTGCGCGTCTCGATCAGTATTCAGCTGCTCAGTCTGGCGGTTTTTTCGCGCCTCAGCCTCGCTTCATTACTCTTTGATTTCCTGGTTTCGCCGCTTTGGGATATCCTGCTTATCGTCTGCCTGCTTGGCATTTTTCTGCCCGAACTCCATCTTCAGAACGGGATGATCCTTGCTTTAAACTTCTTTCATGATGGTCTTTATAGCCTTGATCGCTGGCAGGGCTTAATATTTGGCAGTTCCTCCCTCAGCTTTCGACCGCTTGCCGCCAGTTGGGGGAGGCTCGCTGCGGCTCTGCTTTTTGTCTGGCTTCTCCTTGCCTCGCAAGCTGGCAATGACCCGGCGCGGCGATGATGGTTGTGTTCTGGCTGAGGCAAACGTATTCTGAATACGGTTACAAGTAAGGGAGAAAGCTATGCGTGCCATCGTGATCGATGATTCCCCGACGATGCGGTCTATGATTCGAGCGCACCTCAGTAAACTGGGGTGGTCGGTGGTGGGCGAAGGTGAAAATGGCGTCGAAGCGCTCGACTTGATTCGTACCCTTCAGCCTGATCTGGTGACTCTCGATATCATCATGCCGGAAATGGACGGCATCGAATGCTACCGCCACCTGCGGCAGCTGGAGCAACCGCCACGCTGCCTTCTCCTCTCGGTCCTAGCCGGCGAGCCCAGGATCGTGGCTGCCTATGAGAGCGAAATTCTCGCCAGCCATTTTTTAAAGAAGCCCTTTACCGAAAAAGACTTGAAGGAAAAGATCGAACTTCTCATGGCGGCTTCGCCACTGCCCTATCCTATTCCCTTGGAAGTGAGCGATGGATCGCATGCTGAAAAGGGCGCCCCGCCACCACCGGTGACGCTACTGCCCTTGGACAATTGAGGGTCACGGCGACACTCATCCTGGCTTTATAGGCTCAACGTAAAAGGCGCGCTTATCTTCGGGATAGCTGCGCATTTCTCAATATTTTTGGATAGGTCAAGAGAAGGCCGAACACCCAATGCTGAGGATGGCCCGAGGTGCGGGAGCGGCCACCGCATCAAGCGCCGCCGCCTCTCACCCTCAGCACCCATCGCCTTTATTCGCTAGGCACGAGCCCGCTTTGGAGCGGCGCCCTTGCTGTCCTTGTCGATGCTATGCGAGGCCGAGAGCTTGCGCAGTTCTTCCACTTCTTGTTCCGTCTTCTTTTTGATGCTGTTGAAGGCGCTGAGCGAGGCAACGATCAGGCAGAACATGGCGATCAGTAGAAAGGCGGGATGCCATACGGCGCCTAAAATAAAGAAGAGAAGGGAAGCCGTGCCACAGACATAGGCATTGATCATAACCTTGTCGTGATAGACCAGGGCCAGCTCGCCGCTTAGTATGCCTTTGCCGTAGCCATCGATCAGCAGGTGCTTTTCTTTTTGCTTTTGAAAATGGCGCAAAAAACTGCTTGGCCGGTACATGTAAGTGACCTTCCAGACCGGAACGTGCGTCAGCTGTATACCTGCCACCTCAAGTTCGGTGCGGTAGTCGATCAGATAGTCGGCATTCAGGCAGGACAATTTGTAGTGATAGAGTTCGATTTGGTTTTTCGCGCGCCGAAGGCCCTCTTCCTCATTCACCTGCACACCGAGTATGGGGGTGCCGTTAGAATACTTAAACTCAAAGTAGTTGCGGGCCTCATAGGCCGAACGCTGCTCCTCGTCGCTCAGGCGGCCCCGGGTAAAGGTTGAGTCAAAGGGGAATCCGTCCCATTCGACATGAATGGGTTCGACAGGCTCGTGGAGTCGAGTAAGGCCCCAGGTTTCGCAAATATTGGCACGGGCGTTGATTGCCCAACGATAGGTCCGACGAAACTGGCCGGTTTCCATCAGAAAATCGGAGGAAGAATTGCGAATGATTTGACGGTTGTGTTTTTTGACCAGGCCTTTCCAGGACGTATGCCCTTCCAGGGAAACGATCCAGAGGGGAATACTAAAACCCTTGACCTCGGTCACAAAGAACTCCTGCTCGACCGTACCGGGCTTATGGTGAAGACGCCGCAGCCATTCCAATGCCAGCTCTTTGCCCGTGGCACTGTCGATGGTATTGGGAATAATGTAATGGTCGCCGTAAATTTCCTTATGGCCATCTTCCTGATTCAGACGAAAGGAAGTTGAACAAAAGGGGCAAAGCAGGAGATAATCCGAGAAATTATAGTGGGATGGCTTGTTGCAAGTGGGGCATTGTAGTTCGTACACGGGGCGAGTCCTCCACGTTTCTTTAATCTTATCATGTTTGGCGTGTTGACAGGTGCAAGCGAGGACTTAGATTAAGGAAGGAAACGAAGTTCGGTCTTTGTGACTTACTTAAACACTAAGTTATAGTTTCTCAAAAAAATATGCCCAACTTGGGTGCTGGAAAAGGATGGAGTAAGACATGGGAAAAATTATTGGAATCGATTTGGGTACAACCAACTCTGTCGTTGCTGTTATGGAAAATGGTCAACCCATTATTATTCCAAACGCTGAAGGCAAGAGAACCACCCCAAGCGTCGTGGCTTTCACCAAATCCGGTGAGATCCTGGTCGGCGACGCCGCCCGTCGTCAAGCTGTGACCAACCCCCGCAATACAGTCTATTCTGCCAAGCGATTCATGGGCACGACCTTTGCTGAGCGTAAAGACGAAGCGGACAAAATGCCGTATAAAGTCAACCGTGGTAAGGGGGATATGGTTATCTTCGAAATCGAAGGCAAGACCTACACCCCTCAAGAGATTGCCGCCAAGGTTTTGGGTAAGCTCAAGCAAGCCGCCGAGGACTATCTGGGTCAGCCTGTAACGGAAGCGGTCATCACCGTGCCGGCTTACTTTAACGATGGTCAGCGCCAGGCGACCAAAGACGCCGGCCGTATTGCTGGTCTCGATGTTAAAAGAATTGTTAACGAGCCGACAGCCGCCGCGCTCGCTTATGGTCTCGATAAGAAAAAGCATGAGAAAATCGCAGTTTATGACTTCGGCGGCGGTACCTTCGACGTCTCCATCCTGGAAGTCGGCGAAAACGTTGTTGAAGTCCTGTCGACCGGCGGCGACACCCACCTCGGTGGTGACAACGTCGATGAGCTTTTGATCCAATGGTTGGTTGATAACTTCAAATCGGAAACCGGCGTCGATGTAAAGAGCGATCCGATGGCCATGCAGCGTTTGAAAGAAGCGGCCGAGAAAGCCAAGATCGAACTGTCTGCCGCTCAGCAAACCGACATCAATCTACCGTTCTTAACGGCTGATCAAAGCGGTCCTAAGCATTTGAACGTAAGCTTGACCCGTGCAAAATTCGAGCAGATGATCGGCGCGATCGTTGAAAAAACTTTGGCACCTTGCCGTCAAGTTATCAAAGACGCTGGCCTTTCTGTCGACGATATCCAAGAGGTTCTCTTAGTCGGGGGATCGACTCGGATCCCGCTCGTTCAGCAGAAGGTTAAAGAATTCTTTAAGCGTGAGCCGAACCGTACAGTAAACCCAGACGAAGTTGTGGCCATCGGCGCTGCGGTCCAGGGTGGTGTTCTGGCTGGTGACGTGAAGGATGTGCTCTTGCTCGACGTTACTCCCCTGACTCTCGGTATCGAGACTTTGGGCGGCGTCATGACGAAATTGATAGAGCGTAACACAACGATTCCAACCAAAAAGAGCCAGGTGTTCTCAACAGCTGCGGACAGCCAGACTTCCGTTGAAATCAACGTTCTTCAGGGTGAGCGTGAGATGGCGGCCGATAACCGTCAGCTGGCCCGCTTTACCCTCACCGATATTCCTTCGGCGCCCCGTGGTGTGCCTCAGGTTGAAGTGACTTTTGATATCGATGCCAACGGTATCCTCTCGGTTGCCGCGAAAGACCTTGGCACCGGTAAAGAGCAGAAGTTGCGCGTCGAGGCAGCTACCAAGATTGATGAAAAAGACATCGACCGTATGGTGAAAGAAGCTGAAGCCAATAAAGATGCCGACAAAGCGCGTCGCGAATCGGTAGAAGCTAAAAACCAATTGGATAGCTTGGTCTTCTCAACCGAGAAGTCGCTTAAGGATGCTGGCGACAAGATTCCTGCTGATGTAAAATCGGAAGTTGAATCGGCTCTTTCTCAAGCCAAATCCAAACTCGATAGTTCGGACCTGAAAGACTTGCAAGCGGCCAAGGAAAACCTTGAGTCCAAGTCGCACAAACTGGCTGAAGTCTTGTACAAACAAGCGGCAGCAGATCAGGGTCCTGGCGCTGGGGCGGGTGATGCAGGGGCTGGCGGAGCACGGGCGCAACACGATCCAAACGTCGTTGATGCTGAATTCGAAGATCAGAAATAAACGCATTCTCTAGCGAAGACCCTAAGGCTAAAGGCTGCTCTAACGAGTGGCCTTTAGTTTTTGTAGAGTCTGCCAGGCTGAGATTTTGAGTTGGGGCTCACGCAGCATAGCGCCAGGATGAGGAATGTTCAGTACGGTCTGCTGCTTATACCGCGCCGCTAAATCCTCATCATCACCGCCCATTGCGATTACCCGGCAGTGCGGCGCTCCGGCGATCATCGCCCGGCCTCCTTCCCCAAAAGTGATAATAAAATCCAAAGCCGATAGATCAAGCGCCGTGGCGATACGGGCCACCATCTCGTGCTCACTAGAACTGAGGACTGTGCCCGAGTAAAATACGACACCTGCCCAAAGCTTTTCCTCCGGACTGGCCTTGTTTTGTAGCAAGCCTTCTTCCAGGCTGGGTGCGTGCTTCTGAGAGATGGGCACAGCTAAGGCTGGAGCATCGCCCTCACAGCCGCCAAGGTGCGCATCAGGCTCATCACCAGCCCCCACCGCCGCTGGCAGAGGAACGGGACGCGGGCCGAGGCAGCTGTCCGGCACCAGGTAGCTTTGCCCGCGCTCTTTCATCCAATGCAAATAATTTAGACGCTGCAGCTCATCCATAGGCCCCCCTTTTTGCAGGGAGGGAGCATAGTGCAGGCGCTGGCGGGAGAAAAGGAAAAGATTATGAGGCTGTTTTCATTCGGTTTATATTGGCTGTGCGGTTACTAAGTTGGGTTTCCAGGGCACCATCACCCCAGTATTTACTGTCATGTAGGCCTAGGGATATCATCCGCTGTTTGATCAGCAGGGCTTTGGCAAATTGCTTGGTTTTGTAAGTCGCCGTAAAAAGCAGCGGCATGATTTTATGAAGATCGGCTTGCTTCGCCATGCTCTCATGAATTGCCGAGATGGCGTGTGAATACTTCCCCGTCTGAATGTAGAACTGGGCGAGGTAGACGATGCAGTTGGGATCTTTACTGGTCATGAACAGTCGTCGGAAGGTGGTCCCAGCTGATTCGAGATCCTTAGTTTTGAGAAAAAAATTAGCCAGCGTTACGTAAGCCGCTGCGAAATCAGGCTTACGTTTGATAGCCGTCTCGAGGAGGGGCGGGACCTCATCGAAGCGCTCATGGCGAATATAGAATTCGGCAAGGATGAGATAAACATCCAGCCGATCGGGATGCGCTTTTTTCTCATCAAGCAGCGAGGATTCGGCAAGCTTGAGATTGGCGGATTGCTCACAGAATTGAACGATCGCCTTAAGGGACCGGCCGTCTTTGGGATGATTGCGGCGATAGCGTTTAAAATAGTAAATCGATTTATCCATGTTCTCGTCCAGGGCAAAGGCGGTGCCCATACCATAGAGTGCTTCTGGATTCTTGGGATTTTCCAGCAGTGCGAGTCGATAGTGACCAATCGCTGCTTCAACATTTTTTTCTTTGAGCAGCATGTTTGCCAGTTTAATTTGCCGCAAAGGTTGCTTTGGGTTGATCTCGAGTTCCTGGCTCAGGGCATGCACTGCTTTGTGATAATCCTTTTCTTCGATAAAAATATTGGCGAGCGTCACATAGTTTTTGAGATAGCTCGGATAGTTACGAATGTTTTCCTGTAGCTTATGAATCGATTCTCCGAGATTTTTCTGCTTGAGCATGATCACGGCTTCGAGGTGGCGGGCTCGTGGGCTGTCTTTGCTAGCCAACGCCTCTTCCACTAAAGCCCTGGCATGATCCCACTGTTCATGAAGGATTTCTTTTTCGGCCATGCGGATGCGAGCGAGAATGGGCCCTGGGGTATAGAACTGCGAGAGGACCTTGTTGATCTTGGCCTCGATTTCCTCGGACTGAAAGGGCTTGATAATGTACTCGTCGGCCCCTTTGTCGATGGCTTTGACAATGTCGTCTTTCTCGGCCGTCCCGGTGACGATGATGAAAGGCGTATCAGAATGCGTGTCCATGCTGCGGACATGGTCGAGAAGTTCAAAACCGGAAATGAAATTGACTTCGATATCACAGATGATCAGATCTAAATGCATTGACTCAATCAGGGCTTTGGCATCTTTGCCATTTGAGCATTCTAAAACCTCGCTGAAATCGAGTTTGCGCAGAGCCTTGGCCACATTCTTGCGAATGAAGTCATGGTCGTCGATCACTAGGCCGCGGAGGCCGGGAGGAAAAGGGCTCACGGGTATCTAACCTCAAACCTATCGATTGCAATATGCCTTCGGATTAACTGAAGGTTCACCTTAGCTGCGCAGGCCCTTGGCGGACTCGGCGCGCGCCATGGTGCGGATATAAGTCCTTGAGGTTTTATCGTGGGGATTGAGATTTTGGGATTTTTGCCAATAGCGGCTGGCTTCGTCGCTGTCGCCCAGACGGTAGCAGACCGATCCCAGGAGATTGAGCGCTTCGATATGACTTGGGTTTTGTCCAAGTATAAATTTAAGCTGTTCTTTGCTGCTTTGAAAGAGTTCCAGTTCCAGATAGATTTTGGCGAGCTTTAGTCTGACGTCCGGCATCTTAGGATAGATGGTCAGGGCCTTTTGAAATTCAAGGGTTGCGTCCTCGAGCAGGCCGGCCTGCTCGTAGCCCAAAGCGGTGGCGTTATGCAGGTTGGCAATGCGGCCGAGAATAAGATCGGGCAAGACATCTTTATCCTGGAAAAGCATGACGGCAGCATCATAGACCTTCTCCGCCTGCTCGTAAAAACCCAGATCGGCATAAGTCGCCGAGAGGTTCAAGGCCGCCTCGAGAAAGCGTGGGTTTGAGGCTATGGATTGCTCAAAGTATTCGATCGCCTGGCTAAAGAGCGACTGCCGATGAAAGACAAGGCCCATTAAATTGAGAAGATTGGGGTAAGGTCCCATCTCATTGAGAGCGCTGCGCACGAGCTCCTCAGCCGCTTGGAAACGCTGCAGCCTGAGGTACATCGTGACCTTATCGTGAATCTCAGCGAGATGACGGCGTTTAGGACTGAGCATGGATTCCTCAACAAAATCGAAGCAGACATGAGGCAATTATAGCAGAAAGCTCAAGGGAGGCGGCCCCAATTCGGGAGCGCCTCCTTGTGTGTACGAAAATATAAGGGGCCTTGACTTAGGCGACGGCTGTGGCTTCAAAGCGCCGCGTGACGAGCACTTTGATCTGACCCGGAAACGCTACATCCTCTTCGATCTTTCGGGCGATGGCCGCAGTGAACTCCTGGAGGTCCTCCTCGCGCACGCGCTTATGATTGACGCCGATGTGAACCTCGCGGCCCCCATTCATGATCGCAACCTTTTGGATACCCGAAAAGGTCTTGATCGCCTCTTCCATTGCGGCCAACCGTTCCTGGTAGCCCTCTTCCAGATTGATACGGGCCCCAGGCCGCGCTCCCGAAAGGGTATCGGCCGACTTCAAAACAAAGCTGAGCGGCGTGTCGAGAACCAAATCATTATGATGGGACATGACGGTATCGCAAACCAGGCGTTTCTCACCAAAGCGGTCAGCATAGTCGCCACTGATCACAGCGTGACTGCCCTCAATTCGGTAATCGATTCCCTTGCCAATGTCATGCAAGAGCCCACAGCGTTTGGCGACCTGAGGGTCAACACCCATTTCTGAGGCCAAAAGGCCTGCAAGGCGTGAGACTTCAACCGAATGGTGATATTGATTTTGGCGATAGCTGGTTCGCCAGTTCAAGGCTCCAACCATCTTTTGAATCTCTTCATGAATATTGGGCAGGCGCAGTTCCTGCACAGCCTGTTTGCCAAGTTTGGCGGCTTGAATTTCTATGAGGCGGCAGTGCTTTTGATAAACTTTATCGATCTTGGTCCAATGCGAGGGTCCGCGCGGTAGAAGCTCTTCGAGGGTCAGGCGCACCGCTTCTTTGTAGATGCCGTAGCCCCCACCGAGGCGAATCACCGAGGGCATTCCTTCATGTTCGGCTGGGGAAAGGGTGAGTTCCACGCCCTCGGAGAGTTGAACGAGGTCGGCCACCAGGGCGGTGGCTGGGTTCTCCAAGGATTCAAAAAGGCGTGGATTTTGAATCTCGACATGGTTGACGCTTTTCGGCCAGACAAAGGTTGGCTGATAACGCGACAGGATGCGGCTCAGGACACGTTCGGCGCCTTTTTTGGAATGGCTTTCTAAATCATCAACCAGCTCTTTGATGCGCTTTTGGCTATCAAGACGGCGATCGTTAAGGACGCCATCCGCGATGTTTTGCTTGGTCGTCTGCACATCACAATCGGCAATTTGAGCCAGGCGCGACTGGGTTTCCAGGCGAATTTGGCTCTTGTCCTGATTGTGGGTCTCGAGCTGTTCCTGCAGATCGATGATTTTCTTTTGATGAGTTTCCAGCGAGGTCTCGAGCTTGACGATGCGCTCTTCCTCGTGCTCGGTAAATTCCTCCTGCAGCGCAAAATCATTTTCGATCGATTCAAGGCTGAGGCGTTCTTCTTCGAGAGTCACCTCAAGCTCCTCTTTCAGCTGCATGAGCTTTTCATCGCCATGTTTTTTAGCCTCAGCGACGAGTTGCTCCCTTCGCTGCTGGGCTTTTAGCACAATTAAGTCGCGCTGCTGCTGGTGGGTGGCCTTTAGACGGCGTGGCAAGAAGAAACGAACCACTGAAAACAGGCCGACTCCCAGCAGTGCACCCAGGCCTGCCGTTATAATGTAACTGCTTGATATTGAATCCATATTTAACTCTTACCTTTCAGTATTCTCTAATACTCTTCGGCTAAAAACCAGAAAACCTGTATCCGAAGAGAAAACTAATGGTTTAGGCGTATAGTCAGTGACTTAGCGATGAAAAGCTCGCAGAATTTCAATGACCGTGCCACAATAAAGATCATACAAAAACCTGCGCCAGGGCGTAAGGTTTATCTCGCGCCTCACGAGGGAGCACTGTTGTGGACTATACGAAAGAGATGGAGTTTTTGCATGAGCTAAGCTCCCAAGCAGGTGCTGTGCTGATGCGGCATTTTGGTGCTGAGGTAAATATTCGCCATAAACACGATAATTCTCTCGTGACCGATGCCGACCTGGCGAGTGAAAAACTCATCATCGATACCCTGCGGCGGCAATGCCCGGATGACCTTATCCTCTCGGAAGAAGCCGGTTTAAGTTCAACCGAGCGGACGCCTGGCCGATCAATCTGGATCATTGACCCATTAGATGGAACGACCAACTTTGCCAATAGCTACCCCTTCTTTTGTGTATCCATCGCCCGGGCCGAGTTTGATGTGGATGGGTACCTTATTGTACAGGTGGGGGCCATTCATGACCCAATACGTAACAAGACTTACGTTGCTGGTCGTGGCCAGGGGGCATGGGTTAACCACAAGCGCATCAAGGTTAGTCAGAATCGATCCATGCGCCATTCTTTTTTAGTGACGGGCTTTGCCTATCATTCCGGTCAGAATCTCAAGGATGTTATAGAATTCTTTCATAGCGTCGCTGATGCCTGTCAAAGCATTCGTCGTGATGGTGCAGCGGCTCTCGATTTAGCGCTCGTTGCTGAAGGTGTATATGACGGCTACTGGGAGTCGGGTTTAGGGGCCTGGGATCTTGCCGCTGGAAATCTTCTTGTTAGTGAGGCGGGAGGTACGATACAGAACTTTGCGCCCTTATCGACAAGGTATAATATCGAAGAAGGCAATATCGTCTGTGGTACGCCGACCGTGGTGGCATTCATCTCGGGTCTTCTCAAAACAAGAGGAAGCAGCTTATGAACCGATGGTGTGCATTATATTTGGTGGCCCTGTCCCTAGGTGCTCATGAACTCGGGGCTCAGCCCGTGCTGGAATCTTTTGACCGCTTTGAAATGAACTGGTCTAATATGCGGCTCCGTTATTTTGGTGAGTCGGCCGCCAATAAGAATTTGGATGTGGCGGAAAAAGAAGCGACCGATCAGGGTCTGCTGTATGCCCTGGCCAATGTTCCCAAAATCCGCAGTGAAAAAGGGGCCTCGCTTGATAACGCCGAAACCATTGCCCACGCCGTCAGCAAGCAGTCCTACGTTTTTAATACTGTGTACTTTAGCAACGGTAAAGTACGGGTCGAGCTGGAGAGCAGTTTAGCTCTGGCCCTCGACCCAGGCCGCAAACCCTTTGTCAGCCGACCTGACGAGGCCGATACAGTAGCTACGGCGAGCAGTGGCGTGGTGATCGAGGTCAAGGGCCTCAAGGCGCCGCAGCTGGTCAGCGAAATTCAGGATAGTGCGGGCGAGCTCGTCTACAGTTCTCAGGATGTAAGTCCTGATGCCTATAAAAAGCAGCTTATCGGCCGTTGGTTCTACAAAAATTCATCGGAGCTCAAGGGCTTTTCTGGCGCACAGCCCCTCAGACTTGAAGCTGAGTATAAAGATGGCAAACTCATCGTCGACAAGGAGGCCTGGAATCAGGCACACCAGTCTACGTCAAAATTGTTAGGCGAAGGAAGAGTCGCTTTTGTGCTGCCAGCCCCGCGATGAAAAGCGCGTCTAGCCTTTAAAGTAGGCTACATTTCGATTGCGGAGGAGGAATCGAAGTGCTACATACTGACCTCTATTATTTTCGAACAGCAACCCCCGTTACGTTGCTACGAGGATAGAGGCGACAGAATATTACTGCAGCCCCTGCAGGGTGATAAAGAGGTTAATTAACAATGCCGAAGATGAAAACAAAGCGCGCTGCCGCGAAGCGTTTCAAGGTGCTCCCGTCGGGTCGAATCAAACGGGGCCAAGCCAACCGTCGCCACATTCTGACCAAAAAGTCTCGCGCTCGTCTGAACAAGCTTAAAAATGCCACGTATGTTAGCCATGCTGACCGCTGGAATGTTTTAGCCTGTTTGCCTTACGGTTGATCGAGATCCCATACTAAACTATCCTGAACTTTGTTCATAAGAGGACCTGAATATGGCACGCGCCAAACGCGGATTTAAAGCAAGACGCCGCAGAAAAAAACTATTCGCCCTGGCTAAGGGTTTTCGCGGTTCGCGCAAGAATCGTTTCCGTAACTCGATCCATGTCATTCGTCGCAGTTTGGTATACGCATACCGTGACAGACGCGTCAAAAAACGCGAATTCCGCAAGCTGTGGATCGTTCGTATCAACGCTGCTGTGCGCGAAGCTGGCATCCGTTATTCAGAATTTATCCACGGTCTTAAAAAACTTGAGATCAATCTGGATCGATCAGCACTTGCTGACCTGGCTCTAAATCAGCCAGCGGCTTTCTCTGAAATTATAGCTCAGGTAAAAACTAAGCTTGCTATCTGATTAGCCCAATTAAAAAAATCGACTTATCCACAGACATCGAAAGATTCTGTGGATTTTTTTTTAATTGTTATTTTAGGCGGTTATATTTGAAAGAGTTTTTTCATGTGGTCTACTTATCCACAGGCAGCTGTGGATAACTTCGGCGGAAAATTTTCCACGGGTCGGGCGAAGAGCTTTTGAGTATCTATGAACTTTTTTAAAACATCAAGTTTCTTGAAGGATAAACAAGAAATTTATAAAAGCCATGTGATCCCCGCTGGATATTACCCACAAGCATTCAATTCCTCTCCAGTTCAAGTCTATAAGTTCTGCTTAGTCTTTTTTAGTAGTGCTGCTAATGAGCAATAGCAATCCATGATATTTCGCCATTTCCTATTAAATGACTAGAACTACTGGTGAATCTATGTATCGCCCCTACGCGGTGGTTGCCTTCATAAGGATCGGAGCGATATAGCTTACGGTTGCCCTATTTTATTTTTTTTTCGGGAAAGAGGCTGCGCTCTCTATGTCAAAAAGCAATAAGCTCCTGGCGAAAGGCTCGCGTCACGCCGCCATAAGCCTGACAAAATTACGCTTAGCGTTTGCGGCCCTCATCCTTATCGTCGTCACCAACGGGAGTGTGCTTTTAAAAAGTTTTGAAGATGTAAAATCCGGTCAACAGTGGGTAACGCATACGCGTGAGGTCCTGAGCACCATCGAGTTGATTGTGTCGGGCCTCAAGGATGAGGAGACCGGCTATCGTGGCTTCTACATTTCCCGCGGTGATGATCGTTATCTGCAGCCTTATCACCTGGCCCGGAAATCCATAGATAAGGAGATAGCTCATCTCCTTTTTCTCGTTTCGGACAATCCGAAGCAGGTAAAAAACGGGGAAATTCTTAAAAACGCGGTTTACGACAAACAACAGATCATGGAAGCCGGCTTACAAAAACTGCTGAACGACCGAAAGTTCGATAACTTCGATGCCTTTGTTTTAAACGATGGGCGCATTCTTATGGAAAGGGTGCGGACCATGGCCGAGATGATGAGGGAAGAAGAAAAACGCCTGCTCACCAACCGCAGTGAAACCGATTTCCACAGCACGGGCTTCGTCGACAGCTGCCTCTGGGCTAGCTTGGCCCTTAATCTCCTGCTGACCTTCATCGCCTTTCTCGTTTTGAAACGAAACTCAATTGCCCAGGCCGAAGAGCAGTGGTTCCAGGAAAAATTAGCTGAGCTTGCCGTAAGCCTGAGTGGTGATCTGGATTTGGAAGAGCTTGGCAAAAAAACCCTCCAGTTCTTCGGGGCCAGCCTCAATTCGCCCGTGTCCAGCATGCATCATGTGGAGGGAACTGTGCTGCGTCGTATCTCCACGTATGGCTTCGATCAGGGTCTGCTACTGCGCAGTCGGGAACGTGATCTCGATGAGGGAGTATTGGGCGAAGCGGTGCAGAATAAAAGGGTTTTTTGGATGGACGAGCCGCCTCCCAATTATCTGAAGGTGAACTCTGACCTGGGGTCGGGAGCGATAAGGTGTTTAGCCATTGTGCCGCTTATACTCGATAAACGTGTCATTGCTGTGATGGAGTTGGCGCTTATGGAGGAGCGACAGGCTATTGTCATGCGCCTGGTTGAACGCAGCGCCGAGATCGTCGCCCGAAATCTCGTGTCGGCGGAAAATCGCAGCCGCCTGCAGAATCTGCTCGAAGAAACTCAGGCTCAGGCGGAGGAGCTGCAAACGCAGCAGGAAGAGCTCCGTGTCACCAACGAAGAGCTTACCGAGCAGGCGGCTGCCTTAAACCTTTCTCAGGATAAATTGATTCAGCAGCAGGAGGAGCTGCGGCAGACCAATGATCAGCTTGAGGATCAGGCCAGTATCCTGCACGATCAGCAGGATAAACTCGAGGCCAAAGCGCTTGAACTCGAAACTGCGAAAGCTGCCTTGGAAGATCGTGCCAAAGCCTTGGAGCAGGCGAGCCATTATAAGTCGGAGTTTCTTGCCAACATGTCCCATGAGCTGCGCACGCCGCTGAACAGCATGCTGATCCTTTCGACCCTTCTTCAGGAAAATGCGGATGGCAATTTAAGCGAAGAGCAAATCTCGTTTGCGGGCACCATCCAAAACGCTGGCAACGATCTGCTGTCGCTGATCAACGATATCCTCGATCTGTCGAAGGTGGAGGCTGGGAAACTTGATATTTATGTCGAAGAAATCAATTTGCGGAGCATGGTCGACGGCATCAAGCGCAGCTTTGCGCCGATGGCCAGCTCGAAACACCTGGAGTTCGATATCGTCGTCGGATCGGGGCTTCCAGCCGAGATTTCCAGTGATCAGAAACGCCTCGAGCAGATTCTTCGCAACTTTCTTTCCAATGCCTTCAAGTTCACCGAACGTGGGCGGGTTTCGATTCACATCGCTCGGCCTTCGGCGGAGCTGCCTTTGCTTCGAAATAGCCAGCGACGCCAGGAACTCCTGGCCTTTAGCGTCACCGATAGCGGTATCGGCATCCCCTTGGATAAACAGAATTTGATCTTTGAAGCCTTCAGTCAGGCTGATAGTTCGACGAGTCGAAAGTATGGCGGCACCGGTCTTGGACTGACCATCTGTCGCGAGCTGGCAGCCCTGCTAGGTGGCGAAATGATACTTTCAAGCGAAGTTGGCAAGGGCAGTGTTTTCACGCTGGTCATTCCCGAGCAGTATACTGCAGACAGTGGCGAGACCGCTGTGGCTGCACAAAAGCCGCCTTTGCCAGCTACGCCGGCACAATCCATTGCCCTTGAAACGCGAGCGACCCAGGCCGTCATGGAAAGTCATCGCCTCAAAGACGATAGGGAAGAGATTCAGGAGCATGATAAAGTCGTGCTTATCGTTGAGGATGATGCCAATTTTATCCATATCCTGTCTTCGGCCGCCAGGAAAATGGGCTTTAAAGTCCTCCTGGCGGTCGATGGGGATCAGGCGCTTTCTGATCTTAAGAGCTTTCGGCCCTCGGGTGTTGTTTTGGATATGAAACTGCCCGGCGTGAGCGGGCTGGGTTTGATCGAGGCGATCAAGTCATCGCCTTCGACCCGGCACATTCCTGTGCATGTGATCTCAGGGGTCGATGTCTCACAGAATGCCCTTAGAATGGGCGCGCTTGGCTACCTTTTAAAGCCGGTGAGTTCCGATCAGCTGCGTGGCGCCTTTCAAAAAATAGAGGACATGATCTCGCGACGGGTAAGGCGGGTTCTCATCGTCGAGGATGATGAACGTCAGCGCCATGCGATCGCGCGCCTGATCCAGGGCACCGATGTGCATACCGATGCTGTGGGCCTGGCTGCCGAAGCCTATGATAGGATTCGGGCGCAGTCCTATGATTGCATGATCCTTGATCTGCGGCTGCCCGATAAATCGGGGCTTGATCTGCTTGATGCTCTGGCTCAGGACAAGAGCACGATTCGACCGCCGGTCATTGTTTATACGGGCAAAGATCTGAGCCGGGACGAAATCATGCAGCTGCGCCTATATTCCGCCAGCATCATCATCAAAGGAGTAAAATCACCCGAACGGCTGCTCGACGAAGTCAGTTTGTTCTTACATAGAGTGGAGGCGCAGCTGCCTGAAAATCAGCAGCAGCTGCTGCTGGAAAGCCGCAAAGGCAAAAAGCCCTTTCATGGCCAAAAGCTGTTGCTGGTCGACGACGATCTACGCAATACCTTTGCCCTGATGAGCGCGCTCGAGCCAAAGGGCCTAAAAATTCTGGTGGCGCGCAACGGCCTTGAGGCTTTGGCCAAGCTGAGTGAAGTGGAAGGAATCGATCTCGTTTTGATGGATATCATGATGCCCGAAATGGACGGTTACACGGCGATGCGGGAAATCAGGAAAGATCCCCGACGCAGCACCCTGCCCATCATCGCTTTGACCGCCAAGGCTATGCGGGGCGATCAGGAAAAATGCATTGAGGCCGGTGCCAATGATTATCTGCCGAAGCCTATCGATCTTGAGCGTTTGCTTTCGGTGCTGAAAGCCTGGCTGCCGCAAGCGGGTGAGTTCTAAAATGATTATGGCCGAAGACATCGAATTTGAACTCTTGCTCGAAGCCATCTGGCTGCGGCATGGCTATGACTTTCGGCAGTACGCGCGCGCATCATTACGCCGTCGGCTGGATGCGCTGCTCTTAAAATGGAGTCTGCCAAGCTTCTCTCACCTTCAGTATCGCATCCTGAGGGATCCGCCGTTTTTTGAGAAGGCCTTAGACGAAATTACAGTGCAGACGACGGAGATGTTTCGGGACGCATTTTTCTTTGCCGCACTGCGCAGCGAAGTCTTACCCATTCTGCAGACCTATCCTTTTCTGAATATCTGGCATGCCGGCTGCAGCACGGGCGAGGAGGTGTATTCTCTCGCTATCCTCTTGACCGAGGCAGGTCTCTACGAGCGATCGACGATTTATGCGACTGACATCAATCCCGTCGTCCTTCAGACGGCTCAGGAGGGCCGCTATGCGGTGGCTAAGGTCAAGGAGATGACCAAGGCCTATCAAAAGGCGGGGGGCACTCTGCCCTTTTCCAACTACTACACGTGCAATGACGAAACGGCCACGATCCGTACGGAAATAAAGAAAAACGTGGTTTTCAGCACGCATAATCTAGCAAGCGACGAAGCCTTTATCGATGCTCAGCTCGTTGTCTGCCGCAATGTCCTGATTTACTTTGACCGGAACCTGCAGGATCGAGTAGTGAATCTTATGACCAGAAGTTTAAGTCACCGGGGTTTTTTATGTCTGGGCAGCAAGGAATCCGCAAGCTTTCTTAAGGCCAAGATTCAATTAGAAGCTTTTAGCAAAGATGCTAAAATATATCGCAAGCTGTGAGCCATTGCGAAACGATAGCGAGGGCTTATGAGTATCGGTAGGTATGTAATCGTCATAGGCGCCTCAACCGGAGGTTTTGAGGCGTTAACGGTGATATTTGCAGGTCTACGCCAGGCTTTGCATGCGACAGTTATCGTGTGTCAGCATATCGATAAAAATGCCCGATTGAATTATCAGATGATTTTTCGCGAGCTTTCAGGTTTTGAAGTCGTCGAAGTTGAGGACAAACAGAAGATCAGGCCGGGGACCATTCACTTCGCCCCGCCGGGCTATCACCTTTATGTGGAGCAGGATGGCTATTTCGGTTTAAGTCTTGATGCTCCCGTCAACTGGTCCCGGCCCTCAATTGATGTGCTCTTTGAATCAGCGGCTAAAGCCTATGGCAAGAGCTTGATTGGCCTGATCTTAACAGGCGCCAACGCCGACGGGGCCCTCGGCATGCAAAAGATCAAAAAGCTCGGGGGGACGACGGTGGTGCAAAATCCCCACACGGCGCGGGCGGCAATGATGCCGCGCACAGCGATCAAAACGAATTGCGTGGATTTTGTGCTCGATCTTCAGGACATTCCCGCATTTTTAGCCAGGCTTGTAAACGACGAATCCAATTTGCACCAGGGTGCTGTATGACACGAGCCAAAATTCTCATTGCCGACGATAAGTCGGAAAATATTCTAGCCCTTGCCAAGTTGATTGAAAGTCCCGAGGTGGAAGTTCTGAGTGTTCAGTCGGGCGAGGAGGCCCTCAATCTCATCATCGATCATGATTTTGCTTTAGCGTTACTTGATGTCCAGATGCCAGGCATGTCAGGCTTTGAGCTGGCCGAACTGATGCGTGGCGCGGAACGGAGCCGCAATATTCCCATTATTTTTGTGACGGCCGCCAACCTTGGTCCCGAGGCGGTGTTTGCCGGCTATGAGCATGGCGCCGTGGACTTTCTGCTCAAGCCCCTGTCGCCCTTTGTTGTGCGGAGCAAGGTCAGGGTCTTCATTGATCTCTATCGTCAACGCCTCGATCTCATCACGCTTAAGGAGCAGGCCGAGGAGGCCAGTCGTGCCAAGAGTCAATTTCTGGCGAATATGAGTCATGAAATCCGCACGCCTTTGGGCTCGATCTTAGGTTTTTCCGAGCTTCTTAATCATAAGACGCTATCGGAGGCGGATCAGCTGACAGGGGTGGAAACGATACTGCGCAATGCTCGCCTGCTCTCCCGTTTGATCGATGATGTGCTGGATCTATCGAAGATTGAAGCGGGCCGGATCGAGGTTGAATCGATACCGGTATATATGCCCGAGCTATTGAATGACCTGCAGGCAGTGCTTGGTTTTAGGGCGCAGGAAAAAGGCATTGAGTTTAGCATTAAAGGCCTGGACCCGGAGATGAAATTGACCTTTCTTTCCGATCCCACCCGCATCCGCCAGATCTTGGTCAATGTCATCAGCAATGCGATAAAGTTTACGGAAAAAGGCCATGTTGCAGTTAAAATTTCGACGCGATCTATCGCTAGTGACAAGTTTTACCTTCGCTTCGAAATCAGCGATACCGGCTGCGGACTCACAGCCGAGCAGAGCGAGCGTCTGTTTCAGCCCTTTGCCCAGGCCGACAGCTCGACGACGCGTCGCTACGGAGGGACAGGCCTTGGCTTGGTCATTGCGCGGCAGCTTGCCAGAGCCTTGGGAGGGGACGTCATGCTTGATAAATCGGAGCTCAATGTCGGCTCGACCTTTGTGATTGAGGTCGCCGGCAAGGCGGTCGAGGCGCCAGCCGGATTGCCGCGCACGACGACGGAAAATATGAAGGATTTTTTCCGGGATAAGGTGCTTGCGGGCCTTAAGATCCTTATCGTCGATGACGCTAAAGACATCCTGATGCTTATGACCCGGATTCTAAGCCTGGCGGGAGCGGATGTGACGGGAGTGAACAGCGGCATCAAGGCGATTGAAACCTTAGAGGCGCTTGAGGCCGATCTGGTGCTTATGGACATACAGATGCCCGAGTTGGATGGCTGTGAGACGACCGCTCTTTTGCGTGCTAAAGGTTTTCAGAAACCCATTGTGGCTTTGACGGCGCATACGGTTAAAGAAGAACTCGATCGCTGCATCAAGGCCGGTGTCTCGACCCATCTGTCAAAGCTGGTTGAACATGACGAGTTGATCCGTACGATACTTTCCTACCGTAAGAAAGCCTAGGGAGCTTGGCCAGGCCTCAGCCCAGCTCGTCCTTATCCAGGGCTCCGCTGCCAATCGTCAGGCTTTTTCCTATCTTTGCTCATTCCTGTTTTTAATGACCTATACCGCTGCAGAAGTGGCCGCTGCCTAAATTGTAAGTCGTGAGACGCCGGCTGCGCTTGCCCCTTTAACCTGATCAGGTGCGAGGGGACGAGCAGGGAGGGCCTCTTTAGGATTCTCCCCAACTGGGATTTGTCCTATACTTCTGAGTACCAATTCTAACAGGACATCAATGTGAAGCGATTGCCCCTCGATCTCGTCACTCTGAGCAAATTTTTGCTTCCCGCCGTGCTGGTGGCAATGGTGTTCGTTTATATCTTTTTAAGAAATTTTATACTTTCTTATAAAGATCTGAAAAATAAGGTCAAAGCTCATGGCAACGCAGCCAAACTGCGGCAAGGTGCGGCCCAGCCTGCAGCCGCTGCTGCCCCTGTCATCGTCCGTCGCACCGATCTCTACGATCAGTTGACACCGGCGCAAAAATTGATCCATAAGCAGGCCGAGGATCTGGCTGCGCATAAAAATTTTCGTGAGGCGTCGCGCTTATTTGAATCGATAGGATTTCAGCGTAAGGCGATCGATTTGCTGGAGTTCAACGGCTTGATCGAAGATGCGGCCCAGATTCTTATGCGGATGAACGTCCCTTACCGGGCCGCCATCATCTACGATCGGAATAATCAGTTTGCCAAAGCCGCCGAATGCTTTACGCTGGATAGTAAACATGACAACGCCGCAAGAAGTTATGAAAAGGCGGCGGCAATCGATTTTCACTACTACAAAAAAGCGGGCGAATCCTATTTTGCAGCAGGGATGATCGACAATTGTCTGGAGGCCTATAGCAAGGTACTGCTCACCGCCGATATTTTAAAGATATGCCTTGGCAGCGGCAAATATGAATTCCTTGCGAGCTACATGGCCGATCCCTACAACGCCAAGCAGATTCTAGAGCACATGACGGCCGAACAGATTCAAAAGCTGGTGGGCGCCATCGGCTTAAGACCAAACTGGGTACAGAGCATGAGTGTGTGGGTGCTCTATCATCACGAACTCGCATTCTTTCATTCACTTTTGCACAAGCTGATCTCAAGTCAGGATCTATCGGTACTCTTCTGGTCGCATATCAGTGCCGCCTACTGCAACCACCTGCACGACTCCCTCGCCCGGACTCCCCTGGTTTTTCTTCAAGAAACTTACGAATATCATGGGACGGTCTTAATCGCTATGAAACGAACCCAGCTGGGAGAATTCTTTTTAAGCTGCGCAGCCGTCAATCAGCCGATATAGAGCTTGAGGGGGCGGGGCCGGCATTGGCGGCAGCCAAACGTTTAGAGTTTAGTCACTGTCCAGAACAAATCGCCGACAGTTTTTACAGTTTTAATTCTCTGGCCATTCATCCGCAAAAATCAATTTTCAAGATCTTAAAATCATAGCCCAAAAAAATCCTGGGTTTTTAATAAAAAAGGGCTTGCTTTTTGCAATGCTGTCTGCGGGACTCGGCTACGTCTAATGAGAAAGGGAATAAAAATGCGAAATACTCCATAGATTGCCTCTTATATTTACGCTCCGATCCGTTAACAATTTAATAATTAACAGTAGCGAAAGCATCTTAAAGAAAGATTTTTCTTTAAGCCTGGCATAGCCCGCTGCTTTAATGCGTGAGGTAATTATCATTAACCATACCTTAGCTACCGCTATACTCTTAATCATCGTGGGAGTCTCCGCCTGTTCGGAAGCGTCTCCCGATAGTCCTAAAGCCACCAAGGCCGGAGGCAATACTCTTTATGTCTCTACGGGTGACTCCGTCCCAGCAAGTGGGGTCCTGGTTGGAAGTTTGAAGCCGATCGAAGACGGTCAGGCGCCGCTCTCGGAGGCCGGTTTTCTAAAGGCTGGAGCCGTGCTCTACACCACGCTTTGCTCCCAGTGTCATGGAGACATTAAGACGACCAATCGCCGTGGCAGAACCGATGTTGGTAAGATCAGAGATCGCTACGTTCGTAACTTTCCTACTCACAAAAACCTCGTTTGGCCCAACATTGAAGAAGAGGGAGGCCAGGAGCCGGAGATGATAGCCGCCGTACTGGCTAAAGATTACGTCCCCGAGGACTGATCGATCTTTCATTAAAAAGGACCCGAGCGGGTCCTTTTTTCGTTTCAGCCCGGTTTCGCGACGGAAAGGTTTTTCCGGAAAGATTGCCGATACTCCCTTGAAGTCACGTGGGTCCTGCCAACGCCTGGGTTCGATTGCTAAGGAGTTTGGTCGTCAAGACAGGTTATCAGGATGGGGCTGTATAAGAAATAGGCGAATTGGGACCTTAGAACCCGTTTTCAGTTGCTGGCTTATTTCTCCAGGTATGATGGGAAGGCCACTGGATTAATAATTCTTTCGTCTCCGACATATCCCCCGCCTTGCAAGCCGACTTGGAAAAATAATAGCTTTTTTTAAATTCTCTCTTAGCCATTGAAATGATTGATTTCCTAAGACGAAAAAACAAAAAGTTCATTTTCCGGAAAGCAGGGCCGATAAGTTTTTTGACTGCAACAAGTAGCGAACGAACTTAGCTCACTAGCCAAAGATGCAGTAAAAGAAACGGCTTTGAAACTTCATAACAGGGGACCTAAGAAATGAGAAAAACGAGAAAAAGCCTGCTAGTCGCAGGGGTCATCGCACTGCAAGGGTGTTCACTTGACTCGTCGCCTTCGACACCAGTAACTGCGAAACCAGTTGCTCAGACTCCATACTCTACTAGCCCAGCACCTGCAACGGGAGATGTTAAACCTGCAACTCCAGCAGCTGCAAAACCAAACGCGACAGCCGATGGCAAGGTCACGTTCCTAGCGCAAATCAAATATTCATCGATCCTCAAGGCGATCCAAAACGATGCTTTGTCAGTTAGCCCTGGTGACCAGTCTAAGACTCGTTACTTCACACTGCAAGTTCCAAGCAACGCTGGATTGGGTTCGGACAGCCTAGATGTACAGCGCGCAGCCTTCAAAAAAGCTATCAACAGTATGTCGACCAAAAGCAGCCTGGTTCAACCCACGGCGATCGATGCTGATAAAATCGTCTACCGCGTTAACCTTGACGATCTGAACATCGATGCCGCAACCTTTGACCAAGTGATGACCGAGCACTATCCCTTCTCCCAGACTTTCGAAGATATCGGTGACACCGAAAGTATCACCAACCAACAAATCGACGCGACAATTCGCGGCCTTTTGAAAACCAACAACTATGCCATCCGTATGGACTGGTTTAACGCAACAGCTCCACTCCCCATTCTCTATGCGAAACTGGTTGGTATTCCTCAGAATCTTTCTGATTTCGAAGAACAAACCATCGGTGGCCGCGTTTCGGTCGCAAGCATCACGGCAGCGAACCCTGCCGCCGCTGCTAAGCTTAACCCCGCCTTGATCATCAACGAAGGCGGCGTCGCCAAGGTTGACCGTCGGATTGCAAACATCATTCAGGATCAAGTCGTTCGTACCGGCTTCGATAACTCGAACGTTTCCTTCAGTAACCGTATGGTTGAGCATCACACCATCTCCGATGGTAGCTACTGGATCAGCTATGACTTTTTCAACTTAAAATTAAATGACGTTTTCACAAACGCTCAAGGTATCACGAAAAATGCAGAACAGGCCGATCTTGACGAGCACAACATCAACAAGTCGCCACTTGGTCCTAAGGGTACGAACGGCGGAAGCCTTGAATTCAACCACGACGGTGGTGAAGTCATCTACTCTCTTCCAAACGGTTTGTTTGGTTATTATCTGATCAACGCTGCTGGTACTCTACTTGACAAAGGCCCGATCAACGTTGTTCGTCAGAACTCTGCGCCGCCCGAGATGTCGCTTGCGATCACCAACGGTCTTTCTTGTATGAGCTGTCACAACGCGGGTCTCTTGAAGCAATCGGATTCGATCCTGCTGGGTATCGGCCAAAACAAAGCCCTTATCGGTTCGGCTGACCTTGCCCGTATCAATAAGATCTACAACCCAACCGAATTTAACAGACTGATCGACAAAGAAAACGCTCGTTACACAGCATCTCTTTCTGCCATCGGTATCGACTCGACGAAGCCGGATCCAGTTGACTTGACCTTCCGCTTCTACAACCGTCCTTTGACCAAGAAAGACGTACTTGCAGAGCTTGACATTACCGATCGCGACTTCAGCCTTCTTTTGCTTGACCCACAGTTCTCAGGTATCTTTAACGCTCTTAACAACGAAACAGGATTCATCAACCGCGGTGTTTTCCAAGCGATCTACCCAAGCGTAATCGCCAAGTTCAAGCAGGATGTTCTCGTCACTCCTCCAGCAATCGCTGACTTTGTTGTCACACAAGACTGTATGTTCGTCGACCCGGTTCAAATGGACAACTGTACAATCACCCCAGTTGCACTGACTCTGAAAGCCAATAAATAAGCCGCAGTATCTTAGGTCCTCAAAGAGCGAGGGAGAGTCGTGAGACTCTCCCCCTTTCTTATTCTAGCTCTCAAACCACGCCTGTGCTCTGAATGCCCCCCTGCTGCAAGTCGCGGCTCCCCCCCTGCACCATTCCCTGTGGATTGCCAAAAGAAGGCCAGGTAGCATTGCAATTTTTTCCGGGTTGCTTCCCTAAGCATGAAAACGGCAGTCCAGGATATTGCTGCAACAGCTGACGCCACCCTCACCAGCAACAAAGCCTGGCGATAGTCTACGCGTTAATCCCTGGCACTCGCTACCCGAACTTAAGCCCCTGGAATCGATGGATCGCGTGTGACGAAAGCTGGTTTAGGTGCCTATCAGTAGGCTCCGCCATGAAATTAACAGAGAAAAACGCAAGGAACCCTGTGGCTATCGGCCTGAGCTTTCGATCCCGGCTCCTTGAGCCACCCCTTCGTAAGCAGGGCTGGCCTTTTGATGATGGCGACTTTGGGGAATTGTCGCAAAAGCTAGGTTGGCTCGCGTATCGCACATAGACCTGAATCCCTTCTTCCTTTACATCTGTCAAAGATCTGTGCAGATAAATACCACAAATATCAAATCCTTAGCTTTGGGTAGAGAGTTGCAAGGCTTTTGGCTGGACAGCGCTGGTTTTGCCTGCTGCTGTCTTTTATCTATATTTTCGTACAATCTTTTTACCCCTCTCTTTGAAGGCCATCCCGATGAAACACATTCATACTTATAACGCCATGCTGCTAGCGCTGATTGCCCTTGGATTGCAAGCGCAGGGATGCAGCAGCAAGGATAAAGTTCAGACGAAAGGCAAGATCGCCACTGGTCCCATCCCTATATCTTGGCCAAGCAGCGATCGCGAAGAGCTGCGCGATACCGAAGTTCCACCCTTTGCTATCAACGCCCAAGGATTTGCAGGATCGGGGCGATTTAATAGCGTCTTCTGGATAGATTTTGAAGGCGCGGACGTAACGGGCGAGGAATCCTTTATCGTTAAAAATGCTGGGCTCGATACGGTTGCTATTCCCCCCTTTTTCCCGTCAGACATCGGCTCCAATGACAATCGTGAATCTTTAAAGTTAGCGATCATCCAGGCATTGGTTCCCCTTTTTCCCGACGTCGATATCAAGCTTACCCTGACCCGGCCCACGGAAAAGCTTTTTTCGCACGTCCTTATCGGTGGTGATAATTTTACCAAAAAGCCTGGTATTCTCGGTATTTCTCCTCTGGATTTGGGCAATCGCAATGGCAATGATATTTTGTTTATCTATCCCCTCGTGCTTAAAAACATTGGCAACTCCAATAGCGCCCGCGTCGATCTCACCCATGCAATTGCTCATGAGATCGCTCACTCCCTTGGCGCGCGGCATATCGAAAATGATCAAGCCCTGATGCGGACTGCGGTGGCAGTCGATGCCAATTCTTTTAACCTAACAGGCCCCGTTGTCGACAATCCAGGGGAAACGGAAAACTCATTGGCGGTTCTTCTCAATAGTGCCGGCTCTCGCAGCAAGCTACTGAACGACCGATCGCTGCCTGAAATTGTGACGCTAGACGCTTTCGCGACGGATAATGTGATCCAGTATACTGTCATCGCCAATAAGAATATTCTACAAAACCCTGCTAAATCTTTGGCGGCATTTGCGTATAAATGGGCGTTTGAGGGCAAAACCACCGAGGGCAGCTCGGTCCTCATAAAAATCGACGATAAAGCGGAACATTTACTAAAGTTAACTGTGGGTGACGGTCAGGGTGCAACGCACGACTATGAATTTTCCGTTGGACATCGGCGCTAGTATTAGGGTTTGCTAGCCTAGCGGGATGAGGCCTTGAGAACCACCGAAATCACCTATCGCTGTGGTTTTTTGAGTGCCAGCTGTGGAAGGCAAGTTCCTAGCAGCACGGCCCGTGCCTTAGTTCGCGTAAAGGATCCGCTCTCATGACGCAAGCATCGCTTTATCGAAGCCTCACGATCAGTCTCCTTGGAATGAACGGGATGGCAAGCCAGGACCGGGGACCAAGCCTTGCCTTTGCAAAAGGATGGGATGCCGTGGGGACGCGAGGGCAGAATTCCGCTTTTGAGTCTTTGGGGACTGATGGCCTTTTCACCGGGACTTTTCGCAGCCTGGTCCGAAACGATAAATGGCCCCATTCCCTCACTGTCGAAGCAAATCTTCCCCAGGGCGAGTCGATGGACAAGGTTAGCGAGTATTTTCTTGGTCTGGCTTTTCGAGACAATGCGCTGGGCGAAGGTCCTCATGCTTATGACGCTGATCCCCTCTTCCGGGTGGATGCCTTTGATTGCACAACCTTTGTTGAAACAGTTTGGGCGCTCAGCTTCAGCCAGCCCCCGTTGGATTGGACAAAGGCCTTGCAGAGGATTCGATATCGCGACGGCCGTATCGCATTTGTCGATCGCTTGCATTTTATTTCCAGAGATTGGATGCCCTATCACATCGCCCGTGGCGCTCTCGAAGACATTACCGGCAGCTTTGGGCTTAGCCTTGGGGAATCGACTACTCGGATCGATCGAAGGGCCTGGTATCAAAAGCTTCATGGTGCTGAACTCAAGGCCTTTGATGCTGATGCTCCGCAGGAAAAACCCCAAACCGTCACGATCCATTTTCTTTCCTTCTCCGCTTTGCTCAATAGCCCCGAAGCCCTTGTCAAATTAAAGTCTGAGCTTAAGGCGAACGCCCTACTCGTCAACTTCGTAAGGCCCGATTGGGATACGGTCCGCTTTATTGGAACGAGGATTGATGTCTCCCATCAGGCCTTGATTCTCCTGAAGGGCGATGGGATTGTGATGCGTCACGCTTCGGCCGCCAAGGGTCGCGTCGTGGAAGAGGATTTTTTAGAATATGCGCGATTTTATCGGCATCATCCCAGTCTCAAGGGCCTGCAATTGGTGCGGATAAGGCATCTTTAATGGTGAAAAGATTTTTGCCTTTGCTGGGCATCATTGAGCCAGGTGACCCTAGGCCAGTATCAAACGGGCAGTCGCGGTTTGATATTGTAGGTTCATGGCGAGCGGGTGCTTTTTCCGGGCACTCGGAGGATACTTTGATTTTCTGACGGCATTAAATCTTATTTCTTTACTGGCAAGACGCATGAGCAGGTTAGTTCCGGTCTTCGTCATCATCCATAGCACAAAGCCTGCTCCCGCAAACGAAAGGTAAAAAAGGTTCCCGAGGCTTTCCGCCCCGGCAACCAAAGATCTTTGCTAAACGCGTCGGGCTTTCTTTTACGCCTTTTGAAAGTGATCTTTCACTATTTTTTCGGCGTGAAGCCAAACCGAAGAAGTATCATTCGTGTCGAGGGCCGCTCCGAGGTAGAAGGTATTTTTTAAGCCCTGAAGTGCAGTGAGACGCTTATAGAAGCCACCTCTTATGTCATCGGCACTTACCGTGAGGCCAAAGGGCGTGTGATTAAGGAACTTAGTGAAGCCTTGGAACGTAACTCCAGCCGGGAGAACCTTGCCATCGCCCGACATGTTCTCCATGTCGTTTACTATGCGGGCTTTAACTTCATCCTCGCTTAGGTTGTCGGGGCTTCCAAAGAGAATATTCCACTGGCCTGGAATGGACGTCGGAACTGTCGAGTACATGCCTGGGAAGATCTGTCCTTCGAGGATGTCGGTGGATGCTACGTTAAACAGGATGGTTTTTTCCGGGACGTTATCAAAGCGCGCTAGAGCGGTCCAGTAGTAGCCTGACTTGAAGCGAGAGAAAATATCCCTTTCTTTCTCGTCGAGATCTAAGACTTCCATGTTTTTGAGCATAGGGGCAAAGCTAACGATGAGTTTTTTTGATTTTACTGAGACAAGACCGTTGGGAGTGTCGGCGAGGACTTCGACAAAATCTTCACCGCGTCTGACGCTTTGGAGGCTGCTTTGAAGGATTACGTCGCCCTCGAGTTCGGCTGCGATCTTTTCATATATTTCGCTGGCGCCGTTTTCTGGAGCCACGAAAGAATTCTGGCGAATGTTTTGGGTAATGTAGGGCTTCATATTTTTGTAGGCGTAGATTGTCAACAAGTCTTTTACTCGCCCGTAGCCCTGCAGATAGTGAGTGACTGGAGCAAAGCCTTCGTTAATTTTATGTTTGCGAAGGTATTCACCAAATGGCATGAGAAGCTCTTCGGAAAGGTCGTCGGGAAGTTCAAAACCCTCTTTATAAACGTATTTAAACTTGGTGTGGGCGAGGATCTCGTATTTTAAAAGAGAATAAAGAATTTTAAAGACATTGGGCGTCTTAAATCCCGACTCTTTCCCCGTCCGGATGTCGACGTATTTTCGCTTGCCCTGATTGAGGTCGATGCGGTTTAGCCGTATTCCATAACGCTTATAGGTCTTTTGGATAATATCGACATCGGGGAAAATCCTAACGCCCATCTCCTGAAACTCGCCTGTCGCTGCATCCTTATGCGTGTGGGCGTGACCTCCAACGCGGTCGAGCTTTTCGAGAACGACGACGGAGTATCCCATTTCTTTAAGCCGACCAGCGGCATACATGCCCGAGGCTCCTGCGCCTAAGATACAGACGTCCCGCTCCATGACCCTGGGCTCGCCTCTCGGAGATGAGGATGCAATTGTTGCCCTGCCGAGTGCCGCAGCCGCGCCGCCTTTAATAAGTCCACGCCTGGAAATAAATTTCATAAGGACTCCAAGTTCAATGTAACTTATTCCGGATATACCAAATGAGAGGCGAAATTCTATACAAATTTAATAATTAGGTAATTCTGAGTTATAAATTCAAAGAGTTAAATCGAATCCTGTTGGTCACGCATGCTTAATGAAGGCGAGCATGGGGGGCCAGTATTTTTAAACAACCCTGAGTCATAAGCACGTATTTGAACGAGACTTGCATCCAAAGCGTCACCTGACATGGCACCCTCATAAGCAGGCGATAGAGCGACGGTATAAAAGTCCTCGGACGGCAAAACTAGCGCTGCTCGCGCTTTTTTTAAAATTTAAAATATATCATCGCTGGTTGCGACCTATTCTTCTTCGCTTTTGGGAGTGGAAGGAACACATTACGCTATCCACTCTACGCGGTCAGACTTTGCCAAACTTCTCCCCTGAGTCGGAGCTTCGCAACCTGTTGCCGCTTACGTTTGTCTCAACATATTTTATTCCATACATCCATTCTCTGAAAAATGCGGAGCGAACCGCTTCGCAATAGGAACAGTAAAGGGTAGATTTGGACAAGCCAAAGATTGATTTGTCAATATTCTAGACAATTTACTTCTGGATTTTTATTTAACCATCTCATAGGAATCATATTTTTCTGTGGCATAGTTACTGCTATATTTCACGCAATTCTACCCTATTGAGGTGAACCTTGTATTCAGCAGATCAAATCCAGACCGCTTTGCAAGCCCTCGCGAGGATGCCCGAGTTCGCAGAATCCATTCCGAATATCAAACCTGGAACATTTGCTCGAGATGCCTCGAACGTGGTTTATCGTTCGAGACTTCTTTATACCAAGTTCCTCCGCGAATATGTCTACAACCCGATTGCAATGAATATTATTTTGACACATTCAAGTCTAAAAGAACTCTTTTTTCGTACTTTTGGTTACAAGGGGAAACTGAACTTTACAATCTATCCTGCTCTGTGGCTGCGAGACCTCGCAGTTTTGGATTTCGGAGATGACGTCTATATGGGTGATGGAATACTCTTGGGCACAAATCAGGTTTCCCCTGATCAAAAATCAATCAAAGTCGGCCCGATCGTTATCGGTTCAAGAACAGTGCTGGATCAACAGTGTGCTATAGGCTTGGGTTCCCGAATTGGTGAGGATTGCACTTTTGGATTTCGTGCCTCGGTTGGACTTAAGGCGAATATTGGCAACCGGGTAAATGTCGGTGGCTCTTCGATTATTGCCCATTGCGTGAAGATCGGTAACGACGTTGCTATAGGACAAGGCGCTTTCATCCACGATTTCGCTGTGATTGAAGATGGAGCAAGAATTTGCGACGGAATTCATATTCCGAGATTTTCGCTGGTGTCGAAATCAGGAGAGATTTCTTCCAGAAAACGGTCCTAGTTTATTTTTAGGATCAGGCCAGCTTATTTCCTACAGTGACTGGGGCAATGGAATAAATCAGGAATAGGAAATATACCTAGGATCAAAAGATTAGATGTTTTATCACAGGCAGGAGCGTCAACTCCAGAGGAGAACTAGCCCGCACTTAATTCCGGCTAGGTGGCCGTATCCCGACGGCCCCCATTAAACGTTTCTTCGACCATCATTTTTGCAGAACACAACGGCAATATTCCTAGGCACCCGGCAGTGCTTTATGAGTCAATGCGCTATTTAATCCGAATAATGTTCCTGTCAGCCTTATAATTAAAAGCAGGGGATAACAAGTGGGCAAATTTTCGGAGTCATGCTCACTGGGATCTCAACGAGGCTCATTTGCATTGAGTTTACAAAAATGAATACATTTCTTTTGAAATTGCAGTGGCTATACATTTGGGAAAGTTAGCTAAAACTTTTGTTAAATGATCTGGCGTCAAATAGAGGTATAACCTTTTTCATTAAACTGAATGAGGCAGAAACCGTTACCGAATGGGTCAGAACATAGAGCGATCCTGCCAAATGAAGTCGTACTTATTTCACTTTCCTTTGACGCTCCGGCAATCAAAGCCTTATCGAAGGAAACTTCTATGTTTTCCACTACGATATCTAAATGGACCGGCGTCCAATGTCGATTATAGTGTCTAGTCTGCTCCGCACCCGGATAGCACGTGGTTCCGGCTTTGTTTTCAATCAAAAAAACCGGGCTACCCAACCCTGCCAGCTCCAATGTGTTGGCACTTAAACGTTGCTTTACCGATAAGCCAAAGGTTTTGCAGTAAAAGCTTTCAGCCTGGTTAATATCGCCTACATCAATGTTTATAAGAACTTTTGGCATAATGACTCTCTATTTTAAATTCTATTTCTCCATAAATGGCTAAACTGTTGCATACTTAGATGCATTTTGAAAGTATGAGTTATCAGACGATAGTCCGTTAAAGCTTTTCTCGAGCACGTGCATGTACTGACGATCCTTTATGTTTCTCCATGCAAATGAAAATTTTCATCGTTTGCCGGAAAGGAATAGAACATGTTTACAATAAGAGCGACAGCAAAATTACTAAAAATTTAAAAGACGTTACCAATGAAAACCCATCTGTCCCGACGGGAACTCTGGGGGATTGGTATTGCAGTACACTTATTATTCAGCGCCGGCACATTATACTTTGCGTAAGCCGGTAGATTGGCGAAGCTTGCAAAAGCCTCAGAATATCGAAAAATCAGATTAGAATCATTGAAGCTGTTTCCAGAAAGCTTCAGTGCACATTACGATGAGAGGAAGCAGAAACCGAAGCTTCGATTTGAGCAATATTGAGAGCAGGATCAACGAGGCCGGAGAATTGAAGAAGCTGGTTGCAAACATATACACGACATCAATCCAAGAGGACGAGGGCGTCCTCCTCAGGCGCAATTTTTATGTCATCTTGGGAATGTTTTATTCAGGCGGCGTAATGAGCCATCGAAGTGCAATGGAGGCCGGACCCAAAGACGAAAATATCGTACTGACCTACGTCTACACCAAAAAAATAAAGCTGCCGGGAATGATCGTGCATCTCATGAAAGGGCCTGGTGCGCTTGACGGCGACATGCCTTTCGTTGGAGGTCTATATATTGCGTCCCCAGAGCGTGCATGGCTGGAGAACTTACGGTCCACCAAGGCCCACGGCTTTAGAAAAACGTTAACTCCTGAAAGCCTTGAGCTTCAATTAGACGAGGATATTAGAGTCCATGGGGAAGAAAAATTTCGTGAAAGCATTTCCAGAACGCATAGACTCGGAGCACTTGATGCATTCCGCAGCGAGCTTGAACCCTTTCAAAGATTAACCGGAGCCCTGCTTGGTACTCGAACGAAGGACGGGCTGGTTATAAGAAATAAGTCCAAGCCCAGATTCGTTGCCGGTGCACTTGTCTTATCTAGTTTGCTTTCTTGTGCGACTCTTAAATTTGATTCGTCGCAGATCTCTCCACTGATCCTTGTCGGCTCTAATTGTATTGCAAATGATGTCCCTACATCGAAGACCTTGATTCTAAAAGTATGCAATGTTAAAAATACGTCGAAAATAACTGAACAGGTTCAATTTTCCCCAGAGTTTTCCGAAGGCGACAAGGTGAGCTCCCCTTCAAGTGCGGAAATTGAAAATGTTAAGTCTGAGATCGAAAAACGCCCAATCATACTTCCTAACGGAACTCCGACTGTCAGTGGAGATCGCCCAGAGACATTCATATTTTCTGCTCTCGTAATGATTTTCTCCGCCGCTTCAAAAAGTGGTGCGGGTATAGTTGATTCTCAATCACCATCGAATGAACTAAAATCGAACGAGTCTAAAAAATTTGCTTTTCTTGCTAAGAGAAAAGAGGGGACGGTCCCTGATTCGATTAAGTTAAAGTTCCGCAAACCGTTTTCTAAGGCGATTATTGTGCCTTTAATTCGAGATTCAGCGTGAGAGAATAGAAAGCGCTCGTATCAGTATGAATAGTGTTGGGTGTGAGTTCAACTTATTTTGATCTTGGAACCGAATTGTCGATAATTTTGAGAAATGGGAAGTAGCCGCATACGGGCGACTCGGGGCGCCCTAACCCGGTCCATACGATTGATATCTATGAAACAGCGCGTTCTAAGAGCTATTTTCATTTGTAACTCTCTGAGATCATGTCGTTGTAGGCATATAATCGAATTAGATGAGAATAGAGTTGCACTGGTCATGAATATTGTCTATATGACTTTTAAAAGCATTCCCTTTTTGGACATGTTTTACTTCTCATTCGGGGTTCTCATGAAGCCAACATATTTATTTTTTGCTCTTCTCATTCTCACTGCTTGCGGCAAATCTTCTGACAGCAATTATCTCGAGATACCGGGGCCAGGAACGGCGGCTCCTCTACTCAACCTCGATCCACAATCGCTTCCATTGGCACTCGCTCCAGAGGCATTTTCCAAAGCCAAGCCTGATAGCGTAGTAGAGTGCCAATCGACTGACGCCGGCGATACAAAATGCCGTTTGGCATCTGAATCCAAAATCTTAGTCCTTGAAGCAAATCCTAATGGAGACGACAGAACCTATCAGATTGAATACGAGAACTCTTGCAAACGCCAAAACGTACACCCAGAAGCCCTGTTCGCTTCCGGTATTATTGTAAGAGCCCAGCCAGACGGCGAAGGTGATGTTCATGGCGAAATCTACCTGAATAAGTCGTCGATACTCACAATCCGCGGAAAAGGCGATTTGCGTCTCGAAGAGCCAAGCAGAGAAATGTTGCATCAAATACTTGAAAAAGCCTGCGTATTAACAGTCCGACATACCCTGGCCAGCTCAAATTGATAGCGAATTCGATTCAACCAATCACCAAAGCCCATTCTTGCTAACAGGATTACTTAGGGGCTGTACTCAAAATTTGCTGAAAATATAGGCTGGATCCGAGATGACTCTAACCGGGTGATTTGGCGTGTTTTCATCAAATCGCATGACGATTGCAATAAGTAGTTGAAGTGACAAGGATTTTTCTCAATAGTCGAGTTACAACATCCGATTAGAGAGAAAAAACCAATGCCACGACAGATGATAAGCGACCATCAATGGTCAAAGCTAGCGCCAATTTTGGGAATGCAACGCGTCCACATTTCTCCGGAAACCCGCTCTTTCATTGAGGCTGTGCTTTGGAAGCTGAGATGTGGAGCTCCGTGGCGAGAGCTACCAGAGTGCTTCGGGCCTTACTCTACGATCCTTAACCGATTCAATCGTTGGTCG
>CAXSGP010000049.1:0-34127 GCA_964236955.1 uncultured Oligoflexus sp. | reverse complement strand
GAGAGCTTAGCGTCGACATATCTTCTGCTCATATTGGGACAGTCAATGGAGAACTCAGGGCTATCCAGCTCGAAAAAGAAAATCATAGTGGACAACATTTTTCCATGGCAGAGAGCCTGGCAAACCCTGAAGGCCATTTGGCCACAGTTGGTTTATATCAGCCTCGTTTGCATGTCCATACCCCAGTACCTGCTCTTTTATGTTAGCAGTAAAAAGAGTCACGAACTCACCCAGGCATTTGAAATTAAGCAATTGATATCATTTGAAAATGCCCTGAACGTTTTGAAAGACGCAGCTGTGCACTATGCGAGTGTCGCCTGGGTGGTTGCCGTTCTCTTTATGGTTGGCTGTTTCACCGCCATTGCGCTTTGTCTACAGTATGCGCGCTCGGAGCCCGTCCACCTAGCCGCTGCCTTCAAAGCGGGCGTGCAGGGTCTTTTTCCCAAGGGTCTGGCTTTTCTTCTGGGAGGGGCCCTCTTTGCATTGCTGCTCCTCAATCTTTCGATCCAAATCTTTCCCCCGCAGATGATTCGCTTTCTGGCGATGGTGGCGGCGGTCCTCCTCTCAGCCTTGCCAACCCTGATGGTCCTCGATCGCCAACGCCCCCTGCAGGCTTTTCGGCGCGCTCTTTTTCTTGACTACGTTCTCTTTGCAGGCCCAAGCAAGTGGTCAGTCTTTTTTTTGCTACTGACCTTTCAGCTTTTGGCGTTGAATGCAGCGGCCCTGGTGGATTGGGCCAGCGCCTATCTGAGCGCCATCGATATCCACTTGAATCTGAGTCGAGCCGTGTTTTTTGAGCCCAGTGCGGCCTTTCCCTTTGGCAAACTCATCTACTTGACCGAAGCTTTGTCGGTGCTGGGATTTGCGTTTGTGGTGATGGCATTCATCGTTTTGAACACGAGCTTCGTCTATGAACTCTACCGGCGTAACGCCTTGGGTCGCACGATTTCGATTGCAGCCTGATCAATCGAGTTCGCGCTCCTCGGCGATCCGGCTCTTAACGTGAGCGACCTGGAGCGGCACAGCGGCCAGGAGTTCGCCGGTCATCGCTTGCCGAATTGCAGCCGAAAGCTGCTGCTCAGCGATCATAAGCCAGTCTTGGGAGGATAGCGGAGCGAGCTCTGAAAGGCCCATGACGAAGTCGCGATGCGATCGGCCCTGGCGGTAGTCGGGCTCGATGCTTGGATGCTGAAGATAGGTTTCCATAAGATCGACCCGGCTCTCGACGAGAATCGAGGCCTGATAGAGCAGGTAGTTGCGACTGCGAAAGAGCGAGGTGCCGACCAGTTTTTTGTCGCCCCGCACGATATCGGAAAAACCCCGCTGGCTAAAGCCCGGCTCTACTTTAGGAAGCCGGCTTTGAAACAGCTCGATCAAAGCCTGATTCAGGTTTTTAAAATAAAGATCATTTTTATAATAATCCTTTACCCATAGTCCGCAGCTGACCACCAGACACTGCTCATGGAGGATGACGGTTCCACCCCCACCCAGACGCTTAAAAATGGGAACCCCATCGCGCTCACAGTGCAGCCGATTGGCTTCGTTGCTGCCTTTGTTGCTACGGCCGAGGATAACCACCGGCCGGGTAGGGATCCAGATTTTCAGGCAAAGGTCCTGATGGCTTTCGCTCAGCACCTGATCATCGATCCACATAGGTCCTCACCCCTCCACTCGCCCAAACCCGGCGCTTGCGCGCGCCGAGCCTTCCCTTAACACGGCCCTCCCAGCCGGGCAATTTCATTCGGCCACGATCGAAGGTTTCCATTCACAGATCCGGGCCAGCGCTTCGTCGGCATTTTTTGCACGACTTTCTGACCCCCGCAGTGCTGCAAGAAAGGCGCCGGCGGTGGGCGGCTGCAGGCAGGCATAGGCGGCCTTAAACTTCTGCATATCCGGCAGATAAAGGGTCGAAGCTAAAATGCTGGCATTGTTCCAGGGTTTCTTGCGAGCCAGATCATACTCTTTCATAATTTCGGGCGGAAATTTTTCCTCCTGATAGGATTTGATAATCTCGGCCTTTTTCGCGATTTTTTGCTCGCGTGTCAGCTCGCTCTTTTGATAGAGGGCCGTAAGCTCCGCCTTCAGTGCCAGGAGCCAGCTGCGAAAGATATTCTGGCTTTTTAGGCTCTCCTCGAGACTGAGCCAGTCTTTCTCCAGGTGGTGGGACTTGAGGTAAATCTCGGTCATATGCAGGCTGACAAATTCGGCAAGGTTTTCATTGAAAGCAGCCGAGCCCTTCGACCAAAAACTTCGATGCACCAGCTCATGAAGCAGGAGCTGGGTAAGATCGGCATCGGATCTTTGCAGCATGCTAAAGTACAGCGGATCAGAAAACCAACCGAGACTCGAAAAGGCCCCGACCGTGCCTTCACTCACATCGTAGCCTTGGTCACGCAGCTCCTGAGCCTTGGCATTTCTCTTTTCCACCTGAAAATAACCAAGGTAGGGGACCGCGCCAGCAAAAGGAAACCACCAGGTTAGCAGCTCCAAACGATCGGGCTGGGCCGCCTGCACCGAAAAACTTACGGCTTTTTGCGCCTCGGGTATGACGAAGCGATAGGCATCGCCGACGTTGAGTCCCTGGGCGCGGGCAAAATTCATCGCCTGCACGGCGACGATGAGTTTGGCCCTTTTTTCCGTCGGAAGATGGGGATCATCCAGCATATCTTTAAGGGGAAGCCGACTGTTGAAGGTATTGTTAAAACGAAAGGCCTGCTCCACGGTGTAGCAGGACGTCGTGAGCCAGACGAGGGACAGAGACAAGAGTTGACGCATAGAGGGCTTCCTCCCGAAGGCCTCATTGTGAACGAGGCGGCATGGAAAAGGAAGCCCTCTTATCAAGACTTAAACCTTCGATATTCCGATCGTAAGCTTCTCTTCACCCACTTCAAACTCACTGCTAAAAGTTGCCTTGGCAGCACCCGCCTTGACGAGTGTCAGCGATTGGCCGAGGGTTTCCCCGGCGATATAGGCATTAAAATTCGTAATGACCTTTTGCAGGCTCTCGCTGGCCTGCACCTCGATCGTGATCTTATCGCTAACCTGCAGCCCACTGTCTTTTCTGAAGTTTTGAATGCGATTGACCAGCTCGCGCGCCAGACCTTCCCTAATCAGGTCTTCGGTCAGATGGGTATCGAGCAGCACCGTGGCGCCCTGGGCCGTGGCGATCAGACTGTCATCTTTAGGTCCGCGCTCGACAAGAAAGTCTTCCAGGTCAAAGCGATGGCCCATGATCTCAACCTGGGTTCCAGACTCGAGCTGATTGATGAGTTGAGCAACCTTGAGCGGTTCTTGATTCAAGGCCTCGAGTTCCGTCTTAAAGAGGCTCAGGTCTTTGCCCAATCGTTTGCCGAGGAGCTTGAGGTTGGGCTTGACGGAAAGATTGAGGTGGGCGGCTTCGTCCGTTGAAAATCTTACGACTTTCAGGTTGAGTTCACTTTTCAGCAAGTCCTGAGACAGATCGAGATGCTGCCGATCGGCCTCGCTACGGACCAGGACCTGCATGCTGGCCAGGACCTGCCGCGTTTTGATCTGATGCTTGGCACGCAGCGAACGACCGAGTTCCGTCACGTTGCGCACCAGATCCATGCGCCGCTCCAGGCCAGCATCAATCAGGCTGTCGACCGGCATCGGCATATCGCTCAAATGCACCGACTCGGGCACTTGGTTGGCAGCCGTTGCCATGCCTTCGGTCAAGCCCTGGTAGATGCGTTCGGCGACAAAGGGCGCCAGCGGTGCAAAGAGTTTAGAGAATTCGACAAGTACATAGTAAAGAGTCTGATAGGCCGCCGCAGTTTCGGGATTCATGGTTTTTTCGTCTGCCCAAAAGCGCCGCCGGCTCAGACGGATGTACCAGTTGGTGAGGTCCTCGATAAACCCTATCACTCGGGGCACGACGTTATAGAGATGATAGTTCTCCATTTCCCTATGCACATCCTTCATCAGTGTGTGCAGCCGCGAAATGATCCAGCGATCGAGCTCGCCTTTTACCTGGGGCGCCTGGCTCAGGACAAGACTTTCATCGGGTTTCCAGCTATCGGCTTCAGCATAGGTCGACAAAAAGCTATAGGCGTTCCATAGGGGTAGGATCACCGCGCGGGTCGTGTCCTTGACGCCATCGTTACTAAACTTCAGGTCTTCCCCGCGCAGGACCGCCGAGTTCAGCATGTAGAGGCGCACCGAATCCGCCCCATACTCTGAGATAAGTTCGATGGGTGGGGTATAGTTTTTCCAGCGCTTTGACATCTTCTTGCCATCGGTTGCAAGGATCAGCCCGTTGACCACCACGTTTTTAAAGGCGGCTTTTTTGAAGAGGGCCGAGCTCAGTACGGCGAGCGTATAGAACCAGCCGCGAGTCTGGTCCTGACCTTCGGCAATAAAATCGGCGGGAAAGATTTCTTCGAAGCGCTCTTTGTTCTCGAAGGGATAATGCAGCTGAGCGTAAGGCATAGCCCCCGACTCGAACCAGCAGTCGAAGACCTCGGCCACGCGTTTCATCGTGCCCTTACAGCTCGGACATTCAAAGCGGAGATGATCGATTTTATGGATATGCAAATCGGTGATCTTTGCTCCCGTGCGCTCTTCAAGCTCTTTTACCGACCCGATACAGAGGCGGTGCGCATCGTCTCTGGCGCAGATGTAGATCGGCAGCGGGGTGCCCCAGTATCGATTGCGGCTTATTGCCCAGTCGCGCGCATTGCGCAACCAATTGCCCATCCGGCCCTGCTTGAGATGGCCCGGCACCCAGTTGATCGTCTCATTATTTTCAACGAGGTTATCCTTAAATTTTTCCACGGCCACAAACCACGAGGGAATGGTGCGATAGATCAAAGGCCCGTTGGTGCGATCACACATCGGGTAACTGTGGACAATGGTCTCGTGCCTGAGAAGATTATGACTGTCCTTCAAGGCCTTGATGATGTCTTTGTCGGCGTCTTTGACAAACACGCCGGCATAGTCGGGAACAATAGCCTTGTAGCGAGCCTCTTCGTCCAAAGGATCAACAAAGTCGATGCCAGCTGCGCTGCAGACCCGAAAGTCATCTTCGCCGTAAGCAGGCGCCATGTGGACGACACCCGTTCCATCGGTCGTCGTCACAAAGCTATCGACGAGGACTCTAAAGGCATTTTTATGATGCTGAAAATAGCGGAACAGGGGCGCGTAGTGCTTGCCGACGAGAGCGCTGGCCGGCACGTCGCCGAGGACTTCGTACGGCTCGGCTTCACCCTTTTTGCGCTTAAAGACCGCCTCGAGCCTGGCTTTGGCAAGATAATAAATTTCGCCATTTTCCAGCGCCCGGATCTTTACGTATTCAATCTCGGGTCCGACCGCCAGGGCCAAGTTGGAAATAAGGGTCCAGGGCGTGGTCGTCCAGGCGAGGATATAAGCGTTTTCATCAAGCAGCTTGAACTTGACAGTAATCGCCGGATCTTGAACGTCCTGATAATTTTGATTGGCTTCAAAGTTGGAAAGGATAGCTGTGATTCGGGGTGAATAGGGGACGACCTTGTGGCTTTGATAGACCAGATCCTTATCGTAAAGGGTCTTAAAGACGTTCCAGACCGATTCCATAAAGGAAAGGTCCATGGTGCGATACTGATTGTCCCAGTCCACCCAGCGACCCAGCCGGGTGATGGTTTTTTGCCATTCTTCGGCATAATGGAGGACCGATTGCCGGCATAGTTCGTTAAACTTACCGATCCCTAGGTCTAAGATATCCTGGCGACCCTTGAGGTTTTGGTTTTTTTCAACTTCATATTCCACCGGTACCCCATGCGTATCCCAGCCGAATCGGCGCTCGACGGAGTAGCCCCGCATGCTCCAGTAGCGGGGCACAGTATCTTTGATCGTATTGGCCAAGAGGTGGCCATAGTGCGGCAGCCCATTGGCAAAGGGCGGGCCATCGTAGAAGGCGAATTCCTTTTTACCCCGACGCAGCTCATTGGATTTGTTGAAGGTCTTTTGCTTTGACCAATACTCGAGGACTTCCTCCTCCATCTTCGGGAGGTTAACGTTTGAACCTATAGCCTTCATTATTTCCTCGTGCTGTTAGACCCGCTCATCCTAAGCCCAGACGCTGAGGCCAGCTGTTTTCAACTCTAGCTTCACCCAAATTTAAGGCAAACAGAGGGGCGAATGATCCATACGCTTAGCGCTTTCTGTTTTACACCCGATCAAGCTCCGCGGCAACAGCAACCAAGTCTCTGAAACGTTTAAGAAACTTAGTGTTTGTTAGGTTTTTTGACAGAGACCGCACTCTCGGCATCAAGAAAAGTCCAAAAATTATCTCATTTCTTCGTTCTTCTCAGCGCTTGCGCAATGCCGGCAAATAATAAATCTTGGCATATGTATTGCAGACACAGTGCTCACTGACCTTTTCGTTCTCATCCTTCATAGAATCGTCGCAGACCAAAATGTTAACCGGAGTTCACGTTTTATGCGTTTTGTATCGACTTGCAAAAACCTTGCAAAAGCATACTGCGTATGGGCCACATGCTCCTCGTCAGGATGGTCGCAGGACTTTTCCTCGACCCTTGAACAGGGGCCCTGGATTTCGAGTCTGCCCTTCCTCAAAGAGACGCCCAATCCAGTCGCCTCAGAAACCGTCCTTCCCTTCGTCACCCTATTGAAAGAGGCCCTTGTCAAGGGCTTAAATAATGTTGAGCAGCAGCGCACGGTGCTCAAAATCCAAAGTGAGAGCGGCACGCGGCCTAAGTCTTTTGGCGAAGGCTATCTCGGGCCGCAGCGCAATGCCCCCAAATATGATGCCAACGCCACCCATGCCACCCGTTGGACTTTGTTTAAAAATGCCAAAACCTACGCTGGCAAAGAAATTCATATCGATATCGTGCCCGAATCCTTCAAAGCTGGCTTTCGCTTTGATCAATCCGAGGCCGCCGTTCAACCCGTAGCCATTGCCAATGGCACCCCGGTCACCTACGGCCTGATCCTTACCGGCATCGAACCCAGTGCCCAGGCGCTGCGCGTTGCCTCCATCGACCAGGGTGAAGACGATCTGCTCTATTTTCAAAACGCCCCGAAGGCTCGGCTCCACTATGAAATTGGGCCGATCGCGCTGAACCCGGTTCCTGAACACCCCTACGCCTATGCCGCTGCTCCTGAAGCCAAGCCCGAAGGCGCTCAATGGCGGACTTTAATTCCTGATTATCGTTTCCGGGGAAAGTTTTCGCCCCGCGCTTTGCCTACTGCCGCCAAACCTATGCCAGACCAGATGCTTTCCCTTGAGCAGGTCCAGGGCTATTATAGTAGCGACATCCTTTTCGTAAACGGATTGCACAAAGAAAGCGTCATTCACCGCCTGCGTCTGCCCCTCTATGATCGCTTCAATGTCTACGGTGAATATAATGACAAGTTTAAACCGATCAAGCTCGTAATTGCCGATTATCTCTACTACGGGCCGTTCAGCACGCTGCTTGAACACTACAATCTCGAGAAGCGCTACCGAGCCGGATTCTTTTATAGAAAAAACCTAACCGTGGTTGAGCTTTTCAATAACCTGCCCGACAATGCTTTGAACTCTAAATTTTCACGTAAGCAGCAGTGGGAGCTTAACGTTCAGACTTCGATTTAAGCCCTGGCCTCAGGTCCGTTGTTTTTCCGATTGGACGCCTTGCCTTCTCTTCCCTATAATGAAGGAGACTTAGAGTAAGAAGAGGACCTGATCCATGGCGTTACCCGAAGAATCGACGGATGATCCAATTCTACAAAATCGCGCCAAGCGCTTCCTGTCGCATACTCTGGTTGAACTTCGCCAGTACAAGCGCCTGCCTTTTTTTTGCTACAGCGCGGTGGTTCTTGACATCAGTGCCGGCGGCTTCAAGCTTGAGTTTACCGGTGAAACGGTCTCCGCCCCAGGCCGTCGCTATTGGCTTCATATCCCACTGATCCCCCTTGGCTTTGCCAAACCCACAACCTTTTCCTGCCTTTGCGAATGCCGCTGGTTCGACGACAAACGGTTCCGCATGGGCGGGAGCTTTGTCAACCTGAGTCCGCAGGATGAAAAACTAATCGAACAAATCATGGCCAGTATTAAAACCCGCGGCCAGCTTTGAGCCTTCAGTTTACAGCTGTATGTTTTTAAACTTTGCTGAGGCGTTAGGCCTGGCGCCGCTTAGCAAGGCTTTGCCTGCTGACTTTCTGGACTCTTGTCCGGTTCAAACTTCCTGCCTGTTTGCTCGCGCGCAAGCTGAGGAAAATAGACCTTGTACAATCGGCAAAAAATCACCAAATTGATAGGATAAAAGGACCCAAGGACTATCGGGAGATAAGTATGTTGAACGTGTCCAAGTATCGAGCTTTACTTCCCGAAGGCAATTCTAAGCCTGTCTTCATCGATGGTGTTCGATCACCATTTGTAAAATCATTCGGCGCTTTGGAAAAAGCTGACTGTTTGGAAATCTACAGCCGTGTGGTCGATGGCCTCTTGCGCAAGCTTGAGATCGACCCCATGGAGATAGACGAGATCAGTGCCGGCGTGGTGGTGCCGCAGCCGAAAAACGGCAATGTGGCTCGGGATGCGATTATCAATCTGGGTTTGCCGGCGCACATTCACGGCTACGTCGTGAATCGTCAGTGCACCAGCAGCCTTCACACGATTGCGGACGTCGCAAAAGAAGTGAAAGCGGGCCACCCTCTGATGGGTTTGGCCGGCGGCGTGGAAGTTCTCAGTGATGTTCCCATTACCTACTCGAAAGAAGCCAGACAGTTTCTGCTGGCTTTGAACAAGGCAAAATCGCCAGCCGACAAGCTGGCGATCGTTGCCCATTTCGATGCCAAGGCCTGGCTTCCCCAAGCGCCTGCCATCGCTGAGCCTTTGACTGGCCTTAGCATGGGCGATAGCGCCGAGGTTATGGCCAAGCTTAACGGCATCACCCGTGAGGCGCAGGATAAGTTTGCCCTCGCCTCCCATCAGAAAGCTGCGGCCGCGCAAAAGGCTGGCAAGTTTGATGAAGAGATCGTTTCGATCTGGGCTCCCGATCGTTTCGAGGTTGTGGAAAAGGATAACCTGATCCGCGGCGATACCACCCTTGAAAAACTTATGAGCATACGCCCAGCCTTTGACAAGGCTTACGGTACCATTACGGCTGGTAACGCCTCGGCCCTAACCGACGGCGCGGCGGTGGCACTCATCACCGATGAAAAGCGGGCCCGAGATCTTGGTCTGAAACCCAAGACCCGTATCATCGACAGTTTTTTTGTCGGCGTTGATCCACTCGAACAGCTGTTGATTGGACCGGCTGTCGCCATTCCCTTTCTCCTTAAACGCAATGGTTTGACGCTTGCCAGTATCGATCTTTTTGAAATTCATGAAGCGTTTGCGGCCCAAGTACTAAGCTGTATCAAATCGATGGAATCCAAGGATTTCTGTCAGCACTACTTTGGGGATACTCAAGCCTTTGGTACGATTCCTGAGGAAAAGCTCAACGTCAACGGCGGGGCGCTGGCCCTTGGGCATCCGTTTGGAGCGACTGGGGCGCGGCTGGTGATGACGCTCTCGAACGAGCTGATTCGTAGCAACAAGAATCTGGGGCTGATCGCCATATGTGCGGCTGGTGGAATGGCAGGCGCTATGCTTATCGAACGCATAGCCTAAAAGGAGACAGATCATGACCCAATACTTTAAAGTTGAAAGAACCAGCGATAATATCCAAATTTTGCGCATGGGCGCAGCCGACAAACCGGTCACGGTCCTTGGCGAGCCGCTCCTCCGTGAACTCAATGATATCCTTGATGATTTAAGCGAAAGCAAAGACATTAAAGGTTTGGTGATTATCAGCGCCAAGAAAGACTTTGCCCTTGGTGCTGATATCAACGAGTTTGCCCATTTCAAAACGCTCGAAGAGGCCCGCGCCGGCTCGCAGCAGATGCAGGGCATCTTTAGCAAACTCGACAATTTGCCCTTTACGACCCTTGCCGCCATCGAAGGACAGGCTCTGGGCGGCGGACTGGAACTGGCTTTGGCCTGCGACTTCCGCGTGATCGCCGAAGGGGCGACCCTTGCCCTCCCGGAAATTCAGCTGGGTCTTATTCCAGGTGCCGGCGGCACGCAGCGCCTGCCCCGGCTCATCGGCCTCGCGGATGGGCTTGACATGATCCTTACCGGTAAACGCGTCAGCGGCAGAAAAGCCGTTAAACTGGGTCTGGCGTCGGCAGCCGTGCATTCCAAAATCCTTGAGAGCGTCGCTCTCGATCTGGTCCGCAAGGGTAAGAAACCGGCTAAAAAATCGGTGTTTAGCCCCAAGACCCTTGGCAAGGATCTGATGCACTTTGCCACCGAAGCCAACCCCTTCGGTCGGGCCATCGTTGAAAAGAAGGCCCGGGAGGCCATTGATAAAAACACCAAAGGCTTCTATCCAGCTGCCTATAAAGCTCTTGAGGCCGTTTTTGCCGCCTTTGACCGTAAGCTTGAGAAGGGCCTCGAACTTGAATCCAAACTTTTTGCCGAGCTGGCCTTCACGCGCGAAAGCAAAAGCTTGATTCACCTCTTCCATGCCACCACCGCAGCCAAGCGCAACCCCTATGCCGAGGCGGGTAAAAAGCACTTCGGCGATGCGACGACGGATACGGTTGGCATCATCGGCTCCGGATTTATGGGCGCCGGCATTGCCACTGTGCTGGCCGACAAGGATGTCCGGGTGATGCTTTCGGATCCCAACAAGGATTCGAGCAAACGGGCTATGGCCAGTGCCTCGAAATACTTTATGAAGAAGGTTAAGAAGGGCCGTTTGAAGCCCTTTGAATTTTCAACGAAGATGGCTCACATCTCGCCCGGTCAAAACCTGCAGGGTTTTAAAACAGCGGATATCGTCATTGAAGCTGTATTTGAAGACCTTGGATTAAAGCAGGAGCTTCTCGCTCAAGCCGAATCCAAGTCCCATCCCAATCAGGTTTTTGCATCCAATACTTCGGCTTTGCCGATCTCGCGTATCGCCGCCCATGCTAAAAATCCCGAACGCGTCCTCGGGATGCATTTTTTCTCGCCAGTTGAAAAAATGCCGCTGCTTGAAATCGTCGTGACCGATAAAACCGCCGATTGGGCAGCCGATCGGGCCTTCCGCTTGGGCCTAACGATGGGCAAGCAGATTATCGTCGTGAAAGACAGCCCCGGCTTTTATACGACAAGGGCCTTGGCATTTTTCCTAGCCGAGGCGTCGCTTCTGCTTGAGGAAGGCTCAAATATCGAGGAAATCGACAATGCCTTGACCGACTTTGGCTTTCCGGTGGGACCGATCACCCTCATGGATGAAGTCGGTATCGACGTCGGTATTCACGTCCTCGATGAAATGAAGGAATCGTTTCCTGATCGTGTGAAGCTGCCGCATGGGCTCCAGGCCATCCAGCAGTCGGGACGATTGGGCCGAAAAAATGGCAAAGGATTTTTCACCTATCAAGAGGGCAATAAGGTCGGTCCCGACGAAACGATCTACGAAATGATGGGCAATGACAAGCGCAGCTATAAATTCGTACCTGCTGAAGACATTCAGGATCGCTGCGTATTTATCTTTATCAACGAGACCATTCGTTGCCTGGAAGAGGGCGTTCTTAACCATGCTTATGACGGCGATATTGGAGCGGTCTTTGGCTTGGGTTTTCCCCCCTTTGTGGGTGGCCCTTTGAAGTATGTCGATCACCTGGGCGCAAGAAACGTTTTGAGCAAACTCAAGAGTTTGGAAGAAAAGTTTGGCGCCCGCTTTGCGCCTGCAAAGATGCTGCGTGAGCTTTCTGAAAAAGACGGCAAATTCTTCCCCGAAGAACCATGATTATCACTTGAGACGACATTAACGGTGTGGGGGTCCGGATTGGGATGGCAAGGCGCGAGACAGTAGAAAAAGGCAGTTTATTCCCCATAAATGCAGATTTTTTCTGCCGCCGTAACGCAGCCATCGCCATTCTCGGACCGACCCTAACCTGCGACGGAGGGTTTGGGATTTATTCCAAAGCCTTTTGATGCTGGCGTCGTTGCCAAAGGATCAAGGCTCTCGCTTTTGCTCCGCCTGCTTAAAAACGCGTGCGTAAAGGGCATAGGAGAGTGCCCCCACGCTCCCGCCGAAGCAAAAGCCAGCGAGCACATCACTTGGGTAGTGCACACCCAGATAGATACGGGAAAAGCCTACTAAACATGCACAGCCGAGAGCTAGCAGCCCGCTGCGTGGGCCTTTCCATAACAGCCAAAACACGGCAAAGGCGGCTCCATTGGCGGCATGATTCGAGGGAAAACCAAAGCTTCCCGCACAGCCGTTAACGATACGCACCAAATCGGTGATACGACAGGGCCGAATTCTTGCCACCCAGGGTTTAATGATTTGGGCTGCAATCGCGTCACTTAGACCAATAGTCATGCCCAACCAGAGCAGGGTTTTAAAATTTCGCCACTGCCTACGGTAAGCAGTTTGAATGAAAAAAAAGCCGGTCATTACAAACCAGGGGACCTCCGAACTCCAAAACTTAAATACAAAATCGTTCCAAGGATGGGCTTGGCTGCTATTGATAAAGCGTAGAATTCTAAGATCAAGTAATTGAAATGACTGTACTAAACTCATGAAATACCCGGTTGATGTACACTTGGACTATTTTCACAATTTATAAAGCCGGTGGTAAATAATTGACCAGACAGCCAGGTAGGTGATACAACCTTTTTATAAATTAGAACATAGTTATGAACAGGCCCGGTCGAAAAACGGGAAAGGACCCTGGGGGGGCTGGCCTTTGGGCTGAGCTGCGGGGGGGATCTTTACCAGTTCAGATCCTTAAGGATTTGTTCGGAATCTTCGACCTTTTTCCTATAGTCGTGCCTGACGGGTTCGTTGGCATGCCTAAGCTCGCGGCTATTCTTATCCAAGGGGACCCGTGGCACTGCGTAACGCCCGCTCACGGCCACCTTTTCAAATTTGAGACTTGAGGTCTTCGCCGCCACTGGTGGCGCTTCCTTCCAGGCCTTTTTAGGCAACTCAATCTTCGCTCCCAGGGGAATGGGATCGCGCATCACTCCGGCCTCAAGGTTAGAGGCCGGTGCATCAATGCCTTCAATTTGCGCGGGTCGTTCCGGACGCTTCGGGTCGAGCAGGTATTTTCGCTTGCCTAAGGGCGCTAAGGCCTTGGCGTGCAAAGGTTCCAGGGCAAGAAGTATATAGGCTGAACAAATGAATATTTTCATATTAGCTCCAATCGACTGCGGCATCCTTATCCTTCGGCAGATGGCGACCAAACTTAAGACACTCAATAGAATTTCAATTTTGCCGATAGGATAGTTGAGTTCTTCTTTGCCATGAAAGCCTATATGACGTCTGCCTTTCTCATCGTTGAACGAGGACACAATGCGGGTATCCGCATTGAGCTCAAGGAATTTCCGGCATCGATTGGCCGAGACCCGACCAATACTGTCGTTATTCGCGATTCTGAATCGTCAAGGCACCATCTGCGCATCAAGCAACGCGGCCGGCTCTATATTCTCGAAGACCTCGAGTCTCGCAACGGTACCTATATCAACGGCGATCGCGTCATCAACTCGACCCTGAGCAACGGCGATAAAATTTTAGTGGGCTCAACCGAACTCACTTTCGTCGCTCCCGATGCCGGCATCCATATCACCTCCGATATCACCCAGTTCGATATGCAGATGGATGAAGGCCTGAAGATGCCGATCGACCTCGAAAATCCGCACCGTCATCATTTTAAGCGGGCCATCCGCCTCGATCCCACGGCTTTGGCCAACAATATGATGAGCAATGGCCAGGCGATCAATGATATCTTTAACTACCATAGTAACCTTATTGTCATCAAAGATCTGAAGGAAACCTGCCACACCCTGCTCAAGAGTGTGGGGAAAATCGTCAAAAACGCCTCGCGTTCGGCAATTTTTATCTGGTCGAATCACGCCAGGCAACTCGTTCCCTATGCCACCAAACAGTATACGAAGGAAGCTCCCGGTTTTCTTTTAAGCCGCAGCGCCTTTGAGGATGCGCTCTCGCGCAAACAGGGCATTCTCCTGTCACCCGAAGTCAAAGCCACGCTACAGGGCCGTAACCGCGTGATCCTGCCCGTTATGCACAACGAAAACATCGTCGCTCTGGTTCATATCGAAATCGATAGTCCGCGGCAGGAATTTGCCATGCACGAACTTGAGTGCGCACAGGCCCTTCTGCAAAGAACCTCGCCCCTTATCGAGGCCATGCTCCTGCGCAAAGAACTCGATGGTTGGCTCGATGGGGTCATTGAGACGGTCCTTAGCGTGGTGGAAGCAAAGGATACCTATACCCGCGGGCACTCCGAGCGCGTGTCGACCTATGCGATGGCAATTGCCGACGAACTTCGCCTGCACACCGACGTCAAGCGGCTCCTGATGATCAGCGCTCTTTGCCATGATGTGGGTAAGATCGGAATACCTGATTCCATTCTCAAAAAAGCCTCGCTGCTGAGCTCCGAGGAGTATGCCGAGATGAAACTGCATCCGACCCTCGGCGCCCATATCATCCATCATTTGCCGAACGCTAAAAAAATCGTCTCGGGTGTTAAGTATCACCATGAAAAATGGGATGGTACAGGTTATCCCGATGGCCTTGCCGGCGAAGATATTCCTTTCTTTGGCCGCATCGTCGCCTTGGCCGATGTCTTTGATGCCATGGTATCGGGGCGTTCCTATTCGGGATTTATGGATCAGGACGAAGCGGTCGAGCGCCTCAACAGCGAAGCCGAGCTCTTTGATCCGGAAATTCTCAAAGCCTTCGTTCGCGCCTGTGACAAGGGCACGCTCTCGCCCAAGACCTCGACGCAGAATCATGAGTTACCCGAAGTCCAGGAAAACGAAACCGAAATCACCCGTCTTAAATAATTGCACCAAGCCCTCGCTTTGCCGGCCCATACCAAACGTGGGCTGCAGTTGGTATACTAAAATCAAACCTTTTGTTTTGCCGAAAGGACCTTGATATGTGGAGCCAGCTCGCAATTAGCCTTCAGGGTGGGAATTCCTACCTCTGTCTGATCCTAATCCTAGCCTTTATCGGGACTGTTATAATTTTTGAGCGGCTTTTTATGCTGCAGGTTGTCTATTCGATGGATTTCAAAAAATTCCTTAACAATCTCCGTCGCTCCGTGCAGGCCGAAGATATCGAACGCGCCGTGAGTATCTGTAAGAATGCCTCTCACACCTCGCTGCCCGCCATCAGTCTCAAAGCCCTCGAAGCCAAGGAGCGGGATCCGGCCTCGGTACGCGGTGCGATTGAAGAGGAGAGCATCGATTTTTTGCCCAAAATCGAAGCCCGTATCGGTATCCTGCCGGCCCTTTCCACCCTTATTCTTTTAACTGGAATCCTCGGCACGATAGATGGCCTATGGGCAGCCTTTGACTCCATCGAAATCCTCGATACCGCAGAAAAGCAGGTCCGCCTCTCGAACGGTATTGCGACGTCTTTGAATCCGACAACTATGGGCCTTTTGATGAGCATGATCTTTCTAACGGGCCACCAGGTGCTGAGGGGACTGGCGCTGCGGCTGACCGAGCGCGTTCACTATGGAGTCTCGGTGCTTAGCAATCTTTTGGCTCCCGCCGAGATGGCAACCTTTGCACCGATGATGGCTATGCCCTCCCACGGGGCGCCGCCTGCAGCCCCTGCGCCTGAACCTCATCGCGAAATGAGTGCCGACAATAAAATCGAGGTTGAAGATGACAGCTTTGACGATTCTTCAGTCGAAGATATTAAGGACGAAGAAGAGATTATCTAATAACGTCTGGTATTTGCCCATCATCGTCTTGGCGTTGATGCTTCTGATGACTTTTCTTTCGACGGCGCTGCGCGGCATTTCCATGCCCGGCTCCTTTGGAATCGTGGAGGGTGAATTTCCCGTCGTCAGTAATGATCGCGCTGTCGATAAGAGCGAGACGTGGGCGGAACCACGATCAAGCATCGGCAGCGATGCTTCGCTCGTTATCCTCACGCGCAAACAGTTTTATTTTGGCAAGCTGTCGGCGTTTGGGAAAGAGCTGAGCGCGGTGCATAATAAGTATCAAATTCCCCATGTGGATGGCGCCCCCAACCTGCCAAAGCTGGTCGAAGATCTCAGCAAATGGCAGACCCAGGCCAAGGCCAGCCGCTCCCTTATTTTTGTGCCGACCGAGGACATTCCGATGCCGATCGTCATTCAATGTTTCGCAGCCCTTAAGAAATCGGGCCTCTTTGATCAGGTGATCCTTGGTGGTGGCCTTCTATGAGAAACCAAGTCTGGGTCACGATCCTGCAAAGAACCCGCGAACGTCTGACCGAGCCCCTTTTATGGTTTCCCTTTCCAGCGCTGATTGCCTTTGGCCTGGTCATCGTTCTCAGGGGGCAGTTGCTTACGGGCTTTAATTATCGACTTGGTACGCGGGCCGACGTGGTTCACTACAACGCCGAGACGCTCAGTGCCCCCGGTATTTGGATCAGTATTTATCAGGACCATGATAATCTAGTGTTGGTCACCGACGACCACAATCGCTTCGAGTGGCCACTGGGTGCAAAAGATATGAAGGCCCTCAAACCCTTCATCAACTATTTGAGAAAGCGCACGGAAGAAGCTGCTTTTAAAATGAGCCTCGCTCTCGAAGTCGAAAAGAACCGAACGCGGGCCGTGCTCGCGGTCGATCAGAAGCTGAAATACATTCACATAAGGCCGATTCTCTTTGCCCTGGCCGAGGCCAAGATATCGAATTACGGTTTCGAAACCCGAGTCGTCAACTAGACCCCAGAAAGGATATCGTCTGAACATGCCACGCTTTCCCTTGAGAAAGCTGTCCCGTGAGACAGATCGCGTTTTTGTGGAGGTTCACCAAAATGGTGAAATTCTCTCGAAGACCTCGCGATACTTTCACCGGCGTGGTGTCATTTTTTTGACGGCTAACCCCAACGGCGAACTTACGGCTCCTTTTTATCCCTTGCCCTGCGACATTCCCTTGCTCAAAATCACCGACCGCGGCGTTGAGCTCGATCTCGACCCCCAGTGGTCAGGCTTCACCACCTGCGACGGCAAGATAGAAAACGTCAGCTCCGAACGGAAAGCCGCCTACACCCACATCATGAAGCGTGGTGACTTCGGCAGTGTTTCCTATAACGATCTGCGTATCCTGATCCGGATCGGCCGCGAGCATGCCTCGCAAAAGGCTGCGGTACGGCATACGCGGGAGTATCGCGGCTCGGTGCTGGAGTTTTGGTGGGGACGCGAATTCACAGGGCTTTGGGTAGGCCTCGTCAGCGGCGGCATCCTGATGGGCGGATTTATCTACGGCTTAAAACTGCGGCCCGACGATAGACCAAAGAATTTCATCGAATTGCCTGATGAATATACGCTACCCTTTATCCATCCCCTCCACCTGTCGCAGGGGCCCGAAAGCCAACAGGCCGACTATGACCGCAAACGCATGATTATCTCTGCGGTGGCCTTTACCGAGGATTTCGTAAGTGTGGCCTTGGATCTTAGTCCGGAGCGAAGCGATCTGAAATCGCCTATACTCAATTCGGCGATGGAAATTTATGCGCAGCGGCGCGACGATGATGCCGTCAAGGCAAAAGCTGCACGGGCGATCCGCTCCAGTCGTGAGGATCAGCAGCTCGCCGATGCACGCAATGGTCTTATCATCGTGCCCGTGATCGAAGGCGAGGCCCTCAACAGCAAGCTCCTCCGGGTCCAAAAATCGATGGAGAAGTGGTATGCGAGTACGGCCTTTGTCCGAAAACTACGCGAACGGACCACGGCTGAATTCGCACAGGATCCCGGTTACGATTTCAAGGAATACAAAAACATTGAGAAGGATAGCGGAAAGGCTATCGCGCCCTACCAATCCAGCTTTGATGAGACGGCGATGTATAGCGATGCGGAAAGTCTGGCGGCCAAGGCCGAGCGGGAGCGAGCTGAGATAAAAAAGCTTCGCTCGTCGTTTAGCCCATTGCTTCCGGAACAAAGTCGCCCTATAACACTCGCGGCAGACAGTGACATTACGCTCCGCATCAGCGGCCGTCAGTTTAACGAGATAAATCGCAAAATTGATGGCATTATTGCCTCTCTCTTTGATCCTACCAAGCCGAAAAAGATTAAAGAGCCGATGATAGGGAGCCTCGATCCGCGTCTCATTCAAAAGACCATCGAACGCTCACGCTTTGAACTGCAGCTCTGTTATGAACTGGCCCTGAGGCGCAATCAGGAAGCGCAGGGCCTTGTGGAGTGGAGATGGCATCTCGACACGCAGGGTCAGATTTCTGAAATGGAACTAGTCGAATCCAATATTTCCGATGGAAAGATGATGTCCTGCATTCGCGAAAAATTGAGCCGATGGAACTGGCCCAAACCGCAAAAAGGCAGTATTCAGATCAGCTTTCCTTTTTACTTTAAACCCTCAAAAGGATAAAAGCTAAAAGCGTTGTTTCAAAATAAACGCCTGGCTTTAGATCGGTGTTCAAAAGAAAATGACTTTTCAATCGTTGTCAAAGCTTTCAGAACGTGACCCAAATCGCATTTATATGTTCACAGTCGGTGGCTGTGGCGAATTCGGTATGAACCTGACGATCTACGCCCACAAAGGCCAAACTTACGTAGTCGACTGTGGCCTTTCCTTCGCCGAGACCTATGAGATCGGCGTCGATGCCCGGATCCCCGACATTTCCCAGCTCGAGGGTATATTGGGTGGGCCCCCTACGGCCTATCTCATAACGCACGGTCACGAAGATCACATCGGAGCCCTGCCTTATTTTCTCGAGCGTTGGCCAGCCCCGGTCTATATCGGCCCATGGGCCTTGGAGCTGGTTAAAGAAAAGCTACTGCAGCTCAAGAACAACAAGGTCTACAGCTTCCATGAAGTCCGTGCGGGTGCGACGATTCATCTACCCGAAATGAAGGTCCATTGGGTCCATGTGCCGCATTCGATTCCCTTTTGCTGCAGCCTTTTGCTTGAGGGGGGCGAGCACCGCGTCTTTCACACCGGTGACTTTAAGCTCAACGGCTTTACCCCTTACGAGGCCAGCCTTAACCTTGAGGGCCTCAAGGCTTTATCCGCCAAAGCGCCGATTCTGGCTATCGTCTCCGACAGTACCAATGCCAGCGCCGATGGTCATTGCCCGAGTGAGAATATCGTCCGTCCCGCGCTTACGGAAGTCTTGGCGCGCGCCCAGGGCGTAAGCTTTGTGACTACCTTTTCCTCGAATCTCTGGCGCCTTCAAACCGTGCTTTTGATCGCCTGTGAGCTTAAGAAAAAGGTGCTCGTGTTTGGCGCCGGCATGCGCCGCAGCCTTGAAATCGCCATCCGTCTGAAGCTGCTGGGCGAAGAGGTCTCCTGTCTGGTCGACGAAGACGGCAGCCGCAGGGTCGAGCGCAAGGAGCTGATCATTCTCTGCTCAGGCTGCCAGGGCGAATACAAGTCCGGCCTCAAGCGCATCGTCTTTGATGAGGTGGCTTTTATGTCAGCAAAAGAAGGCGATCAGGTCATCTTCTCGTCGCGGGTCATCCCCGGCAACGAAAAGCCCCTTGCCAAGCTGATGAGTATGTGTGCCTTTAAGGGCATCGCGACGATCACAGCCAAGGAATTTCCTGGCATCCACGTCAGCGGTCATGCTTATAGCGAAGATTTAAAATCAGTGATGGAAGCCCTCCAGGCTCGCTATACCATTCCCGTCCACGGCACCTTTATGCAGCTCGATGCCAATGCCAACCTTAGCGTCAAGCCAACGATCGACGTCGCCAACGGGCAGATCACGGCCATGAATAAGGACGGGGTGGAAATCATTGCCCATCACGATCTCAATCTGCTCTTTATCGACTCGTGGTCGCGGCGCCCGATGACCTACGATACGATGCGAGAACGCCATAAAATCGGCGATTCCGGCCTGGCTATTGTCAGCGGCTACATTCAGCAGGATAATCTGAAGATAGAAATTGATTTTGTCGGCCTCCCCTTTGACAGTGATGACGATGCCGAGCAGATCAAAGGCCGCTTGCAAAATGAGCTGCGTGGGCTCGTGCGCAATCTACGATCAAGCCATGACTTTTCGTTTGAAGCTTTCAACGAACGATCGCGGCTGACGGTGCGGCGGACTCTAGCGGATCGCTTTATCAAAAAACCAGTCGTCATCAGCAAGGTGACGATCATAGGCGAGCAAACTCATGGACTGGCGCCTCGACGATAAAAAAACCCTGCTGGCCAGCAAACCCTTTGCTGTGGAAGAATTGCACATCAGCCGTGTCTCGACGGGCCAGGCTTTGCCTCACCCCTACTACCGGCTGCGCTGTCTATCCTGGGTCAATATCTTTGCCATCACCAAAGAGGGCGAGGCGATACTGATTCGCCAGCCGCGTGCAGGGGCGATGATCGAGACCCTGGAAATTCCTGGCGGTGGCATCGATGTCGGGGAAGAGCCGCGCCAGGCGGCTCTTCGTGAATTGGAAGAGGAGACCGGCTACGTAGCTGGCCGTCTGCGCTATGTCGGAGCAATCAATCCCAATCCGGCGATCATGGCGAACTCACTTTACATGTTTTTGGCGGAGGATTGTGTCCTAGCGACAGAGCGCAAGCACTTTCCTGACGCAACGGAAGAGATCGAAGTGCTGACGGTCCCTGTGGTCCGGCTCGATGCCATGATAGAAAGGGGCGAGCTGCACAATGCCCTGGCAAATCTTACGATACTTATGAGCCAAAAATATGTCTTGAAAACCCCATAGCTTTGGGACCATAAAAATCGCCACGCAGCTTGCCGGCATGCCTGTCTGAGTCTTAGCCAGTTGATTTGACAGGATTTATGCTGGCCACAGTATTATTTGTTTACTGGTCGGAACGCCCGAGCGGGCCGTCCACACCCAGAGGATCTCATATGAAAACTGTAACCCTAGTTCCCGGTGATGGGATTGGTCCCGAAATCTCTGAAAGCGTAAAAGCTGTATTTAAAGCCGCCAATGCCCCCATCCTCTGGGAGGAAGCGGACTGTGGCCTTAACGCGTTCGAACGCACCGGCACCCTTATGCCCCAGGCTTTTATCGATAGCATCAATCGCAGCGGCGTTGGCCTTAAAGGCCCAACCACCACGCCAGTGGGGGGCGGCCATCGCTCGATCAACGTTCAGATGCGGCAGCTCTTTAATCTTTATGCCAGTGTGCGACCGATTAAAAACTTTAAGGGCCTACCCTCCCTTTTTGAAGGCATCGATTTTATCATCGTCCGCGAGAACACCGAAGATCTCTATAAAGGCATCGAATACATGATCTCCCCGGGTGTGGCCCAGGGCATCAAACTTATCACTGCGGAAGCCTCCGAACGTATTGGTCGGCATGCCTTTGATCTAGCGATAAAGCTGGGTCGCAAAAAGGTCACCGTCGTTCATAAAGCCAACATCATGAAGTATACCGACGGGCTTTTCCTTGAATCGGTTCGCAAAGTTTCGGCCGATTATCCCTCGATCGCCATCGACGACATGATCATTGACAACTGCGGCATGCAATTCGTCACCAAGCCTCAGCAGTTTGATATCATTGTCACCGAAAACCTCTATGGCGACATCCTCTCCGATATCGGCGCGGGTCTGATCGGGGGCCTCGGGGTGGCGTCGGGTGCTAACATCGGCGAGCGCTGTGCGATATTTGAGGCGGTGCATGGTTCGGCTCCTGATATTCAAGGCAAAAACCTCGCCAATCCCACCGCACTCCTGCTCAGTTCGGCGTCGATGCTGGATTATATGGGCGAACTGGAAGTCGGCCAGCGCGTTCGCAATGCGGTAAGCGCGACTCTTGCCACAGCCAGTGAACGCACCAAAGATCTGGGTGGCCCGCTGGGAACCAAAGAATTTACCGCCGCCGTTATCGCTAAACTCAGATAGGGACGCCGCCCACCCTCGTTTGCTAAGGCTGGTAATACGAGGGAAATTTTTGAATGCTTATGTCACCTCCCAAGACTTTTCTCACACGCATCTCTTAAGTAGCTGAAAGCCCTTACTCAACTTCTATGGAATTTTACCGAAACCTGACTTTAGACGTTCAGATTTTAACGCTAGAGGAGCCTCATGCTTGTAAAGGTCCACGCCATAGGACTCACTGATATTGGCCGCGTGCGCGCCACTAATCAAGATTCTATGCTCGTTGACAATGAGCTGGGGTTATTCATTGTTGCCGATGGAATGGGCGGTCACGCCGGTGGCGAGATCGCCAGTCGCATCTGCATCGAACAGGTCGACTCGGAAGTCCGCACCAAATTCCTGGCACTCCTGGACCATTCGCCAAAGAACCACCCCGATCCTGTCCTCCTCAATGGACTGGCCAATGCCATCAATCATGCTTCCGCAAAAATCTATGAGCATTCGCTGGAAGATCCCTCACTTCGCGGTATGGGAACGACGGCGACTGTTATTAAAATAGTCGATGCCTACGCGTATTGTGCTCACGTCGGTGATAGTCGTTTTTATCTCGTCAGAAAAGGCCTTATTTACCAGCAGAGTTTTGATCATTCTCTGGTCAATGAGCAGGTGCGCGCCGGTATCCTCACGCCGGAAGAAGCCGAGGTTCATCACCTAAAAAACGTCATCACGCGCAGCGTCGGCTATCAAGAGGAGGAAGACGTCGATACGCTCTGCACGCGCCTTGAAGTTGGTGATTTTCTTTTGCTTTGCAGCGACGGTTTGCACGGTAAAATAGGCGATGGAGAAATCTCCAAAATCACCACCGAAAAGGGCCTCGGAGCGGTCAAAGAACTGCTTGATCTGGCCAACGATCGCGGCGGCGAGGACAACATCACGCTGGTCGTCATTGAAGTGAAGGCACCTTGACTCTGTCTCTTCGCAGACACAGGGCCAAAAGCCCGAGGGACAGGATAAAATAAGAGTTAGCGGCGAGACAGCGAAACCAGGCCCCACGGACTTTTCACAAAGCATCTAGCATAGCCGGCTAGTGAGCGACTCTAGTGGTGTCACCCCGTTGGACACCAAAAGGAGATTTTATGCAAAAAATCACGATAGTCCTCATTCCCGAGAACGCCCGTCAATCCAAGCAGTTTAAGATTTCGCACTGGGCGGTTCGCGGCTTTATCGGCGGCACAGCCTGCGCCTCGCTGCTGCTCGGCTACCTTGTCTACGACTATCTGCAGCTCCGCGACCTGCGCAGCAGCTATCAAACGATTGCGACTGAAAATCAAGGGCTACGCGGCGAGGCGAATCTTCTCCTTTCCAATCTTGAAGAGGTGAAGCGCAGTCTCAAACGCGTTCAGGACTATAGCGAAAAACTGGGTGAACTCACGCAAATCAAGGTCAAACGTTTCAGTATTCATACCGGCATCGGCCCCCTCTCGCCCCAGGAATATCAGCACGCAAAAAAAGAATTGGTGGCGATGGAGGATCAGCAGCATATTCCGGTCGGTATCGACCCGGATCGTTTGGTCTTTCGCACGGCATTTGAAAACATGAAGCAGGTCGGCATCAATGCCAATCAAAATGCGCTGCGTCTGCAAAAGCTGCTGTCCACCCTCAGTCAGCAAAAATCCCTGCTCGCTTCCGTGCCCTCCATCGCGCCGGTCGATGGCTGGGTCACCTCGGGCTTTGGCTCACGCGAGTCGCCCTTTACCAAAGAGCGCGATGTGCATATGGGCCTTGATATCGCCGCGCCCATCGGCAGCCCCTTTTATGCTCCCGCCGATGGTGTTGTGATTTTTGCCGGCAAAAAAGATGGTTTTGGCAATTTCATTATGATCGCGCATGGCTACGGGGTCATCTCGCGTTTTGGCCATAACGCGGAAAATCTGGTCGAGCCCGGGCAGCGGGTCACGCGTGGTGAGCAGATCGGTACAGTTGGGATGACCGGTCGTACGACCGGCCCGCACCTGCACTATGAAGTTTTGCTGAACGGATTGAACGTGGATCCCAGCCGCTTTATCCTCAGCATTCAATAGTCCATACACCCTGGCGCAGACTAGGGTTGAGGCCGTTCTAAATTTAAACTTCGGGTTCGCTCGCCTTGGGAAAAACATTCCCCCCATTCGCTTTTGTCGATATACTAACGAACTAACCTGGCATTTCTGCGTAGTTCTGCGCAAGGCTAGGATCCAGGATCTTTAACGCTTACGCGGAACATCGATATGTTGAATCTTGCGCGGAAAATTTTTGGTACCAAAAACGATAGAGAAATTAAACAGTATGCGGCCATGGTCGCCCGCATCAACTCTTTTGAACCTGCCCTTCAAAATCTTTCTGATGAAGCCCTGCAGGCCAAAACCCAAGAGTTCAAAGACCGTCTTGCCAAAGGCGAAACCCTGCCTTCGATCACGGCAGAGGCCTTTGCCGTCACGCGGGAGGCTGCCCGGCGGGTGCTGAAAATGCGGCACTTTGATGTTCAGCTCATCGGCGGCCTGGCCCTTCATGACGGCCGCATCGCCGAGATGAAAACCGGCGAGGGAAAAACCCTAACCGCTACCGCTCCCGTCTACCTCAACGCCCTGACGGGCAAGGGCGTGCACGTGGTTACGGTCAACGATTATCTCGCCACTCGTGACTCCCAGCAGATGGCGAAGCTCTATGGCTTTCTCGGTCTAAGCACCGGACTTATCGTTCATGGCCTGAGCGATACGCAGCGCCGCGAGGCCTACTTCTCCGACGTCACTTACGGCACCAACAACGAGTTTGGCTTCGACTATCTCCGCGATAACATGAAGACCGACAAGTCTCGTTTCGTTCAACGCGAACATCAATTCTGTATCGTCGATGAGGTCGATTCGATTTTGATCGATGAGGCGCGTACCCCGCTCATCATCTCGGGGCCCTCGGAAACCAATACCGAAATCTACGTCAAAGTCAACGGAGCCATCCCCGGTCTGCAAAAAGACAGCGATTACATCGTCGACGAAAAATCGCGTTCGGTCACTCTCACCGAAGACGGCATTTCGAAGCTTGAAAAACGCCTGAATATCGACAATCTCTACGAGCCGCAAAACATCGAGTATCTGCACCACGTGCAGCAGGCTTTGAAAGCTCATATCGTCTTTAAAAAGGACGTGGACTATGTCGTGCGCGACCGCAAGGTCGTGATCGTCGATGAATTTACGGGCCGGCTCATGCCGGGCCGCCGCTATAGCGATGGCCTGCACGGAGCCCTCGAGGCCAAGGAGCATCTGCCGGTAGAAAACGAGACGCAAGTTCTTGCGACGATTACCTTTCAAAACTTCTTTCGCCTCTACTCCAAGCTCTCCGGCATGACCGGAACGGCGGACACGGAAGCCGTCGAATTTAAACGTATCTATAATCTCGACGTCGTGGTTATTCCAACCAACCGCGTGCTGATTCGAAAGGACGAGCAAGACGAAGTCTATCGCACCGCCCGCGAAAAATTCGAACTGATCGCTGATGAAATCGCGCGCGCGCAGTCGGCAGGCCAGCCGGTGCTCGTCGGTACAGTTTCGGTGGAAAAATCGGAACTTCTCTCAAGTCTACTCAAAAAACGCGGCACCCCTCACGAAGTCCTCAACGCAAAAAACCACAGCCGTGAAGCCACCATCATTGCCAACGCGGGTCAGCGCGGTAACGTGACGATTTCCACGAACATGGCCGGTCGGGGTACCGATATTGTGCTGGGCGAAGGCGTACGCGAACTCGGTGGTCTTTACGTGATCGGTACCGAACGTCACGAATCTCGCCGTATCGACAATCAGCTGCGCGGTCGTTCGGGTCGTCAGGGCGATAACGGGCGAACCAAGTTTTACCTGTCGCTCGAAGATGATCTCATGCGAATCTTCGCGAGCGATCGATTGTCAGCGATCATGCAGCGGCTCGGGATGAAAGAAGGCGAGGCGATCGTTTCGCCCATGGTCACGCGGGCTATCGAAAAAGCGCAAAAACGGGTCGAAGAACAAAACTTCTCGTCTCGAAAACACGTTCTTGAATATGACGATGTGATGAACCAGCAGCGTCAGGTCGTGTACACGCGTCGCCGTAAGATCTTGGAAGATAAAGCCGATATCAGCTTTCTTCGCGATGGCATTAAAAGCGTGGGTGAGGGCATTCTCAGCAAGCACTCGCCTGAGACCTCTGTAAATAGTGCTTGGGATTATGAAGCGGCCAGCAAAGAACTCGCGACTGAGTTGCAGATGCCGATCGATCTGGAAAAACTGGCCATCGATAAACATTCGACGGAAAGCATTTTAGAAGGGGTGATCGCTCATGTCGCCAAGGCCTATGAAGATAAAAAAGTTTTGATTGGCGATGAGCTCGTCGGTCGCATCGAAGCCTACGTCTACCTACAGATTATCGATCAGAGTTGGAAGGAACATCTACGGACGATGGACAACCTGCAGGATAGTGTGCGTCTGCGCGGCTACGGCCAGCGCGATCCCCTACAGGAATACAAGCGCGAAGCCTTCAAGCTTTTTGAAAGCCTTATGATCCGTATCGAAGACGAAACCGTTCTGGCTCTTGTCCGCATGCCGCCACCCGAAGCTCAAACCGCGGAAATTCCCGTCGTCGCCGAGCCGGAAACATCCAAGCTGATTTTTGCCCATCCCGATGCTCCCCCGGTTCAATCCAACGCGCAACGGGATGGGGAAGGCAATCAGGAGGCTAGGATTGAGACCGCCCAACGCACTGCCGACAAAGTAGGACGCAACGATCCCTGTCCCTGTGGGTCCGGTCAAAAATTTAAAAAATGCCATGGTCGTTTTGAAAGCGAAGATTCTGTATGATAGATTGAGCCTTATGGCTCTTTCTTTGTTCTGTCCGCTGCCAGGGAGGTAGGGTGTGCATCGTAGCCTAGATTTCACGCCAGTAGATGACGAAGTCATCGTCACCCGCATCCTGGTGCAGCTGCATCATGCCATCGATGACACCTTCCCTAACGCTCCTGCCGCATCGTCGCGGTTTGCCAAAACTGCCTTTGCCGGCTATGACGAGCCGACGCTTACCCAAATCGCTCCGGCCGAAGCGTTGCGGGAAGCTGCCGAGGCCGCACGTTTGGAATCGGGGGAAGACTCCTTTGGCGAAGCAGAATTGCAGGGAGGAATTTTTGGCTCACGCTCCTCGCGCCGACAGACCCTGATTGGACTGGCCGTCATGCTGATCGTCGCTCTCATCGCCTACTTTGCCATGCAGCGCTAAATGAAGACTTGCGCTTGCTGAGCCCCTCCGTTAGTAAATTCCTTTTTGAAATTTTTTAATGATGACCTTTAAATAATGGGGATCACGCCATGTTGCGCCACGACGGCCGTTCTTCCGGACAGATGCGACCCATTCGAATCGTCCCTAATTTTACGCGCAATGCGACGGGATCAGTGCTTGTCGAATACGGTGAAACCCGGGTTATATGCACCGTATGTGTCGAGGAGGGGGTGCCATCTTTTCTTCGCAATTCAAGTCCGGCCCAGGGTTGGTTAACGGCCGAATACGGTATGCTGCCCGGTAGCACCGGCTCGCGCACCCGCCGCGAACGCCCCGCCCCCTCAGGTCGCTCGCAGGAAATTCAGCGACTGATCGGTCGATCCCTGCGTGGTGTCATCGATCTGCGTAAGGCCACCGATTTGACCTTTAATATCGACTGCGATGTGATTCAAGCCGATGGCGGCACCCGAACCGCCTCGATCACGGGCGCCTACGTGGCCCTTAAGATGGCTGTCGATAAACTTCTGCGCAGCGGTCGTCTCAACGACAATCCGCTGACGGATGCCGTGGCTGCCGTTTCGGTTGGACTAAGGGATGGGGAAGTGATGGTGGATCTTGATTACCAAGAAGACAGCACCGCCGATCTTGATATGAATGTGGTGATGACCCAAAGCGGCAAGTTTTTGGAGATCCAAGGCACTGCGGAACGCGCGGCCTTTTCCCGTCAGGAAGTTTCAAACATTCTTGATGCAGCGGAGGCCTCGCTCAAACCCGTCTTTGAACTCCTGCATGAAGCCGCAGACGGCCACCTGGTCGAGACTTAAAGCGATGGTTTGGCGATAACAAAGATTAAGATGAGAACGGTGTCCGGCAACGGCTCTAGCGCTCCTCATCTTTTTTCTCGGGCTTATCCTCGCCCGTATAGGGACAATGCCGACAGCCACTGCCACAGCAAAAGCCCCGCTTAAGATGATAGGTCCGCGTAAAGACGAGATAGCCCGTCTGCGGATCAATCGTATAATCGATCCCTTCGATCAGGGGTGCCGCCATTAAAAGCCGGCCTTCAAGCCAGGCCCACCCAGGGCATCGGTTGGCTGTGGCTTGATCTCGCGGCAGGTGTCCTCTGGATAGTCGCCCGTAAAACAGCCGTAACAATAGTTATTGGCATTTTGCTCGCCCAAGGCCTCACGGAGACCATTTTGACTTAAAAATCCCAGGGTATCGGCACCTATGAAAGCGCGGATTTCTTCGGCCGTACTGATGGCCGCCAAAAGCTGGCCCCGCTCCGGAGTATCCACGCCAAAATAACAAGAATGAGTAATCGGCGGCGAGCCAAGACGCATATGAATCTCTTTGGCCCCGGCCTTGCGCAGCATCCTAAGGATTTTAACCGAGGTGGTGCCTCGCACCAAACTATCATCAACCACAATCACACGCTTGCCGCGCAGAACCGAACCGACGGGACTGAGTTTTAATTTCACCCCAAAGTCGCGGATCGATTGCGAGGGTTCAATAAAGGTCCGGCCCACATAAGGATTGCGAACCAGACCGATTTCCAACGGGATTCCCGCTTCGTTGGCATAACCCAAAGCCATCGGAATGCCGGAATCGGGAACGGCAATTACAACATCGGCATCGACATGAGTTTCCCGCGCCAGCACCTGGCCCATGCGCTTTCGGAGATTGTAGATCTCCTCGCCAAAGACCTGACTGTCGGGACGAGCAAAGTAGACCGGCTCGAAGGAGCAAAAGCCTTTGCGGGCATTGGGAAAAGGATGGTGGGATTTAACCAGACCATCGGGATAGATCTCGATGATTTCCCCGGACGCGATTTCTCGTTCAAAATCAGCATCGAGGAGTTCAAGGGCACAGGTTTCACTCGCCACGACCACCGCCGTGCCGCGCCGACCAAAGACCAGGGGCCGAAAGCCAAAGGGATCACGCAGGGCATAGAGCCGATCTTTGGTAAGGATGACCAGCGAGTAGGCGCCCTTCACCTTGCTCATCACTTCGACCATGCGTTCGAGCACGGATTCCTTGGTGCTACGCGCCAGCAGATGCATAAAAACTTCGGTATCAGAGGTCGATTGAAAGATGCTGCCCAGCGCTTCGAGTTCTTGGCGAATCATATAGGCGTTCGTGAGATTGCCGTTGTGGGCGATCGCAATATTTCCCAGCGCGGTATTAAAGGTGAAGGGTTGAATATTTTGGGTCAAACGGCTGCCGCCGGTGGTTGAATAACGATTGTGACCGATCCCGGATGAACCCCCAAGTTTGACGATGATATCACTGGGAAAGCCGTCACCAACCAGACCGAAGGCCTTGTGCCCGGTGAACTCTTCGCCCCCATTTAACGTAACGATTCCGGCTGCCTCTTGGCCACGATGCTGTAAGGCATGCAAGCCCAGATAAATTAGCTTCGCGGCCTCTGGATCACCCATGACGCCAACGACACCACATTCTTCACGGAAACCCGCCATATAGCGTCTACCTTTCGGAAAAATTCTTTCTAAATTGACAACGATTCCAAGGCCTTGACTTTAGCGATTCGAATATCGAAAGTCGCCTTGCCCAGCGTCATGGAACGTGCGGAAACCGCTTCGCCAAGCAGAAGGCACTCGAGGGACGTCAGAGTACCAAGGGGGAGAGGCTCATGACTGGCCAGAATATAGGAAGCACTGTGCTCGCCAAAAGCTAACTCATTCAGGTCGTCCTTTGAGTCAGGCAGAGCGAATGTACCACCGAATTCGTGAGGCATTAGCATTTTTTGTAGAGTCAGTGCCAGCCCGCCCGTACCAAGGTCACGAGCTGCCAGCAGACATTCGGCGGCGGCTAGTTCTTGGATCCAGAGTGCGGCCTCCTGCTCGGCCTTCCAGTTCAGAGCCGGCACGGCTTCACTGACATCTTTATTCAAGATCTTGGCCAGCATCGAGCCACCAAAGGTTCCCAGGCTACCCTTAGGCTTGAGCCAGTAGATATAAGCTTTCTTTTTCAGGATGGCGGGGACCGCTTTGCGTATATCAGGATGTTTGCCAACCATACCTATCATCGGCGTCGGGGCAATGCTGATCCCATCGGTCGTGTTGTAGAGGGAAACGTTGCCGCTTACGACTGGAGTCTCAAGGGCCCGACAGGCCTCGCCAATGCCATCGATTCCGGCCACGATTTGACCCATCACCTGTTTATCTTCGGGGTTGCCATAGTTGAGGCAGTCGGTCACGGCCAGGGGCAGCGCGCCGGTCGCGACGATCGCTCGATAACACTTGGCCACGGCCTGAGCGGCACCGACGAAAGGATCCTGGGCGCAGTAGCGTTCGTTGCAGGCCGTGCTGACGGCTAGGCCAACGTACTCGTCGCCCTCGGCGGCCCAATCCGAACGGAGCCAGAGCAGACCCGCTCCCTCGTCTTCCGGACTCAGTATGGTTTTGTTGCCAATATGGTGATCGTATTGACGATAAATCTTATCTTTATCACCATTTTCAAACAGGGCCGCAGCTAAGAGTTCATTGAAAGACGCCGACCTCAAGAGGCCACGAAAGTCGGCATCGGGTGCATAGCTGCGGGCTGGATAAATAAAGGGCCGTTCATAGCGAGGCGCTTGCTCCGCCAGCGGCGCGACAGGCACATCGACCTCAAGCACACCGTTTTTGACGATATGCATGCGGCCCCCTTCCGTCACCAGACCAATAATGGCAAAGGGCAGCTGCCAGCGTCTGAGACAGTCCTGCAGCTCTGCCCACTTTGCCGGTTCCACGCACATCAGCATGCGCTCCTGGGACTCGGACAGGAGCAATTCATAGGCGCTCATATGCTGGGCCCGGGCGGGAACATAGTCGAGATTAAGATAGAGACCATTGCCGGCCCGATCGGCCATCTCAAAGGAGGACGAGGTGAGCCCCGCCGCGCCCATATCCTGAAGGCCGATCACGAGCTTGCGTTCAAGGACTTCAAGAGTCGCTTCAAGCAAAAGTTTTTCGGCAAAGGGATCACCAACCTGAACGGTCGAACGCTCGCCGCTCTGCACGCTGCTAAAACTATCGGAGGCCATCGACGCGCCGTGAATACCGTCGCGGCCCGTGGCTGAACCCACATAAACCACGAGATTATCAAGGCCGCTGGCAAAACCTTTAAAGATACGATCTTCATGAATCGTACCGCAGGTCATAGCATTAACAAGGATATTGCCGTCGTAAGTCTTGTCAAAAGAGACCGTGCCGGCCACCGTCGGGATACCGACCGCGTTGCCATAATCGCCAACGCCTTTAACGACGTTTTCAAAGAGATAATGGGTTTTGGGATGGGAGCGACGCCCAAATCGCAGCGAATTGAGGTTGGCGACCGGGCGGGCGCCCATACAAAAGACGTCACGCAAAATCCCGCCGACACCCGTGGCGGCGCCCTGATAGGGTTCGATATAGCTTGGGTGGTTGTGGCTTTCCATTTTAAAAGCGACACAGAGTTTACCGGAAAGACGAACCACGCCTGCATTCTCACCGGGTCCGACCACGACGTGCGGGCCCTTGGTCGGCAGTTTTCCAAGGTGAATCTTTGAAGACTTATAGGAGCAATGCTCGCTCCACATCGCCGAAAACACCCCAAGCTCACAAAGCGATGGTGTCCGGCCGACGATATCTTTCAAAACCTTATATTCGTTTGCGGAGATCTTGTGCTTGCGTAGTAGAGCTTCAAAGGCGCTCCCCTCTTCGGCTATGACTTTAGCTTGAGGCAGATCGTTAATTTTGGCAAATTGCTGAAGGAGCTCTTTTTGCATTTTCGTTCCCTGACTATCAAAGAAAAAAGGCCCTCTACGGACCTTTTGTTGCGAATCATCATCAACCAGCCGTCTCGAGGAAGGCCTCGAGTATACTCTTGCCATCGGCGCTCCCTAAAAGCTCCGCCGAGGCTCGTTCCGGATGCGGCATCATCCCCAAAATCCGGCCGTTTGCACTGATGATGCCAGCGATATTGGCCACCGCTCCGTTGGGATTGACCGCCGTGCTGGGGACGCCGCTGGCATCGCCGTATTGAAAGAGTAGCTGACCATTGGCCTCTAGTTTTTTCAGGCCTTCCCTATCGATGAAATAACGGCCCTCGCCATGGGCGATAGGGACTTTATAGGTCTTACCCTTTAGCCGCCGGTGGTAGATGCTGTCGCCGGGGGCGACCGCAAGCTGGGCATATTCACAAATAAATTTTCGACTGTCGTTTTTTAACAGGGCGCCCGGCAAGAGCTTGGATTCGGTGAGAACCTGAAAGCCATTACAAATGCCAAGGATAGAGCCACCCTGGCCCGCAAAACCCTTGACCGCTTGCATGATAGGACTCATGCTGGCGAGAGCGCCGCTCCGTAGATAGTCGCCGTAGCTAAATCCACCCGGCAGTATCAGACCACTGACGGCAGCAGGGAGAGTCGTCTCTTCGTGCCAGATCAAGCGGAGGTCGATTTGAAAGAGACGTTTAAAGGCATCGATGCAATCCGCATCGCAGTTCGAGCCTGGAAACTGTACCAGGCCGATCCGCGTCGCTCCAAAGCTGTTCGTCATCGCCTTACAACCTTTTGCTGGAAAAGGTCTCAGCCACCGAATTTGCGAGATGCTCTTCGGCTAACTTTTGCACCAGTTTCTCGGCGTCCCCTTCTTTACCCTCGATTTCAAGGACGAAACGTTTGGTAACTTTCACGGATTTGAGATCATGATGGCCAAGGCGCTGAAGCGCTTCTTTGATGGCCCGGCCCTGGGTATCCAGAACCTCCGGCTTTAGTTCGACGATGACTTCGAAGTTCATGCTTTTCCTAGCGGTTCCTGATGAAGCAGACTCGCCTTCAGGTAATCCCGGTTCATATTAGCGATAAAGCCGACGCTGATCTGTTTTGGGCAAGCCGCTTCGCATTCGAAGTAGTTTGTGCAGTTCCCAAAACCCTCGTTATCCATCTGCTCTACCATGTTGCTAACACGTTGCATACGTTCGGGCTGACCCTGAGGGAGATTTGCAAAATGAGATACTTTCGCCGCGACAAATAGCATGGCCGAAGCATTCTTGCAAGCAGCAACACACGCGCCACAGGCGATACATTCCGCAGCATCCATCGCCACATCAGCCGACTCTTTCGACACAGCTGTGGCATTGGCGTCGGGGACACCGCCCGTGTTGACCGAAACGAAACCGCCTTTGGAAATTATGCGATCAAAGGCCCCACGATCGACAATCAGGTCTTTCAGCACGGGAAAAGCCTTGGCACGCCAGGGTTCAATATAAATCTGTTCGCCATCTTTGAAGCTGCGCATGTGCAGCTGACAGGTAGTAGTGCCTTTTTGGCCGCCATGAGCCTTACCATTGATCATCATCGAGCACATGCCGCAGATGCCTTCGCGACAGTCATGATCAAAGGCAATCGGTTCTTCACTTTGCTTGATGAGGCCTTCGTTGACCTGATCGAGCATCTCCAAAAAGGAGCTTTCCGGCGAGACATCGCGCGCCTTGTAAGTCACCATCTTGCCTGAGTCTTGGCCATTTTTTTGGCGCCAAACGTGAAGGGTGAGTTCCATTATTTGTAACTCCTTGTGCTGAGTTTGACGTTTTCAAATTTTAATTCTTCTTGGTGACGCAAGGGCTTGTTTTTGGGCCCGGTGTATTCCCAGACCGCAGCATGCGCGAAGTGCTCATCGTCGCGTTTGGCCTCACCCTCCTCCTGGTATTCGACCCGAAAATGGCCGCCGCAGGATTCTTCCCGCTCCAGAGCATCCAGACACATGAGCTCGGCATGTTCGATGAAATCCGCCACCCGGCCGGCTTTTTCCAGCTCTTGATTGAGACTTTCACCGGTTCCGGTGACCTTGACATTGGTCCAGAACTGCTGGCGAATCTCAGGAATTTTTCGCAAAGCCTCGCTGAGGCTCTCGCGGCTTCTCGCCATCCCACAGTTGTCCCACATCAGTTTGCCTAGCTCTTTATGAATCGAGTCGACCGTGCGGCTGCCGTTTATGGCCAGCAGCTTTTCCGTGAGGCCGCTGACCTCTTGTTACAACTTCTTTACTTCGG
>CAXSGP010000048.1:0-35217 GCA_964236955.1 uncultured Oligoflexus sp. | reverse complement strand
TACGAGTTTGCCTGTACTTTTCAATCACTTATCTCAAACGTCAACAGCCCCTAAGATTTAAAGTCAAAAACCCCAGATACCTTGGCATCCGGGGTTCTGAATTTTACTGTATTTAGTTGTTGCGTTCCGAGCTTGCCTTAATGTTTTGGGCTACGTTCCAATCGGGAAGGGTACGGAGAACATTGCCTACTTCCTTAAGAAAGTGAGGCATTTCTGCTCTGGCAATCGGATCGGCCGATGGAAATTTTCGACCCAGAGGATCGACATAGGTGCCGTTTTCGTAAAAAGCAAAATGAAGGTGCGGCCCAGTGGCAAGGCCGGTCGCGCCCACATAACCGATGACCTGGCCTTGATCGACCACGCTGCCTTTATGAAGGCCGTCCGCAAAGCCTTTCATATGAAGATAGGCCGTGGCGTAGGTTCCGTTGTGCTGGATTTTGATCATATTGCCCGAACCACCGTTCAGACCGATTTCGACGACCGTTCCTTTGCCGATCGACATGATGGGAGTGCCGAGGGGGGCACCGTAATCAACACCATTGTGAGGACGCATGATTTTCAGGATAGGATGAAAGCGGCCCTTGGAAAAACTGGACGTGACACGACCGAATTTAAGGGGGCTCCTGATAAAGAGTTGCTTGAGGCTCTTGCCGTTCGACGCATAATACGAGGCGTTGGGGCCGGACTGCGGATAGCGAACACCCGTGAATCCCTGCGAGCCGTTATCGTATTCAGCAGCCAAAATATTGCCATAACCGATGACCTGATCGTTGACGACTTTTTCTTCGACCGTGAGTCGCCAGCGATCGCCGCGGCGGACCTGGCGGTTGAAGTCCAATTGCCAGGCAAATACCTCTGTCAGGTTGGTGATCAGGTTCGGATCCATGCCGACGAGATCTGCTGATTCCCAAAGACTTGTATCGACGACGCCGATAAAAGTCTTGTTATGAATGGTGACGGGATATTCGGTTTTAGTCGCTGTCCATTCTAGATCAGATTCGCTTTTTCTTTCGATTAACAAGCTAGAATCGGCAGCGATCCTGAGTTCTATCGCGATCGGGTCGGTCTTATCCTCTGACGACCAGGAAATGCTATAGCGAATTCCAGCCCCAATTTCTTTGAGGGGAAAGACAGTTTTTGCACTTTCTACGATTTTTAGAATGGTCGTGGAGTCGATGTTCAAGGCTCGCAGGGAGTTGTAGAAACTCGAGCCCTTTTCGAATTCGTGATCGCTGACCCAACTGGTCGCTACGAGTTGAGCGTTTCCGCTCGATGCTACGGTGCCAGGTGGAGCCTTGGCCTCATTGCTCGCCTGCGGTTTGCAAGCAGCAAGCAGGCATAGACCAGCGCTTAGAGTTAGAGTGCGCAGATTGACCATGCTGTCTCCCTTTCATTGCAGAGTCTTGAAAAATATCAAGCTATTCATAGACAAAGGTCTTGAGGGAACCAAGTCTCGGTCCCCCTGTCAACCCGGAAATTTCTTCGCCTGTCTTTATGTCAGCGCCATGACTTTACAGACTTCGCCCGAGGAATGGGTCGCGACGTCAAAGTTGCGCTTGGGACATACATGCCTTCCGAGGTACGAACCCATTCCCCTTCGGCAGTCACCACGGGATGATCGCCCTGTTCATAGGTTTTTACGACGGTTCCATTGGCTTTATCGTAAGCACTGCTGCCGTTCTGAAGAACGTAATGAACCTTACCGTTTCGATTCGGTTTCGAAGAGCCTCGGCTGGGCGGAGCGATCGATGTATCGGTCGCACCCATATTTGCATTGGGAGGAGCAATATTTGCGCTGAGGTCTTCATTTTCACCTACTATAGCACCACCGGGCGGCAGACCCAAGTCTTCCGTGCTGTTTTGATCAAGTCCGGCGTTGGCGGCCGTGCCAGCAGCGGGTTCTTCGTTTTTAAGAAAATCGTTACCGGCTGCGTTATTTAGGAATTCATTGCCGGATCCCATGATTTCATCGTTGCCCCCTCCATTTTCGTTGTTAAGAAGGTTGTTGCCGTTTTCGTTGCCAAGATTGTTGCCATTCGCGTTATTGCCGTTGTTGCCATTCTCATTGTCACTATTGTCATTCGAGTTATCGTTGTTTAAGCCAGTATCGTCGGCATTGGCGGCGTTGTTTGCATTGTTACCGTCGACTGCGTCTTCGGGAAAATCATTGCCACCGGCGCAAGCATTGAGGACGAGGGCAAGGCAAACGATTGGTAGGGAACGTTTGGTAGTACGGAGAAGCTTCATATGGACCATCCTGTCTTCTTTTGCGGCTGACCAAATTGGTTTGGTTCCTCAGCACACCTCATGTGTGCCTCGCGATTGGTATCGACCTAAGTAGGCAAAACTTGAGAGGGTGAGGGGATACCTACCGGACGGCAGAAGTCTTTTACGGGCCGGCAGAATGACTCTATCCTTCCGATCTTATTCAGGGTATTCTGCGGCTGGCCAAACGATGGCGCTACGTAAAAAAGGATGGTCTCATGGGCAAAAAATATCGACGCTGGGTCGCTGCACAGGCTTCGCGGCCCGACAACTTGGATGATTTACAAAATATAATTTGTGAAAACAGAAAATTTGTTCCCGTCGATCAGCTCACCTATGGCGATCATGGACTTTTTGATGCAACGCAGAGGATTGATGCCGCCATTAGAAAAGGCAAGCGCATCGCCCTCTATGCTGACTATGACGTTGATGGCACGATGAGCTGCGTGAGCTGGATCTGGTTTTTAGAGGCCTTGGGTCACAAGAATTATGTGCCTTATATTCCCTGCCGCTTCGAGGAAGGTTACGGCCTTAACCTCAAAGCGATGGAACACTTGATCGATGATGAGAAGGCCGAACTTATCATTACTATGGACACAGGCATCACAGCCAACGCCGAGGCATCCTACTGCCGCTCGCGCGGGGTCGACTTCATCTGTACCGATCATCATAAGATACAGCCTGAAAAAATGCCGGATTGTGTGATTCTCAATCCCAAGATGCATCCCAACCCCGAGTATCAGGAAATGTGTGGAGCGGGTATCACCTTCGTCCTGCTTAGAAAGCTGGCCCAGCATTTCACCGTAGCCCCGGAAACCTGGACGGACATCCTCGCCTTGGTGGGGATGGCGACGATCTGCGATGTGGTGCCTTTAAACGGCGTCAATCATAAGCTTGCAAATATGGGCGTAAGGGCCTTGCTTAAGAGTCGACGGCCCGTTCTCCGGCGTCTCAGGGAAGCCTGTGCCCTCGAGGAGGGCCTCGATGAAAAGGACGTCGGCTTTCGGATCGGACCTCGTATCAATGCCGTTGGACGCCTGAGCCATGCGAGGGAGGTGATTGCTGCCTTTATCCATGACGATCCCGAACCCCTCGTGCAATTCATGGGCTCGTGCAATGAAGAACGCAAGGTTATCCAGGCCAAAATCGTGGTCGAGGCGCACCTTCATGCGCAGCGCTACAGCGAGGATCTTATTTTATTTCTCGGCAATGAAGGCTGGCATCCCGGTGTCGTCGGCATAGCCGCAAGTAAGATCACCGAAAGCTACTGGAAGCCGACCTGGCTCTTCGAACGAAAAGGCGACACGTGCAAGGGCTCAGCGCGCTCTCTGCCTGGTTTTGACGTCACCGATGCCATGACGTCGGCGGCGGTGTTTTTTGAGAAATTTGGGGGGCATGCGGCGGCCGGTGGCTTTACCTTTCCTGCGCGCAATGAAGAGGCCTTGCGTCGCGCGCTCAATGAGTTCGCCAGGGCCAGACTTCTCGAAAATCCTGAGATCTGGTTGAGCAAAGTGAACTTTGACAGTGTCCTGCCGCTTAAACTGCTCGATCTTTCGCTTGCCCAAAGCCTCGATGGGTTAAAGCCTTTCGGTCATGGCTTTGAGGAACCCTTATTCTGTATCGAAGCCGAAATTCAAAACGTTCGTTTTCTCCTGGATAAATCGACGGGCGTTCCCAAACACACCTCGCTACAGATTGGGACCGATGGCCGGGGCCCACAAAAGCTCATGTTCTTCAACGAAGTTCATGAGGAGCTTGAATTTATGAAGCAGGCGAGGTTTTTGGTTTATGCCACCAAAAACACCTTTCGAGGCCAGACCAACCTGTCGCTGATTGGGAAAGATTGGGAGGCGATGGAAATAGGCGCGGTCTGAGACATCTCGATTTTAAAAAGACTTTCCCCTACCCTGTAGATTCCTTAGAATGTCCTCAAGCTAAAAAATGATTTGAAGACAGGGGACTAAAGGGTGATACGGACATTGACGGGCTTTACTCTGTTAACGACTCTCGCCCTGCTCCTCGCTGATGGTGCTTCGGCCTTTCCCTATGATGTCCTTGAGACCGATACTTTTGCCAAAGAGTCGGGGACCCTCAAGCACACCAATCAGGGCCAGCTCAAAACCCGCCTGATACTTCTCGACGGTGAGATCATTACAGAAGGAACGGATTCAACGCTATATTCGCAGCTTCTGATCAATGAGGTCCGTATCATGCAACAGTTTACCCTGGGGCCGAATATGGCGATACGGGGCAGTGTTCCTTTCTATTTTATGTATGAAAAAGAGGAGGGCAAAGACGAGCCAAAGATCGTGAGCAAAGCGAATTGGGTTGAAGCCCAACCGAGACTCGATCTTGTCTACTCCACTGCAAACAGTCTCGATATCACGCTCGGTGCCGACGCATTTTACGTGAGAAACTACGACTACAAATCGAAAGCGGCAACTTTCTCCTCCAGTGACGCCTATCATTCCGCTTTTTTTGCCCGTCCCCATCTTTCGGTAACCAAGCACGGCAGTGGCTTCGATGCGGGATTTGCCTATCAGGCCGGAATCGAGAAAAATCGCGCGCTGACCAAATCGAATTCTATCGATAACAGTTCCCTTGTCATCAAGGACGTGCTGTTTGAGCCAACCCATGTTTCCATCTTTATGCGCAAGGATCTGGTGGCGGGTTCGATTTATGGGGAGTTTTCTGCTATTGAGGCCAGCGGCGGCGGCAACAAAACACCCAACGGGGCGACGGGTGAGGAAGATTATTTTAAGATTCAGATCGGCAGCGCTATCCCTCTCGCCAGTAAATCACTCGTATTTGAGCCGGTGCTGATCTATAAAAGTTTGTCCTATGCCGACAATCGAAACGTCACTCTACCGACGATTCCCGGCTTCGGTCTGCATCTCGATTTGAATTTCGACAACTCAGGGTTGCCAGTTTTCGCCGGCATCATTCTCGTGAAGGGAACCGACGGCCAAAGTATTACGGAATTCAACGCCAAGTATAAACTCTTTGGCTACGGTGCCACGGCTGGTCTAAATTGGGGCTTTTAAACAAGAAGGTCGATCTTTGGGCTATTAATACCATCACGTAAGCACTTTGTTTCTTAAGTGAATCCTTCATTATTGAAGTCTTCCTGCGGATTGCCGACAAGGCTCGAATGGAGGAAGACGCATGCAAACGCACAACCACTCGCGCTCCCTTAGAATATGGCTAGCGCTTCTGATAGGCAGCCTCCTGCTAGGGGCCTGCAGTATGCTCGATACCAAAGGTACGAAAGCCGGAGCCAAGCAGGGAGCCGGCAGCGGCGTCCTCGGTGCTTCGCTTGGACTCAGGGCCTCGACCGAAAACGCGGCGGCCTTGGATAATCTTTATGCCGTGACGACAACCCATGCCCCTGCCCCGGTACGGCCCGACCCTGATATCGCCATTCGCGAACTCCTGCTTCAGTATCGTGAGTCCGGTTCCACCGTGGCCCGTGAGATCGGTCGCGTCGAGCAGTATCGCATGCTACTTGGTGGCGCAAACGTGACGTTTACCGTGGTTCCGCAGGAAGGCTATGACTCCACGTCGCTCCTTGCCGAGCTCAAGGTCGCCGAAGAAGTCTGCGGAAGTCTCGTCAATCCAAATGATAACGATCACCCGGGATGGGCAACGATCCTTCCCGCTGACCCTAGCGAAATCGAAACCAACCTAAGGTTTCTTGCCCAAAGGATTCTGGGAGTACCCAGCGATCGGATCGATCCCGCCTCCCTAGCGACATTGACGACGATTATCGGCACGGCCAAAGAATCTGGAAAAATTACCAAAGCAAGCTATGTCCCAGCCTGCTCCACCCTTGTTCTGGATGCGGAGGGTCTTCTGCTATGAGCCTTAAACTTAAAATAACTCTTTTTGCGATTCTTTTTTCAGCGCCGCTGTTGGCAGGCGAAGATCTTCCTGCGGCTTTACGCCGCTCGAAATTCATGCTTAACGGTGCGATGCCCACCGATGCTGAGTTCTCTCAGTCGGCGACCAGCAGAGATTCCTATAAGGCGGCGGTTCGGACCTTTGTCGAAGATGAACATTTTTATGACGCCGTCCTTCGCTATCATGAGCGCGTGCTTGGTGTGGGGCTTCCCGAAGACTATATGGAGGAACTGATGCGTGATGATATCGACGGCAAGCAGGAAAAATTTGCTTCGATCACCTGCGGACGTTTCCCGGAAAGTCAGGGGCGCTTCAACTGCACCTGGACGAGCAACATCGAAACGAAAAAGGGCACGGGTTGCCCTCAGGCCTGGGAGAAACCGGTTTCGGTTTTCTGGTATCCAAAAATTGTCGCTTGGGTCTGTCCGTCGGTGGTGAATGCCTGCGGCCAGGATTTGAGCAAGTGCTTTATCCGCAGCACCGAAGAAGATGAGGCCCGCAACTCGGAGATTGGCACGACGGAATCGTTCGATTCGCGATTTGCCGTGATGCGCTCTTTAAGCCGTCAGGCTGCGGGTCTGGCGACGGCGGTAGCCGTGCAGAACTTCCCCTATACGAAAATCCTCGAACCAGGGCTTACTGCTGTGGATGGGGCGATCGCTCACTTTTACAGCCAGCAGCACCACTTCAAGATTAATGAGCTTGACCTCGATCCTGAAGTTATCAGCATTCTCAATAAAACGGCGCTGACCGATACCCGCTATACCCTACTTAAAACCACGGCCTCCGATCCCAATACCGGCGGCATCATTTCAACTTTTGGTTGGTTGAGACGCTATGACAAAAACCGGACCCGCGGTAACGAACTCTATAAAAGGCTTTTGTGCCGTGACTTTACCTCGGATCTGCCTCGCGTATTTCCTCAGGATCCCGGTAATCTTAGAGAAACCGAAGGGTGCAAAGGCTGTCATTCGACCCTCGATCCACTCGCCGACTTTTTTAAGGCATGGGGCGAAGGTGCCGATCTTTACTCGGGCCGCCAGGCTCTCGTGCAAACCGAATTTGCCAATCATTCGGGTGCGACGCTCGCCGATCTCGCCAATATCGTTCGCGGGGATGAGGCCTTTGCAACGTGTACCGTGCAAAACGTTTGGTATTGGTTGATGGGACGCAAGTTCTACACCGATGAAGAAGCCTTGCGAACGGCCCTCACCCAATATTTTATCACTTCGACCTATAGCTTTCGGGAACTCGTCTATGCGATAGCCACCCACCCCGCCTTCCTTGAGGGCTCAAGAAGCGATGGCCTGGTGGTCGATCCGCTGACGGCCCCACCGCTTGGAAAAGCTCCGGACGCGGTCGTCACGACCTGCGATCGTGCCTATTCCTATGCCGCTGATATCCTGCCGAGTCAAACCCTGTGCACGGGTTGTCACAGCAGCAGCAGTTCGTCGCGGCAGAGCCTTGAAACCGAGGCCGCCTGGGCCGGCCCCTTGGGGACGATTGCCGTCACGATGATGAGTTCGGGCCAGATGCCTCCAGGACCCACGAATTCCGCGATTCAGAATTTGCAAAAAGCCGTCAAGTGCTGGAAGGAGCAAACCCCGTGAAAACAAAAAAAATGTCTCAGACCGAACTTAACAGCAGCATCATCACTGGAACGGGGCATGGCCATGTCTGTCATCCCAAGCAGCTCGCGGAATTAACGCGCCGGGAAATGATTCAGGGCGGAACTTATTTGGCAGGATTTGCGCTGGCTTCACAGATGTTTAAAGCCACAACGGCAATGGCGGCAGCTCCCCAATTTCCACCGGCCCGGCGTTTGATTTGGATCAACATGAGTGGTGGTTGGGATATTCTAGAGTCCACCGATCCGAAGCCAGCCTCCACCTCGGGCATCGATATGATGTATGACTGGGGCCTGGCTCATACTTTGACCGCTGGCAATACCACCGATAAAGTCGGGCGTTGGTTGGGCCGCCTGGCCGCGCATGGCAGCGATATGGTCGTGGTCCGGGGCATGAACATGGGAACGACCTCACACATGGCAGGCAGCCTTTATATGGATACGGGTGTCCTCAGTAACACCGGGCTCATCAATGCCGCGTCCATACCTGCAATTATAGCCTCGGAAAGCAGTTCAACGATTCCTATCATCCAGCTCAACGGCGGCAGCGATCCCCGGACCGATCGTGGGCTGCTCAGTCCCGTGTCAGTCGTTCGCGCCCAAAATCTCGAACTTTATCGCGCCATGTATCCCGAAACTTCGGATCAACTGGCTCAAAAATTGATGATACTCGACCATCTGCAGTCGTCGATTGCCAGGGTAGAGGCTCGGACTGGCGTTTCGGATCGGCTCTCGGCCGTTGGAACCGCGCAGGAAAAAATTCGGGTTCAGTTCACCGACCAGGTCGGCAGCAAACTGGCTTTGACCGATTCCGACCGGGCCGCCTTCGCCGTCGACGCTCCGAAAAACCTCAATGGCGGCCAGCGGGATGCCTTTGCCCTCTCTCTCAAGCTCCTTAAAAACAATCTCGTAACCTGCCTCAACATGGGCATAGGCGGCTTCGATACCCATGCAAATCAAGAGAGGCAAATGCAGCCGGTCATGGATAACTTCGATTATCTGCTGGCGACCTTCGTCTCGGAGCTCAAGGCCGCTAATCAGCTCGATACTACTTTAATAGTGGTGTATTCTGACTTTGGCCGAACGCCTAAGATCAATAACAGCATGGGACGCGATCACTGGCCGGTCGGTGGCGCTCTGTTGATCGGTGGCGGCATCGATGGGGGACGTTTCGTTGGTGTGACCGATAACGATCTCCGCGGTCTCAATATCAATGCGACGACAGGTGCGGTGGACGCAGCAGGAGTCAATCTCAATCCGACCCATCTCGGCGGTAGCGTCTTAAACTTAGCACTCGGTTCAGGGTACATGAAGTACCGGACCTATCTGGAAGCGATTCCAGCCTTAACCAAGCTCAAGGCCTAGAAACGATCGACAGGAAGGGATTCCACCATGCTTCGCACTCGTCACTTGAGCTGGCTCTTGCCCGTGCTTCTGAGCGGTTCCGCGTTTGGCGATATTTTTGAGGAAAGAAATGCTTCGGGCTCGAATCTATTTGTACCCACGGCCTTTCCCCTTAACCCGGCTGCCAACAGTACGAACCTCACAGTGGTGGAAGTGCAGCAGACCAAGCGTGATGATAAAATTAATTTCGTGGTGAACCCTGGCAATAATAATGCGGCCGCCGTAGAGGAAAAAATGGCCAAGAAGGATTTAGCTCTCGGCGGCCAATACCCACTCGGAGGGGCGAGCTTTGGTCTCCAATACTCCGAATATCGGCGGGCGGTGACGGCTAAGAATGCGAATCAAAATAAAGAAAACCACGAACTTTTCGTAAATCGTGATTATCGAATCACCTTTGGAGTCGATTTTACCAATGAACTTCGGGGCGCCTTCACCTTTCATTATACGGCCCTGAAATCAGATCTCGCCGGGGATTTTCAGATCAACAGCAACGATCGAACGCACTATAATGGAACGATGTCGGGTTATGGCTTAGGTCTCTACTATCAGCTCCAGAATATTGGCATCGGCGTCTTTACGCATCCTCCCATGCGGGGAAAAGCCACTGTCGAGGGTGAACAAAAAATTATTTCGGAAGCAGGCCTGTACGGTGCTCAAGGCGATTTTAGAGTGAATCCCCTTTTGAACCTTAGCTTTAACGTCACCCGCTGGTCCTATAAGCATGACGAGCGCGACGACCCTTCCACCAGTCCGGTTGATCAGCGAAACATTCAGTTGCGGGGTGTGGATTTGAATCAGTTTTTAAGGAAGACCATGGCTTATGGTCTGGCCGGGGAATATGCTGTAACACCCATGATCTTTGCAAAAGCTGGGTATTTGAGGCAAAATGCCGTGTTTCTCTTTGGTGGCGATCATCTGCCGGGTGATGATAAGGAAGCCGAGACGATGGTGCGTTATTCTGAGTATCGGATAGCCAGCGCACTCAAAAGTAAAGACTTCATCGCCGAGATAGGATTGCACATGAATTCAGCCAAACAGAGCACGTTAAAGGCGAAGTCTGGATTTGGTGAGCTGGGCGGCTACACGTCAAAGGCGAGCAGCGTCAACCTTATGATTGGCGCTGCATTCTGATTAAAGTTTTTTCGTCACGATGGGGTTTTGCAAGACCCGGCTCAGCTCTTCGGAAGGCTCACTCAGGGGCGTTTTGAGGGTGAGGGTGATCCTTGGCTCGAAGAGCAGGGGAATCGCCGGTAAATCGCTTAGGAATTGCTGTTCCAATCGACCGAATTGTTTCGTGAAATGGTGAAGGTCGGTCTCACGCAGCATATTGTCGAGGAGCTTGTCGACGACGTGTTGATCCCAGGCTGAGTAATTGGCGCCAAAATAATTATTTTCACGGTTCGGGATGGCCAGGGAATGAAAGAGGTTGTTCGGTATGGACAGGGGCGGAAGGGTCCAGGTCGCACAGGCCAAATCTTTGAACCGCCGTTCGCTAACGATCTTCTTCATAAAGTCGGAAGCGTCGGGATGGTCGATCTCAAGGCGTACGCCAAGCGCGTTTAATTCAGTTTTGATCGATGCCAGCCACGACTCATTCAGCTTGCCAATCGGGCAGCTGAGTTTAACCACAAAATTTTGCCCCTCCGAGGCCCTGATGCCATCGGCGGCCTTGGCCCATCCGCTTTGATCCAGGATCTGTTTGGCCAGTTTAGGATTATAGTTCGCTGGCCTCTTCAATTCGAGGCGATTGGCAAAGGGTTCGGAGAGAACACCGGTCCCTATCTCGGCGAGGCCTTGGTAGCCGACCTTGTTGAGTTCTTGCCGATTGAAGGTAAAATAGAGGGCCTGGCGCAGCTGTGGATTGACGAGGAGTGGACTATGAAGGTTCACCAGCAGCACTTTGAGTTCGCTGCCAGGAGTTCCCGATACTGAATATTTGCTGCTAAGATCCGGCCATTGGCCTTTCAAGGATTCAAAGGTCGACCAATTTAATTCGTCGCTCTGATCGATGCTGCCCGTCTTCATCGCCTCACGCAGAGCTTCAAGATTAGGAAAGAAGTGGAGGTTGATAGCCTGATCAGGCTTAAGATCCCATTCGGTTTTTTCGTTGCTTACCAATTCCCAGCTTTGAGCGTTGGCGCTGGCGATGCGATAGGGACCATAGGCGAAATCAGCTTGTTTTAAAAGCTCCAAAGCTTTGCCAGCTTGTGCCTGCGCCGCCTCTAGGTCCTTGGCACGGCGGACGGGAAGCAGGGAGATGGCAAAGAGTTGAAAGGCATCGGAGCGGCGATGGGTTAGGACCAGCGTGAGCTTACGGATTTGTTCCCTATCGATTTCGATGCGCTTGATGGGAAGAATCGGATGCTCGCCCTGCGGGTAGGCGGATTTGGCCATGGTTTCCAGGCTGAATTTTACATCTTCAGCCGTGATCGGCGAACCATCACCCCAGCGCAGATCCTTTTTGAGTTCGAGAGAGATCACATAGGTTCCGCTTTCGCTGCCTTTGCGGGATTCAACCATGGGAATGTCCTTGCAAAGGATACAACGTACGCGGCCATCCGTTTGAACTTTCAAAATAGGTGGAAAGAGCAGGCCGCGCAGAATATTGGTTTGGCCACTGTACTGCTTAAGCGGAAAAATATCGGCAGGCGTCTGCAGCGTGCCCAGCGTATAAGGGCGTTCGGCAGCGCGGACCAAGGGTCCTATTAGAAATGAACTTAGGATCGCCAGGCAGGCTAAACTTTGAGTCAATTTTCGTCTCATCGGATGATTCTGCTTTCTGCTCGGAAGAAAACGGCATTTGCCTCGAGTGCCTACCAGTCTATTCGAATTTTGATTGTGGAAGAAGCAAAGCTTTCGCCTTGGAAAAAAGCCAAGTTTTCGTCATAAATATCTTCCATATCAAATTGTTACATACCAATGGCAATGCCTAAAGATGCCCTTTTGCCGCTCCAAAAAAACGTTGCCTTCAGAAAGCTATCGCTCCTCCGATGAAAGGAGGCCAAAATTTTGAGAAGGCCCCTGTAAGAAAAGAGGGAGCCGCGTGAGGACCGAACCAATCCGTCAACCCCCGAACCACGATTTTGATAGCTTTGCTCGGAGTCGGACTCTTGATTGCCATTCCTTCCCGCTACGGCTGCGGCGAGCTTGTCAATCATTCGCTGCTCGAATTGAATGTTCAGCTGCCTGTGACGATAGGCAGCCGGACTCTGCTTGAGATCGGCCTCGATTCCTCGGCTGGAACTTTGCATAGACAGCTTATCGAGCAAGGTCTACAAAAGATTCGTGGGGAAGTGCGATGGGTTCAAGCCGAAGAGAAGACCTTCGTTGATCAGGTGCGTTTTCTAGAGCTGGAACCTCGCCAATCTGAGTTGATCATGGAACTCTTATGTCAATACGGACTAAAATAAGACGCGGCCTTCGCAGCGGCCTCGTGATGATGCTTTTCCATAGCGGCATGCCCAGAGCGAATGCCTGTCCCGGTTTTCTCCTGGGTCAACACCTCCCCTTTCGTGAGGGCTCACTGGTTACGCGGGACCACCTTGCCCTTTTTATCCGCGAAAATCAGACCTGGCGTCCGGTGCCCTTACAGGTCGATCCTCTCGATAGGGAGGGCAGCCTTCAGTTTCCGCGCGATCCGAACTGGATGCGTGATGGTCTCACCCTCTATGATAGACTCAGTTTTGATATCGCCCGCTTTGGCGAACGGCTCAACCCTGAGACCAAAGCGCTAAAGCTGCCTTGCGCAAGTGAGGAGCTGATCGAACTCACCTATCAGGGGAAGTTCGCTTATCTCATGACCTGCGCGGCCGATGCTTCCACCCTTGCGCTGCGGCCCGTCACCCATTTGGAAGCGCAGCGAAGCGTCGTATCGAATGACTATAGTTATACCTACACTCCAAGCAATCATTTGGTTTTTGAAAGTATTCAGGTCAAAGGCCATGATGGCAAAGGGATGATACCCGTTGCCAAGGATTCCGACCTTTTGATCGTGGGTGATGTAAAAAAATTCTTCACTCTCTATTTCGATTCCTCAGATATCGAGGCCGAGATCGTTCATAAACGCCAAGGCCCCATGGGTCTTATGGGCGGAATGGAGTTTTACCTCAATATCCTGGCCTTTAAGATCAATATGGAGCTTTTGCCCGAGGTTAATTTTTTTGAAGATTCGCTCTTCATGCCCATGAGTATGACGCTGCCTGTCAATGCCGCGAAATATCTAAGACGGGGTAGCGGAATCTATTATTCCTGGGCGCCCGAACCCGGCGTAGAGTGGCAATGGGATAAGAGTCAGCTTGATGATCTCGACCTTGAGCTTTTAAATCCGAACGGGAAAGGCCCCCTCAGCAAACCATCGCCAAAGCACTGCAATGACCACTACTGTCATTATACGATCGTAGGGAAGGCCAGGGATCGACCGTTTGTCATGAATTTCAAGATCGCTCGCAAAGCCGCTGATCTCGGGTTTTTTCCGCTGCTCGTTCGCGATGTACCTGCTGTTGAAAAAAAGATCGATCATAAGCTTGGCCATTTTCCGGGGCTAGGTCGCATCGCTGTCTATTTTGAAACGGCGCGCCTTCCTGAGGGCACCCATACCTGGGATTTTTGGATCTATTTTCCCGATAAAAATGCTGACGAACAATGCAGCTTTAAGATCAAGCGCGAGAACATCAGCACCCTCATACCAAGGCCTAAACCATGAAGTATCTTGCTGCCCTCATCTTTCACCTTTTGCCCCTTATTCCCTTGTTTTTCGGGTTTCATTACCTTGCGGTGGCGACGGCGCTCCTCGTGGGACTTGCCTATATCAAAGTTTACAAGCTCAAGCTACAGGAAGAGGAGATGGCTAAAAAAAGCCTTGGCAAACCCGACCCGACGATTCAAAAGGCCATAGAATTTTGGGAGCGGCTGACGTTTTTGAAGGCCAGGGAATAAATTTTGCGGCAGTGAGTGGAGAATGTGATCCCCAGAGCTAGAGCCGGGGTCACATCGAGAAGGTCTTTGCGCTTTCAAAAGCGCGGGATCTTGACTGACTTAGCCAAGTTGTTGTTCCACGAAATCCCAGTTGACCAGGTTCCAAAAACTTTCAACGTATTTAGGGCGGGCGTTGCGATAGTCGATGTAGTAGGCATGTTCCCAAACATCGCAGGTCATAACGGGCTTGAGGCCAGCCGTCATCGGATTGCCGGCGTTGCTGGTTTTTTCGATGGCGAGGGAGCCGTCGGCTTTTTTCACAAGCCATGCCCAGCCGGAGCCGAACTGAGTCTTCGCTGCTTCACTGAACTGCTCTTTGAAAGTCTCAAAGGATCCAAAGTTCTTTTTGATGGCTTCGCCGATTTTTCCAGTGGGAGCGCCGCCGCCTTTTGGTTTTAGGCAATACCAGTAGAACGTGTGGTTCCATACCTGAGCCGCGTTATTAAACACGCCGCCTTCAGTAGTCTTCACCAGCTCTTCGAGGCTCTTGCTTTCGTTCGGGGTGCCAGCGACCAGCTTGTTGAGGTTATCGACGTAGGTTTGATGATGCTTACCGTAATGGTATTCCAGAGTTTCCGCAGAAATATGCGGAGCTAGTGCATCTTTTGCATAAGGAAGTTCAGGGAGTTTAAAGGCCATAAATTTTCTCCTTCTAAGGCAAGACTGATTTACTATAGACAGGGCCTTCGTCAGGAACAAGAGTTTTGACCTCTACCTCTTTGGCGCGGACTAGGCTACGCGAAGCTTTGCTTGAAAAAACTACATAAGAAAATCATTGACGATCGAATGCGCCAGACCTTCAGAAACAGCTTTAAATCGTGCATCCAACGCTTCTTCATAGTGAAGAAAGGCGCTTTCGGTTGGGGTGACGGTCACGGGTCGCAAACTCTTAAAATTGATTCCTCTGGAATAATCACGATTGAAGAGTAAAGCCCTGGATTTGAGATCGTAGACATTGACGTGTATCGCCAGACTGATGCCTTCATCCGTGGTCCAACTTCCGGCTCGACTGATATTGCGATAATCGTCAGGAGTTTTTTTGTCGAGATCGGACTCGGGTGGATCTTTGCTGAGCGTTTCCTGACTGGGTGTACCCGCAGGCCTTACCTTTGCACCCGTAATACTCACCACCATCAGGGCATCGGCTTCGTCCTGGTTGGTGAGGGAGACACGACCGTTGCGAATGATTTCACGTTGGACAGCCGACCAAAGGAACTCGTGCGGTATGACCTCCCGGCTATTGTCCCATACAGCCTCGACGGCGATTGTTTGAATGCCGAGCGGGTTACGCAGGGCGGTATTGGTAAAACGATAGGCACAGGCGCTCAGGCCGATAGGCAAAAGTAGGCAGATGCCAATAATGCGCGCGAAGTTTAAGATCGTCATAGAGTTCTTTCCAGAAAATAGACGCGATGGAGTTGTACATGCTGACCGACGATCAACGCCCCCGGGCCCCAGCTGTCGGTAGTTTAACGAGCGCCAATGCGGAGTTCAACCGCTGGCTCAAGGCGAACTGTCACACGCAACTGCCGGATGCTTTAGGACAAATTTGGACAAGTCTACCGAGTGTGCAAATCCTACCCGATCCGGTCAATAAACATGCTGTGATTCATCGGCTTCAGTTTGTAGTCAAAACTGAGATCAGCCGGCACATCCTGCTCAAGTGCGCTGTGCTCGATACGTCAAAAGACCAAAGGCTTCTGAGCCTGATGGATAATAGCACCATCAGCGTCGTTTACCAACGGCCGCCTTTTGAAGCGAATAATGTCTACAAGCTGAAGACTCAAGCTGCGGAAGACCTTATAAAAATTCGAAAAGGCATACTGACCGTCAACCTTTCCCAGCTCTATCGTGCCGAGGTCGGGCGCCTTGTGGACAGTCGTTTCCATATGAGCTATCCGCCGATTCCTTCCCATCTAATTAAGATTGATCTTGAAGTCTAAAAGCGATTTTAATATATTTCTCCAGTTTTTTCGCGAAAAACTGGATTCCTAATGCCTTGCTAAAGAGAGATCCTATTATGGACTTCGTCCCCGAGTTAGTAGATGGTGCGGTTGTCCTTAATGCCGTGGACGTATGCTCAATAGGCAACGACTGTCGGCAATGCACCGAACTATCGGTAGGCATTCACAACTGGCTTGTCGCGCATCAGCTCCCCTATCTCATCCTTGATTTTCAAGATGAGAAAGAGGTCTGCGTCACGATCCTCACCGAACTGCTGCAATTGAAAAAGCGCCTGCGCTTTCCCTTTCTCTTTTGTGGAATGATGGAAGCGCCCCGTAAATTTTTATCGTCCTATGCCTATAACGATTATCCTTTCTTTACGGTTCCTGAAGACGCCGTCGCTTATCTTAAAGCGAAAGAGTCGCAGGTCTTTAAAATGCCTTTAAGCAGCACGATTAAGATGGGCGATCCCATACCCTGCACGCGCTCACGCAACTATCGAACGGAGGAGGTCGAGGACGTCGAAGCCGATGAGCCAGACGCGGAGGCCTGAATTTCTGTTCATTACAAAGCGCTTGCAGACCTTTAGGGAATTATTCCATTAGTAAAATTATTCACGTTACTGAAGTGTTTGAATAGGCTCTCCAGAGGAAGCAAGCTTCAAATAGTTCAGTTTTTAATAATTCGGTTTTGATAAGAATCTGGATCAAATCTAATTTTTTTTGCTAACTGGGAAATAAAGTTTTGATCATTTCTAGACGAAGCAATTTCATCCTGGGTAAGTTGGATTTTTAGTTCATAAATACCAACGGAGCCACAGACAACCTCGAGGTAAATAGCATCGTTTTCTTCGAAAAGAGTAAAGTCCCAAGGGGATTTATTTAAAATTTTCATATCTACCTGATTTTTTCCGATGGTTTTCTTTGGTTCTCGACGTATGCTCGGATGATTTCTAAAGGAGCACCACCGCAAGATATCACGCAAAAGCTTGGGCTCCAAAAATGTTCTCCCCAGAGCTTTCTCCTTATCTCGGGCCGAAGTTCTTGGCGAAGAACATAACTTGACCTACCCTTAAGTTTACCGACAAGGTTAGATAGGGCTGTCTTTGGGTGGCAAGCGACAAGAAGATGAACGTGGTCGTCCTCTCCTCCGAACTCCAAAAGCTCGCCATCCATTTGTTTCATTGTTTCGGAAAGGACTTCTTTCTCTCCGGCACTGGGCGTGGAGCCATAACTAAGACGCAACGAACGAAAGTTCATAGCGCGAGCGGCAATGAAGCGTCAAAAAAAAGAGACAAAGTTCAAAGGATTTGCCTTCGAATTCTGTCTTAGAAGCCTCGCCCCATTAGGGGTGACGGTCGATCACGCAGGCCCTGAAGAATACATCTCCACAGCGCAAAACCTTTTGTGCACCAAGTTCGTGAAGGATCCACGATCCTCTACTTCGTGGCAAGCGGTGTCTCCATCTCGATTTCGCTGACGTTCAGAGTCCAAGCTTTTTCGCCAACTCCAATCGATTTCAACCGAGGGCTAACATAGTAGATCGGGTAATTCTGATGCAGAGGCACGACGATGCTGCGATCTTGTAGATGCATCGAAAGTTGCTTGATCAAGGCCGACCGTTCTTCCATGGATTCCGCGTTCTCTGCCTTGACGAAGAGCGTGCTGTATTCATCATCTTTCTTGAGTGTCTTAGGCGAGGCTTCCGGAAGGTAATAAGCAAACGAAGCCAGAGGGTTACTGTCAACGTAACGACCAAAGACAATCATTGTCGTATCTTTGTTGCCTTCCTTTATGTCCATATCCTCGGCCAAGCTAAGGTCAATTTTCATGCCGATAGAGGTGAGGCTGTCTTTCACCCAACGATAGTAATTGCCGGCATTGCCGTTGGGAAGACCGTGACAGATGAGTTTATGGGTACGATTTTTTACGTCTTGCGGAAGACTATTAAAAATCTCCTTAGCCTTGCTAAGATTATACCTCTTCGGGATTTTCTGAAAACCACTGCTTATGTCTAGAATAATTTGATCGGTGCCTTTTTTAGCGGGAAATCCAGGAATTTCTTGTTCCTTGTCGAGAGCCAGTGCAACGGCTTCTCGAAAATTTTGAGAACTTCCAGCTTCGGTTTGGAAATTAAATTCCAAGACTTCGATGCTGTTTGGTAGTGAGCTGACGATCCGACGATAGGCGCCGGAATGATCTTTCATAAAATCCTTCATATGCGAGACGCCACCGCCCAAAGCTAGATCCACTTTGTTTTCCCAGCCGAGCTTATCCGAATAAAACTCAATAAACTCTACGCTTTTTCCGGGTGCCACGCGTTGAATTCGGACCATGCTGGACTGCGGGTCGGAGTAGACGACTTTGTAAGGGCCTGACCCGATAGGCAAGCCTTTGAACGTATAGAGATCATCCTGAAAGCTATCTTTTGGGGCCAGTGGCGGCAGCACAGGTCCCAAAGCGTAGAGAAAGCGCGAATGACCGCTTTTGAGTTTGACATGAACTTCATCATTGCCGATGACCTTTATTCCTTCTACCATTCCACCTTGGTATTTCATGCCCTTTTTGAGCTTTTCCGTGCCAAGTATGAAACTCAGCGGGATCGTTTCCAATATCCCAGCAATCGGACTGATGAAAGGTTTTATAAGAACGAACTCAAAATCCGCGGCGCTAATGGCCTTGCCGTTGCTGTACTTCTGGCTAGTATCAATTTTGAAAACATATTTCTTATCTTTAAAATCCCATTTCCACGACTTGATGTAGCCGGGATGGATATTCATATCCGGTGTGAAATAAAGGGCCTGGCCATGCACAGCAGTATTGAACGAGGTGCGCGCATCTCCATCGGTAAAACTCAGCCATGGCTTGATTCCTGAATTGGAAATCTGGATTTTTACTGTTTCGATCTTTGCTGCGGACGTTGCTTCGTTGGCCATTGCTTTATTGCAAGTCACCAATAAAAAGGTCGCAAGCATCATATGTTTTAGGGAGACGGGCATGTCTTATTCCACGTGAGAGTTATTTTGGACGAGGTACTAAAGTGTAGCCTCAACGCAGGCGACCCATGTTTTGCAGCTTGCCTTCGACAGCTTCCAGATCAGCCGCAGCCCTTAACCATTCCTCTTCGTTGCTGTCGAGTTGAGTCTGGACCCTACGGGCTTCTTCATGAAGCTTTTGTGCTTCGGAATAAGCGGAAGGATTGACCTTGGAGAGTTTGTCCTCGAGCTTTTGAATATTATTCTTCAGGGGGCCCTGGTCTTTTTCTAGCTTTTCGATCAGCTTTTGCAGGCGAGCCCGGTCCCGCTTGAGCGCTTTGACTTCCTCCTCGTTGACGACGGGCGCGCTGGCTTTTTCCTTTTCCAGTTCTTTTTGCTTCTCTTCTTTTTCCCGCGCCTTATCCCTGGCCGCCGTCGAGCCTTTGCTCATCTCCTTGCTGGGCGCCAGCACGTTCGGGAAATTAAGTTTGGCGGCCATGCTTTGATAGTCATCGAGCTGACCATGGAACAAAGCCGAACGGCCATCGGGAAGCATGACGAAGATATGGGTGGCCAGGGAGTCGATGAAGTTTCGATCATGGCTCACAAAGAGCAGTGTTCCGTCGTAGCTCCTCATGCCTTCGATTAAGATTTCGACTGAGGTCATATCCAAATGGTTGGTAGGCTCATCGAGGACGAGGAAGTTGGCCTGCTGCAGGAGTGAGCGGCAGAGGGCGACTCGGGCCTTCTCGCCCCCTGACAGGACCTTGATCGGTTTGAAGACGTCGTCACCGCTAAAGAGAAACGAACCGAGAATCCGCCGCGCGTCTTTTTCTCCCAAATCACTTCGCACTTCCAAAACGTTCGCAAGGATCGTGTCTTCAAAGCGTAGCGTTTCTTCCTGATTCTGGGCAAAATATGCCGGCTTGACGTTGTAACCGAATTCAAAGCTGCCGGCCTGCGCTGCGATCTGTCCGGCGATCGTTTTGAGGAAGGTCGACTTGCCAATACCGTTACTGCCGATGATGGCGATTCGGGCGTGCTTTTCTACGAGGAGCTGAATGCCGGTCGCAAGCGTGGTTTTATAGCCTATGCTCAGGTCTTTGACTTTGAGAATCTCACGGCCCGAGGGCGGTGCCGGCGGCAACTTGAAGACCAGGCTCTGCTCACTGCTTACCACACGGATATCATTTTCCAGGGCGCGTATGCGTTCGATCTGTTTGGCCTTCGATTGGGCCTGGCTGGCCTTGGAGGCTTTGGCTCCGAAGCGTTCGACGAAGGATTCAAGATGTTCCCGCTGGGTTTCCAGGTTGGCGCGACGGGCGTCGAGCTGTTCGGCCTCGATCGCCCGCTGCTCAAGCATTGCATCAAAATTGCCCTTGTAAGGTCTCAGTTCACCATGACTCAGGTAAAGGGTCATGCTGGCGAGGCGATTGAGCAAGGCTCGATCGTGGCTGACGAAGAGTAAGGTCCCACGAAAACTTTGCAGGTAACGCTCGACCCATACCAGACTGGGAAGATCCAAATGGTTGGTCGGTTCATCGAGAATCAAAACATCGGGTTCGTTGAGAAAGACTTTGGCAAGTTCAAGGCGCATGCGCCAGCCGCCCGACAAAGAACGCGGGTCCGCAGCGCAGGTTTCATCGCTAAAACCAAGGCCTCCAAGAATGGAGCTGGCCCTCGAATCAAGGCTGTAACCGCCGGCCTGACGATAAAGGCTCTCCGCTTTTTCAAAGGCCGATATCCGCTCATCGGAGCTGTCGGTTTCCAAATGTTGAAGTTCTTCATCCATGGAATTTTTAAGCACCGACAGAGTCCGGTGACCCGCGACACATTCTTCAAGCACGGTCGCGGCCGGATTGGACTCGGGCTCTTGAGGAAGATAGCCGAGCTTGAGTCCCTGCGAGCTCAGGATACGACCGCCATCGATCGTTTCCAGGCCGCAGAGTATGTTGAGCAGAGTGGTTTTGCCAGCCCCGTTAGAGCCGACCAGTGCGATCTTTTCCCCGTCGGGGAAACGATAGTTCACCTGGTCGAGCACGGTCCGGGAGCCGAAGTTCTTGTATAGATTTTCAATGGCGAGCATTTTGGGCCTATTATGTTCCGCTCTTGTCGAGAGATTCCAAATCATGATTAACGGCTTCAAGGTTCTCGCGAACCGTCGCCAGCTGATCAGAAAGAGGGAAATCCTTAAGAGCTTGTTCCAAATAATTCTTGGCTTGTTTCAAATAGTTGGCTTTAGCCTTGTTATCGTTTAAAGGCGTGGCGTTGGAGAAAGCCTCAGCTGCCTTCTGGCGCAAGTCCTTGACCGCTCTATTGCTGAACAGTTTTTGCTTTTCCTGGGCCTGGGCATAGAAGGGATCTTCTTTTTTGATGCGGTTCACATGATCGAGAGCGCCTTTGAAATCGCGCTTGTCCGCGAGTTTTTGCGCTGCGATCAAGAGCGTATCGCTGCCCATGAGATCCAGGGCGGAATTAGGATCAGCGACCGGAGCCGCCGGCAGAAGGCTGGTATCGGTGGCCGGAGCCGAGGCGGCAGGCGCGGCCGGAGTCGAGCCGACGGCTGGGACAGCGTCTGCCATCACATCGGCCCATTCGCTGCCGCGCTCTTTGATAGCTGCGTTCAGGTTCACCCGGAAGGCATCGCTGTTTTTGGTGTGAGCGAGCAGGAGTTTCGTCAGCATGAGGCTGTCGTGGTTTTTGAGCGCCGGATTATTGCGGATAGCGCTCGCGAGATCGACTTCAAGATCTTTAAAGGTGCGTTCCAGTGAGAGGCCGCCCGTGTTATCGGCGGTTTGATTGGTATGCAGGTCCTGAGTTTGAAAGCTGGCGCGGCGCTCCCAGTCTTTTTGCAGAATACGCATTTGCGTTACGACAAATATAGCTTCTTCAAGCGAAGCGGCTCGCGCGGGATAGAGCTGAGTCGCCCGCATAAGATCGTCGTCGGCCATGGGCACGGACAGAGTGTTGGTACGGCCCCAAAGACTTACGAGATCGGCCTGGGCGGCTGGCGTCGGACCAGGAGGTGGTGTGGCGGGGCTCGCGCCAGGTGCGGCATTCACGGCAGAGCTTGGTACCTTCTGCCCTTCTTTTTCCAGGGGTTGCTGGACCGGTGGTCTTATACGACGCTTCGGACTCGTAACGCAAGCAGTGCTGCTGGAAAGAAGGCCTATTAATAAAGCTTTGGAAAAACGAGATCGCATCTCAAGAATCCTTTGCATAGCCCACTCCGGGCAGGGCTGGATGATAGTTGAACTCACGCGGATCTGAAATCCGTGAAGATTAGGGTGTGCAAAAAGGATGCTCCTTGCTGATAACGGCAGGGCATCCTGTGGATCACATGCTAGCGGATTTTTAGGAAAGTTCCCAGGAGAAGGATGGAGTACGCCAGGATTTTCCTCCCAGATGGGGGCCTTAAAAATCCAAGGAAAGCCCGGCGAGCATGCGGCGGTCTTCCCGGGAGGTGGAAGTACTGGAGATATCCCGGCCATAAGTGGAAAATTCGAGGGCGAAGACACCAACCTCTACCGTTGTGCCAAACGTGAAGTAACCTTGGCTTAGGCCCATGGCCACGGTTAAAGGCGAACGTTCCAGTGGGTTGCCGACAAAGACTTCGATGCCGGCGTGCAGTTGTTTGATGGGCTCTATGCCGTCCAAGCCAAAGTGAGAATCGCCGACCGTCACGGGAAGGTGATGGAGATCGAGGGCCACACGTGCCGCCAGTTTACTGGAAAAGCGGGGCGTAATCGATAATCCGAACCGGAGATCGCTAGGATCGACGGTGGAGATGGCCTCAGGATTTTCAAATTCCCCATGAAATACCGTCCCACAGACCTTCTCACGCTTTTTGCTGAAGGGGTTGAGGTAGCCGTCCTTACAGCCGATCGGCGCGTTGAGCATGGAAAGACCGATAGTGGGAAACCAAAAGTCAGCCACGGTCCACATGACGCCAGCATCGACCGCCAGAGCTGTGGAACGGTTTGACCCGGCTTTGATACGGGTCTGCAGGTCGTTCGGGACTTTCAAAGACGCCAGCGGAATTTTGTCTTCGTAAGCATAGCGTGCCACGTAACGACCGACGAGGCCAAGGCTGAGGCTGTGGTTTTTATCGGTCAAGGCTAGACCATAAAGTGCGCCCAAATCCGTGACAGCGCTGGTCTTGGCCAGGTCGCGGCTGTCCTCGTCGATGACGGATTGAATCGTGGTAGCAGAATAAGCGCCGGCGATCGAAGGTGCGCCGCCCGCATCGAACATGGCGAGAGGAAAGACAGCTGTCGTTGCCCAAAAGGGTTTTTCGCTGAGTTTGTCGGCCTTGTCGCTGACCACGGCAAGGCCGGTGTTTGAGCTGGTGTTGACACCATTGATGAACTCCCGGCTCGCCGCGTTAGCGCCGACGATTATATTGGGCGCTTTGATAAGATTTACTGCGCCGCGACTTCTGGGTTTGCGGCCGCGGGCCAAGCCAGCGGGATTGGTCCAGACGGCATTTTCATCATTGGCGACAGCTGTAAACGCCCCGCCCATGCCTTGAGGCCGGATCGGAGTGAAGGATTCAGGTATTTCCTGCGCCTTCGCGTATCTGGGGAAGAGGAGAATTCCTGCTGCCAACCAGGCTAACGCTATGAGATGAAATCTTAACATTTTGCACTCTTCCCCAATGGCAAATCCATTTCTGTCCTTCTCCGTCTTGGCTTCAGCGCGCCTCAAAATTGCTGAGGGTCGCCAGTTCCTCAAGGTTGCGGTTAAGGCTTCTTATTTCACGGTCCCTTTGGGATAAAAGATCGCTTAAAAAGGCGATGCGTTCGTCCTTGAGCTTGATCACTTCATTTTTGGTCACCAGTAATTCCTTCGACAGTTCACAATTGTGACTTAAGGCGTCCTGCGCAAATGCCAAAAGTTCGGCTGAATTATCAACGATATCAAGCTTTTGAAATTCTGGATCGGGGTCTTTGCTGTCGACGCTTTTAAATGATTTTTCAAGGAATGAAGGCAGTTTAGGGGCTGCCTTGGGCAAGGAGACGACAGGATCTGCCGCGGCTAAAACACGAGTTTCCGGCGCAAAAGTGGGTTCTTTGGTCTGAACCATCAAAGTAGGGGGAAGATCAAGACTCGGCAGGTCCTGCATGATCAGTATCGCTTCGTTGACAAAGCGGGCTGACACCTGTCCCTCTTCGATGAGTTCCCACACGCGGTCTTCCGTGATTTGGCTTTTTTTGGCAAATTCCGCCAAAGTCGGTGCGGTCTTTCTCTGTTCACTCTCAATCATCGGTTCACGACGGTAATCCATAGGTAAACTCCTTGCCTAATCTTTTTAGTTATTCTGCCGATTCATCCTCTCGAAGCCGTTCGATTTCTCTATGATTCTCGAGGCGTTTTATATGAAAAAGTTATGGGCCAGGTGGCAGGGCCGCTTTCTGAAGAAATTGCCGATCCTGCTCATCTGTTCCTTGGTTATGGGACTGAGTTACACATGGCTGATGCAGCATTATTTCAAGTTTACCACGGGCAAAGAAGATACGCTGTATACCATAGAAAGTAAGATCTTTGATTACAAACTCAGGCTGCGTGGCAAACAAAAACCCACGGGCAAGGTCGGGATCTTGGCGCTTGATGAAAAAACGATAAAAAACTTTGGCGAATGGCCGATTTCACGGCGCTACTATGCCAAGGCTTTGGCCAATCTTAAGAAGGCCGGCGTGAAATGGATCGGCTATGACGCGATCTATGCCGAGGCGGAAAAAGCCAGCATCGCCGATGTAGAGAAAGAGCTTGCGGCATTTAGCACGGGCGCCTTCGACAAAAAGGTCTTCAAAGAATCCATGCAGGGAATCCAGAGCCTTAGGGACATAAGCCCGGCGGATCAGACTTTTCTCAACGGTATGCAAAGCTTCGGTAACATTGTGATGGGCTACTTCTACTTTGGTGGCAAGGAGGAGGCCGCGCGCAATATGGGGAGCCGCCCCCGTTTTGAGAATGTCGATAGCCTTCTGACATCGGAGATTCAAGGCATCGACATGCCCAAGGGGAAATCCCTTGGCGATTATAACCTGCGCCGTGTCGAAGGCATTACTCTCAACACACCTTTTTTGAGCCAGGCCAGTCCAAATTTTGCTTTTTTTAATAACGACGCGGATGAGGATGCGATCAATCGCTGGCTCACGCTGGTGGCCAACGTTGATGGTCACCTGATGCCTTCTTTGGCTTTGAAAACCGTTGCCGAATCGCTTAACCGTGAGCCCTTTATATTTTTTAATAACACGGGTATCGAAAGCATGGCTTTGGTAAACCGTGACGATGAAAGCGATTCCATCGAAATTCCAATTGACTCCAATGGCCAGGGCCGCCTTCTCGTTAACCCACGGGGTCCAAGTCAGACCTTTCATCACTATAGTTTTGTTGATGCCTATAATGATACTTTCAGTCCCGCCGAGCGGAAAGCGCTGAAGGGCGTTACCCTGCTCATGGGGGCAACGGCAACGGGTATCAACGATACGCGGCCCAGCCCGTTTGATCCCGCGATCGACGGCGTTGAGAACCATGCCTCGGGCATGGATAACATTATCAAAGGCGATTTCTACCAGCGGCCCACCTCGATCTTTAACACCGAGAGGAGGATCGTCATCGGTGCCGGACTGCTCTTTACCATTATGCTGATCTATAGTCCGGCGGTGGTCTCTGGACTCTTTCTTATAGCGTTTTTTGTGGGCTTCTATTATCTGGATAAAACGATTTGGTTCGGTAAAGGCATCTGGACGTTTACGGCTATTCCCTGTTTGGAAGTGTCGGTCATGTTCACACTTGTCACGCTCTTTAAATATATGACCGAAGAGCAGGAGAAGAAAAAGGTCAAAGGTGCGTTTCAGCACTACCTTTCGCCCGAGGTTATTGATCAGGTCCTGGAAAACCCTGATAAACTCAAGCTCGGCGGCCAGCGTAAAGAGCTTACCGTGTTCTTCTCAGATGTAAGGGGTTTTACGACAATTTCCGAAACCCTCAGTCCTGAAAAACTTTCCGAACTTATGAATGAGTACTTTACTCCGATGACGGGCATCGTTCTAAGGAGCAAAGGAGTGCTCGATAAGTATATAGGCGATGCGATCATGGCCTTTTGGGGCGCCCCCCTGGAAATGGAGAACCATGCCGACGTCGCGGCAGGTGCGGCCATTGAGATGCTTTATGCCTTGGATAAGTTGCGCCTTGAATTTAAGAAAAAGGGCTTACCTGATATCGATATTGGAATTGGTCTCAATTCAGGTCCAATGTCGGTAGGCAACATGGGTTCGGGCGAACGCTTTACTTACACGGTAATGGGCGACTCGGTGAACCTTGGCGCCCGATTGGAAGGTTTGACGAAGGAATATGGGATCAAACTCATGATTAGCGAGTTTACCCATAGGCTGCTGCCCCAGGGCAAATATTTTACGCGTGATCTTGATGATATCCGTGTGAAGGGCAAAAACGAACCGGTTAAGGTCTTTCATCTGATGCGGCCGGATTTCTTTCCGAATCCGGTGATGATACGGGAGTTTATTGCTCACTTTGAAAGCGGCCGCCGGGCTTATAAGGCTCAGGATTGGCTCGGGGCGCAGGATAGCTTTGGGAAGTGTTTGTTTATGAAGCCTGATGATAAGGCGACTTCCCTTTATCTGGATCGCGTGGGGCATTATCTTGAGGAGAATCCTGGGGCCACTTGGGATGGGGTCTATACCTTTAAGCATAAGTAGGTTTTGAGATAAACATGAACTCCCAAAGAACCAGGGAGGCTTTTGTAGGTCGATTCGATCCATAGACCTGGCTTAGGGCCGCTCATATTGGCGAAACCGGCCGTCAACTGCCCCTCGCCGTTCCTCTTCTTTTTGATGACGACCGAGACGCTTATCCAAAATCCGATAGATGGCACACAGCTAATTCTGCCAGAGCTTGTTTGAAGTTTGCCGGGGCCTTGCTGTACTGTTGAAGTTTAGGGTCCGAAGCATTAAACCAGGTCCAGCCTACTATGGGCGTCCTTTCTAAGAATCATAAAGGAAAGATAATAAGCAGGTCCATGTTCCAGATCAACCTTTGTTAAAGCGATTCCTCTGGCGCTTGTTTACAGTTTTCAGCCATATCAAACGGTTCAAATTGCACCGTTGAATGCCCAATCCCAAATTTTTCATGGAGGTCTACGCTTAACCGTTTCAGGTAATGGGGTGGCTCTGCGGTCCATTCCGTAACTAAATGGGCAGTTAACGCAACTTCTGTCGTGCTCATAGACCAAATATGCAAATCGTGAACATCGCTGACGCCAGGCAAACTTGCTAAAAACATTTTTACCTTTTGCAAATCAATATGACTTGGAACGGAATCCAGAGAAAGATTTAAGGCGTCTTTAAATAGTGACAGAGTGCTGACGAGAATAACGACCGAGACTAATAGACTTAAAATGGGGTCAATGATTTGCCATCCGGTTTTCAAGATTATAATGCCTCCGATTACCACGCCTCCTGAAACAGCAGCATCAGCAGCGAGGTGAAGAAAAGCACCGCGAACGTTTGCATCAGAGTCTTTACCTTTGAAGAAGAAAAGGGCCGACACTCCGTTCACAACGACACCAACGGCCGCTACGACGATTATAGTGTACCCATCCACAGAGCCTGGCTCATGCAGGCGCCTTACGGCTTCCCAGATGACACCTCCTATAGCAACAAGTAGCAACACTGCATTAAAGAGGGTAGCTAAAATCGTGGAGCGCCTAAGACCGTAGGTACGATTGGCGGTCGGACTTCGTTTTGCAAGTATCATAGCGGCCCAAGCCATAGCCAGGCCAAGGACATCGCCCATGTTATGAGCGGCGTCAGCCACCAAAGCGACCGAGTTCGAAGAAATCCCATAAATGACTTCTGCTATTACGAAAGCGACATTCAGTGCTATACCAACAGCAAATGCTTTTCCGCCTGAGGGAAGATGGCTATGGCTATGGCTGTGGCTGTGGCTATGGCCTCCACCGCCCTCTGATTCATGTTTGTGCTGCGCTTCATCGTGTTTCTTGGAATCCATTGTTATCTTCCTTATAAAATTACCGGCTCAGCATTCAATGGCGCTGCATTAACAGCTAAGCCGCATGCAGCCTAGCTGTTAATGCAGCGCCATTGATTCAAAGAGCAGGGTTTTTTCCCTGCAAAGGGCATGTCAGAAGAGATGCGAAACACTGCTGATCGGCATGAACTGTCTGGACTAAGCTTTTGCATGACAAAAGTCATCAAAGTCAAATCAGGAGGAAAGCTCCGATCTCGAAAAGGAACTTGGTGCTCTGCTAGTACTTTCTCTAGATCTTGCCCATCAAAGACAGAGAACCACGCTTCTTTGGGATTATTTGCCGCAGCGATAATTTCCTCTTTCACTTGCTTTTGAAGAGATATAGGCTTGCGAATCATATGGAAAAGGCCCCCCTGGCGAATTGTTTTAAGCTTTCAGGGATTTTGGCCTTTTCTTTTTTAATTTTCAATAGTTATGTCTTAATACAGCGCCATTGCCCCACTATTCACTACATTGGTTAAGGAGGTGTCTTTTGAATGCCGCATATTTCAGGTCGGATGCCATACAGCGACTAAAGGACCTTTCTCCTCAAATCGCCATTCATATTGTGAAATTGAGTGCCTTGCCCTCAAGCCAGGACGTCAACGGCTGGCAAAAGGAACTTGAGGCTTGGAGAGGGGCGCTGTCCCTGGTCAATCATGGCAAGAAAGGACGTGAGAATCTATCTATCGATGGCGTTTTTGAGGACGTCTACGAGCGGCATATGGAAGGCGAGGAAGATCTTCAGAATATTTTGCAGCTCGTCCAGCGTTCAGGTTTTAACGTTGCCGGCTTCTCTCTTGAGATGGCCCGGATCATCTGCTTGACCTTCGCGGAAGCTGTTATCCATGAGCGCCCATTCAAGGTACCGAGATTGTCAAAATAGGCACCCCCTGTTTCAGGAAACCTGTCGCTTGAGCTGGGCCTTTATTTATAGCTGCCTCGCCAACAAAAAATCAAAACGTCATACCCAAACGAACATTAAGAAAATAAAGCCTTAACTGGGCACCCGTCTCTTCGTCAAGCCTTTGATTCGGCGTCTTATTCTTCAAAGCTTTCGAGCTAAGCTCCACTTCCTCATTCGCATCATAACTGATCGTCCCACCCAGTGGAAACGACGATCCCACCCAATCCACTCCAAGGTATGTTGACCAAGGAAGGCGCCATTCACTGCCCAGGAAAACATCAAGCGCGGCAATGTTGGCATTAAAATCAGTTTTGAGCCGTCCCTCTTGAATCGCTGATCCTTTCCAACCATATTCCCCTTTGATCAGGTTATAATTCGCCCCGGCACCCGCATAGAGAAAGGAAAAGATGGGAAAACGAGCAAAAACCTTCAGGCTATTGGTCTGGGCCTCTATGTATTCCGAGGCTCCATCGGTCGCGTCGTCGGTCAGAGACGCCTGGGTGTGCGTGATGCTGGTACCGATACTCATGAAGGGATACAGCATAAATATGTATTCCAGCCCAGCGCCCGAACCGAAATAACTGACAGCTCCGACCAATCCCAAATTATGCCGATGTGGGGTCGCCGCCTTGCCGATGGTGTTGTCCTGCAGGCCTTCGGTGTTTCCTAAATTGTCCGCGTCAGGGACACCCGAGGAAAATTCGGCTGGTAATTTTGGAGCCGGTGCAGCCCCCGGTGGCCGATTGACCGCCGGAGGAGCGGATCGGCTTGGCGCGCGACGGGCCGGTGGTTTCGTTTTCGGTGGCGGAACTTTCGCCTTTGCTGGAAAGCTCGTAGCGGTGCTAGTCTGGGCATATAAGTTGGGAGCAACGATGTCGCCTATCGAAACGATAGCGAGCAGCTTGACAATTGCCAGGCTTTTCAGCGCAGACATGTATTCTCCTTAGGGAAAAGGCAACGATATAGCACCAGGATAAGCAGAAACCGTGACGAGGTAAATCAAAGAAGGGAGCCGCTATGGAGAAAATTACGATTATCGGTCTTGGCAACATGGGCAACGCCCTGCTCCGAGGCCTCTTGAAATCCCCAGGGCTCGACGGCAAGGGGCTCGCGCTATTTGATGTCGATCCGGAGCGGGTGAAGCTGCTGGCCGTGGGCTCGCGTGTCACGGGGTTAGGTTCCTTGTCAGACGTACAGTCGGAAAAAAATGTCGTAATACTTTGCATCAAACCTCAGGATCTGCAGAGTGTGGCCAACGGATTAAGGGGCCGGCTTTCCCCCTCTTGCCTTCTCATTTCCATCCTCGCTGGGAAAAAGATGGAATCGGTGGCCCAGGAGCTGGCGTTTGAAGGTCCCGTGGTGCGGGCCATGCCCAATATCGCCGCCGTTATCGCCCAAGCGGCGACCGCTATGGTTGCCAATCCTGTGTGCTCGTCTGAACAGCGGGATATCGCCGAAATTATCTTCAAAGGTGTGGGTGAAGCCTTTTGGACCAAGGAATCGCTGATGGATACGGTCACCGGCCTGTCAGGCAGCGGCCCAGCCTACATTTATATGGTGATAGAAGCACTTGCGGATGGTGGGCTCAAGATGGGTATGCCGCGCGATCTTGCTTTGAAACTAGCCACGCAAACCGTATTAGGTGCCGCGGCGATGGTCAAGGAGACCGGTCTTCACCCGGCCATTCTTAAAGACCAGGTGACCACGCCGGCAGGAACCACGATCTCAGCCCTGCATGAGCTGGAGGAGCGAGGCCTGCGCTCCATGTTTGTTAGCGCGGTGGAAAAGGCGACAAATCGTTCTGTGGAATTGGGTAAAGCCTAGTTCCCCGGAGGAAAGGCTTCGAGACCATGTGTTAGTCACCAGTCCCGGGGCTTTGAAAACGCACAAACGCATGACCTTCATGTTCATGAAAACAAGCATGAACATTGTAAGCTTCCTCAATCGCCGGCGCCTTAAACACCTCATGCAAATGGCCCTTAATCAAAACCCTGCCCTTTTTCAGGAGCAGGCCATGCGAGGCCAGGCCACTTACCGTAAAGAGGTCATGGTGGGAAAAAATGAGAGTTTTTCCCGTATTTTGTAGCGATTTGAAGAGCTTTGTCATCTGCAGGACGGCATCGATATCAAGATTGGAAAAGGGTTCATCCAATAAAATAAGCTTGGCTTCCGACGCGATGGCCCTGGCGATATCGACCTTGGTCTGCTCGCCGCGACTCAGCGAATTGTAGCGGCGTGATGCATATTCCTCGATGCCCACGGCGTGAATCGCCGCCTCGGTCTTTTCATGATCTCTGGTCTGCGCGAAGCCCTGATGCAGGGCATAACGTCCCATGAGGACGAGCTCGCGAACGAGAAATCCAAAGGGTAGGGCTTGACTTAAAGGGACCCACACCAAAGGGCTCGGCGCGCCGGTAATTGTTCCCGATGTCGGTTTTAAAAGGCCGGCCAGGCACCTTAATAATAAAGTCTTGCCGGCCCCGTTCGGCCCCAATATGGCAAACAGCGAGGCTTCAGGAACTTCAAAGCTCACTCGATCCAAAAGAAGCTTTGAATCGAGTCTTAAGGAAATCGTGTCGATCTTCATAGATCATGGCTCCTGCGACGTTTATAGAGCATCAAGAGAAAAAAGGGCGAGCCGAAGAGCGAGATGAGCACGCCCACCTGAATTTCGCTCGGCGCTAGGAGGGTACGGGCGGCAAGATCTGCCAAGAGCAGAAGGCTCATGCCATTGATCGCTGAAATGACCAGAAGCTTTTTATGATCAGGACCAACCAGCAGCCTGGAAAAATGAGGCACGATCAGCCCTAGAAAAGGCAGGATGCCGCCAATGGAAACCGAAGTCGCCACCAGGGTTGACATCACAATAATGGTTTGAATGCGCAGCCGACGCAGTTTTAAGCCGAGAGTCTGCGCGACGTCGCTACCCAGGCTCAACACGTTTAACTGGTAGCTGATCCGAATGCTCGCCAGGAGGCCCAGGATTATCGGTATGAGCCCGATATTGACATGCCCCCAGGTCTTACCGCTCAAAGTTCCCAATAGCCAGTTCATCATGGCCGGCGCTTTATCAAAGTCTTTGAGCGAAAGCGAAAGGACGAAAGAACTCAACGCACTGAGGATGGCGCTGATTGCAAATCCAACCAGGAGCAAATCCTCAACCGCTGCAAAATTCGCTGAGCGTGCCAGGGCGAGCACGAGCAGTGTCGTGATGAGGCAACCGACAAAGGCAAAAAGGGGAAGGGTCCAAATCCCAACAGTATTGAGGCCCAGGGAAAAGCCGAGGATCGCTCCAAAAGAGCCACCGCTGCTGATCCCTATCACATCGGGACTGGCAAGTGGATTGCGAAAGAGTCCTTGGGTAAGCATACCGGCAACCGAGATTGCCGCACCAACCAGACAAGCGCAGGCAATACGGGGAAGGCGGATTGACAAAAGAATATGATGAGTCAATTCCATGTCGTCGGATTTCAGAAGCTGCCAAGGATAAAGGGGAGCGCCTCCCAATGACCAGGCCATGCCAAAGGAAAAGATAAAGAAGGCCAGACTCAGCAAGAGTATCTTAGAGTAGGCGTGCGGACGGGAACTCAAGGCGATCTCCAATGCAGCAAAAGCGAGTATCTTCTGAGACCCACAAAGACTCACGAAGACCCACTGTGCCTCAATAAGCCATAATTTCGAATTGATAGTTAGCGCTTCGAAAAAACCTCTGCAATCATGGGACCTTGGCAGGTTCCTAAAGAAGATACCCTGATTGGCTGCAAGCTGTGCACGGTTCTTGCAATGACCTTATGAGTTAGTCTTTTAAAACAAGATCTTAGACTATCTTAATGGGCTTTTGAAGGAGCTGACGATCGATTTTCCGGAAGCCCCTAAAGAATAGCTTACTTATTTGATTAAACTGAACGAATCATATTGACGCAAGCCCCTATAAAACATATGAGCTGCTGTCCCATCCCGGTTCGAATGACGGAGCAAATGGATTGAGATTGCACCATTACATAGGGTTTGCTCTTTTTGCGCTCAGCCTGGTTGCGTGTGGGTTGCCAAGCGAACGCAGCAGTCCTTCCCTCAGCGGGGGATCATCACCTGCCAGCGGACAGCTCAGCGTGGTTCGTATTGCCTTTCAAGGACTGTCCTATTGCACTGGGGTGCTGGTAGCAAACGATTTGGTTCTCACGGCTGCCCATTGTGTAAGCGCTGCAAATGCTGCTGATCTAAGCATTGTTTTTCCTCTGGGACAGGGGGACAAAATCCGCTCGGTTGCCGCATTTCAAAAACTCAGGCCGGATAGCCTGCTCTATTTCCCGAACTTTGACATCGCTTGGTTGCGCCTAAGCGCGCCGGCCCCCCTTCCCTACGAAGCCGTCCCTGTTTTAGGCAACACCAATAACCTTGCGGTCGACAGTGCCATGAAATTAATCGGTACTTCCAGTGATACGCCTTGCCATCCTCAGGATCAGATCTGTCGCCTGGTGCAGGTTGCCGTTAAGCTCAAAAGATCGTGGTCGTCAACTCATATGATCAACCTCGCGGTCGTCGACAGCACCGAGCAGGGCAGCAACAGCGGGACTTGCCCCGGCGACTCCGGCGGTCCAGCCTTCGTCGAACGCAACGGCCAAAGTCTTCTCTTCGGTATTGTTGCCGGCAAGGATCCGGTGTTTACAAACGGAGCCGGCAACGCCTGTGGATCGCCGACCAGTGTGTTGACCCGAATCGGGGAATATCAGCAATGGATCGAATCCACATCCCATCGTCGCCTGGCGATCGTGGATCCCGCCTCGAATATGTTAAGCCTTGAATTTCTAACAGGAAAATCCCCGGCTTCAAAGGTCTACTCCAACTGGCAGGATTGGTTTGAAAAACCCCTAGCAATGGATTCGAGCTGGACGACGGTGCATAAGCTCCTTGAGCAGATCGTATTGGAATTTCAATTGCAAATAACCAGCGATCAAATTCCCATGATCTTTCAGGATGGCGGTCAAGAATGGGTGGACAAGGTGACCGAGCTTAAAAGTTTGGCTCTGGGATTTCCCTATCAATCGATACCGATTGCCGATCTAAGGCCCCTTGCGGCGCTTAAGAACTTAAAGGATCTCACCTTCCTGGCGAGAAGCTACCAAGGTCTTCCCGTGCTGGAAACTTTGTCCAAACTAAAGTCCTTGTCCATAATAGGCCGTGCCATGCCCCATGCCGAGGAGGGCACGCTTGCCTGGCGGGAATTGGCTTCCTCTTCAGTTGAGACGCTTCGCCTCAGCCAGCTTAGCTCCTTGCAAATGAACGAGATCGATTGGACACGCTTTCCAAGCCTTCAAACTCTGTCCATCGCGTCGCCTCTTGGCAAGGTTCCCAGTTCCTGGCTACGCGAGGAGGGTCTGCCCGTCCTCCAAACTCTCCAGATCCAAGAGCTCAGTTGTGATCAGACCGATTGGCCCAAGACGCCATTGCCTAATCTAAAGTCACTCATTCTTCGTTCCACTTTGTCCCTGCCTCAGGATGAGCTTAACTGCATAGCCTGGGATCTATTGCCTGGCCTCACGAGCCTGAGCATTCAAGGCTACCAAATCAACAGGGATCAATTCGCCAAAAATCTACCGCCGCTCCTTGCCTCGCAAATCAAAGCTGGGCGCAAGTGAACCCTCTTTTTTAAGGGAAAGGCCTTGTGCTTCCTAAGTCAGTCAACTTTGCAGCCTTGCAATGAAGCGCGACTTTGTTATCTTCGTAGAGTTAACAGCCCAGTGATTGGCAAGGACAGCAACCCATGATTGAAGTGCGTTCGATCACCAAATCTTATGGTGAAAAAAAGGCGGTCGACTGTCTCAGCTTCTCGATAAGGGAAGGTGAGATCGTCGGGCTTTTGGGTTTGAACGGGGCCGGTAAAAGCACCATTCTGAAGACCTTGGGCACCCTCCTTCCCGCGACGGAAGGCGAGGCCTTTATAGCTGGTTTTTCCGTACAGGACCAAGCGGAAGAGGTGCGCAAACATATTGGTTATCTGCCTGATACCCCACCGCTCTATGACGAGATGTCGATTCGCCAGTATTTAGAATTTGTAGCGAAACTGAAGGGCGTGGCGCGGCTTCGGGTCCGTGAGCATGTGGACCAGGCCCTGGGCCAAACCAATCTCCTGGATGTGCAGCAGCAAAAACTCTCGGAGCTTTCCCACGG
>CAXSGP010000047.1:0-35554 GCA_964236955.1 uncultured Oligoflexus sp. | reverse complement strand
GACCCACACCTCCCCCCAAGGAAAGCGGCAATCCCCGATCAAACCCAGCAAAAAAACCTAAACCACCCCCTCAATAATCCCTATCAAAGGATGAAAATAATTCCGCCCTACGTTAAAACCATTCCGACTGAGCAAAGCCCCAAGCTCACCCCGTGAGCGCTCCCTCCCCCTAGAACAAACCACCAGCATCTGCAGATCCGAAGCAGCCGCAAGTCTATCCGTACTATTCACCTCAAGGATCTGCTCGATGATGAGCACCCGCTGCCCTGCGCTCATAGACTTCCTAATATTCCGCAAAATGAGGGAACAAGCTTCATCATCCCAGTCATGAAAGATGTTTTTCAAAAGGTAAACATCAGCGGGTGCAGGGCTGGAAGTAAAAAAATTGCCGACCACTCCCCTGACCCGCTCGCGTAACCCCCTTTGTTTGAGATAAGTATCCGCGGAAGCAAGAACCCCTTCGGCATCATAAAGCATGCCTTCAAGATGAGTATGCCTGAGCAGAATCTCAGAGAGTAGAGTTCCCCTACCGCCCCCAATGTCACAAACTGATTTCACTTCCTGGAAAGGATAAAGCTTGGCAATAATGGGCGCCTGCGTGGAACTTATGCCCATCATGCTATGGGCGAATATCTCCTGCTCTTCCCCATGTTTTTCAAACCAATCCCATATGGTCTCGCCAAACACCCGATCAAAACACGATTTACCATCCAAAGCCGAACGCTCCAGATCTATCCAAGCCAGCAGATTCGTCTGCGATCCAAAATACTGAACCCATTCCCGATTCGCAGAAGGCGCGCCGCTCAGTAAAGCGCGAGATAAACGATTGTTATGAAATGCCCCATCTTGATCGAGTCGAAAGACGCCGCGGCTCGCCAGAGTGCGCAGTATTCTATGCATGACGTCCGCGTCAGTCCCCGTTTGGCCCGCAAGAGCGAGCGCCGTCATCGCCGTATTCCCCAGCTTATCGGCGATTCCATGCCGGGCAACGATTGACAAAGCCATCGTTTGCATAACGCCAGTGGATTGTTCGAAGATTGGGAGACTCGCAGGAACTAACGCATCGGCAAGACGTAAAAGCACATGCCTTAGGAAAAGGCCTAAACGGATGACAAATGCCGGCGGCAACCCTCGGGCGGGATATTTGAGAAAACCAGAGGGTTTGCCAAGTCTGAGATAAGGAAGGGCAGGTAAAGTTTGGTCTGAAGGTCCCTTGACCTTCGGATCTGGAGGGGAAGGAACAGTAATATCTTGATTCATGACCAAACCTCTGGATGAAAGAGCGGCTGGTGAAGCCACTCGGCGCGAACTAAAGCCGCAAGGGCTTTCTCAACCCGCCCGCCCAAGCCCTGCGGGTTTCGTTTAGTGTCGAGTTTCCGGTTCTTCTTCATTTTCGTCAAGCATTGCATCGACGATATCCAGGTATAGGCCAATTACAAAGGCTTCCTGGTTATGCAAAACGGCTTCGGTGATCACCGTCACCCCAGCATTCTCTAAAATTTCCATACGCAGCTCAAGCACCTGCCTCTTGTCACTGGCTTCCAGGGCGAATGGCCCAAGGGCTAAGGGCCGCGCCTTGCCCGATAAGGGCTGCATCATCGAGCCGATAATGATATCGCCCTTACGCAAACTGGTCGAAGCGGCATCTTCATCGACTTCAAGAGCTTTCTCCTGAAGCAAATCGAGAAGCTTCATACCCCTGCCCGGAATACTTTCCAGCACTTCGAAAAAGCTAAGGGGCCGACGATTCGAGGCGTTGATGAGCTCAATTGTCTCAGGCGAAAGACTTGGACCGTGCCTTTTAAGGAAGGATTCCGCAATCGTTGTCTCGATCGGAGCGTCGGGTATCGGCCGGATATCCGTTGCTTCTAGAGTCCAGTTAAAGAGAAACCAAGGCAGAAAGAAGGGATTCATGGGATCCGCAGCGTCAAATTCAATCAGTCCTTCGTCATCAAGAAATAAGAGCAGGGCCTGATCAATAGCATCGTCGCCGTAAACCTCGTCAGCAAAGGGCAGCATGCGTTCCATTAAGGCCGCTTCCATTTCACGGTTAAGACGATTGCCAGTACGTTTATCAGTTTCTTTCAATTCACAACATTTTTTATATTTTAATCCGCTCCCGCAGGGGCAGGTATCATTTCGGCCGGCTTTCATCAGATATTCTCCTCAACATAGTCAAATCATGCGCTCATCTAAAAGCCCCGCCTGAGGTCTTTAAGCGAAGATGCACCTTAATGTGATTTTCAGCGGTATACCAGTCAAATAGGTGGACTTAAGTCGAATTCGTCGTCTTTTCAGCCCCATATTGAAGCTTATCCCTATCATAATGACGCTGATGAACGAAGTCGGGAGCCTGACTTTTGCGGTTCAGGATAAGTACCCAAAACCGCAGGGCGCGCTTGCTCTCATCCCCTTCACACTTCTCAATAGTGATTCAAATCGCCCGCGTCCCCATGCAATAATTGATGAAGGACGCTTTGTTCATAGGGAGCAAAGCAAGGGGCCCATGAGTGTCGAGGCAACGGATGATTTTTCCCAAGCATATTTTCGAACTGGTGGAAGAGATAAGAGACCTTGCCGATAGAGCCAATACCGATGAAGCGAGAAGCGCACTCATCTATTGCATCAAGCAACTCAAGATATCCGCTGCTTCACGGCGACAAGAAGAAGAAGAAGAAAGCGTAATTGACGACGATTAAATGTATGGCTTGGATGGCCCCGAAGCCACGAAAAAGGCGACCGCAGAACGGTCGCCTCTCCCCTATCAGCAAAGAAAAATTCAAAATATCTTAAAATTAGAAATGCGACCAAAGCTGCTGGTTCGTGACTTCGTGGTGGAAAAGAACTTCGCCCGTCTTAATGCGTGAACCGAGAGCTTTAGGGGAACGGTCGGCAATCACGTGTTTAATTTCGGCATATTTGTGGTGGATACGCTCACCCATAACTTGAGACAACCATTGGCAGTTCTCAAAGTTTTTAATAGCATCGAGCAGGTTATCGGGAAGCACTCGGTCCTGACGCGTTCGATTGTGTTCGACAGCTTTGGGATCGAAGGGACCATTAATCGCTGTTGAGAGGATTGAGTAGAATGTCAAATAGGGATTGGCATCGGGCGCGACGGAACGAACTTCGATACGAGCAGATTTTTCGTTGCCGATTGGAATCCGAATCATTGCGGAACGATCGACAGCCGAGGTCCGGATTTGATTGGGAGCTTCATAGTGGGGATCGAGACGGCGATAGGAGTTCACCGATGGATTCAGAATGAGACAAAGGCCATCGGCATTGGCGAGGATGCGGTCGATGGCATTCCAACCTGCTGCAGAAATAAGGTCAGGGCCTTTCGGATCATAAAAAATATTTTTACCATTTTTTGAGAAGGAGATATTGGTATGCATGCCGCTGCCGTTGATACCAACTTTTGGCTTCGGCAGAAAGCTCGCGGTATAACCCATATTTGAAGCGATAAGACGAGCTAGGAGCTTATAAGTTTGAACCTGGTCAGCTGCGATCAACGCATCAGTGTATTTATAGTTGAGTTCAAACTGAGAGGGAGCCACCTCAGGGTGATCCTTTTCATTTTCAAATCCCAAGGCTCTTTGAGCTTCCGCAAAACGATCGATAAACTGACGAAGCGGAGCTGTGGGCAGGGTATTGAAATAACCGCCTTCCGATACGAATTGAAAGCTCGAGTCATCTTGATAGGTCTGCTCTGCGTTCAGGCCTTTGAAAAGGAAGCCTTCGACTTCAACCGCAAAGTTCGTGGTGAGTCCCTGCTCGGCACGAATTTTTTCGTTGAAGAGCTTGAGTTGACCGCGCATGTCCGCGTCATAGTATTTTCTGTCACGGTCTTGAATAAGGGCAAAGACCATAACTTTGCCTGGGCCGAACACATCACTCGGCAACCAACGGAAGGTGCCCCAGTCGACAGCCAGACGAAGATCGGACTCACTCTGAACCGAAAAACCCCGGATCGACGAACCATCAAAGGTAAGATTGTCGTAGGAATGGATCAAGAATTTTTTGTCATAGTCAAGCATGTGAAAACGACCTTCAAGATCGGAAAAACACACAGTGACGGCTTTCAAACGCTTCTCATCTGTCAAATAGCGGAGGTAGTGCTCCTGCAGGCTTGCATCGCTGTTCCCTTCAGCCATTTTTTGCTTGGCCTGGAGATTAAGCTCTTCCAATTGTTCGTAAGGGATCTCGGAAAAATTCTTGATCTTAATCTCGCCCATATAAACCTCTCAACCGATGGTGATGGTGAAGCTATTGGTACTTGAGGCTTAACTTTAAACAGGCCTTGCCTCAGGTCCGATTCCAAGCTTTGGGGGAACAAATTCTTTTTATAGAAAAACTTTAGGAAAAGAACTGTAAATTTACAGCTGCGGAAACAATTTTTTTTACCCACGGCCCGACCGGGGGAGGAAAGCACTGTCTCGCCTGCAAACTGCCCAATCTGACCACTTTCTTGAAAGCCGATGCTGGGAACTTCAGAGAACAGATATACACCGCGAAAACACCGCACAAAGAAAACCCCGCCCGGGCCGGAGTTTTGGGAGCTAGTGATGTGAGGGACTAAGAGGCTTCACACCCATTTCGTCGAGCAGGCGGGTTGCGTGATCATACTTATCGAGAACCCAGAGCATATAGCGGGCATCGAGATGAATCGAACGGGTAAAGGCAGGATCAAAAGCCCAATCGGAGATGACGCCATCGATGGTGCCATCAAAGACGAGGCCGGTAAGTTCACCCTTGCTGTTCAAGGTAGCCGAACCCGAATTGCCACCGGTAATGTCTAAATCGGCCAGGAAGTTCACAGGTACAGTGCCGAGGCTTGCCAGTTTGTAAGGACCATAATCTTTGTTTTTGATAAGGTCCATTTCCCTGGAAGGGACGTCAAAGGGCTCCTTGCCAGTATTCTTAGCCGCGATTTCCTCAAGTTTGGTAAACGGACCATAGGTGGTTCCAAGACGGTTCTTGTAGCCCTGGACGGTACCATAGCTTATCCGTAGCGTGGAGTTAGCGTCGGGATAGACTACTTTGCCTTCTTTGCTGCGTTGCGCAACTAGGTTCTGCATATATTCCGACCGAATCTTCTGAAAGCGTCCACCACGATCTTTTTCATTATTTTCTATTTTGATACCTTCATCATAAAGCTTTACGGCCAGCTGAAGGAAAGGATCATTAAGGCCTTCAAGCTTTTTTCGGTCGGCATTCATCAATTCCAGTCGCTTGGCTTCATTGCCAAGGATGGAGCTTTGATAATAAGCGGACAAGGTCTGGCTCAGCTGCTTGCTTTCTGTATTGACTATAGATTGCAGAGCTTTTGGCAGACGGGCGGTCCTGGTCTTATCAGCTTTTCTTACATCCGCAAGACCGAGTTCCCAAAGAGCCTGATCGACCTTAGGATCAAAACGGCGACTTAAAGCCTCAAGACCCTGGCGAAGAAAGGTCAGATCGCGATCCTGATACCCGCTTTCCCGTTCCGCATCGGGCTTTTCCCTTTCACGGGCAAGGCGATAGAGTTTTTGCGCAGCACGCAAAAGATCGGATTCCGAGGATTTACGAAGCAGCAGGTTGAAACTATCGGCGCTTTGACTTTCGGCAATTAATGTGTTTAACGCTTCATAGTCGGCCAGCGCCCTGGTGTTTTTACTGGCCTTGAAAGAAGCAATAAGCTCCGCTTCTGATGCCTTCTTTTGGTCGAGGAGCCTGATGGCCTTGTAACCTTCTTGCTGGCCTTCGATGTTTTTTGAAGCATTGTTCATGCCAGCCAACTGACTTGCATACTTAATGCCGAGTTCCGCGTCTTTGGTCTTAAAACTTTCGATCAGCGCGATACGGCGATCTAGATAGTCCTTGTTCAGAGGATTGGATATCTCAAAGGTAAAGGCGACTTCACCGGCGAGTCGATGACGGTTGGTGCGGGCGGGATAACCGGCGACCATTACAAACGAGCCATCCTCGACGCCTTTAGTGGCAACCCTCAAAAAACCCTTAGGCTTGAAAGGCAAGTTATCCCTGCTGAATTCTGCGGGATATCCCTTCTTGTCAACATAAGCGCGATAGAAGGAGAAATCTCCCGTATGACGGGGCCACATCCAATTGTCGACGTCACCACCAAATTTGCCAATAGCTGAAGGGGGGGCCTGTACCAGGCGCACATCCTTTATTTCAAGCTGTTTGGTCAGGCGATAGGAACTCTCACCGAGAAAAGAATCGATACGGCAACGATAGCCAGGCGTCGCTTCGCAGGCCGCGATCAGTTCTTTGCGATGTTTTTCGATCGCTTCAAAACGAGCCAGTCCATCGACTTTTTCCAGGTCCTTCAGGATATCCTTCGTGACTTCCTTGATGCTTTCCGTTACGAAAATCCGCGTACCGGGTGCTGCGGGCAACTCGTCGGCCAGGGTTTTGGCGAGAAAGCCATTGTCGAGGTAGTTTTTCTCCTTCGACGAATTGAATTGAATCGACCCATAGGCACAGTGATGGTTGGTAACCACCAGACCGATGTCCGATACGAAGGAGGCGCTGCAGCCGCCAAGGCTGACGATCGCATTCATGGGAAAGGCTGTTAGGTCACTCATCGCCTCGGGCTTGATAGCAAGGCCCTTGATTTTGAGATCTTTTTCGATAAGCGCTAACTGTTCTGGCTGCCACATGCCTTCCACGGCAAATCCAGTTCCGTTTGACAGACCTATTGATAGCAGTAGGGCATTGAAGATACTTCGACGCATACTTTGAAACCTCCATGGATACTCGCCGGTAAAGTAGCAGGCTCTTTGGTTTTGGTGTAGTGCTTCTTCTCAAAATAAGGCGACAAAATCTTAATTTCTTATTTTGTCCAAAGATCAGCGGCAGGAGTATGGCCGGCGTGGAGGCAGGAGGGAAATAAGAGGCAAGCCAAAGTTACCCCTTAAAGTTTCGACTGGTGCTGAACTTGGGTTTAGACATGAACACCGGTATGGACCGTAGGGTCGGATTGATAATCTCGACCGGCAGGATAATAAGCCTTTGCGGTCTTTTTCCCAAGCACTAGGCGACCCAATATAAAGCCCAATCCGATCGCACCCAAAGCATAGGGATAGGGATTGGCCTTTACCTTGCCATGCAAAGTCTCAACGCCTGTTTTAATGTCTCCCCCGACCTTAGCAGCTTTGGTTTTAATATCCTGACTGACATGGCTGGCACTGGATTTCACGCTCTCTCCAAGCGTATAGAGCTGTTTCGAAACGCTCGTCCCACTGCGACGAATGGCATCGCCGATCCTGTGGACATTCGAGGACTCACGGACCGAATCCTTCCAGTCTGTGACTGCCACTTCAATGACACCATCATCCACGGCTTTGGCCACAGCGGTGAATTCCATCAATTCGGGATTGACAGCGCTTCCATCTCCATCTTCTTTGGCGTTCGCGGTTTGATCGGCATCCCGAGTCCCGCTCCGGGAAGGCTCGTCATCCGCGGCAATTTCTTTAAAAGACTTTGCACTGACATCGTTTTGTTCTTGCTCAGACCCAATAATAGCCATGATGTTCCACTCCGCTTGGTCAAATTTAGCTGCACCCGAGGATTCTGACTTGATCCTGGGACACTTACGAATCTGACATGAGAGGAGTTCATAACAAAAGGCCCCCTTGGTTTCAGACTCCAAAAAACTATTTATAATCCTATACTTAAGATGAAATAGCAAAAAGAACGAAGCCGCTTATGACCGTATGATGCCATCAGGAATAATTTTGGGGGACGTGTCATCTTGAAAACGACAGGATGGATTGGCAAGGGGCAAAAGCCTCCTTGGATTGGGACTGTCGCAAGTTCTGCAGGCAATCAGGAAGCCTTCGGTGTACCTTCGAATAGAACATGATCGACGACAAAACAGTCGCGGCCTTCTTCCTTAGCCTGATAGAGAAGTATATCAGCGCGTTTGATCCAATCATCAGTCCTTTCAAACTGACGTGACGCAGCCACTCCGATCGAGACGGTAATGCGCAGGGACACAGACCCAAAAATCATCGACGTCTTGCGTAGAAGGGCCACGAAACGGGCTGTTTTTTCGCTAGCCTCTTTGAGATCACAGTCATTCATCAGGACGGTAAATTCCTCGCCCCCGTAGCGAGCCACGAAATCGGTGCGACTCGGAAAATTCTGAACGATGAGTTTGGCGAAGTGCTGCAGTACTTTGTCGCCGATAGGGTGGCCGTAGGTGTCATTCACGTGCTTAAAATGGTCGATATCGAAGAGGAGGAGGGTTGAGGTTCGGCCACTTAATTGGGCTATCTGCAAGGTCTTGACTATTTCCTGATCGAAGGCCTTGCGGTTGTAGACCTGGGTTAGTCCATCGAGCTTGAGTTCGGTCTGCGTGATATAGAGTTCATTTTGGAGGCGCGAGAGCTGCCTTTGAAAATTAACCTGACTCTCTGCGTTGAGCTTTTTACGTTCCTGGGTCATTTGATTTTGAAGCACCACCCAATCCTTCACCGCGAGCTTGAGTTGCATGAGGTCATCGCTGTCGAGAGCAAGTATCATCTTCACTCGCATCGATTCAAGCTGGCCCGCTTCCTTGTTCATCACGTTAAACTGTTCCATGATCTGACTTAAGCTGGACCAGAGCATAGTCCGGAGGCCGTTAATATATTGGGAGAGGTGCTGGGTTTCCTGACTCCGGGCGCTTTCGAAGGCGGTTTGCAGTCTTTCGAGAGCCGTCTGAATTTCCAGGGAATTTTTGGCCGCAATCGCCAACTCGACCAGAGATTTGACATTGAATGCGGGTAGGGTTCTCAGATCGACCTTATTCGAGTGAAGAAACTCAGTGGCCCGGCGATTGAACGAATGCCAAAGACCGGCGCCTTCGGTCAGCGTTATCAATGACTTCAAGCCTTCTGATTCCGTTGATTTCTTACCAAACATTGCGATCTCCTAAACCCAGAGGTCAATATCGGTCGATCGCTCGCTGATGTTAAGAGAAAAAGACCAAGGGAATTCGGAATGTGCATCCGGCAATGGCTTGAGGGCCCAAGTTCAAAAAAACCCTCTCCCCGCTTGAGGGAGAAGGCTAAACGCAAATAGTAAGCTCTCTTCAAGTCTCTTATTCAAGATAGGCCTGAATCGCCGCAAGTTCCTCGTCAGTCGCCTTAACTGAAGCCATGATAAATAGATCTTTGATGGCGGCCTTGACGGCGGTAACATCGGGATTTCCGACAGTGGTCGTGGCTTTCGGTGTATGACACTTAGCACACTTTGCATCGTAAAGGGCCAAACCGTCGAGTCCGGCTATATCGTCCTCAACTTTTGTGTCTACGTCAGTACCGGCAGTGCCATTGGCATCTGTGACTTCGACTCCCTTATCCTCGGGTTCCGCATTCGAACTTGGGGGAATGGGCGCAGGATCGTTTGAAACTACGGTACCAACCGTACCCGAGCCGGTAGCGACCGGCTTGGATCCGCTGGCTTTGCTGGAGCTATAAGAATAGCCTTTGGACTCGGGATAGAGAGCCGTACCGCAACCATTTAGTACCATTGCACTAACGCACAAACACCAAGTAATAGCGGAAGTCGACGTGAAAAGGCGTGCTGCAATCGTATTTTTGAACATTGTTTAGATCCTTTTATTAACGTTCCTAGAACAACTTGATCGGTACTTTTCACAGCCCAACTTAAACAATCTGCTTTGTCCTGAAAAAGCCGCTGCTTAGTCCTGGGTATTTTCATGGGATTTGCGCAGTCCATTCTTCCATTACTTTTCGAAAAATTTTGGTTCTGCCGTCGGGTCATAAGCTTACCTGGCAGCCCGGCTTTGGATTGCTAAAGAGTGTCGCGCGTGATGCAAAGCATACATCTTTTTACTAGGAAGCGTTCAAGTGAGGGAGAGAGAACACCGATCTCTAACGAAAGAATACAGACATAGCCGAAAAGTTTAGAAGTTTCTGCAGCCTTGCGGACCCATTGTCAAATAATAGTGACAATGTTTGCTTTTGGTCCAAGAATTTCCGGCCATTCCTCAATCAAATAATACGCATCTAAAAATATTGAATCGCCAAAGGCAGGCGAAGACCATAAAAGGATAGGGGTACCAAGTTATTTTAAAAGTGATCGACTGTCGCTTATACACAACAAGGTGAATGCTATGCTGTCCTTCCATTGTTATCGCAACGTAATACTCGCAGGTTCTATTTTGTTAGGCTCAGGGACTTATGCTAAGACCTACGCCTCAGCCGCCCCTTCGTTGACCCATGGTACGAGCGAAAGGTCGGCTCCCGAGCTGATCACCGGATCGACCTTTGATGCCTTGCTTAGGGATTCCAATCCGATCGCCGTTTCGGATCTTGGCGGTGCGCGGGCCGCATTGTGGTCAAAGTATAAGGATGCCGTCAGCCATGACAAAGCAAGAGTTCAGGCGGTCGAAAGCAAGGTCCTTAAGGACGGCGATAAATCGATGCGCTTTTCCCTGATGACAAAGGGCGAGAAGCCGGCTAACGGCTACCCACTTTATATCGCCCTACATGGTGGCGGGGGAGGTCCAGCCAGCACCAACGATTCGCAGTGGAAGCAGATGCAGACTTATTATTTTGATAGCATCGACACCGGAATTTATGTTGCGACCCGAGGGATTACAGATACCTGGAAACTGCATTGGGAAGACGCCTCTTTCCGACTTTACGACCAACTTATCGAAAACCTGCTGGCGCTCAAGGATGTGGATCCCAATCGCATCTATATTATGGGATTTTCCGCTGGCGGTGACGGCGTCTATCAAATCACGCCGCGTATGGCGGATCGCTTTGCTGCTGCAAACATGTCGGCTGGTCATCATAACTGGATTAAATTTGACAACCTTTTTGCTACGCCTTTTCTTATGCAAGTGGGCGAAAATGATTCGGCCTACAGCCGCAACAAGGTAACTGCGGAAAATTCGATAGAACTCGATCGCCTGCAGGCGTTGCGAGGTGGCTATATACACGATGCCTTCATCCATAGCAAAGGAAGCCACAACAGCTGGAGCGATCGCGACGCCAGCGGCACGGCTTATCCTATCATTGCTCAACCAGCGGAATGGCTTAAATCCGCAAGTACCACAACCATCAGTAAAGACACTGCAGCTGCGCATTGGCTCCGAAACTACACACGAAACCCCTATCCGGCCAAACTTGTTTGGGATCCTAAAACCAACGCTCCCCGTGATGTCAATGGCGGTGCTGCCTATTTACAGGACCCAGGTTTGAAAACGGGCCTGGTCGCCCCCCAGAATCTCTTTTACTGGCTGGATCTTGGTGCCAAGCCAAATCTCGAGCAGGATCTCGTCATCGAAGCGGAATGCGTGCCCGGCAGCAATAAGGTCTCACTGAAGGGTTTGGGTTCACTCGATCACATCACGGTTCTTTTGAGCGAGGAAATGGTAGATTTCAATCAGGATATATCAGTATCGGTCGAGGGCATTGATATTGGCGTTGGCCGAGCAAGCCCTAACGTCAATGTCATGACCAGAAGCCTTTTGGAACGTGGTGATTCAAGCTTCATATTCCAGGCAGAATTGAATATGATCAAAAATAGTGATGGCACCTGGGCTGTCGCTCCATAAGGGTAGAAAAGGATTTCCAATGAAAGCCACGCACCTCAGCATTCCATTGCTTCTGAATATTTTCGCCCTATCAGCTCTTTTGCCAAAGGCTGCCGCAGCGAGCCCCATGGAACCCTACGCCTATTGTTCGAAAGACAGCTGCCGCACTGTTTACGCGCCGCCTGCTTTTTTCTTCGGACAACTCCCTGGCGAGGTCCTTACGCACTGCATTGAGCCTCATACCTACGCCATGACTTTTGACGACGGTCCCGCCAGCAATTATCCCAAAGTACTTGAGATTCTTGCGCGAAAAGATGTCAAAGCCACGTTTTTTACCCTGGGAAGCAAGTTGGGTGGGCCCACGGAGCAGAATTATCTGCAGCTGGCGGCAGCAGCCGGCCACCAGATTTCCAACCACACCTTCAGTCACCTGGACCTTATGAAGATGACCGATGAGGAAGTCATTAAGGAGGTAGGCTCGAATGAGGAGGCTATAGTTAAAGTGCTTGGCGACAGCCCTCAGGTTAGACATGACGCTCAAGTTGTCCGCCCACCTTTCGGCTATGTGGATGCCCGCGTCTATAATCTACTCAAAAGTCATGGCAATAAAGTTGTTCGTTGGAATAGCGATCGCAGCGACTGGGAGCTGAATGAAGCCGACGTTGGCCTCGAGTTGAGGCGCCTCGATCAGCATCTGGAATTTGCCAGCAGTCAGAGCCCATCTGGAACCAACGATTCCATAATCGATCTCAACCATGATTTTTCGGGGGCCACTCTGGAAAATCTTGAGACGATGATCGACAGAATTAAGGCCAAAGGCTATCGCTTCGTCAAAATCAACGAGTGCATAGGAAATTAGCAGCCTGGTCTAAAGAAGAAAAATCGACAGTCAGGACCTTAGGAGGGGAGGAATGCAACTGAGTTGCATTCCTCTTTCCGGCTTCCCTAATCCTTAGCGACAAGGGAAGGTTGAACTCCATAGCTCTTTAGACGAACGACGGACAGCGATAGTTCATATCGGGACAAACTTATTTGTGCCTGGCGATATCACGGTATAGGTATGAATTCATTTCCCTCATTCCTTCGTGCTTTGGTCCCTCCCCTTACAAAACTTAGGATTTCGTCACCTTCCTAATTTTTAATTCCCCTCAAGGCAGTCTCGGCACTTTTATTTAGCACCCAAACAAGATTCCTATCCAAGTATCTAAAATATAAAAGAAAAAAGGGAATTCCTCATTTAAAATTGTGGCCTTTTTTAAAAATTTCTTGGAGTTTCTTTATTTAATTCAAGATTCGAATGAGATCTGCCGATCTTAGCGTAAGCCCTTCCAAGTCTTTTGCGAATTCCTTGACGGGCTACCAAGGCGAATAAGGATATGATTATGGTTTGTAAAACATCGCAGCATAGAGTTCGGGCCATCCTTGCGATATTCGCCGCATTGGCGACATCGTGCCGTTCGCCAAGCGGCGGTTTAGAGGGAGCCACCAAACAAAGAACCTTGCAGCAAGATGCTGAACTCGAGGTTGAGGCTCCTCAGGAAAGATCTGATGCCTCGGTGTCGGGGGGCGCAAGCTCCGAGCCGGCTCAAAACCAGACGCTCGAAGGCGTTCCGAATACTTTACCCTCGAAAGAAGCCGGTAGGCTGGCGCCGATTCATTCGGCTGAAGGGGAAAAAGAAGGCGTTGAGATTCCAGCATCTATCACAGGTGCCATGCTCTTCTGTTTTAAAGATAAACTTGAAGGCAGCAAAGCTACGCTTCTTTGCGCAATGCAGGACGCCAGGGGCAAACCTGTGAACCTGGCCACTCATTATTCCAGCCATGCGTGGACTTTTTCCAATACGTCTGACCTCACCGTCACTGTCGTCGAATTGCCAGCGACTGCGCGGTGGCAGGCTGAATACACCGTTACAGCCGCAAGTCCGGAGCTGCTCGCAGCAAAACTTCCGTCGGTAAATCTTGCTTACGAAGGCTCTGGTGCCGACAACATAACGAAAGTCTTGAATACCAAGGTTGTCAATCAAGTGAGACCCGATCTGACCATTCGCAGCCTCAAGCCTCAAGGCACGGGCGAAATTCGTTGCCTAGATTTTTTTCGCATGCTGGGAACCCGCGTTGTCACGACGCTTTGTGGAGTCGAATCGTCGGCACAGGACTGGTTCGTTACAGCTGACAGCAAGATTTCTCACGTATCAGGTGTCTGCTTGAGATTTGATCCAGCCACATCCCTTGCCATCCCGGGCGATTGCGCCAGTAATTTGACGCCAAAATTTGACTTCAATATCAATGGCGACCAAATTCAAATCCGTGATACCGGCACCTGCATGGCCCTGATCAATCCTGACTCGTCAGGCACCGACTCCGTGGCCGCCCTCAACTGCAATGCTGGAGACAGCACGCAGCATTGGAAAATAAGCCCGAAGGTTATGCCTTGATCTTTACGATTCGCGGGTATATTTCCAAACATTCACAGGAACCTTCTTTTTGTTGATGGACTTTCGTTTTGCTCGTTTCGGCTGGTTGGCCAAAATTGCTGATAAACAGTGGCAACTTAGCCAGGATTAAACAATTTTGAGTAGGAAGAGAATTCTTCGCCAGCGTTTTATCAGACCATTCTTGACTCTCGAGTTTCTTCGATTTATAGATGGGCCAGTTTCGCCAAGGACTTTACAAGTGGTCATTAAAAACGTTACAACTTCATGGGCCGTAATCGAAGACATGACGGTGCCGAATATTTTAAAAATTCTGCTGCAGGGAGATGACTGATGAACTTTGCACTTCTGGTTGAGAAACTATCCGAACAAGATTATGACACTTCCTCTAGCCGCAAAGACCTTTCCGCGCAGCTTATCCCTGAAATGCAAAAAGCTCTCAATGATCTAAAGAAAAAAACCGGAGTTTTTGCCTTTCGAATTGCGATTGATGAATTTGAAGTCGGTGAAGAATATGAATGTGATTTCCAGGTGAAATGGGCCATCAGCGAGGAATGGAAAAGTTTCGATGGCAATGTGCCGCCCCGATTTATGAAATTCAGAGATGAGATCTATGAAGTCTCGGATGCTATGGACACCTTGGCTCCTATCCTGAAGAAACCTATCCAATTAGGCAGTTCGACTGAATTGACCAACTAATTGCTCGAATACAGGAAGGCTTGGTCTCTATCCCTGCAATCCCAACTCTGACTTTCAAACTCGCAACCTGGCCTGCTTTCTATCCCTAAGACCATTTGGAAGTATTTATTTTCGGGTGTAGGAGTCCTTCTGGGTAAAACCTGCCCGGACTCTTAATCCTTCTGCGTAAAATTAAGGACAAAGGACGCCGGTCAATACCTTCCCCCGATTTGATCAAATCTTTGCGAAAGGCCTTGCCCTTTAAGTGCTTAAGTTCAGGCGATCGGCCATGGCCGTATGGTCAACATTGAGGTTTCTTTGGGCACGGATTGCAATCTCATGAATTTGTTGATTTTTCAAATATAAAAATCTTTATATACGCTTTCCTGTTGGCCTTCAATCCTATAGTATGGCCCTTCTCATATCGGCAGATGCCGAATGCTGAATGGGGATATTCCGCGAGTGCCCAATAAATCTTCATTATCCAAAAAACTTATTAAGCTTGTTTTACTGGTAAGCTCGTTGGTTACACTGATCACGACCGCAGTTCAAATCACCTATGAATATAATATTGAAAAAAGTCTTATCGATCGTTATTTTGACCTAATCGAGAAAACCTATCTTTCCAATATCAATCTTGCACTATGGGAAATGAATACCATTCAGCTAGACACCCAGCTCTCTGGCTTACTCAACTTTCCCAATGTGCGCTTTATAGAAATCACGGACACTTTCAATCGACAGGTCAGTGTCGCAGGATCGCGGGGCAGCGGCGATCAAAGTACCGTTCGAGCGGTCCCCCTTAACATCGTGAAGGATGGCAAAACCTACAATCTGGGGACCCTGAGAATTGAATCGGGTATGGGCGAAATCTATGACAAAATGAAAGAAAGAATTGCCCTCATCTTCTTATCGCAGCTGATCAAAACATTTCTGGTCTCGTCGCTACTCCTCTTCATTTTCCACAAATTTCTAACTCGGCATATTTTAAACCTGACGACTTATGTCGAACAGATTGATATTTCCTCTGGAAAAGGCTGTAGTTTTAAACTTGCGGGTAAACGATTTGGCGGTCCGGACGAACTCGATAGACTGGTTGAGGCGGTTAACAATGTGCACAACAAGCTTTTTCAGTCCTACCAGAAAATAACAAATTTCGCCGACGAACTTCAGGAGAAGCTCGACGCCAACACACAGACCGTACAAATGCAGCGGCAGAAGCTCGAATCGTCGGCGCGTCTTACCGCCCTCGGAGAAATGGCCGGTGGCATTGCCCATGAAATTAATACACCTCTTGGCACGATAGTCCTTCGTTCGGAGCAAATCGGGAGAATACTAAAGAAGGATCCACCCGATTTGGAAAATGCCATCAAATTTTCGGGAATCATTCTATCGGTCGCAAAGCGTATCGAGTATATAGTGAAAAGTCTGAGAATCGTCTCACGCACGGCTGACAACGATACTTTTGTCCGGAGTTCCCTGAAGGAGATTATCCAGCAAACCTTGGCTCTGTCCGCTACTCGGCTGGAAAACCGGGGGGTTCGATTTATCGTGAGTGAGGTCAGTGATGCCCTGCTTATCGAATGCAAACCGATTCAAATTTCTCAGGTCCTACTCAACCTTATCAATAATGCTCACGATGCTCTGCGTGATCAAAACGGGGACCGATGGATTCATCTCGACGTAACCGAATCGCCGGATAGCGTTCTTATTGCTATCATTGACAATGGCCCTGGCGTCCCCGAAGAGCTAAGCGAGAAAATTCTTTTGCCCTTCTTTACGACCAAACCGATCAACGAGGGCACAGGCTTAGGACTCAGTATTTCCAAAGGTATCGCTGAGGCTCACGGCGGTAACCTGGTCTATGGAACTAAGGAAACGCACACCACTTTCTTCCTGACTCTTCCTAAATCACGTCACCTTCCGCTGCAAAGCAACTCCCACGCAATGGCCACACCATGATCTTTTCCTTTGATAGATTGAAAGCTAAAGCTAGCTTGGTGCGCGCTGGTATTCCACAGAGTGTTAAGTCCTCCGGTTAAATTGACGAAAAGGGATTGCCGATAACGGCCTTTCTTTCACCAAATATTTAAGCAAAGCATCGCGTCCCGGCTCTTCAATCGTTTCAAATTCAATACCAACATGAATATTATCGCCTTCGAAGGAGGCACGTTCCCAGATAATAAGCCCTATGCCCTTGAGCCTCGGCACCGGCGACAAGGGTAATTTTAGATCAAACTTTACTCTTTCCCCGACTTTGATATCGACCAGCTCCCGAATGTTCAGGGCAAGGCACATTCCCCGCCTACCCAAGGCGAAAAAGTCTTTGAACGCTTCACTTCCCCAACCCTCAATCGTTCTTCGAATGACCTCTTCAGGAACCGCCACGGGAGACCTTGACCAAAGCTGATCCGGGGTAAGGAGAAGGTTTTTAATGGTCTTCGTCAGCATGTCCATATCTGCAGGCTTACCAAGATAAGCATCAGCCCCCAGGTCATAGGCCTCATAATTTGAAATATCCGCATATCCCGTTATAAAAGCAAAAGGCGGTTTGCGAGCCGGTGTCTTTTGCAATTCTATTAAAAATCGCTTTCCATCCCAATTTGGCATTTTGATATCGGAGAGAATAAAATCAAATGGTGTAGACATGGCTTTCTTATAGCCGTCTTCGCCATCCACGGCGGTCAACACGCTAAAGCCCATACTTTCAAGTTCAAATTCCATGGCTTCACGAAACATTTCTTGATCTTCTACCAATAGAACTTTTCTACCCTGGAAATCCATGCGCAATCCTTACACAGTTCGACTGAACAATAGGGGCACTCTAAATATAGAACACTTTCCTAAAAACCCCTATCCATTGAATTTCATCTTTTTAAGGGTGAACACGGATGCCCGTCAGGGCCGTGCCTTGGAGAGAGGCCACCCTGGGCGAAAGTCGATAGGAGCTACGCTGGAATAATTGCGTAAGCTTAGCAGAAATTTCTGTCCTTCATTTCCCGGAATTTCCCACCCCAATTTAAAAAGCGCCAGTATGCTAGGGCGGACCCAAGGCGAACAAAGCCGTAAGGAATATTTCGATGCTATTACCAAGGAAAGAAGGATGACGGTTTTATCGAGAAAATTCTGTACTCGACCCCGTTCAAAAAATCCTTGCCGCCTTTTTTGCTCTTGAGTCAGGAGCTATTGTTTCAACAAATCTGCAAAACAGGTCTATTTATTGAGGTGGATTTTTTACGTTTAGAAAGTTTTTGTCGGCCCGTTCCGGATAGCGCCAGACTCAAAAGTTTTTAGCCTCAACTTGACCAAATCTATATAGCGAATATAATTACAGGATGTTAAAGACACTTAAGTAAAACCTCAGGTCGGCGTGTCTTGGAGCCGAAAGAGAAAGTGTCTGGCTAGGGAGTTATTTATGTTTGCGACGAGAATATTCCTGGTTTTTGCTCTCTTAATGGCCGGTGAACCGGCACTCATGGCCCAGGAAAAGGAAAAACAATCCGAGATGGCGTCAGGTAAAAAAGCTGGCAAACGGGCTGCGGGTCATCGCAAACTAAAAATGCGCCTGGCCAAGAAGAAGAATCGGCATTCGCCAAAAGGGAAGCCGGATCCCCTTGCGATGAAAAAGGGTGCACAGGCTTCTGAAATGTTCCCTGACCACGATTGACCAAGTTCCAGACTCGCCACTGCGTCTGACGGCGTTTGTTGAGCTTCGAGATTGAGCAAAGGCGCGGACTGCTGGATCAGAGGGACTTTTTTTCCAATAATGGGGCCCGTCGCCTCCCCTCTCAAATCTTTAAATCAAAATCCTATTAGCCTGGCATCCTCACTTCCAGCGCCATCAATCGACTTGTATGCCCTCAAGAAACTCCCTCACCCTGCCGATAAATAACAATCGAATTCGAATCGTCCCGAAGAAGGCAACCTATGAAGATCTCTCTAGTTTCCTTCATTTTTTTCATCACTCTTTTGGGCTGTAAGTCTGAAAGCAGAACCGAAAGGGACCTTTCCAAGGCAAGTCGTACGACTATAATTCCAAAGTCTGAAACCAAGACTCCGACTAACCCTGCGCCTCAAGGGGAAATGGGGTCTGGATCCGGGACGGTTGGGGATCAAGAGAACACTCTTTTTTGTGCGAAAAAAAAGCCCTTCAATTATTTAAACGCTCTGTGGCTTACCCAAATCGCGGCACTTCAGTACAGCCACTATAAAGTAGCCGGTCCGGAAATTGAAAAACTGGGTTTTGGCGATCCCGGTGACGGTGAGATATATTTTAAGTATTGGTACATTCACCGCCTCAAGATGATTCAGGAAAAAACAAAAAGCAATGACGATTCCTGGGAAGACGAAGCGGGTCGCCTTGCTCAATGGGAGATCTTAAGTCAAGATTATAAAACTCGTTTTAAAGAACCTTACGTCGATGATGGCAGCAAGGCCAAAGACTTTCAAGACTCCTTCCTTAAGACGACTAATAATAAAAAAATACAGTTTCTCTCCGGCATTTCTGATAGCAAGATCTTCCAAAGTTCATCCAGTCAGGTGATGTACGCAGAGAATTCGAAAGAAAACTATAGCGTCATTGCCTTCCGCGGCACGGAAGTTGACAGAATTACTGATATCCTGGACGACCTGACTGTGACCTATGCGACCCTCCCGGGTATGGGAAAGGTGCACAGTGGTTTCGCCGATGCGCTTGATGACGTCGAACCTCAGCTTCTTAAAATTTTGAAAGATCGCTCCAGCGAGGCCCCCCTTAATATCTGGATCACTGGCCATAGCTTGGGCGGCTCCATTGCTACCCTGTTCACTGCAAAGCTCATGCTTATGCTGGACAAGGGAGAACTTAAAAACGTCAACCTAATGGGCACCTATACCGTCGGGCAGCCACGCGTTGGCAATAACACCTTCGCAAAACTCTTCGACACCATGGCTCAGAAACAAGCGATCACCGTTGTTCGCTTCAGGAACCATGCTGACCCTGTGACGACGGTGCCCATCGGACTTTCTGGTATTGGAGGCTACTGGCACGTCGGTTCATTGGCCTATATCGGTGGCGATGGCGTTATCTATTTCCGAGGCGGCTGGACCGACATCGAAACGAAAAGTGATTTAAGAAAGACCTTCACACTCAATCCCAGTGATCATCGTGTGGTTAACTATTATAAGGCCATCACCAAAGCATCGTTGGCCAATCAAGGGACCGATCTCATGGATTGTTCCCTGCCAGAGCAAAATATTCCGCCAACGCCTTTCTATGAAGATAAATCATTGAGGACGGCCCCCGTCGGCCCTTGAATCTCTCAGGCGCTGCTGACAGTAAAAAAGGGCGAAGCGATCATGTGGCAGCTGGCTGCCGCCACGGGCCTGCCTGCACCGGTGGCGCGAGGATTTGATCTTATTTTACTGGTCGAACTCAAAGGGAATGCCCTCAAAGAGCTTAGTTTTTCCCTTTCAAAAAATCGCTTTTGGACAAACCGAGCAACTAAATGATTTTGATCAATTGTCGATTATAACTCGGGCCTCTATCGCGATCGATAATCAGTAATTTTGTATTGACCTCAGCAAATTTCACCCGCTCTAAGGGCAAAACAATCTCAAAGCTGGTACCTTGACCGCGGACCGAATGCACGGAAACTCTGCCACCAAAGCCGAGGACTGTCTCTCTTACGGCATCGAGACCGACGCCGCGCCCACTCCAATCACTCACCCCTTCTTTTGTTGAAAATCCAGGATGGAAGAGGAACTCCAAGATATCAGAATCTTTCAAATCGCCTGCCTCGGCACCGGGTAAATTTTTGGCAATTGCCAAATTAAGAACTCGAGACGTATCCACGCCGGCTCCGTCGTCGGAAATGGTCAGGTGAACAGCAGTTTCCTTTACCCTATAGTGCAGCTGCAAATGCCCGACCATCGTTTTACCCGCTGCCTTACGCAGCTCAGGCCTTTCAATCCCATGATCCAATGAATTTCGTATCAGGTGAGTGAGCACGTCCCGAAGAGGCCTGCCCAGCTCCCTGTCAAGGCATAGCTCGCCGAGGGTTACAATAGGATCCACATCTTTTCCAAGTTGCTTGGACAGATCTCGAATCATAGAGGCAAAGCTAGCGGCAAGGTCAGAAAGTAAAATCGTCTTGCTGTCAATCTGTGCCTGCAAGGCAACGGCGAGAGTTTCAACGTCGGAACCGCTGCGGAGTTGACGAATTGCCATTCTGATCATTGTGTCGCCATCACCTTGGCTATCCTTAGCACCGAAGATCTCCATAAAGACGTCACGGTATTTCTTGGCTATAAGATTGAGTTCTTTCAATCCTTGCTTAAATTTTTCAATTTCATCCTGCGAGACGGTTTTAAGCTTGTCTTTGAGTAATTGAAAATCATCTTCCAGCAGGTGAACGACTTGCGAAATGCCGAAAAGATGGGCGGCGCGGGCATTGCCTTTCATCGTGTGGAGTTCCCGGAACAGGGCTTCCCCCACTCGATCACTTCGGGTCTTTTCAAGCTCCCCGGCCGCTTCGTTTAGAGCTTTCATGCGGTCCAGCGACTCCTCCATAAAGGTGACAAGAGTCTGACGATCGGCTTCGAGAATCTCTGAAACGATATTGGCTTTCTCACTTGCGACTCTTTGATCCTCGTTCACAGCCCGTCTCAGGGCGAGGATCTCGGTAATATCGCTGGAAACAAACAGTATCTTCTTAATTACCATGTTTTCGTACAGGGGTGCATACCGCACGGAAAGTATGCGCTGACTGACCGTTTTATCATCCGCGACTCTATCATAGAGCACTGATCTTTCGAGATTTGAGTTGGTCATCTCCCATTGAAAATCATCGGAGCCAAACATGAGCTTTAAAGTGGTGAAATGGGCTGCATATTGATCGCTGGCTCGATCGAGATTTTTATAGAGAAGTTCACGAACATCGGCCCCCGCGATGGAATCGGAACCTAATATCTTGGCTGTGGCTGGTGAGTAACGGGCTTGAATCTTCAGGTCGGCACCGACCGTGAAGACAGCATCATCGAGATTTTCAAGCATATCTGCAATCTCATGGTTTACTTCGCTGAGGTTTTTCGTCCGCTCGGCAACGGTTTTCTCAAGACCGGCGTTTACCTTGGCTAATTCATTGAGGCTGTTGGCTAGGTTCGCCAGTGTCGTCGCAAGATATATGGCAAGCAATCCCAAAACCAAACAAGCCAGCAGAACCATAGCCAGGATTCCGCTATTGAGACGACTGAGCCCAAGGACACGCTCGAATTTAAGACCAAGGGTTTGACCAAAATTGGTGACTTCCGTTATGGAGTTTAGGGTTGCCAGGGTTACCGTCGGGTCAGGGCTTTGATCTAACGCGCGGTAGAGGTCTTTTCTGGTCCTTTCCCCTGTTAACATCGTGCCCAGCATGACGGTGACATTCCTTCGCCACTGCTCATCACCCAGCAGTCTCGGTATATCAATAGTCATGCCTATAACGCCTTTAAGCCGTCCTTCGATCATTACCGGGGCGAACAGATCAAACGCGGCATGTCCGCTTTCAAGCAGATAGCTTTCGGACGCGATTAATTTTTGCAGATCTATCGCTGCGAGTACGGCCTCTTTTTTGCCGCTATCGGACAGAAGGTCCCAGCCATAATAGGAATGTTCGGAGGCCTTGGTATCAGCCAAAGTGAGCGGAAAATACAGATCCCTGACCGGGGCGGGTCTCACCTCGTTAGGGGAATCCGCTACAGTTTCGACTAAGCCATCGCCCTTGCCGAGCTTTTTCAGGTGATTTTCATAAGCCGCCCGTGAGTGCTTTTCGACCCGCGTATAGTAGTTAACAGCATTGATGAAGTTATAATTATCGAGCACCTGGGCGGTGAACTCCTGGAAGTTGGGCTCCGACTCATCCCCGACTGCCGCAATGAGGCTCTGCAGGTTTTCAGCTACGGTCTCGACTGATTTTATGCTTTCAAAAAAGCTTTGCTTGACATTGGCCGTTTCGGAATCGAGCTGCTGTTGGGCGAGCGATACTACATACCGGACTGCAGCAAGCATGGCAAAAATTGTGAAAGCAGCACTGATGATAAATGCGATGGATGCGTGGTGTCGCTGACGTGCATTCATTTTTCGGCCGATCTATAGCTTAGGTGGCACAGACAATCTTCACAGTCGAGCGCTTGTAAAAATTCAGATAAATCGTCAGTATCGATCAGGTCCGATAGACCGGCGGGCATCATCATTATGGATTTATGAACGGACCAGCCTCGTTTTAAACCTTCAACCAAAGGCTCCAACGAAGGGAGCACACGGATCGATACGGAACGGAGTGGGCTTGTCTTTACGAGAAGAACTCCAGATGCGATATGATTTATGAATTGGTCCGTATCGACTACGGTCTGCTGAGCGGCAACCCAAGCGGCGAAAAGATCAACCGCTGCCTTTGCCTTATGAAAGTAGAATGGCCCTTTGAGAAAGGCTTGCTCGAAGGTGTTTAAGGCAGCATCGATAGGACTGGGATCGCAGCCATGGACGAGGTCCCACGCTGCTATAGACAACTCAACCAGAGTCGCAAAAAGTTCGTGATAAAGACTTGACCCGGAGTTTCGAACAAAGTCGGCCAGCCCAATAATACTCTCAGTTAAAAGAATGGATGACGGAGGATCCTTGGTAAAAAAGCGCACAAGTACATCGAGAAGCACCTGTTTACCAAAAACCCTCGCAAGCTGTTCCAAAACCGAGGCGGCGATATTGCCGACGAGACGACCCAGATAACTTCGCTGATAAAGCTCAACCCGATGAGCCGACTGAGCCGTAAAAAGTCGGTCGACATGAGCTCTTGTCTCCGGACCGGCTAAGGACTGAACCGTTTTTATGATGGACAATTGATCGAACTCGAAAGGGCTCATGGAGGAGCGACTCCTTGTTCGACCATATGCCGACAGCGAGCCATTTGATAGGAAAGGTCTTGATAGGACATGCCGACGTCATCCCATTCGAGAACGAGGGGAATATTGGGCTCGCTTAATTCTGCAAGCAGAAGGCGGGTAAGCCTTGCAAGTTCTAACGTTATCGGTTGATCGTGAGTGTCGAAGAGGCAATCCATTTCCTGACTATGACCCGCTACATGTATTTGCTTTACAGCCTTCAGCGGGAACTTCATGAGTTCTGTTTCAGGGTCAATTCGAAAATTCCTGCAGTTTACCAGCAGATTATTGGTATCCAGTAGAATCCCGCAGCCTGTTCTCTCTTCGATCGAGGTAAAAAACTCGCCTTCGGACATCTCAGATTCCCGATATTCCACATACGCTGAAATATTTTCGACAGCAATTTGGTGATTGAGAAAGTTTTGAACAAAATCAATACGTTTGCAGACATGATCGAGATTCCGGAAAGTCCGGGGAACGGGGAGCAAATCAAAGGTGGAGGCACCCGGCAACCGAGTAAAACACAAATGATCCGAAATCACCTGGGGGGCAAAGCGATCCATAAGATTGCGAAGGTCATGGAGGTATGGCAAGTCAAGAGGCGATTCGCTGCCAAGATTGAGGCCTACGCTGTGCAAAAGCATGGAAGTCCTCTCGGCAAGTCGATCCGTGTGCGCTAGAGCAGGCCCACCTCGATGCCCCATAAGGTTATCGGCCATGATCTCCAAAATTGGCAATTCTTCTAAATTATGAAGATCAGAAAAATGGTGGGGCCTTAGGCCGATACCCCAACGCATATCATTAGGATTTTTTTTCAAGGGCTTTATCCTTCACCAGAATCTTTCCTGCAGCGTCCTTTTCAAACAGAAAGCCGCCGTCTTTGTAACATTCGTCGGCATTGGCTTTCGCAACCCAAGCAAGGAATCCATCCCTGGCGGAACAGTCAGAATTACCAGCACAATCGACTGGCTTTGATTTCGCAAAACGGTTCGCATAGGCGTGATTTGCGGCTTCGATCTGAGATTTGCCGATACTGCAGCCGTTGGTGCCTTTGGCCGTATTTATGCCGAAACATTCGACGCTTGCCGCACCCTTTTTAGGGGCAGCTGAACCTTCCTCGGGAGTCAACGCCCTGCCGGCAGAAAGGGTGAAGGTGGCGGCAAGCAGGAGATCGTTTTTTTTAGACATTTTTCAGCCTTATTTTGATTTGATACAGGAATTTTTTGAAGGGTGGTTTAGAATTAATATTGTACCGGAGCCAGACTTTATATTCCAGTTCTACGAACTTTCGATAGCCCCAGGCAAGCCTAGGGAAAGGAGGCCTTCCCTGCGAGCCGATGTGGGGTCGAGGCTTCTGCGTTATGCTGGTCAGTGGGCGCGGCCAGGCAACGGGTATGGGCCGGGACAAGCTCCTTTAAGGAACTTGCGCGCAGCAACCCCAAGGAACAGCCCGTCAAACTCTTGGGACGGCTATCAAAGCGCTCCAAGGCTTAACGCTTTGGGCCTTAAAGGGTCCCATCCCTTTTATCCAACACGAGGCGTATAGGATTAAGGCTTGGGCAATTGACAGCCATCCACGGTCAAATCGATCTTTCCCGCCCTGTTTCGACAGCTATAGAGCCAGTAGGTCTGCTGCGCATAGTTATAGCCTTTCTGCGCAAGAATTTCCCCATTTTCGCTGATTTCACAGGGATTAGAGACCTTGCAAATCTGTCCGTTTTCATTGCCGGTGTTATTGATAGCCACAATGGTTCGAGTGCCTTCTTCAATTACCGGCGAGCCGGATGTACCTCCCATAACCTCACAGCCAGGACTGCTGTAGCGCAGCGAATCTTTATAGAACCAATTGCCTTCCTGGAGAACCGGCGTCTTGTATTCAATATGGCAATTGAAACCACGTTTCCAATATCCGGACAAGATCTGAATATTGGTATCCAACTCGGGACCCAACCTCGATAGCGTCAGCGGTCTCACATGGAAACGTTCTTCGATCTGAGCATAAGTCAGAGCCAATCGATACACTGAGATATCAGTCTGCGAGAGGGTCGCATAGAGGAGACGGTCCGCAGCAACGGAACCAATCTTTGCCGCATCACTTCCGAGTATGGCGAAGGACCGGCTGGCGGCAATATTTGCAACGGCCTTACCGGGCGCAAGCATTGGACCGGATATACAGTGGCCATTGCTAAGCACCATCGCTTGATCGGTGGGCAGGCTATCGTCAAAACGCAGCAAACTGCCAGAACAATTCGAAAGTGAAACTATGCCTTCAAAATCGTATGCGATTGCTGCAAAGCCTTGCTGCTCCTCGTTCGGACTCCCAGGGCTTCCGGAAGAAGGTGGCGAGAAAGCCAAAGCCGATTGAGTTAAAAATGTACACATGGGAACGGCAAGCAGACGTTTATACATTCCAGCATCCTTTAAAGAATGTTTTAAAGTTCTCCCCAGAGATACTGGGTAAGTCCGGCATTTCCAATTCAATAAATTCAAACCGCTTGATGGCGACCTAAGACTGCGTGGTCACGAGACTTATGCTTTGAAAGCGCCGGACCCCCGAATTGTAGGTGAGCTTAGCTATGAAAAGGCTTATGATGAGGGCAAATACAGCCCATCCAAAACTCGTCCATGTCCCTGATTCAATCCACTCGACCGGCAGAATGGAAACAGCTGCCGCAGGTGTCAGAAGCAAGAGGATTCGGCCCATCCCGCCGGGAAATATTTTGCCCATAGGGTAGCCGCTGAGAGACAGGGTGATTTCCCGCACCAGAAGCGTCAACATATTGCCCCGAGCGAAAAAAAACGCCAGGCTTCCTGAAAACACATAGACCCCAATAAAGCCGACGGTGGCCAAGGCGCACGCCACCAAAGTTCTGGTTCCCATTCCCTCGGGTCCCAAAGCGAAGAGCAGGATAATTCCAAGAACACCCATCAATAGATCCCCCAGAGCCGCGGGATGAAGGGTATGAGTCGCTACCAGCAGGAGGGGATGCCTTGGGGTCGCAAGTTTCGACTCGAACTGACCGCTGACTATGAGCTCTCCGAGTTCGATCCATCCGCCAAAGAAAAAATTAATGATGCCCCAGGCAGTCATCACGAGGGAATTTAGAGCCAGGTAATAAAAAAGCAAGTGATGATTTTCCGGCTTTCCTGCAAACAGCATGCCCCAAATTCCAGTCAGAAAAATGACATTATTAACCAGCATACTCATTGTCCCTGCGAGCAGATTCGGAAGGTTCGCAATGTGGGCACTTAGATTAAAAGCAATCGCACGACTCAAATATTGAGACACGTTTCACCCTCCGAAGCTCTGATGACGCTGCCGCGCAAAGTCGAAAAAAACTCGGTTCCAAATCAAAAAAACTGCAGTCCACAGACTCATACGCAGCATCCACCCCAGGCCCGATATTTCGTAGAATTCCCCTTTCACACAAAAGTGCGCTGCCTGAAAGAAAAAATCCGAAGGAGGCAATTTTAGAAAAATCGAGCGCCCTGGCTCGCCATAATCGACGAGCGGTGCAAAAACCCCACCTAAAGCCAAAAATATTTTAGTAAGCGGCAAAATGAGATAGCGGGTCTCGTGCCATAGGACCTGGGTTGACGCTAGAATTGAGGCCATCACAGCTTCGACCAGACCCAATAGCGGCAAAAGAAGGATAAGACGAAGCAAACCCATCGCGGCAAACGAGGGACTCACTCCCAGCAGCAACAGTATTGGAAATGCAACAAGACAATACAAGGAACGGCCGCCCAAAGTTGCACCGAATTGCCCTGCAAAGGTCAGGGCAAGCCAGGATCGGGGCCTAGATAAAGTAATAGAGAAATCAGCATTGGACCTTTGCATGAAGGGAGAACGGAGGAAGGTCATAAAGAGAAGCTCGGTGATCGCAATATAGATCGTTACCTCGTCGCGTGTGTAATGCCCTTGAGAGGCGTTAAATCGGATCCAGATATGGGTCAGAAGCCAAATAAAAAAAGGGTAAAGAGCAAGATAAGCCACCGAACTTGCGACGTCGGTGAAACGTTCCCGTAGCTGAAACCAAGAATACCGGAAGTAAAAGGGAAGGGTCCTGACACCTTCAAACCTTGGCATACTGCGCACTCAATACTTCCTCCAGTGTCACTTCGCTAATTTTTAGATCCTGCAGCTTGTCTCCATAGTGCCGTGACAAAGCTGAAAGGCCTTCTGCCATTGGCAATTGATCGGCATAAAGTTCGTAACTGTGACTGAAAGGACTTTCCTTTACGCTCATTCTAAGCCCAGGAACATCCCTCAGACTTAAAATATTCGAGTCGCTGGTCGTTACGCGGATATTGCGGATATTCGCCCAATTGCCTTTGAGGTTTTGCAAGGGGCCGTCGAAGAGCTTCATTCCATGATCGATCAGGATACAACGGTCACAAAGGGCCTCCACATCACTCAGGTCGTGGCTGGTGAGCATAAGGGTCGTTTTTTCCTGCCTCTGCCAGTTTTTGAGAATATGCCGAAGACTATTTTTAGCTATTATATCGAGCCCTATGGTCGGTTCGTCCGCCAGCAACACCTTGGGCCGATGCAAAAGGGCAGCTACAATCTCACAGCGCATCCGTTCGCCCAAACTGAGGGTGCGAACCCTTCGACCTAAAAAAGGAGTGATAGCAAATGCATCGGCAAGCTCGCGAATACGACTGCGTTTAGGTTCGCCACTTAGATAATAGATTTCAGCCGAAAGATCGAGACAATGCTCAACCGTCATATGCATATAGAGCTGCGAGCGCGTGCCAAAGACGAGTCCCAGTATTTGATTGGCTAGCTTGGTGCCAGCTTCGTGGCCAAGGATTTTTGCCGAGCCCTGACTCGGGCTTAAGATTCCGCAAAGCATCTTGATCGTCGTGCTCTTGCCGGCACCATTGGGACCAAGAAAGGCCACAGCCTCGCCTTGCTCAATCGCAAAACTCAATGATCGAACCGCGGCCTCGGCGGTTTTCGGAAACTGCTTACTAAGCTCATGGGCTTCTATAGCCAGATCTTGACAGGCCACTGGCAATCCCCCTTCCTGAAAATTCGAAGATCGCCATAAGGCAAAGTTCGGTAGAATAGCGAGCTTCATAAGGACTTATATAAGAGCAAGAATGAACTCATGATCGCCCATAAAACGCCCGTAGTCTTCCTCAGAAATACCAAGAGCTTCATCAAGTTCAAGATCCCAGCCGTCGCTGCCGTGCCAGGCCATGATAAATTCTTCGACCTGATTCAAAACGTCCTCATCGTCAGGTTTAACGATTCGACAATACTCAATGAATGAATGGACTTCTACGCCCCGGAACTCAAATGGCATGACAATTCCTCGCTATAGAGTTTTCGTACCTTTGACAGTTGTTTTTTTAGATTAGAATCTTCTGAAGATCAAACCCAGAAAATTTTATACTGAAAGGGCCATTTTCTTATTAAGAAATACTATTTTAACCCTGGCAATTGTGGATTTCCGGCAGAGAGCCAAGTGCTCAGGGGACGCAACATAAATGAGAAAAGCATGCTGCATCATTGACTGATCCATTGTAATCTAATTCCAAGGCCCTTTCCTATCCATAACAAGTCGATTTCATCCCAAACTTGGGGCGTTAAGGCATAAGTCTGCTTAAAGTGAGGCTGGGGCCGTGTATCATTAGACTCTATATTGAGGAGCGCAGGTGAGCATTTGGATCAGAGCAGCGAATTCTGGCCGCAACCAGCTTTCAAAAGTCTGGTATATTAGTATTTTTACTTGCTTGCTGGCGCTTGTTATGGAAAACGCCAAAGCCAACCCGCCACCGAGACCAGTCATGGTCGAAAGTGAGAACTTTAGCAGAATCTATCTAGATGGCTATTCTCAGATCCTAAAAGATAAACAGGGCGCTCTGTCGATCGACGGTGCCCTGGCCGCCGAGCAACAGTTTGAACCCAACACATTCGGACGCCGAAATTTAGCCAACAACGATATCTACTGGCAGCGATTCGTGATTCAAAATGGTAGCGACCAGCCCATCAGAGCGGTGCTGAGCCATGAGTACCCCATAGTGAAAGACATCCAAATCTACGCCATGCAGTCTGGGGTTCCTCAAGTTCTGGCATCCAAGACCGATCCTGGTTCGGCCTTAAACAAATCCATTAATTTTAGAAATTTTTCGGTCCCCGTGGAACTCCGTCCCGGCTCAAATATATTCTATATTAAGACCGTAACCGCGATGGCTCCTCAATCCATCAACTTCATCCTGCTTAATCCGGATGATTTCACAAAGTTGATGCTTCGCGACAACTCAATTATTTTCACTCTTCTGGGAATTGTGTGCTTCTCGATCCTCTATAATATTTTCATCTACCTTCAGCTGCGGCAGCCCTACTATATTCCCTATCTGCTATTTATGATATTTATCTGCGTCAGCCAGCTTGTTGATCGCGGATTCTTTCATTCGACCTTTGACTTTCAACTTTTCAAAAGTCACGATGCGTTTCTTATCGCGTTTGGATCCGCGGCAGCAACAGTCTTTGAAATCATCTTTATCATTCAGTTTCTCGACCTGAAGGCAATTGCCCCCTATTGGTTTAAAATCACAAACCTTTTGAAATGGGCATTCATTGCAACCACTGCCGTCTCAGTCATTGAATACTGGCTGAATGGAACCATGGTCTACTCGACTCAAATGACCAGCATTTTCGGTCTGGTAGGCATCCCTATTTTTATCATTGTCCCCGTATACCTCAGCATCAAGGGCCATAAACCTGCCCAATACTTTGCAATAGCAACCTTTGGAATGATTATCTTTTCAGGCGTCTTTATCGCTTTAGTGTTCGGCGTGATCCCCTGGCAGGAGCATTTGGATCTTCTGGTCATGGTGGGAACCGCGCTGCAGGCCATCTTTCTGTCCATTGCCCTCGGCCGCAAATTACGTGTTGAAAGTGATCAACTCAATGACCAGCTTGAGCAGCACGTCCGCGACCTCGATATTATCGTCGCCGAAAAAACCGCTAATATTCGATCGATCCTTGACAATGTGAAGTTAGGGATATTCAGGATCAATCGGGAGATGAAAATTGACCCTGATTATTCGAAAGCCTGCGCGGAAATATTTCCAGGACTGAATTTTGGGGGGGCCCGTGCCGTTGATGCGGTGTTCAACTCTGCCGAGGATAGCGGGAACGAGCAGGCAAGTCTTTTTAATACAGCGCTGGAATTTTCTTTGGACCAGGACATGATAAGTTTCGAGATCAATGCTCATGTTCTACCCAAAGAAATCATCATGAACAACGGCAGATTTTTAGAGATGGATTGGACGCCCATCCCAGATGGAGTCGGAAACTTAGCAGCCCTGTTGGTCAGCGCTAAAGATGTGACCTATATTCATGAGCTTGAAAGCAGTCGGGAACACAGTCTTGAAGAAACCCATAACCTCATGAATATTATTAAGTATGGCCAAGCCAATATGATTCAATATATTCAGTCCGAACGGGCCATTATCCAAAGGACCCATGCTGCGGTCGTGGCAGAACTCGATAACCATGAAACCAAAGAAACCATAGGACTCGTCATGCGGAATGTCCACACGATCAAAGGCAATGCGCGATCCTTTGGACTCGATAAAATTTCCAGCCTGGCCCACGAATGTGAATCACAAATCATGAGCAAAGGCCTTCTTACCGATAACAACGCCATTATCCAGAAATTTCTGACTAAAATAGACGCAGCTTTTAAGGAGCTGCAAGGAATTATTGACAAGTATCTCAATGCGGGAAAGATTGAGGCCCGGGACTACCAGACTGAAGTCATTGGCTATATCTCGACTATCGATAATTTTACGGATAAGCTGGACCCCGTTTATAAAACTAGCATGATGCATCTCAAGGCATTTCTTAAGAGCATGACAGGAGTCACACTTGACGAGCTCCTCTCTCCCATGAAAGGGGATCTTAAGAGAATATGCGACATATTGGGGAAAAAGGTTCCCACGCTTTCCATTAACGATAACGGCTTATACATCAGCAATGACCACTTGTCAGGAATGAGGTCGGTGCTCAATCATATCGTACGAAACTCCCTGGATCATGGCCTCGAACTCGAGCATGAGCGTTTGAAGGCAGGCAAACCCGGGCATGGAAAAATTGTCATTAATTTGACTCAGACCCAGACTCCAGAGATGATATCCAGGCTCACGCCGTCCTTTAGACTTGAATTCTATGATGACGGACGAGGTCTCGACGTGAGCGGGATCATAAAAAAAGCCCTTGCTATCGGGCTTATCTCTTCCGCACAATCTCATACCGTGAAAGAGGCGGCCGAGATCATTTTCGAGCGTGGATTCTCTTCAAAAGATGACGTCACCGATATTTCGGGCAGAGGCGTTGGAATGGATGCAATTAAAGAATTCATTCGAGAAATAGGCGGAACGGTTTCTATTGAATTTTTTGACGATGCCATGGAATCCCATATTTGCGATCCATCCAAAGAGCTGTTTGTTCCATTCAAATTCATGGTGAATCTGCCGGTCGATACCTGCGTGTGACTTCTCGATTTCATTTCTTTTTTTCCGGGATCACACAGACGCTGGCCGGAGATAGGAATGCAAAATCCCTCAGACTCAAATCGTGAAGAGATGAATCTGAGGATCGAAAAATCAAATTCTACACTGTGAGTCAAGGACGTTATCAAAGTTCCAATCAGCCGCCCGAATCGTTGGGCAATTTGCATCGACCACGTGCTGGAAGGTTTCTTTGCAGTTTTCCGTGTAATTGATCACATATTCTCCGGGCGTCAGGGATACTTTCGGAAACAAAGCGCTTGAGCAGTACTCTAGAGCGTAAGCCAGTCCATCAACCTTACCATCGCTCTCGCCTTCAAGCTGGCATTGACTTGAAATATCGGACAGAACCTTTAAAGTGCCATCATTCAGTCCTTTGTTCTTACAGACCCGAATGGCTGGACCACCTTCTTCGAAAAACTGACCGAATGCCGTTTCAAAATCTACTTGGACGCTGCAGTCGCTGCCTGAACTCGTCCACTTTTTTTGAAGCTGACTCTCGCGACTGCTGTAAGCTTCGCTATAGATCTTTGCGTAAGGACCGGTGAGGCAATCAGCTGCCATAGCACTTGAGGCAAACGCACCACAGAAAAGTGTACCAACTGCGAAAGCTTTAAACTTCATAATAATACCCTGATAGAAATTAGATTTTCACTTGAGTTGAGATGCCGATGAATTCGGATTCGAGACGTAGATATGCGCAAGCTGAACGAAAGTCAAAGTGTAATTTTGGAAAAATTCATTTGGGCAAATGGGCCTTTGAAAAGAGGCATCAAACATTACGTGGCTATCAGAATTGAGCCCAGTCCTTAAGTTCTAAAGGCATAGAAAAATTTTTTATCCGAATAGATTGGCCCTGTTCTATAGACATGATGAATTCTCCAAGCAGCCTATAGTTTTTTCAGTTCCTTTAAAACTGTCTCCCGTTCTGTTAAATACGTCGAAAATGTATGCATAAAAATAGGGAAAGTTCTGGTTTTTTTGAATCGTTTGTTTATAGAATGGCTAGACTTCCGATCCGCCCGATCTCCCCTGCGATTTTACATAATTATAATAAGAAGGAGCTGCCCATTGAAGGCGATTCCATACCAATCTGCATCGGCTGTTGCTATAAGGCTGTCCAAAGGCAAGGGTCGCGGACTTTTTGCCATAAGGCGTATTCGTGCCGGCGAAATCATTGAGTCAGCGCCGGTTCTTCTCGTCCCAAAAGCTGAGGTCGACGCTTTGGCCGCGACTTTCTTAGGGCACTATATGTTCACAACGGACAATAAAAAGAATTTAGTCCTGGGCCTCGGCGTGACATCGATGCTTAACCACGACGACGACGCCAATGCCGAATTTTTCGTTACTATTGAAAACATCACAATAAAAGCCAAGCGCGCTATTCCAATCGGAACTGAAATTACCATCAATTATGGCTGGCGCGAGAAAGAATGGGCGCTCGTCAGGTCAGGTGATACGGCTAAGGCTTAAGCCTTGAATTTCTAATTTCTATTCTGTTGAGAAACTTCACCCTCTTGACCAATTCAAAAAGCTGATCAATGATTGAGTGCTATTTTTGCTGCTGCCAAAGATTTGCGTGCTAGGTAAAAATCCGGGTTCTCCTCGGCCCTTTGCTTGAGTCCTAATATTTAGCAGTCGATTTTCTCATGCTTCAATTGCTTCTAAATTTCTCTCGAAGGAGGAAAGTCATGAAATTGATATTGATAATCCTTGTGAGTCTGACATGTTCGCAAATGTTTTTTCAAAAAGCGAATGCAGCGCCTTTAGTGTCTATCAATTATAGGTTCACGGATGCAGCGACACATATAAAAAACGATGGTCATTCTGAGGCGACGCTCCCGCAATCTGCCGACGGCCAAATCGGATTTTCCGATGAAAAGATGTCCAAAACACTCCAGGTCATTGACCTCGCCAACCTTATCACAAGTCACCTCAGTGAATATGCAGCCGCACGATGCGAAGGCGCCGCACCGAGGATTTGCCCCTATCCCCAAAGCGATCCAACGTTTGCAAATGATACAAGTGATGTCCAGACCAATATATGCCAGCAAAGGGTGGAGATTGCCGACAGTCTCAACCGGGGGCTGCAGAGATATATTGCTAAACTGGCAAGCTTCGACAATGACACAGAAATCGATTCTGCAATCGATCTTGTCAAACACCTCGCCGACAACATCAAGACCCATGCCAAAATCATTAAACGCCCCTGTTTTTCCGAGGATTCTCCGCTATCTCCTATGTCCGGCCCGCACATGCCAACAGCAACAATAGAAAGTTCGGTCGCCAGTACTAATCTGCACGTCACGGCGGGCGGCGCTCAGAACTATTCCTTCTTCAAGAAAATCGTGAACGATGGTGACGTCCCTAGCGATTTGGTGGTTGAAGGATTTTTAAGTGAATTTGACCTTTCCCTTCAAGGCGAGCCCTGTGACAGGCTCATTTGCGTATTTCCGGAACTTGCTGTGGATGGACAAAGATTATTTGTGCAAGTGGGTATGGCCACGCGAAAGAATGCCGTCGATTTCCATCGCAAGCCCCTTAACCTTTCTATAGTTTTAGATATATCAGGATCCATGGGGGCTACGGACGGTACCAGGCAAACCCGCTTGGAATGGGCTAAAGACGCATTGAAGTCGACTCTTTCGCAGCTCCACAGCGATGACCTTTTATCGATCGTAGTTTTTGAGACTACAAGTTCGATACTTTTAAAGCCGACTGCGGTAAACAATCAGGTAGCTATTTTGAAAAAAATTCAAAACCTCCAACCCCTCGGTAGCACCAATTTGGAGGCTGGCCTGCGGGATGGCTACGATTTGGTCAGTGCCAACCTCAGTGCTACATATGAGAATCGCGTCATTCTTATATCAGACGCGGGCCTCAATACCGGTGTTACCGATCCAAGTGAATTGCTAAGGCTAGTAACCGATCATGCATCGGATGATATCGGTCTGACAGCGATTGGAATGGGATCGAACTTCCAGGAGGACTTCATCCATACCATCACGCGCAGTAAAGGTGGGAATTACCTTTTTGCGCAATCGGGAAGCGATTTATCGGACTATTTTGATAGCTTTGACTACCTGGTTACGCCAATTGCTTACGCTTTCTCGGCAAATCTTGCACTGGACGGGATCAAGGGGCGGCTTGTGAAGACCTATGGCATCCCTCAATCTGAAGGTGCGAAGGTGGATGAAATTTTCGATGTTCAGACGCTGTTCTATTCGAAAGCGGGGGGAGGCGGAGCGATTGTTCTCGAGTATCAAATGCAGGATCCGGCCAGTTATTCGATAGTTCGATAATGATCGATTTCAGCTGGGAGGCTTCAAGGACGGTGCCGCCTCCCGAGGCTGTCACTTATAGCGAAAAGGCAAAAGAGGGAAGGATAAACCTTCCCTCAATTCTAGGGGCTGTTGACGTTTGAGATAAGTGATTGAAAAGTACAGGCAAACTCGTA
>CAXSGP010000046.1:0-36292 GCA_964236955.1 uncultured Oligoflexus sp. | reverse complement strand
AGAGTCACAGTTTCCTTTAGCGAGGGCCTCTTTCGGATCGTCTTTATCAAATATTGATGCATCAGGGTCGCGAGTAAATTTGCTTGACTCAATCAGCAGTTTTTCTTCCTCTTTGCTAATACAGTTAGCTTCAATTTCTTTGGGATCAAAATTTAGATCGGGCCTACAAGTATAAGGCTTACCTACGCAGCCGAGTTTCTGCTGTAGATCTTTTTTTGGAAACGGCTCGCCGTTTGAGAGGTCTTTGCATGTATCGCCTTTACACGAAAAATCAGGTTTTCTTCCCGTCAGTTCAGGGCGTTTCAAAGCCAGATTTTCATTTATCTTTACGACTTGTTCAACTTTGAGGTAATCAACTCTGGAGGCGGTCGTAGTTGTTACCGTTCCTGTAGTATGTTCCCCAGTCGCCACTTGCTCCAGAACTTTTCCCGATGTCAGTTTCTCCGAGTCGGTCGTCGCAGTAGTTGAGGCTGGAGGAGCTTTGTCTCTCATTCCCTTGGCTAGCTTAGCTCCTTCCTCAACGCCGAATATTACAGCAGCCGATTCTCTGTTTTCGGCAGACCAGTGCGGGACCTCATTAGGATCAGCCGCTCCATCGCTAATTTCCGGGTTGTTTTTAGCTGCTTTGAAAATCTCATAGAGTGGAATGGCGGCAAGTCCCTCGCTCCGGCACACTTCTTCCGCTTCCTCATGGAAGGCAGAAACGACTTCTTTTACTTTAGGAATATCGATGCAAATCTGCTTTTTCTTCCACTCACTGAAACGTTTTTTGGCCTCAAAGTTTAACTGTGGTTTCTCAAGATAAGGAATATCGACTGCAGGTTTGTGGGATGTCGCCCATCTTGCCGCAATTTCATCTCCGTCATTGCAATCTGTCCGCGGCTGCCCTGATTTAACTTTTTCAGATATACATTCTTTATAAATATCATCGGCATAGGCTGCTCCCATTTCCGGGAACATTCGAAGAACATCGTCTTCTGTCAATTCACAGGGACTTGCCGCGAATTCTTCTTGAAAAAGGCGGTCATAACCCAAAGCGGAGGGGGAAGCCGCTTGACTCGTAGGCGTCGAGATTAATAGAATGCAAGCCATTTTGGCTACTAAAAGTTTTGTCTTATTTCGCACAGCTGATCTCCTTACTACCATTAGCTACTTGTATTGCCTATGATCCGAGGGGTCAATCATAATTGTCAGAGCCTGTGCTTTGACACTCTATTCTGTCTAAAAAAAGTTACGTTCCTTTGACGAAAAGTTGCACATTGCTGTGACCTCGGTTCGTCAGATCGAGGCAAAAAATTTGCGGCTCAGCAGTTTCCTACTGAGCCGACTGTTCAGGGCTTGCGCCCGAATGCATAAGAATACGGTTTCTCCCTCCTACTACTGCAGAACATCCGAACTATTACCGATAAGAGATAATGGCATAAATAGTTGAATCTAACTGTCAAAAAATTGTTCACCTTGCTCTCAACCGAGCTTTTCATGAGACGATTCATCTGGTCCCCAATTACGTCCATTGCTCATTTTAGGCGTGAATATGAAAAGTAAAATCCTGATTGTAGCGTTTTTCATTTGGTCGTGTTCCACAAAAATAGAAGTAGAGGGGAAACCGGGAGAACTGCGAGAGCAGGAAAAAGCGACTGGGAATTCCTGGGCGAAAAATGAGCCAAACAAAGGGATCGTCAGCCCTTCGAAGTGCGAAGGCCTGGTCTCACCCATTTGTGTTGAACACCAGCTATTTACCTATGTAAAGTCCTATCCTAAATACGATCACGACACCTGTGCGATACTCGACAATCCACTTACACCGGTCGACCCTTCGCTTTGTGTGCTGGATACGAACCTCGTAAAGAAAGTAACGCCTTTCCTACCTTCGCCTATAGAGATTCTCGGAATCGTAAGCGCCAAACCCTATGCCACGACTTACTATCGCGTTGCTTATCGAGCTGGTGATGTGATGGGAGAAAATGTCTTTGACGAAAGCGGCAAAGAAATGCCTCTCGATACATCCTTTATAAAGTATGGTTGGGTAAGTGATACGCTTCGAAAAGCATTGGCGAAGATTCCCTTAGATTCTAAGGTCCGAAAATTCACTATCGTTGTTAAAGTCCCGTATTCAGAAAATTCAAAGGAACGGGAAGCGCTAGGGGTTAAAAATTTCAAGGCAATAAGAGATATACTGGCGGCTTCAGTCCCGAGTATAGGCCCTGCCATAGATGAAGCCATTGTTGAACTCAGGACTACGGTAGACTTTGAAATGGACATCAAAGTATTGCAAGATGGAAGCGGTTGGCCAAAGCACAGGCTGCTTCGAGGATAAGCTTATCCAACTTGCCGTGAGTCAAATCCTCAGCAAAATCTATGAACCCTTATTCCGGCTTGTGCCTATTCCCTACCATTCCCTGGGCTATGAGTAACAGCCTGGGTTTGGCGCTATTTTTTGGGCGTTTTCGAATCTGCCAAACTTGGCTTGGTTGTTCGAAGGGTGTTTAAAGCCCAGCTGTCGCCCTTCTCCTGAATCGCCGAGACAGAGTCCATTGACATTTCCGTAAACGAATGCCAAAAAACCTTAGGAATCAAACCATTGGAAACAGTAAACATGAAATCTCAATTACTTGGACTGCTTTTCGTTCTAAATCTACCGACAGTTGTAAAAGCTCAGGAAAATTATAATCCCTGTCCCCCCCAGCCAAAGCCTTGCGCAATCATGCCGCTTGGTGCTTCGATTACGTTTGGGACTGGGTCGAGCGACCTCAGTGGGTACCGAAAGCCCCTGCTGGAAAAAGCTTGGGCGCAAGGAAAAGAATTAACCTTTGTGGGAAATATGCAATCGGGTCCGGACAGGATCGGAGATAGGCCGTTTCCACGTGCGAACGAAGGGCATAGCGGCTATTTAATTCAAACGGTTCCCGGTCATGCCGGTATTCTGGAATTGACGGGAGAATCGCTTCGCTTAAACAAGCCCAATATTGTCTTGGTCTTCGTCGGCACCAATGATGCCGTGTTGGATTATGAAATTGCGCAGGTCCCGAACCGTATGGGGCTTCTGCTTGATACCATTGCCGACAATGCACCGGACGCCCTCGTCGTGTTAAGCAAGCTTACCCTGACGCGAAACGATGATTTTAATGTTCGCATCCGGAGTATGAATGCTTCGATGGACAGACTTGTGGAGGAGCGTTCTGCAAAGGGCAGGCACATCGTTCTGGTCGACATGCAAGAGGCCTTTACCCGTCTGTCACCGGATTGGAAAACCGCGTTTCTCACCGATGATCTCCATCCCAACGACGCGGGCTTTGCGGTCATGTCCGGCTACTGGTATGAGGCGATTGGCCATCTCCTCAGACCGTGATATGTTTTGCCAAATAGTCAAGTATTGACAGAAGGAGAGCGTCCCGGGGTGTACCCTGGGACCCTTCTCAAGTTTGCGGAACGGTTATCGCCAGCAGTCCACAAAGTTGATTGATGGTCCGACAATTCCAGCGTAAACGATTGAGGATTTAAAAGACCGGTCCCCAACCCGTCTTACGATCACTTTGAGCGTCCCCGATTGCAAGAGTCCGGAAATCAGAATCTTTCCGGTTCAAACATTGCGAACCAAGGCCGGCATGTCGATACGATTGTTAAATTCAAGTCCCATAGCGTGAGCGATTGCGCTGTAACAATGTTTCTCCTTCATTACGGCCGCTGTGTTGGCCGCTCCGGACTTGGGATCAAACCCGAAGGTGAGGCCGCTCAGCGCGTCAACTCCGCCAAAGATTCTGTTGCCCTGTAAAAGTGGGGATATCATAAGAGCGCCGTTATTCAAATGATGGCCGCTGCTACCGCCGTTGACTTTGTCGCGGCCAAATTCAGTGGCCAGGTATATCACCGACCGATCCCACATCTTGCCCTTGGAAGGATCCCCATCCCTATCAGTTGCCTTTAAAAGATCGATCAATGCATCCATGCTTTTCAGAATATAACTCCACATGGCATTTTGAGCTCCGCGATGATCAACATGCGACCAATCGAAGGCTATCGGCGCATTCGGCGAGCCTTGAGCGGTGACCAGAGGACTATTGCCTATGCCGATTGAGATTGCATTCGAAAGACCGTTTTTTGCAGCTAAAAATCCTAGTGCCATCCGAGCCTCAAAAGGATCAATGGCCATGTTGGGAAACTTGGCCCGAACGCTATTAAAATCCGGAGATATTGAAAATCCAAATTCGGCTAATTTGTTAGTGGCCGGATCGAGCATCATCATCTTCGTAACCATATCGCCTTTTTCAAGTGTCTCGACCAGCCGTTCGCGATTGGCCTGATAGGTGGTCAATATCTTGGCTCCGGCATAATCAGTCTGAAAGCGCGATACTTTTTCAAGCTGAGCGCGAAGGCCGCGCGTTGCCTGCATTTCGCTGGCATTTAAGGCAAGGGGAAGTCCCTTGTAACCATGAGTGGCAAAGGCAAACATCAAGGGGTCATCGACAGCTTGGGCCCGGGCTGCCTCTGTCACTGTCGTGTCCTCGCCGTGGAGAGCAAAACCGCCACCGGCTAACATGAGATTCGGGATGGGGCAATTCCCGCCGAAGGTCATTGCCACCGCTTCCGGAAGCGTTCGCCCATTGTTGATGCCGTCACCATTCATCGCCCGTTTAGCGCCTATGATGTGATTGACGCTTGATACTTCCGAGGTCATCACGACCATGTCCGCGCCGTGCTTTTGGACAAAGCTTACCTGATTGTAGCCGTTGCCGAGAGGAATGGCACCTTGAATGCTGTTGTTTAAAGGAGGCACTGTTGAAAATACAGACCCATCAATTTTTACGATATTGTTGAAAGCAGCCGGTCCCGAGGCCTGAGCCAGAAAACTATCGATCAGGCTGGCTCCTCCAAAAGCACAAATAGTAAAGATGTATTTTGTTTCATCGGCCAAACCTTGGCTTTGCAGTTTATGAGTCGGTAATGCGAATGCAAGGGCACCGGCCCCACCAGCCTGGAGCAAATGTCGGCGATTGAATCTGAGGTCTGTCTTTTTCATAGGTCTAGCCCTTTAATGTCAAAGAAAAGCTTAAAGAAAAATATTTTCGGCACTGGTGCCTATCGCCACACAAAGACTCAGCGCGAGCCTGTCGCCCGCTGGCATGGCTGCCCCAAAGGCGGAAATAAGCTGCATTTCTGCGGTATCAGGTTCCCGGCCCAGAAGGCGTCGATAGAGTTCAGCCGCTTGAAGTTTAACGTCGGCATCTATGGGTTTGGCGTCGGTGAGGGGAAAGTATTTGAAGACGGTAGGCGTTGCTCCAACGGCCTTATCAAGTTGCAGCCTTTTACTGCAGGCCGCCATCACGATTCGATCCATCGCCACAGCGGTCAGAGCGGTGGGGGTAGGGGCGCCTTCAAACTGTCCATTTACGAAGGGTTCGTTGCCTCCGAGCACTGATAGATGGACGGAGTTCACGCAGGATTTCGTTCCGAGCTCTGCGCAGAGCTGATCTTTGGTCAAGGCCATCGCTGCGGCGAGCCCGCCTTCAACAGCACGATAGCGCTTCCAGACCAGCGTGTTCTTCCCTTGATTGGCCGAATCCACGGGATCGGTCCCGAGACCCTCGCCGTCTCCTGCTGCCGTGCCTCCACTTTCACCGCCTACCGCATTCCCGTCGTCGGGAGGAAGGGATGAAATGGGTCGCGCGATTGGTCTGGATTCTCTTTTTGAGGAACAGTGCCAGGACACTGAAGCTAAGACCATAAGCCCTATAAGATATTTCATTTGGTCCGCCCTCCAAAAGTCAGCGTGTCGATGAACCGATGCAGCATCTTATTGACCGAATAACCATCAGCTGGCAGGCCTTGCCAAAGACTGTCGAAGTCCGTTAATTCTGCGATTGCAGGATCCCGTCTCATAGCCTGTGTAAACATCATTTTGGCAATATTTCGAGAAAAAGCTTCCGAGTTTTTGGCCTTGTCAGCCCAATCCAAGAGATCGGCGACCGGCTCCCCGAGGATGTGGCCATCGGCTTCGTAATTGGTTCGGGAAGGATTGTAAGTGCCACTGGAATTAAAAAGAATTCCTGAAGTGTTTCCTTCTATGCCGGAATATGCGGAAAAGGAATAGGCAAGAGGATCAAGAGTGCTATGGCACACAGCGCAGGCGGGCTGAGCCACATTGCGATTATCGACATCGCGAGGTTCGTTAACGACGGGCATAAGGCCTTCACTCTTGGCAATGTCCATCCCGAGGTATTCTCTATAAGCCTGGGACGCTGTGTTGCGAGGAAGTTCTGAAAACATGGTATAAAATGTCAGGAACCATTGAGTCGTCATCATCCCGGCCCGGCGTGAGGGTTCTAGGGGTTGGCCACCCCCTAATACTATCCGGCTTCCAAACTGCAGGGACTCTTCCCTGCCGATGGTCCCCTCCACGCGATTGCCTTTGCTATCGATGTGATACTGAGCTGTGAGGAGTTCACGCACGTCGTGGTCATCGCTTAGGACATAGGAAAACAGTCTATAGTCATAACGATAGTCGGCGATCACGACATTGCCGCCAAAGCCTATCGCTGCGAGTGGTTGAATCTTCTTATCGGCCAGGCGGAAAAGCGCTTCATTATTCCAGAATGTGCTCTTCAGGCAAGTACTGAGCGTTTCATGCAGAAGTGCCTTCGGTTCAGCGGCGGACCTGATCATCTGCAGTTCATCAAATCCTGCGCTATCACCACAGTAAATGCCCTTGATTCGTTTTAGAGCCTGAACCGGGTCATAGCTTAGGCTGGCTTTGATTACTGGGCTGACCGAGGCATCACCGGGGCGGCCCTGATTCATAATTTCATCGATATTCGTTACCCCATCCCCGTCGCTGTCGAGAGCGGCGACCTGATCGAGACTATGGATCAGGGTCTCGGCAATACTGCCCGCAAGATTGCGTTTGACGTCGGCTCCGTAGGGATTCAGGCTGGGCGGGGAGTTATGGCAGGTATTGCAAGAGGCCTGATTATTCATGCAGAGAAAGGATGTCGGATATTTTTTACAGAATACCGCAGGCGAGCCGGGAGTTGCGGCCAGTGGTCGTGGCAACAGAAACAGGCCTAGCCACAACGGCCAATATCTTAAGTTAAACATGAGAGTTTCCTCTAGAATTTAGGGAAGGCTCCTTCCAAAGAAGACCCTTTTGGTATCGGTCCTTAAGACAATCTCCTGAGGCTAGGGCAGATGCGACCGTATTGTCACTGAGTTATCGGAACCAATTTCATAGGTATTTTTTTAAAAAAATTCCCAGCCATCGATTGGCGAAACTGTGAATTACGGGATGCTCAATGTTTCCCAGCACCTGATCCCAGTCGTGGGACTTTTTCTGTAGCTCTTACAACAGCTGCAGCTATTTCCCGGTTAAAAGAACAGCAGGCCACGAGTGAAGCGCATGCGTGACTTCTCTAATTCACCCATCAGCTGCTAGCTAATTTTCACTAGAAACCTGCATACTTTATGCAGCCATTCATCTATTTCAGGAAAGTTTGATTTTTCCCGTTTTCATTCGTCCGCGAAAGAATTAAAAATTTTGGATCGGAATGCCAAAGGCAAATTTCGATTTGCTTATTCATCACTTTTCATATTTGAGGAGAAACCAAATGAAAAATGTAAAATCTATTTGTGTCGCAGCGTTTTCAATCCTACTTCCGGCCTCCGCTTTTGCGGGCAGCAGCTCGCCAGCTCCGGGCGGTGCCCTGCAAGGAATTGCGGATACGAGCACAGTGGTTGAAGGGAAAGGCAGTAACAGTAGCATTCAGCCGATAGGATCAATGGGCCAAAGCAGCGAAGCTGGTCAAATCAGCCAGGCGGGTCAAAGCAGTCAAGCGGGTCAGCCTAGCCAAGCCGGCCATCCCGATGCTGCAGGGCATGCTAGCCATCCGGGTCCTGCAGGGCATGCTGGCCAAGGCGTGCATCCTGCTCATCCTAGTCATCCCGGCCAAGGCGTGCATCCTGCTCATCCTGCTCATCCTGCTCATCCTGCTCATCCTGGTCATCCCGGCCAAGCAACTCCGGTCGGAAGCACAACTCCAGCCGGAAGCACAACTCCAGCCGGACAAGCAACTCCGGCCGGACAAGTGGCGCAATCTGCAAATCAACAGGAACAGCGTATTCTGCAAGCCTTACACACAACGAATATAAATGAAATCAAAGCGAGTCTTGTCGCTTTTGAAAAACTGACGAGCCAGGAAATTCGTGATTATGCCAGAGACCTTCTCGATGAGCATATGGCTAATGAGAAAGAACTGACTGCCCTCGCGAAGACATACAAAATTGAACTTGTATCAGACAATTTCGCTGCGGAAAATTCAGAAGCAGAAGCTGTCGTAAGCAGGCTTCAGAATACTTCTGATAATGATTTCGCGAATGTTTTTGCAGAGCAGATGATGGCGTCTCATCAAGCGGCGTACACGAAAATCCAGGGCATGTTAAACGCTGTTGTCATTCCTGAAATTAAATCCTATGTGACGAAATCGTTAAATGCGATCCGGGACCATGAGCAGGAAGCGGCCAGTCTTGTCAGCTCTCAACCGGCAGGAAGCGTGGCAGCACAACCGCAACCTACAGCGGATCAACCTCAGCCTGAGACGACTGATGATGTGCCTGTAGCGGAATAAAGACGAAATCAAGAACGAAATAAGGCTTGGGTCGAGTCAGGGTTAACTGCCAATGCACCAGCTCGAAGATGTTAACCTCTCCTTTGATTCGACTCAGGCTTTCTTAATATCCTAGGTCCGCCGCCCTTTCATTTTTGATTTGCCCCTCAATCGGCCCAAGCCAAATCTGCCTCATATTTATCAATCCTATCAAGGAATTGAAAGCTTCTCGTCCGATACTCCGGCAAAAGACCGAGATGGGGACAAGACTAGAGGAGCTTTCAAAATGAAAATATTTCTGGGAATCATCTTCCTTGTCGCGGCCTGTTCCGAGGAAAGGACCGAGCTAAGGGGAAGTCTTAAAAATGGCACTGGAACCGCTCGACAGTCGGCTATTAACCCGGCGCGGACTGCCGATGGTTCAACTGTGCCTGGTGCTCCGGCTTTAGACAGGCCTCCACAAAGCGCAGACGCCAGTACCGACGTTCCCTCCCCTGTCACCGGCGGCGAAACTGTAACGGCGCCGCAAATCGTGAACGGAGCCTATCTCTATTGCGCGGAAATCAGCGAACTTGGCACTCGCATTGAAGTCGGATGCCGCATGAATGATGCTGACGGGCTTTACATAAAGCCGGAACTTCTAGCGGGAAAGCTCACTTACCTTCCTGCTGTGCCAAAGGCAGAAGGACTCGCTTTCGAAACCATAACCCTCACTCAAATCGATAGAACATTTGATGTGCTCTATTTTTTCGATTCGCCAAGTATTGATATTTCCCGCGAGGCAGCCTTCGCCACCCCTGTAAAAGTGTCTTTGGAAAATCCTGTTCAGGGGAATTCGCCTCGAAGTTCTGAAGCCCATGTGAAAGACATCCTAAGTTCATCCGGCTTTTCGGTGACGGCCTTAGTCGGCGAAAAATTAGTGTCCGATCTTGTGACTGGCGTTACTTTCACTCGCCTTATTGGTTCCTTCGATTGGAACGAGGCGATGCTCACCTGTGGAAATTTGCTTCGCGCCGGTAGCGATGATTGGGTCCTTGCAAGCTTACCAATGCTTTCCGCCGCACATACGCATGGCCTTATGGAGAATACCAGGGCTAGAGAGGCTCTGGATCTCCTAAGCGTAGAAAATATTGCGTTCTGGAGCTATGACCTTGCCGACGACCGCCAAACCAACGCTCACTTTATGCTACTCGACGAGCCTGACGCGAGCAAAGTAATTCGCATTCAATTAAAATCCAACGTAAATAGTGTAATCTGCCAGCGTTGAAATGCAGTCTGACTCGCTCGAAAGTCAAGCAGAACTCCAGAGCCCTTAACAGCAATGGGTTTTCGTCCCCTTGTAATTTACTAATTATAGCAATAAGTTATCGATTGATATTTCAAAAATTCGAGCCTTTAGGCCATACCTTCTCATGAAGGGATATCATTCGACCGATCGTAATTTTAACTCGGTAAGTGCCTTGGCGCTCACTCATTAGAATCTTACGAAAGGTAGGGGTTGTCTTGAAAACCACTTTGTCAAAATCGTTATCTGGCAATATCCCAAAAACTTTGAGCCTGACCGCTGCTCTCCTTATTTATGCCGCCGGGCCGGCATCAGAAGCCAAGGCGATGTCTGTCAAAGACTATCAAAACTCAATAGTGGAAGTCGTCATCGATAAACCCGACGATTCGGCTGTCGTTTATGATCGAGCGTATCCCCTCGATAAAATTCCCTTTAAACAAAGAACCGACAAATACCAGTCGATCGGCACGGCCTGGTTTCTCAATAACAAGACCCTGGTGTCTGCCGCCCATGTCATCACCTATCAAACGGTGGTCCCGGGAAAATCGATCTATGTTCGCAATATCGACGGGAATATTTTTGAGATTTCAAATATTGTAAAATACGACTCAAAGAAGGATCTTGTGGCCTTCGAATTAAAAACCTATCCGAAGGCGGTGAAGCCTTTGCCCATCAGCACAGTTGTGAAGATCGGCGATGCCACTTGCGCTCCGGGAAACGCTCTTGGCGAAGGGATATCGCTTCGCTGCAGCGGTGAAGTTTCGTCTTTCCAGCCGGAGCCCGAAGATGGCAGATGGCAGGAGGTCTACTTTTCGACTCCGGTTTCGCCCGGCAACTCAGGCGGCCCATTGCTGAATAAAAAGAATCAAGTCATAGGGGTCGTGGTCCGCAAAATCGAAGATCAATCGCTGAATATCGCGACGCCTATCAAGGAGCTCTCCACTTTAAGCAATGTTGGAACTGTGGACCTGGGCGAAGTCGTCATCAAAGATAAAGCCGTTCAGGACTTAAGGGCATCAATAAAAATCATGGTCTCCAAAGGCCTGCCTTCCTCCGCCAAGGACTTTTTCGACAATGTCAGGAAAGAACTTAATGCCAGTTATGTCACGCTTAGCGAGAACTACAGGAAGAAAAGCCTGGAGGTTGGGTTCTATTCCAACCCTGAGAACATCAAGAACCTGGTTCAGGACACAGTCCCGCTTTCGACATTCCGGTTTGCCGTCGATCCCTCCCATGAAGGGCAATGGATATTCAAACAGCTTGAAGACAAAGAAGTGACCTTGAAAAACGATGAGAAATTGCGTTACACAAGGTTCGACGAGAGCATGTATTATGTGTCGATTCCCCACTTTGGAAAATCCGATGAGCTTTTGAAAAATCCTAAGCGGCTGATGGATGGTTATCTCAAAACCAAGGCCTTAAGTCGGGAGATCGCCAATGACAGATATTATGTGACTTCGCTCGGCGAGGGTGTTGATTCCTATTCCTATGCCGATAGCCTGAAAAGGCCTTGGGTTGTCAATCGCTATGTGACGGGCTATACCTTAGGATTTCTCGATCTGGCCTGCACGCCGACGGTCGTGGAATTAACATGCTTCCTTAAGGCAGTCGATGGCTCGCTTTCCCTCAAAAACATTTCCTTATTGGAATCCTTAAACCAGGAAGAGTTTATATTTCCATACAAGGGTAGCAGTGACGAATGGTTGGTCTTTCAAAAACAAGAGATTAAACCCGAGTTCATTTCGCGCATAAATATTGAGGCAAAAGATGGATCGGTATCGATCAGTGCCTGGGGTTTTAACTACTCTGTCGAAACCAGGAAGTCTGGGCTTGATCAACTTGCTATCGGCTTTTATCCCGGAGCTGATAGGAATCCTCGTCCCTTCCAAATCGGCCATACAAGCAAAGACTCGAGTAAAACGCTCCTGGTTGAAAATTTCAGCACGCCGTCGATCGGTAAGAGCAGTGGCTATTCAAAGAGCCATCAAACTCTTAAGGAACTCAGCCCGATGAAATTAACCAAATCGAAGTCTGACAAGCCCGGGGAATTCTCGGTTAAAATAAGTGAAGATAAAGCGGAACTGATTGGAGCCTTTATTAATTCGTCGTCGGAAGAGGAATCGAAGGAGATCTACAAGAGCTTTCGTATCGATCCCAAGGGCCTAGCGCATTGAGTAGGCGTCAACGTCGATCTCTTCAAACCCGCAGCGGACCGTACCGCTGTGGGCTTCTCCATTTATGTTCCATATCTCGAAGCGATGGTGGCCGGGGCAGAGTCGTTAAAGGAGGGAACCGATGCCCAATTGCCATCACAACTCTGGCTTTGCGATAGGGAACGGCTTGATTCCGGATTTATGAAAGTTCATCGCGAAGGACTTTTTCCAGACCTCGAAAGAAAACTTTTGATACCTTGGTGTCGATGCGATCGGCACGATAGATGAGCTTAATTTCATCATGAAATGATGGCGCTCCCGCCACGCGAACAGCACCCGCGGCAAATAACTTTTGGACACGTTCCGGCAGGACACTGAGGCCAACGTTGTCGCGCAGGAGTGCGGCGCAGACATCAAGGCTAGAACTTTCTATTATCTTCTCAAATCTAAAACCCTTGCCATACAATGCACGCAATATCATCTGGGTTTGCTGTAACTTTGGATCGATAAAAAGTGGCAGGCGATTGATCAGTTCCAGATTATCCAGAGGCCGATTGACGAAAAGGGTGAATTCATCGCTGGCTATCGACCTCAATACCAAGTCGGGCGATTCAAAAGGGTTTATGGCAATTGCCATATCGAGTTCACTATGGAGAACCTGATCGACGAGTCGGCGGGACAGGTCGTGGACCAATTCCACCTGAACGCGGGGAAATCCGTCATGGATATACCGAACGAAAGGCGAGAGGGCATATTGGGCGACACTTACATGGCAACCGACTCGAATCCTGCCGGTGAACTCATCGGTTCGCAAAGATGCGCGGCTGACCGCGCGTTTCCAAAGGTTTAAAAGTTGATCGGTTTCGGCAAGGACTGCCCGACCGGCTTCGGTAAGTTCCGAGCCGGATTTGCTACGAACAAATAATTTGGAGCCGACTCGCTCCTCGAGTTTCTTTAGCGATTGACTGAGGGAGGGCTGTGAGATCCCAAGACTCTGCGCCGCACGACTGATGTTGCCGAGCCTGGCAATCTCCTTAAAGCCTTCGAGTTCGATATAAGTTGGAAACATGGGGGATTCCTTGCGCCAAACGGTATAGAGGAAGAAAATTTAGGGGCGTCCCGGCAAACACATAAGTTTTTTCTTATGTAAAGGCTGGGAAGTCAAGCGGCTTTCGTTCCTAAAGAACTTAGGTTTTACCGCTCTTGCGATCTGACCCCAGCAAGCTTTGCCTAAAACTGCCAAGCCTTATGATCTCCGCGACGGCTAGCGCTAGGTTTAGGGCTCTGCTCTTTTTCCAGAGGCCTAGCGTGCCTCTTCATTCTCGGATGGCAGAAGTTTCAGCGATATAGAAAAAGATCCTGAATTGTCAACCTTACCGTCGCTCATACTAAAGCTTGCAGGGAGTGTATTGGCAGTGATTGCGGCCTTGCCCTCCCAGTTGTTAAATATGACCTCCCATGAGCCGGAGTCATACCAACGACCCTTTTTGTCAGAAATTTTCAGGTCTTTGGGCGTGATGTATAAATATTGGGAAGTCGTCGTGATTTTGTCTGAGTTTTTGTACCAGAAGCCCCTTGAGCAGTAGATTTCATCAGACGAACCCTCTTCTGTTACCGGGCACGGGTGACCTTTTGGATCGCTGACGATGGAGGCCAGCTCATATTCACTATCGGCTTCCTCCTTACCATCTTGGGTATCGAGAAAGATAATGGATTCGTTGCTGCTCGTGCTATACGATGATTCGAAAAGAACTCCGCATCGGCCTATCAGGTTTTCGATTTCCAGATTCGTGCTCGCCGTCGCCCCGGTGACATCGTTTTTGCATACGAGGGTGATCTGACGTTTGAACGTCTTCGCTATCGATATCGAAGCATAACCTTTTTCAGCAGCTATAGATTTCGCGGCTGCCTTTAACTCGTCGGCACAGGCCTCACTATTGGAATACTTTATCAAAATCTGGAGGTCTTTGCCGTTAGCGATCGTTGAAATGCCAGCTTCAGACTCCCTGGTGTTGCAATTCGCCGGGCTTGCGCCGGTTGCCGGCGGACTGCCTGACCGAAAGCCCGGGTTTTCAAATTTTCCGCTTAATGTATCAAATCGGGATTGAAATTGATCGCTTTCCAGAGCTTCGGCTTTGCTTCGATTCAGTTGGAATTCGCTTAAAATATCCGCCACGCCGTTGTCTTTGAGCTCTGACTCTTTGTCTTTTTTACAGGCGCTTCCCATAATGACGAGGGTCAGGAAAAAGATCGCATCGCGTGACTTCATATTGCATCCTTAAGGTCATGAGAAGGCCGATTGGGGGCGATAGACCCATCGGAATTTCAACGATAAAAACTTAGCGGGATTTTTAAAATAAAGATGATTTCCAGACTTGTTCACAAGATGAGATGAATGGGGCTTGAACCCCTTTAAAGGCCCGAACCATTATTTGAAATCGTGTTTGACCTGAAATAGCTCATCAACCAGTTTAACCAGGGTGGGGTCGCCAGTTTCCTTCAATTGCTTTTTGATTTCCATTACCATTTCCTCTGAAATCGTCGCTTCCGGCCGCGCGTATACATCGATACCTGCCGGTGTAAAAAGCGTCTTGGCAAAGTAGGTCACAGCCCACTCGGTCTCAGGAGCCGTACCCGTTGCTCCGGATTTTTTGCTGCCATAGCCGAGAACCTCCCAGTGCGAGGTGGCAATGGTCAATAGACCGGATCCACGCCAGTCCCAAGCCCATGCCGCACCGGTACCCATACTTGCTTTATCGACCCCATGAACGGTGAGGACTTTGTCAGAAAAAAGCGTTTGATATTCGACGAGATCGTCGAGCCGGTCGGTTTCCATTCCAGAGGGTAGAGGACTTGACCCTGGGGTTGAGGCCGGCAGAGCCTTATATGTGATCCTGACGTTTCGACTGGTTTTCCAGGTCGGAAGGCTGGAATAGGCTACATTCCAGGTACCGTTCGTAAGCCATTGGGTTGTCGGCGGTGGAAAGGCCTCGGTCGATTGCTTGTTGCCCGAGGGCGCACGAATTTTGATGGAATTGAGCTTAGGTAAAGGCCCTGCAGGTAAATCTGCACCAGGAGCCGGTCCAGCCGATGGAGCAGGTATCGAAGGAAAGGTGGATAATGGATTTTCAATGGGAACGGTAGCCGAAGACTTTTTTGGAAGAACTTCGACGCCGACCGCTGTCTTCCTGTCTGACTTACAGGACGTCAAATGTCCCGCAAAGCTAAGCGAAACGGTCAAAATCAAAGCGTTCTCTCTGGTCCGACTCATAATGATTTCCGATAACTTAAAGGAAGCGACGGGTGCAACGGCAAACTTAAGTGAAAAACTGCAATTCGACCCAAGCGGTTCTTGAGCGCTCAATCAAGCCCCCGATAAAGATCCAGCAACAAAGCTCCGGTTCCTTGTCACCCTGCGAGCCGAGTATCAGCATTGCAAGTGCTGGCGGCAGCGGTAAGGGCATGGGCCATGGGCGCGCGGAAGGCAGGCCAGGATTGATGACGGCTGGTGGCGTCTCTACCGGTTCCGGTGGCGGGTCGGCTAGATCCGCTTGGTTTCGGTTTCCCTTCGCTGCTTGGTGGCGCCGGCTCCATCGCGCCGGCTTCACTGGGGTCAGGAGTCTTGACTTTCTCCATCACCCCTTCGGAAGGTTCAACTGCCTGCCCGACTCTTCCCTCCTAAGCCTTTCGCTACTGCTAATTGCGCTGCGTTGTTATCGGCAAACAGCTTACATAAGTTTAGAAAAAGTATTTTTGCCTAAGAAATCAATAGTCTGTGGCATGAGTTTTGCGAGGAAATAATTTATTCAAATTTTTTTGAACATATTAGGCAGCCTTAGGCGCATCGTCTTCTCTCCCGCCGGCTTGACCTGTCCCCGAGAGGATTGGGACTGAGACAAGGGGTCTGAGCCAGTACTTTTACATTTTATTAGAACCGCTGCGGGTAACGATGCCAAGGCGCTGTATTTTAAGGCCTTGCTAAGAAAAATGGCTTTAACTATTTAAAACTATTGACATAATATTCTATGGATTTTTGTGCCAGAAAATCTTTCGTGAAATCATCTATTCAAATTGACCGGCTGGAATATCTGCACTTTTTTATTAACAACATTTAGGATTTGAGCCAGCAGCCTGAATGGCAAAGGTTTCTGATCGTATGCTTATAGACTGGTTCAGCACAACGCTTGCCATTTATCCGATAAATGGGAATGATTAACTCTCATTGGCTTATGATCGTGCCAATTTGAAAAAGGGGAAGGGTCGCCTAAACTAAACCAGTGACTTAGTTAAGTTGCAATGGCATTCTCTGCCCGGAAAGTTTCCGAATTTTCTTGAAACGAAACGTTCATATAGCCGAATTCAGGGCTACAGTCGCCTTAGAAGCAGTAAAACCGGGCTTACTGGGAGCCTTAAATTATCTTGAATTGAGCCGCAATTGATGTCATGAAAAACCGATTTAGAGCGACTCAGTCAAATATTAAGATTATTAATAGGCGCAGGTTCTTCAGCCAATTCAAAATAAAAGCCCGATATGCGAAACTTCCATTTTAGAGAGTCGTTTCATGTTGCATTCAGACGAAGACCGGTTTAAGCCGATAAACAATCGAAGTTTGCGTGGTGGACTCCATGCGATGTCGCCAGGAAAAGGATCAATATCCAGCAAGTATTCTCACGGGATAGTTCCGCTCAGAGGAAGCACTTGTCAGAAACTCCTCTTTAGTCTCGATTGGTCGACTCATCCTCTAGGGCCTCTGGAGAGTTGGCCTGGTCCTCTGAAGACAACCCTGAACACAATTTTTCATTCCCGCAACCCCATGTTCATTTGGTGGGGAAGTGGCCTTTACCAATTCTATAACGATGCTTATCTACCGAGCTTTGGAGTGGGAAAACACCCTCTTGCAATGGGCCAGAGGGGTGAGGAGTGTTGGCCGGAGATTTGGTCTATTATCAAGCCCCAAATTGATCTCGTTATGAACGGTGAGGGCGCGACCTGGAACGAAAACCAACTCGTGCCCATTTTTAGAAATGGCAGAGTTGAGGATGTATACTGGACTTATGGTTATTCGCCGTTATTTCTTGATGAGGGTGCCATCGGAGGGGTTCTGGTCGTCTGCAATGAAACGACAATTACTGTGGAGAAAGAGCGCCTTCTCAGAGAAAATGCCGATAGACATAACGCTATGCAGGCGGAAATCGTCCGAAAACTGCAGGCTTCGCATCAGCAGTTGCACGATTTTTTCATGCAGGCCCCTAATCCCATGGTTATCCTCGAAGGACCTGAGTTCCGCTTTTTGCTGGCGAACCCCCCTTATGAATCAATGATAGGCCGTAAAGCGGTGGGCAAGACCGTACTCGAGGTTTTCTCAGAAGAAGAGATCGCTCACTTTCTGCCTTTTTTGAAGAGTGTTTTTGAAACTGGGGTACCCTTTACCGGCAAAGAAATGACCTTGCACCTACCCGATAAAGACGGAGTTTTGGTGCTCAATTGGATCGATTTGAGTTATCACCCTTTTCGCAATTCCGATGGAATAATCATTGGCCTGCTCGCTATGATTCAAAACGTTACCGATCAGGTTCTGTCCCGAAAGGCAATAGAATTTGCCAAAGGTGAAGCTGAATCGGCGAAAGAGAAGGCTGAGCAGGCGAATCAAACCAAGTCGGCTTTTCTTGCCAATATGTCTCACGAAATACGGACTCCCCTTGGAGCCATTCTCGGATTTGCCGAGCTTGTGAAAGAGCCCAATATTCGCCGTCGCGACAAAGATCAGTATGTCGAGACCATTTTAAAAAACGGCCGCGCTCTGACCCGCATCATAGACGACATTCTTGATCTGGCCAAAGTCGAATCAGGCAAGCTGGAAATGGAAATGGTACCCTTTCAATTGATGGATCTGATTCATGAGGTCGTTGAACTTTTTAAGGAAAAGACTCGTGAAAAAGCCATCTCTTTAAAAGTCATTTCACCGGCCGATCTTGATGCACGGGTCTTTTCCGATCCCACACGTGTCCGGCAGATTCTGATTAATCTGATCGGCAACAGCATAAAGTTCACTAAAAACGGCAGCGTTAAAATTACCATCACAATGGAAAAATGTGGGGAAGTCGACACCAGGGATTTATATTCGTTTCGCATTTATGTCGAAGATACGGGAGTTGGTATTATCAAAGAGCAGCAGGAGCGATTGTTTCAACCCTTCGTGCAAGCTGATAATACCACTACCAGGCTTTATGGTGGCAGTGGGCTCGGTCTCGTCCTTTCTCAGCGACTTGCTAAAGCGCTTGGTGGAAGTATAGAGATCGTGAGCTCTGAGCCCGGGATCGGTTCAGTTTTCATGTTGCAATTTATGGCTACCATCGATGCAAAACCCACGAATTCGGCTTCAAAACCAGTACCGGTTTTAGCTGCTTTAAAACCACCTTTGGAAGGCGTTAAGATTTTACTAGCCGACGATTCCAATGACAACCTTTTTCTGGCCAGTAGGATTTTGGTCAAAAATGGTGGCAATGTTGTGACGGTAAGCAATGGAAAGCTCGCGGTTGCGGCAGCCAGTGACGAAAGTTTCGACCTTATCCTGATGGATATACAGATGCCCGAAATGGATGGATACGAGGCGACCAAAATTCTCCGAAACATGGGTTGCAAAATCCCCATAGTGGCTCTGACAGCCCATGCTATGAACGAGGAAATAGCATTAACTCTCGCGGCGGGTTGCAACGCGCATTTGACCAAACCTTTCAATCAGGTGGAAATGGTTAACGTACTTCAACGTGAACTTGCTATGAATCGAAGTTGAGGGGAATTATATCTCTTTTAGGGGATGGGTACCTCGTGGGGCCCGGAGGGTAGACATCCGGATTATCCAATAAAGCTCCTTTTAGAACCTGCGATGCCCAGCTAAGATAACGGTTTTAAGATGGGATACCAGGCGTAGGCAGGATTAAGCGCTTTTTTTCCCAAGGGTCAAAGTCACGAGCTCATTCGAAATCTCTTCGAGGGAATTCGAGTTATCGAGTAACTGATTGGAAAGTTCAGAAGTCGATTCTGACGTTTTAGAGTTCTCTTTCGAACTGTTGTCTAAGGCTCCGATAGACTTCGAGATTTCTTCAGTTCCATTTTTTTGCTCGCGAATCGAGACGGATATATTTGAGATAACCTGCGACACCTTGAGTGACTGTTGATGGATTTGTTCCAGAGCCAGTTCACAGGTATCAGTGACTCTATTGCCTTCGACAATGCGTTGATGGCTTTCTTTAACATGCTGCAGGAGGGTGCTTTCGTTTTCCAGGACTATCTCGTTAACCTTGTTCATGCTTGAATCTAAAATAGCTGATATTTCACTGGCGGCCTTACCGCTGAGGCGAGCGAGGTTGCCCATCTCTTCTGCGACAACAGCGAAACCCTTGCCGGATTCGCCGGCACGGGCGGCCTCGACCGCGGCGTTGAAGGACAGTATTTTGGTTTGAAGGACGATTTCATCGATAACTTTGGTCTTGTTGTTTATAACAGACATCAGACTGATGATATGGCGGCTCTTTTCGTTACTATCTTCGATTCTCGCTATCACTTCGCCGTTGGTCGACTGAATGGTATTCATAGCGAGTTTCATCCTATCGATGGCAGTTTTTCCTTGTACCGCGGAATCAAGATTACTGCGCGAGGATTTCTCAAGGCTGCCCAGATCATTTGCGATGTGTTCCTGCATGGCGACCATCTGTTCAACGGACGCGGTAATCTGCTGCAGCGCTCCCGCCTGTAGATGAGTCGCTGATGTCAATCGCGTCGCCGAAGCATTCATCAACGTTGATACTTCAACGATATGATCCGTCTCGACACTCATTTGATCGATGATGCCTTTCAGCCTTGGTTTTAGATTTATGATGATGAGAACCGCCGATATCGCGCCGATAGCTATTCCACTCGCCATGACTAGCCATCCAATGAGGTTTGATCGTTCGGTCAACCCGCGAGCTTTTTGGGTTACCTGTGCGGCATCATTTTTAATGAGATCGCCAAGTTTGCCCAGGTCGGTTTCAAGTTCACCAAATTTTTCCTGAAATCTCGGTAAGGCGGCCATGGCTTTTTCGGTTTGGCCTGCAAGGGAAAAGTCTATAATCGTCCTGGAGAGGGCCACATAGTCTCCAATCTTAGTGCGGGCTGGAATCAAGGCATTCTGGGCATCGGTACTAAGGTTGAGTTTTGAAAGTGTTAAGAGGTACCCATTGATCTTATCTTCAAACTCTTTGGCTTCGGCCCTTACTTCATCCTTTTCGCCGGCACTTCCGGAACGGCCTATTACGATGGCGTGAAAGGCCGTAGCACGGATCGCATCATGAATCATGTCGGCTAATGTCATCGTCTGGATTGCCGGCAGTTGCGTCTCCGATATTTCGTTCAAAATAATGCTCAAACGGGAGCTGTTCCAGTAGCCCACTCCGCCCATAACACATAAATTTAGTAAGAGTATGGCCGTTAAAAACCAAAGGTTTTCTATTACGGTGCTCTTGGAACGATTTTTCATAGGCGAGGCCTCTTTCGTACGAAATGTATGCCTCGGTATCGGTGGCTCGATTTGCGAATTAAGAGAGAATAAAATAGTCCCAATATTTTAAGTCAGTTGTCGTTTTAAAGCCGGGTGCTATTGCAAATGAATTGGCGATCATCGCTTCCATTGGAACAAGGCTTGCGGGGCATGGGGCCCACAGGAGTCTCCATTCCTGGCTAGGAAAGGATTGATCGACAGAATCAGTTCGGATGGCCCCCCTGCGGAGCAAACCGTCTTTGGCTGGAGTTTATCAAAAAGAACCGCTGATTTGATATTGAGGGGCTTTTTTTAGTGCAGTCGGAGCAAAGACCCTTGGGAATAGGAAGGGTATTCTGATATAAAATTCTTATACCAGAGTAGGGGGACCTTCCAACGGCTCCTGGCTTTTGCCTCAGCCCTTGCGATCACTAGCTCACTGTTTTAAAGGCCGGAGGGGATGAGCAAAGAGGTTCCATCGTTTCACCGACGACAGAAAGGCCACGGGGAACCTCTCCGATCTGCTGAAAATCAGGCTTTTCTGGAATGTAGATGCTGTCTTTAGGCAGGATAATCTTTAATACAAAGTCAAATTGCCCCAACCCTCGACTCCGAGACAAATCGATTTCGACATTACCGCCCAGCTTCCTAAACGAGTCCAGCACTGCCGAGAGACCAACCCCCCAACCTGATATTTGGGTCACCGAATCTTTGGTAGAAAAGCCGGAGCTTAAGATCAGGCCCGCTACCTCGGAATCGGAATATTCGGCCTCACGTAAGCCGCGACGTTTGGCCTTTGTTCTCAGCTCCCTAATATCGATTCCGCGTCCATCGTCAGTGCAGGTAATGATGATTCCCTGGTCTTCCTCTGTCAATTCTATTGTGATGCATCCAAGCTCATTCTTACCGTTGGCTTCTCTGAGAGACGCTGCTTCCAAACCGTGATCAAGAGAGTTGTTCAGAATATGGGTAAACGAGCTTTCAAAAATTTCGACAGTATTCGGCAATAGGCGGATCTTTTCTCCCTTGACTCTCAGATAAGGCAAGGGCTTTTGAAGAGCGTTCGCGGTTCTGGTCAGTCGCGAAAATACTTTTTCCACAACCTCGGATAAAACCGGATAGTTTTGATGGAGGGCTTTGCTCAATAGCGATTCAGGGCGTTCTGCAAGGATTCTCTGGAATATCGTTTTGTTAGAATCGATAATGAAATCGAGATCAGAATTATCTATTTCCAACTTCTCCAAATCCCCCCTGGTCCAAAATAAATCATTTTCCATGACGCCAATATAGTAGTCGATATGCAAAGCTACGATTTCGCAGCTGTCAATCATTTTATCTCTCTCTGATGCTATCACCGCCTCGCTTCTAAAAATTGCAAGTTGGGTTTCGAACTCATGGGCAAGATCGGCAAGGTTCTTAAACCCTAGCGACAGCGAGGTGCCTTTAATGGAATGGACAAGAATAAAGATTTTTTCCAGCGCATTCTTTGTGACCTCTCCCAGTAAAATGCTCCGTACCTGAGACAGCTGATCTCGCGATGCCCAAAAAAATCTTAAACTAATATCCCGCCCCGCATTGGTCAACTGTATGAGTCGGGTCTGCCGCTGTTTGATCGACTCATTTTCAAGCGCGATGACCTTGAGTTCCGTTACATCGCTGATCGATACCAGAATTCCATTGACGATCCCGTCGCTGGCCCGCTTCATGGAAGCCCAATTGATTGTTAGGGTCTTGTCCCTGCCGTCTTTGCGAATCGTCAGATCGCGCGGGAAGGATTTTTCGTTGAGTTCAAATGAAAGCGAGTCTTCGCCCAGGCAGGCTTGAATCAGACTTACAGTATTGCTCAACGCGATTTCGGAGACGGAGCATTGTCGGAGAAAGTGAGTGAAGTTGATCGTGCTGCCGTCATGTTCATGGCCAAAAATCTGTGAAAAGGCCTTTGAACGGGCGACGCTGATCGTTATTTCATTGTTCTTGTCGCAGTAGAGACGAAAAATCCCCTGAGGAGTGCATTCCAATATGCTGTCGACTTCCTGCCTCTTTTTCGAAGCATAGAATTTGTATTTTACTAGGCCTAGAAGCACGCTGTTTAGGAAAGCTCCAACGGCAATATAATTGATATAGGATGGAAGTGATTTACCCGAAATGAAAGTATTGTCGATAGAACCTATGATCACCAGATACACGACGGAAATAATCGCGGATGCGGTGAAGGAAACCGAATACTTGCTGTGAAATGTGAACATCCAAATCATGGTAAAAGTGAATTGGACCAGGCCGATTTCGTACATATCCTGAAGGGATAAAGCATAGTAAAGATAAGTCTGAAAGATCCAGGTGGGCAGCCATAGGTAAGACAGCTGATTAACAAATATGAGGCGCGTTTTGGGACCGACGGATCGGCTGAGATAAGGGGTGGCTACGAAAAATGCCGGCCCGAAAATTTGCGAGATGGAAAGCAGAAGGGATTGAGTTTTAGCGTATACTGCGAGCATGGCGGCTATGCCGGCAATTCCAATAAACCATCGAAAAGTCTTGGTTATAATGATGTCATATATGAGTCTTGGGTAGGAATCCTTGTAGTCATTGATGTTGTCTTCGACAAATTGATGAACGTGCTGAAGATTCAGAAGAGCACCGTCGAAATTTGAATCTGAATTTTCGTTCATTGACGGCAGTCCCGTGACTATTAGAATGAGTCGTGGTCCTTATCGGTTTAGTTTGGAATCTTCTTGATTTTATGTTCCTAGCGATATGATTTGTTTACTTGTATCGAATACTTAGTCGAATTCATAAGAGGTTCATATTTAGGCTAAGGCGAGGGTTGTTTTAATGGAATGGCAGTCGGATGACCTATCCCATCAGCTTGTTGATATGAGCGTACTGCAGAAGGATAACGGTCTTGGCATCTTGAATCTCGCCGGAAGCCACCATCTCCATGGCGCGCACGAAGGGAAGCTCCAGCACTTCGATGTCCTCGTCCTCGACTCCCCCTCCAGCGGCGGTTTTCGACAAAGCTGAATATTCAGCAATAAAGAAGTAAAGGATTTCAGTAACCGAACCGGGACTCATGTAGAGTTCAAATATTTTCTGGGGAGTTTGAATGCTGAAACCGGTTTCCTCCTGCGCCTCGCGCTTGATACATTCTTCCGGAGAATCCTCGTCCAGCAAGCCGGCGCAAGCTTCGATAAGCATCCCCGTTTTGTTGCCATTTACATAGGTCGGCATTCGGAATTGCCGGGTTAAAATAACATTGCCCAGGTTCCGATCAAAGAGCAGCACTACTGCGCCGTTGCCACGATCGTAGCATTCCCGTGCCTGAGACTGCCATGTCCCGTCCTTTTTTTTAAGGTCAAAGGTCACCTTATTCAATTTATACCAGTTGTCCGACAACAGCTCGGTCTTCCGAATGATTACATCTGGATTATTCATAGAGGCTCTTTGGTGTCCTTCCCAATTTGCTGATTCCTTGCCATTCCATACTCCGTGATTATAGGGAATTGTCAAGATGCATCTCTCTGGAAACCCCAGTGACCAGCCGCCTTTCAACACCCCCGATCAATTTTGAAGCTCCACAGCACTCAAGGTGCCTCTAGCCGTTTGCGCCAGGTAAAGTGCGGCTCATGGTCGAAGAGTATTCTAAGAAATCAAGAAGCTAGGCTGATTTTGACTTTGAGCTTGAGCTTGGAAGGAGCAGATCTTCCAGAAAGAAGGCCGCCAGCTCTGATCGCCCGGTCAGATTGCTTTTTTTATAGATACTAAAATTCTGCTGTTTAATTGTCTTCTCGCTTGTATCGCGCAGGGTCGCAATTTCTCTAATGGAATAACCTTTGATTAGCAAAAGCGCGACATCCTTTTCAGCTGTGGAAAGGCCCCAGCTATTAAACTGCTGATCGATCTTGACAACGAGGCCTTCCAAGTAGTGCTTGGCTTCCGTTTGCCAGGTTTCTGCCTGCTTACGTATCGTTGCTATTTCTTGTTCCAAACGGACCGAATTGAGCTTCTCTTTTTCGAAATAGGAGACCAGACTATGGAACACCACGATACCCATGGTAATCAACCCGAAGCATTCGATCCCTATATGCAGGCTAGCCACGCCATGCCAGAGGTCGTAGGCCATATCGAGGATAATCAATAAGAAGGACAGGACTTGGGAGGCTACGATAAGGGTTCTATCCATAAATTTTCTCCTTGGCCGAAATATGATTATAAATCAGAATTCAAAGGCATGGGTATTATAAAAGTCCCTGGGCTTGGCTCTAAGTTCGAGTCCACACCAATGATTGGCCCTAAGAGTCTCAGCATCGAAGGCTAGGCTAGGATCGGTGACTTAGCTATTTCAGACTTAGCCCTTCAAGTAGGCTCCTCGACCCCTGGGAGTGGGTTATCCAAAAATAGCCCTTTATAGCACCTAGGTTCTAGACCGATTCTTAGCTCTTTGCATTTAATCCCCTCAATTCTCGCTCCTGGCAGAGAACGGCCCTTCCATAAACCTTAGGTCCTATGCCAGGACCAGGCGACAGGTCTCGCTGGATAAAGCGCCCAAGACCTCCCCTACAACTTTGGGTGGATAGTGCTAAGAGTTTGGTTATAGAACGAATAAGCCTATGAAAATACTAATAAAAATAGATGATGGGAAGCGGGCTTAGACCCTAAAAGCATGACATTTCGGAACAGTTTCATGGTGATGCGCCAAAAGTCCCCAAACATGGCCGTGTTTTCAATCGATTGCAGAAAATACCGATAAAGAAACTGTTATCTGGAGATTTGTAAAACCATCAATAAGCATTTTCTTAAGGCGAGGGGGGTAACTTGAAGTTTCAAGGATTCAGTGTTCAATCCACTCAACACTATAATTCATCCTGATGGACGAATCGCGTTGCTGCCGAATTTAAAGCAGGTAGCGGGAGTAAGAATGAGAGAAGGGGAGCCCCCTGAAATATTACGTCCTAACCATTCGCCTGCCTTCAAGTCTTTGGCGGCAGGTTTGTTGTGGCCTGAGATCTCGATCGGGCTGATTGCGATCCTCTCAAGCGAATGGTCTAAGTTATAGGTCCTACTGAATTGAGAGCAAAACACAAGGATGCATCATGGCCGCCCCTTCTCATTTCTTATCAAAAGGAATGATCGAAATTCCACCGTTCTGCTCTAAAACCGCAAACTTTATCTGATTCATGCGTTCCAGTCCATGCTTCTCGCGCGCGGCAGCCAGTATATCCTCCACCTGCAGTCGCGATCTCCTCATCTGCTTAGCAATGGGTTCACCGTTATCGACGACCAGCGCCGGGCGACTATTGATGAGGCGATTCAATAGACTGGATTTAGTCGAAAACTCTGACATCAGAATATCAACACCCACAAGCGTGATGATGAGCAGAGCAGCATTCGTAAAGGAACTATCGGAATCGACGAGGGCATTTTGAACGCATTCACTCATAATCAATAGCAATACAAAATCGAAAGTTGTCGTCTCCGAGAGGGTCCGCTTGCCGGCTACTCGAAAAATCAGCCAGAGAAATCCATAGACCGCAATTCCATGCACTACGCTATTCAACAATATCTCCTAAGGATAGACGATTTGTTGGAATTCAAGAGTCGGCCCATTATTAAGACGCACACGCGCCTTTAATAAACCAATCTCACGAGTTTCCATAAAAAACTGAATATGATAGTTGTCCTGATTTGGGATAAGGTTAAAAACAAAATCCGTCTCATCTTTGCCGGCTAACATGTGCGGCAGAGGAAGAATCGATTTCATTTCCATATCTGAGAGATATTCATTGTTGATCCTTAGGCTAAGGCTTTGACTGTCCACTCGCGGCAGTATGATATCGAGCGAAGCTTCGGCATGATTGCGAAGAAATCGATCAAAGTGGACCTTGATACCATTGCCCTCGGACAGGGATTTGCTTAGCGGCCCCTCCCCAAGTAATCCTAACAAAGCGGCGAGGCAAAGGAGCGCCATCACACACCAGCCTGCTCTTTCAAAAATGTTTTCCCTATGTTCAAAAGTCTGATCAGTTTCAATTGGCTTCGTACTCATTCCCCACCTTAATGTGCTCCGTGCAAGACGTGAGTATGCTGTTAGAGGAACAGACAAGCATAAAATCTTAAAAATTCTAAGCCTAAAGTTTTAGAGGTCAAAATGCTTGCCTCATATTTGAGCCCTAAGCATTTGTTAGTATTGACTCTCTATCAATCGAAAACGGCGAAGGGCATTTTCGCGATAGAGGCCTAGGTCAATTTTTCCAAAAGGACTTTAATGCGCCACGAGAACCGGTGTATTGAAGAATTCATAAGTCTTAAAAAATTCTTTGCCGGCAGCCAGAATCTGATTGTCTGAAGGATGATCACTATTTTCCACCGCCACAACATTTTTCGACAATTCTCCAGCATGGCTGTCGAGGTATGTCTTAAAGTGAGTTTTTGAAATGCCAGGCCCCATGATCAAGAGCTGATTTGCGTCGCTCAGCTTGACTGTGAGGTCGTGGTAGAAGTGATTGAGATGTTCGTCAACGACACTGTCATTTTTATCGCCGGAATGATGGTTGATTCCGCTTTTTTTGAGGTTGGATTTTTCAATCCCCGTTGTATTGAGTCCAAAAACTTGAGCTTTTTCAGAATCCATCCAGATAATGTAATCCATGATATATCCACCTTTTAGGAAATAATTTTTGTTTACATGCTGCACTATGGTCGAGCAGGGTAGGATGCACAAGGAGTTCATTTCAGAAGGGGCTAAACAAGGCCTATCCCAGATATGGAATTTAAGGGCTAATAGGCTTAAACTATAGAGCGAATTCGTAATATCTCTGTGGCAAAAAATTTTTCTGGCGGAATTTATGCGAAAAAATCTGCTGCTGTTGAACTATTAAACATACGACCTGCTATTGGGATGGGGGATCTGTGCATAGTCGTGTTTTGCACTCAAAGTGGCTATAAATTTCTAATTGTTGCTATCTTGGCAGTACCACTGCTCAAGATTCCCAGCATCGACTCGCGAATGATCTTTGACATCGAGGCACGTACCACCTTAAACGGCAACGAAGCGATAAATGTCCCTATTTTCCAGAAGATCGGGATTAGGAAATACCTTTCCAGAAGATGACGAGGCAACGGCCTTTAAGAACAACAAAGGGCTAAAGGTAAGAGTTTAACGCATGGCTATCCTTTAAAAAGGCTAATACGGCAGGTCGTTAACCTATCTTGGATAAATTCAATTTCAGCTACGAAGTGGGACGGACACGATTGAAAGGCGCCGGTTGTCAATGATCAGCGCGTCTATACGCGGCCTGCCTTTTTTCACTTCATTCTATTTATTGGAGCCATGCATGAGTTTGTGCGGTCGATTTACATGTCGCAAACGAAAACTATTTTTACGGCGAGACAGTATCGCTTGTAAGGGATTTTGATTATAATTATTCTAGTATTCCCGGAGTGCTCGCCTTTCGCAAGAATAGTATTCCCGGAGGGAAAGGGTAGGTCGGGATTTCAGGTGCTAAATCTCGTTAATATTGCCGTACAAAAAGGAAATGACCCATGAAGAACCCATCGATGCTGAAAGTGTTTCTTGTAAGCGGTTTCTGTGCCCTGGCACTTCCTGTAAGCGCTTTTGCAGGATCGCCTGACTGGGGCGTCTGCAAAAAAGAGATGGAAAAGTGCAAAATTGATCCTAAAGTAAAGGACAAAAACGAAGCTATTTGGGCTTGTCTAGAAGAGCAAGGCGAGACTTTGTCCAAGCCTTGTGAGGCGCTTCACGCTTCACTTGACAAGAAATACGGCAAAAAATAAGTAATTGCTGATTCAGGCCCTTTGCTGCCTTACGCAGTCAAAGGGCTTTCTTTTAAGGATAATAGTCCATCGCCAAGACGATCGCCGCGTCATCCCCTTTGGGAAGCTCAACGCCTTCGTGAATAAACCTCAGCCTCGCATTTAAGTCGATTTTTTTATTTATATACCAAATTCCTTTTATGGCAGTCAGTTCCATCTCATAGATCGCGTCTCCTTCACGCGGCGAAATCCTTTCCACGCCAACACCGCTCGCAAGCTTCAATTTTTCATTTATGTTGTGGCGGTACTCAAATTCGAGGCCTTCCGTCGATGCCTCGGGTGACTCTTCAGGCGGCGGGTTTTGTTCTTCCGCCGGTGCATTAAATTTTGAGAGAGAAAGGATAGGTCGGAGCTCATAGGCAGATTCCCCGGACTCAATTTCAAAAAACACCTGGACATCCAGCCTGGTGACCAGGCCATCGACTTTGCTGGTCTCCGAGATGGGGACGGAGAAGGTGGAAAAGCTTCCGACTGTAACGCCTTCCTTAAGCTCATCTTCCCAGGAAATGCCTATGCGAGGATCCCCAATTTTCGACTTTGTCCCGAAGGTCCCACCGGCGACTAAATTCGATTTCTTGGTAATTTGATAACCAAGATATGCCCCAAAAATCGCTTCGAGACTCTCACCGTCATCATTAAGAACAAGATCCGGGGTTTCCTCCCGCCCCTCCTCTTCTGCCAGTGCCGCAGCTTCCTCAGCCGCAGGCTCTTCGATCTCCTTCTTTTTAACGAGATCAACAGCCAGGGAGGTCCAGCCTCCATAAAAAAATTTAGATGGGATTGATTGATTTTTTCTTTTGTCTGATTTTATCGCGTCCCGTTTGATGGTGCGATTGCTGCGTTGATTGCTGGTTCCAGAACTGGCCATGAGTGAAGCGGGGACAATGCTGTTACCGATGGCAATTGAAAGAATGAATAGACATTGGCGTAAGGAGTTCGGTGATTTTTCGAGAGTTTTAGATTCAAGGGGAAAACTACGCATTTCGTGCATTTTATGATTTACCTATTGTGGCCGGGGTATATTCACGATTTGAATAGAGTCAGTTCACAGACGCGTCATTAAAAGTGATATGATCTTATCATCTATAAGCGGATCTTCAAATATGACCGTCAAAATTCATTTTGAATTCATCTAGCCTATTATCATCATGACGATTGCTGCCTTTTAGGGGTTCATTCTCAAGTCCCACATTGTTTGATAGAGTATAGGGATAAGACCTTAGTGGGGCAAAATTAAATTCAACCGCGTGACCTTTGGCAAAGAAAGAACCAAAAAAGTGAAATTCATGTTCGAAAAAATATTCGCTTGAAGCGGAACTTATGGCCAGCTAAGGAACCCTCAATTTTAAAGATGCGATAGGCCCATTGCCTTCACGGGAAAGAGAGAATGACTTTGGACAGGTTCTTCTTCAAATGCTCTATAATAGCCATACTGCCTTTGTGTTTGTCTTCTTGTGCTGGTTATACGGCAAAGCCACTGCCTGAAACATCGACATTGGCAATGGATGCCGCTGCCATCGAAAAAGATGGTGTTTTGAGATCGAAAGGCGTCGATCTATCGGATGGTATCGATAGCAATGAGATCGTGATCTTGGCCCTTCAACGTAATCCCGATCTCAAGCTTGCGCAGGATGATGAATTGATTGCGGAACGGTCGATGGCGGGCAATTCTCCCGAATCGCAAATTTCCCTTGGCTACGGTGATATCGTCGGACAAAAGATTGGGACCTATGATGCCGGCGTAGGGTTCGATATTGCTTCGCTACTGTCAATGCCTTCAAGGTATCGTATGGAAAATGAAGAGCAACATAAGGCCACCTTAAGCCGAATTTGGCAGGAATGGCAAATTGCCCAACAGGCCCGTATTCTGTTCGTGCAAAGCTATTATCAGAAAAAAATCGTTGATACCTTGACTGAGACCGCTGATCTTATGAATAGAAAGATTGAGCATCTGGATGAGGCCTTGGGAGCCGGTAATGTCGCAATATCCGGGGTGGCGGTGGAACTTGCTGCCCGGAGTGATGTAAGGAGCAAGCTTAACGACTCAGAAAAACTCCAGCTTCAGACTCAATCGGCATTGGCTGATCTTGTTGGGTTTTCCCCCGAGTTTAATTTCGATCTTCAAGGCGAGCTAAAGGTAGAGGCACATGCCGACAAGGATGTGGAAGAACTATTGGTTTCCCTTCCCCGTCGCAGACCAGACCTTGCTGCCCTCAACGCCAGTTATCGCCTTGAAGAAGAAAAAGTCTATCAGGCCGTGCTTGCCCAGTTCCCGCGTGTGACCATAGGTTTCAATCGGACTCGCGACAGTGCAAATATTACCGAGAGCGTTTTTGGAATATCACTGAATATCCCAATATTTTATCGAAGTAAGGGCGCTGTCCATTTAGAAGAGGCGATTCGCCAGCGTCAGTGGGATGAATACCAGGGCCGGCTGAACGCAACGACGAGTGAGCTCAAGAGACTCCTAATCGAGCGAAAGTTGCTCACGGGTCAGATCAACTCGCATAAAACTGGACTTCCCAGACTCGAGGCCGTTTCCAATCAAGCGTCTTCCGCGCTGTCTTCGGGAAACATTGATGCTTTGACTTTTTCTGACCTACGTATGGCCTATCTTAATAGTAAGCTCGAGCTTTTTGGACTCGAGGAGCAGCTTATTGAAAGAGAGGTTGCTATCGAAACTCTAATTGGCAGTGAGCTGCCTCCACAGAATAACTAAGGATCGTGCCATGAAATCGAGACCGATATATTTTCTACTCTGCGCCTTTTTTGCCTTTGGCTGTCCTAAAAAAAAGGAAACGATGGAGGCCAAAGCAGGAGGACCTGCCGGATCTAAATCCGAAGTCGCTCTGACCGATGAAAAGGACTCGAAGGGTCCAAAAGCCGGAAAAGAAGAAGAGAATGAGGAGCAGAAGCCTGACAAGGATAAAGAAAAAGGGGAAGAGGACGATGACAAACCTAAAGGCATCGCCCAGGTTGAGACAGAACTCGTAGCAGAACATGAACTTGGCACCTTCATTAAGGGATTCGGGTCGGTCATTGCAGCTAACTCGGCAACTTTGAATATAGGGCTGCCCCGCGCCATCATTATCAATAAATTAAATGTGGTTCCTGGTCAGGCTGTTGTTAAAGGTGAAACACTCTTTGAAAGTAGCACCGATTCGGCAGGACGCCTCGCGTTTCGACAGGCCCAGGTTGCCGCGAAGTCGGCTGAAGCCGAACTCACAAGGCTGAGGGATCTGAGGTCCAAGCAACTGGCTACGACAAGCCAGGTTGCGGCAGCTGAGAAGGCACTTTCTGATGCCGAGGATGTTTTTAATAGCGAATCCTCCATGGGAAACGGCTCACAAAATTTCGTATTCAAAAGCCCGTTTGACGGCACCGTGGTAGCGGTGACGGGTATTCAAGGTGATCACATTCAGCCAGGGACCTCCATCATGCAGTTGAGCGGTGGGTCTCTTGCACAGGTTATCCTCGGAGTCGAACCTGACGAATCCTCGCAGATTAGACCAGGGATGGAGGTTCGAATAAAGGGCGCTCTGAATTCCACTTTGCTTGGTACTGGATTGGTCAAAACGGTTTCCCACACTATCAACCAGGCAACTCAACTTATTGATGTTTGGGTCGATCTTCAGGTCAATCCCTTTACGATTGGCTCAAAGGTATATGGTGATATCAAGGTATCGTCAATCACCACATTGGCCGTTCCACGTTCTTCGGTATTGAGTGACGAAAGAGAAAGCAAAGTTTTTCTGGCAGTGGATGGCTTGGCTGTTTCGGTAGTCGTGACCAGGGGAAAAGAGACAACGGACTACGTGGAAATCAAAGGCGACGTGAAGGCTGGCGACAAAGTGATTAAGCTTGGCAATTACGTATTAAAAGACGGTATGACTTTGCTGGAGACTTCAGAATGATATCTTGGACCCAGCGCATATTCCTGCATAAACGAGCCTTCTGCTTTACGATCCTACTCCTTGCACTCTCTGGAATTCTGGTGAGTAAGCAGGTTCCCGTCGCCCTTTTCCCGAACGTGGAGTTTCCGAGAATAGTCGTTGACCTTGACGCAGGCGACCGCCCGGCCGACCAGATGGCCGTCGAGGTCACGAGACTTCTTGAGGAAACGGTTCGCCTCGTTCCAGGCGTTCAGAGCATTCGTTCTGAAACAAATCGGGGAAGTGCCTCGGTTTCAGTGCTCTTCAGCTGGGGGGACGATATGGATAAAGCCCTCCTTCAGGTACAGAATGCGGTTGCTCAAGTTTTTCCGAGCTTGCCTCCTGGGTCGACTTACGAGATTCGACATATGGCGCCGGAATTGACGCCGGTTTTCGCCTATAGTTTAACATCGTCCGTTTCTACTCCCGCGCAACTGCAGGACATTGCAAAGTATCAACTCGGGCCATTTCTCACCTCTATATCAGGTATTCAAAGGGTTGAGGTCTTAGGCGGGGAAACTGAGGAATTCAGGATAGCCATCGATCCTCACAAGCTAGACGCATTTAGCCTGAGTACTTCCGATATATCCGCAGCAATCGCCGCCAATAATCTTCTCGTTTCCAGCGGTCGGGTGGAAGACGATTATAAGCTCTATCTGATCATGGGCGATTCCCGTCTAAAGACGATAGAGGACATCGGCCAGGTGGTCGTAAAAGCGGTCCCTGGTCGACTCATTAAAGTAAAGGATCTTGCCGAAGTCCGCATGCAAAATGCGCCCAGCTGGACCCGGGTCACTGCGGATGGAAAATCTGCGGTTCTTATCAACATCTATCAGCAGCCACGCGGCAATACGGCTGAACTGGCGAAGATGGTGAAGGAAAAGGTTGCTCTTTTTTCCGACCAGCTTCCCGCCGATGTAAAGCTTGCGAATTGGTATGATCAAAGCGAGCTTATCCTGGCTTCGATTACTAGCGTAAGGGACGCGATTTTCGTTGGGGTACTGCTGGCCGCCGGGGTCCTGTTCCTCTTTTTGAGAAGCGTTCGGATGACTTTGATATCGCTAGCTATTGTGCCGATAGTTATCGCAATTACCGTGCTTGTCATGCATGGGCTCGGCGAAAGCTTCAATATTATGACTCTCGGTGGGCTAGCGGCTGCCGTGGGGCTTGTCATCGACGATGCCATCGTTTTGCTTGAGCATATAGCGCGCCGCATCCATGGCGCCGGCGCGTCAGGCGACAGTTCCATCGTTGCCACGGCCTCAAGGGAATTTACCCTACCTCTCCTGAGTTCGTCCGCGGCAACTCTGGTCATCCATATACCCCCAGCATTTCTTACGGGTGCGACCGGGAGTTTTTTCAAGGCTCTGTCCATGACAATGGCCATCAGCCTGGTTGTTTCCTTCTGTGTCTCCTGGATTCTTATTCCCATAATCTCTGAGTTTCTCTATAAAGGCTTGGCCAAAGAACCGGTCCATTCTGGTAAAATTTCCGCTTGGTTCAACATTCGCTATGCGGAACTTATGGAACGTCTTTTCGCTAAACCTAAACTTATCTTTTTTGGTTTGATTCCACTGCTCGTTCTAGGGACTGTATCCTTCTTTTATGTCGGCACGGGCTTCATGCCAGAGATGGACGAAGGTGGATTTGTCCTGGATTATGAGTCCGAACCCGGGACGTCTTTAATGGAGACCGATCGACTCGTCAGACAGATTGAAGGCATTTTGCAAACAATTCCTGAAGTTGACACCTATTCACGACGGACTGGGCTTGGGCTGGGCGGCGGTTTCCATGCTACAAACGTCGGCGACTTCTTCGTTCGCCTTAAACCCTATCCAAGGCGACCCATTGACGAAGTCATGGATGAAGTTCGTGAAAAAGTCGAAGCGGGTGTTCCCGGATTGGAAGTTGAAATTCTCCAGCTGATGGAAGATCTCATTGGTGATCTTAGCGCTGTTCCCCAGCCGATCGAGGTCAAACTCTTTTCTGACGATCAAGATCTTCTTAACGAAACGGCAGAGTCAGTCGCTAAAGTGCTTGAAGGAATCAGCGGAGTCGTAGACGTCAAAGCCAACATTCTGCCAGCTGGCGACTCGGTCATCTATGACATTGATAGGCAAAAAGCCGCAATGGAAGGCATTACTATTCAGGCCGCCAATGATGCTGTCGCCAATGCTTTTGAAGGGGTCGTAAGTTCTTCCATTCAACAGGGTCCGAAAATGGTTGGGATCCGAAGCATGATGGAGATGAAAACGGATTCTGCGGAATTCATGCTTAACAATTTAATGCTTTCGGCCACCGATGGACATCGTTTTCCTTTAAAACGCATTGCTAGTCTTAGGAAGAGCTATGGTGAACCTGCGATCACAAGCGAGAATCTGAAGCGCATGGCAACCGTTACAGCCCGGCTTAACAGTCGTGATTTAGGCAGCGCGGCCGATGAAATCCAAAAGGTCATCAAAGAAAGAAAACTGCTTCCCAAAGGCATCTATTTCTCGATGGGCGGCATTTATGCTGAACAGCAGGCAGCTTTCAGTCAAATTCGTCTGGTCATGGCAGCCGGTGCCGCTCTCGTCTTTATTACCTTGCTCTTACTCTATGAGAACTTCCTGATTTCGGCATGCATTGTGACGATGCCGCTTTTGGCGATGCCCTTTATATTCTGCGCTTTGCTGCTCACTCGAACTCAACTCAACATCAGTGCCCTTATGGGTTTGACCATGATTATCGGGATTGTGACAGAAGTCGGTATCTTCTTCTTTTCCGAGCTTAATGAAATGCATGATGAGCCCGTTCTCTCTCGCGCCCTGACCAAAGCAGGTCTTAACCGCATCCGCCCTATCGCTATGACTTCTTTGGCGGCAATTTTAACTCTTCTTCCTTTAGCGTTGGGGATCGGTGAAGGAGCAGCGATGCAGCAGCCGCTTGCCATTGTTACTGTGGCGGGACTGTTCGCACAGTTGCCATTGGTCTTGGTTGTGATGCCGGTCATGTACTTCCTTATTAAAAATCGAAGTGGGTCATCTCCCCTTCATTCTAGAAAGGTAAAATATTCAATAGATAATGGGAATTGAATTTCGCCTAAAAGGATGGACTATGAGATTTTCAAATGTGATGATTGCAGCTTTATTGGCCCTTCCCCCGCTTACGCTTGTCGCTGCGGGGAAAGACATCACTGAAGACGAGGCAAAGAAAATTGCGTTAACCAGAGTGCAGGGTGAAGTCAAGGAAGTGGAACGCGAGAATGAACATGGGCAGGATGTCTATTCTGTGGAAATTCTAAAAGAGGGAAAGATTTTTGAAATTCACATCAATCCGCAATCCGGCAAGGTGATACGAGTGGAAGAGGAGGGGGCCGGAGGCGGAAAAGAATAATGTCTTGCCTGTTCTCATTGAGATCTTCGGCGTTCATGAAAATGAGCGCTTTTTTATTGTTAGCAGAGGTTTCTTTGAAGCGGTACGAAGAAGCGCATAGGGTTTATTTTATTTTCGCTGCTCGGCAGTCATCCCCGACCAATGCTATTTATTGATAATCACAAACTCAACAATTGTGTCGATAAGTTCGACGGAATCTATAGGCTTTGTAAGATGAGCATCGCAACCAGCATTCTTTGATTTTTTCCTCTCTTCTATCATGGCGTGTGCTGTTAGAGCTACTATTGGTCTACTGAAACCGCTCTTTCTTAATGCCCGTGTTGCTTCATAGCCATCGACTCGAGGCATTTGGACATCCATTAGAATTAGATCGTAGTCTTCAGTAAGCGCTTTTTGGATGGCTTCTTCACCATCGTGAGCGGCTTGGACTGAAGCCCCATGTTTCATGAGGATTCGCCTTACGAGCATCTGATTGTCCAATGAATCTTCTGCCACAAGAATTCTTAATCCTTCGAGCTTCGTGAGCTGTGTATTTGCGGCTACGGTATCAATACTAGGGGCTGTTGACGTTTGGCTACGCCAACGTCGAACATCCCCAGTAACG
>CAXSGP010000045.1:0-36585 GCA_964236955.1 uncultured Oligoflexus sp. | reverse complement strand
TGAGGATATAACGGCCGTCGTTGCCCCCCCTCCGCCTCCGGTCGCCGCTCCCGTTGCCAGTTCAGGATATAATGTGTCGATGCTCTCGGCCCCCCAATGCACATTCATTATCACTCCCAATCTAGCACCACCCAGTCCAAGCCCTCTGCCACCAGCACCGGCACCGGCACCGGCACCGGCACCGGCAGTTCCGATCGTTACATTGGTCCCAACGGGCGTAGCTGCGCCTATGGATATTTCTGTAAAAATCTATCGTGTGGACGGGACCGAGTCGTCGCGGAGTTTTGATCAGACCTTTTATTTTGAGAAATACGATACGGTTACCGCCATCCCTCCATCCACTGCGCCTGCCCCGGCGGCTCCCATCGCCTCCACACCGGCTCCAAGTCCTGCGGGCGGATCCTGCAGTGATCGATGCCCCACTACCCGCGAAGTGGCGGTTTCCGGGGATAACGTCATAGCTACGATGACCAAATCCAATGCCGGCGGAACCGACTATCCAAGCTTCGAAGCGGCAAGGGGGGGCGGTAATCAAATACTTCTCGATCAGACAGGATATAGCGCCACACTCTGTTCCAATTTCCAATCGATGGCGGGCGCGATTGCTGCCGATGTCGGCGTAAGCTCCTGGGGTCAAATCACCGGTTCCACCTGGGACCTTGTCAGTGCCGATCTAAATCCAAATAGAGTTCCCTCATTCTGGGAACTGGAGACTTTTGTCGTTTACGTTGCCCCTGAGTGCTCACGCAATGTCGTGGATACCCGCGATGGCTGCGGTTGCTTTGAAAAAAACACCCTTATAAGAATGGCCGACGGACAGGATAGGATAGCCTCGGAGATTCGAAGAGGGGATTTTCTCTGGAACCCCAAATCTCTCAAAAATCAACGCGTCGCGCGGGTCATAGCGGGTCCGGAAAAAGATCCTTTGATTGTCCTCGTTATAAATGACAATATTATAAAAGTGACAAGCGAACATCCCTTTCTTACTCCAAGCGGATTGAAGCCGGCTAGGCAACTCAAGGCTGACGATGAGATAATAAGCAATGGAACGACCCTTCGTATCCAAACCATCACTCTTCAAGAGACAGATTTAGGCAAGGATTTCCCAATTGTTTGGAATTTTGAACTCGAAGGGGGTGCCGATGAAAACGATCATTTCCTATTAGCAAACGGCGTTATGACCGGCGATCTCTATATACAGCGCCAATTGCAGAATACGCAAAGTTCATCCCTAGAAGCGAAGAGCGACGTAAATGAATAGTTCAGATAAAACAAAATTTATAATCGGGGGCTGTGCAATCCTTGCCATTGCCTTCCTCCTTACCAGACGGGCTAACAAAAAATCGCCTTCCGCCGTCATGCCGAAGGTAACCACAAGCATTTCGGCTAAACCCCCTTCAACCCAAACTCAATTGCTTACCGATTCTGACATTGGTCAAAAATCAGGATCCACGGAATCACGGAAAAAATACAATCGAATGATGATGACTGGCCTTGTGGAGGTCCCCACAACCAACGATTCCTCCAACCTAAAATTTAAATTACGGCCGAAAGCCAAACCGATTTGGTGCTCTACGGGGGACTTTGATTCGATCAAGAACCTTGCTGGGAAAATGGGCGTTCAGCAATTCCTGCTTTCCGTCGAACCTTTGACGGGAAGCAAGACCCATCAGCCTGGGAACCGAATCAGTGCGTTTGAGATATTTGCCGGAAAATCTTTCGACGCAATCCTACCCCGTGACGCCAACTCCAGAGACTACGGAGTCTACCTGTGCCTTGATACGGCTCAGACTAATGAATGCGCGAGTAAGAAGGTTCTATTTTCTAAGGATTGGAAGAAATTAGGGGCTTCCAAACAAAACAAAGACGTTCTGATTTACTTCCAGATGATCACTGTTCACAACAATCGCGTTTACCTCCTTCCGAGCGAGAAATGGAATCAAGGCACAATCGACGGACTTAAAGTTTCGCTAAAAAGCATTCTGCAATCCCCGGAATCGCTTGATATGCTTCAGCACCATATGAACTTCCTGCAGTCGGTCCCCGCCCAGATCAATCGCGGTATGTTTGAACTCATACTACCCTATCGTGCAAGAGGTTGCTGAAGGCAAGCCCCGGCAAGTTGAAATTTTCACTTTCATGATGGCCGCGCCATGGATGGGTAGCCTCGAATTGTCAATTGTCGGTAGTATTGCAATGATCCGAGTCGGAGTCAGGCTGTAGCTGGCAATACGTCAAAAAGCGAAATCAATTAGCTAGGTTGAAAGCGGTGAGGCTGGCAGGCAATTGTCTCGGGATAGGAAGGAAACTGGGAAATTCGCACATACGTTTGCCGCCTTCATCGCGTCGTTCGCTTGATACTAAGCTTATATTTTCGCTCTGGTTTTTAGAAAATTTTTGGCCCGATTCAAGCACTCTTCTCCGGTACCCGCTCATGATTAGGCATTTTAAGCCGAAACACCCTTCGTTGGACATCGGCCTAGTAGCCTGGGCTTTAACGGAGAAACGCTTTGATGAAAAGATGGCACACATTCAATACGCTCAAGGTTCCCCTGTTCGCTTTACTATTAACTTTTTACGCCTTTCTCTCCGGTCAAGCCTTCGCGGAACCCGTACCCATTTCCGTAGCGAAAACCTTGGATCGGACTAACGTCACACTTAATCTTGAATGGGTGGCCGGCTCGAAGACTCAAATGGACTTCGATCCTATCCGTGCGGGAGAATTCGATAAGGACTTCCAAAAGGCCGACAAGAAAACTCTTCTCAACCTTAAGGGTAAGTATTGGTTCCGCGGGAGCTTCGACAATCCATCGAGCAGCGAAGTTATTGTCCATACTCAGTTCGACCGTGGTACGTTTATTAAAATGCTGTTCCTGCCAGGAGACAGGGATGCAGATGGGCAAAAATTCGTTCTGGGCTGGGGATCACCTTTCGGCGAACGCGAAATTCCCTACCTGGCCCCAACGGTCGAACTGCGCCTGCCGCCTGGAAAATCCAGTTTTATAGTGCAAAGTGAAGGCAGCCGCTTCGAAATGATCGTCGGATCCAAGACTGTTATAAACAAGGCAAATCAGTTTTACGAAGCCGGAATACTCGTCGCCTGGTCCATCGTGTTAGCCTTGGCGATCTATAACATTTTTCTCTTTTCACGCACGCAGGACAAGGCCTACCTATACTACTCGCTTCGATGCTTCTTCAGCCTCTCTGTCTGCGCCATTGACCATAATCTCCTGCTCAAATACATACTCCCGGAATCAACCCTGGAGGGCGAGCGATTCATGGCACTGTTTATTTCATTGGGTTTGACCTTTTGGATTTTGGCGACGAGGCGCTTTCTTTCGCTCGATCAGTTCATCAACAAAAAATTCCTGACCTGGAGCTTCTATCTTACCGTGGGTTTGGTACTTTTTGCGGGCATACTCCCCTGGGTCAACCGGTCCGTCACACCCCTCGCATTGGTCAACATGCTGGGTTCGCTGTCCTTTGTTTGGACGCAGTCCATGGCCATTTACCTATGTTTCAAACGCTATCGCCCCGCTTACTTTTATCTCCTAGCCGCGACTGCTTATTTCGCAGGCGTCATGATCACGGTTCTTTCCCTTCATGGGGTCTTACCAGCCAATATCATCACCTCGATGGCCGTGCAGCTGGGTGGATCCATGGAAGCCCTGCTCATGTCCTTAGGCCTTGGCGATAAGTATATGACAGCCATGAAGGCGTCGAACACCATCCTCAACCAACGCAACGTCGAACTCGACCGCGATCTTTCCAACATGCTGAGAAGTCTTGATCAAGGGATTTTTTCAATCAATCCCGAAGGCAAAATTAGCCCTGAATTCTCCGATTACCTGAAGAAGATCCTGGATACCGACAAGATCGCAAACGAGGACCCCTTCGAAATTCTATTTAGAGAAACCGACCTTTCTCAGGATAAGAAAGATCAGATGAAGGAAACCGTCCTGATTTCGATCGGCGGCGACGACTTATCCTTTGGGGCCAATAGCCACCTTCTGCCAAGGGAAATCAAGCGTCAGAACAGCAAAGGTCTGCAAACCCTCGAGATCGATTGGATACCCTTATTCAGCGGTGACGACGTATGCGAGAAGATGATGGTCGTCCTTAGAGATGTCAGCACGCTGCGCGCCATGCAGTTAAAAACAGAGAAGACACAGAGAGACCTTCAAATTGTCGGACAGGTCTTGGCAATCTCGCCCGCCAACTTCGAAAGGTTCTCCAAAGACACAGTAAAACTCATCGATCAGAGCAGAATCGAGATTGAAAATTTTGAACATAGTTCGACAATTGATATCCGGCCTATTTTCCGCAGGATTCACACGATCAAGGGCAATGCCCGTACCTATGGATTGGTGTACATCGCCGAAGTAGCCCATGAACTGGAAAATTATCTCGCCGAGTTGAAGTCGGACCAAAATCCCAAACCCGACGCCAAACGACTTATGGACGGTATGCTTCGTCTGCAAGCTGTTCAAGAGGACTACATTGAGATCGTTTCAAACCGTCTCGGTTCGAATCGCAATGCTAGCCAGGATGATCTGCTCGATAATCTGAATGGTCTTTACAAAGAGCTTAAGGACGAACTTGAGATCGAGCGTCGATTCCTGAGATTGGCCAGACAGAAACGACTGGAACGCTTCTTTCCCACCCTTGAAGAGGTTCTGGCGCCGACCGTACGAAACCTCAACAAGACCGCTGAACAGCTTTTGAAGCCGATGCCATACATCGCCTACGAGGGCGTCCCCCTTCGCTTGAAGAACGAGATGGATTCGATGTCGATCAGCCTCTTCACTCAGATTCTGGGTAATTCTTTGGATCACGGCATCGAATTGCCCGAAGAGCGCAAAAAATTGGGTAAAGACCCAAGAGGTAAAATTATCATAGAAAGTTCAGTAACGGCTCATGAAATAGTAATCGTAGTGTCGGACGATGGGGCCGGACTCAACCTGGCCGCTCTTGCATCCCGTAGCGTGCAACCGGGTCCGAAGAGTGACGATCAAATCGGTAATGAAATTTTTATACCGGGAGTCTCGACAGCCGCAACGCTCACTCAAATCTCGGGTCGAGGCATGGGCATGGATATTGTGAAGAACTATATCCTCGAGGCGCACGGCAGCATTTCGATCGCCTTCACAGGCTTAAAAACGGAGTCCGGACGCCGTCCCTTCAAATTCGTGATTACCTTGCCTATCAGCTGCCTGCAGGCGGAAAACCTTAGTTTGGCGGCATGATTGCGAATGTGTTGATGAGAAAAAAATGGGTAAAAACTAGCAGATGATCCCCTAGGTCGCATCGTCGGGCAGGGAGGTGAAAGACCTCCCTACCCAACCCGCAAAGCTCCTCCTTCGAAGGCAATAGGCCTGCACTCCGCTCCCGATGTCCCGATGGCCCGATGGCCCGATGGCCCGATGGCCCGATGGCCCGATGGCCCGATGAGATGAAACCCTTCCTGAAAACCAGGCACAACCCTTCCCTTGTCCATACTTTTTTGGAATGACCCGAACTTCAGAGCCTCTAAGTGTTCCTCAAATTTTTCACCGACTCGATCTCAATTGCAAAAAATACTGCTAGCGTAGACTATTCCCTTTTGTCTTTGGGGACAGCGCCAGCTGTTCATGATAAAGTTTTAGTACAAGGCAATCCAGATTCGGACTACTCGAAGATTTTGAGCGGCAACAGCCGAACATTGATGGTTTCCTTATACAGCCAGTTCTCGAGAAGGGCTTTTCCGAGGGGTCGTGAGCAGTCCATTGTGATCAAATTTTACCATTCGTTTGATTCGGGGAAATTCAGTATGGCAGGCATTCAAGGGTACACATTCAGCGAAGAGCTCCACGTGGATGGAGACCTGATCCTATACAGAGCTTTTGAGAACACGGATCGTACCCGACCCTTGCTTGTTCTTGCCTTTTCCTCGGATCGACCCACCCCATTAGGTATTGCGAAACTTGAAAATGAATATGGCCACCGGGAGCAGCTGAAACCCGATTTCGCGGCCCAGCCGCTCCGCCTTGTATGCGTCAATGGCCAAACCTTTCTAGTTTTGCAGGATCCGGGAGGCGAGCCCTTGAATCGCATGATGGGTCGACCTATGGACCCCTTAGCTTTCTTGCGGTTGTCCATAGAGCTGGCCCAAGAGCTAAGCAAGATTCACGCGGCTCATATTATTCATCGCGATATCAAACCAGCAAATATTCTCTTTGATGCCAAGTCCAACCGAGCATGGTTCACGGGTTTTGGTTTTGGCATTGCCTCCCATTCGGATATTGAAACGCGAAGCGAGGCAAACTCCGAAGAGCTGACGGGAACCTTTGGCTACATGGCGCCTGAGCAAACAGGACGGATGAATCGCTCCGTCGATTTTCGAAGCGATCTCTACTCCCTGGGCATAAGCTTCTATGAAATGTTAACAGGTATCTTGCCCTTTACGGCCTCGGACCCGATGGAATGGATCCATTGCCACGTTGCGCGAACGCCGCGCCCCATCACGGAACAGGGAGCCCACATTCCCGATCCTCTCGCGGCCATTGTCTATAAACTCCTGCAAAAATCGCCTGAAGAACGTTATCAGTCAGCTTCAGGCCTGGAAGGGGATCTGCGCGTCTGTCTCGAACAATGGAAAAGTTCAGGAAAAGTAGAAGCCTTCGATCTCGGAACTTTCGATCGATTCAAGACTTTGCCCATTCCCGATCAACTTTTCGGACGCGCTGACGAAAGCGCTCAATTACAGGCAGCGATACTCAATCTCAAAAACGCAAACACATCGGATAGCTTTATCGTCTCAGGAGCCGCTGGGACTGGTAAATCAGCGTTGGTGGGTGAATTCCAAAAATATGCGACAGAGTCTGGCGCCATCGTCGCTTCCGGAAAATTCGATCCCTTCCATCGCGACAGTCCGAATGCCCTTATAGCCTTGGCGTTTCAGGGTTTTTTCCAGCATTTGCTATATAAGAGCGGCACGGAATTGAGCTACTGGCGGGACCAGCTAAACACAGCATTAATTCCCAACGCGCAGCTTATTATTGATTTGATTCCAGACTTAGGACTCGTGTTAGGGAAACAGGAACCGCTGCCCACGTTGCCTGTCAAAGAGGCAAAAGTCCGCTTCCAGACGGCCTTTTTTCAATTTCTGAGGGTATTCGCGAAACCCGAGCATCCCCTGGTTCTCATCCTCGACGATTTGCAGTTTATCGATAGCGCCAGCCTGCAATTACTGGAACTCCTGCTGACCGCCCGCGAAAGACCCCCCCTGCTTTTCATAGGCGCTTATCGAAGTGAAGGGCCAGATTCGGAGCACGGTTTTCATCAGCTGCTGGAGCGGCTAAAGGCTCATAATCTTGTCAAGTCCATCGCCCTCAAGCCCCTCCTACGCGGTGACCTGGATCAGCTGGTCCAGGAGACCCTTGGATTTCAGGGCGAGAGAACTCGAGAGCTTTCGGAGGTCATTTACCAGAAAACCGAGGGTATACCGCTATTTTCCATTCAATTTTTCAAAGGTCTATACGAAGATTATGTCCTTAGCTTAGATCGTCAGAAGGGTGAATGGCTCTGGGACATTGATCGGGTCCGTCTGAGGGAATTTTCTGAAAATGTAGCCGTGATCATGCTTGGAAAAATGAATCGTCTGCCGGAGGCGACGACACTCGTTTTAAAGCAGCTGGCCTGCTTCGGGAGCACAGTAAGCTTGACCTTTGTGAGCGCGATCACCGGGCTATCCCTCGAAGATGCGCTCAGAAAAACGATCGATGCCGTGAACCTGGGATACGTGGTTCAGACCCCTGAATTTATCAAATTTTCCCATGAACATATCTGGCAGGCGGCCTACGCATTGCTATCCGAGCAGGAGCGGGAAGCGGAACATTTAAGAATAGGAAGGGCTCTGCTCGCCAGTCTCAGCGACGAGCAGATCGAGACGAATCTATTTGGAATCATCGCGCAGCTGAATCGCGGGAAAAAGGGAATTACTGTTCCCGCCGAAATATCCCTGCTGCGTCGCCTCAATTACCGAGCCGGGAACAAAGCCCGAATGTCCTCGGCTTATCAGGCCGCGGCTGGATACTTTTCCATTGCCGCAGATTGCATAAGTCTGGAAACCATGACCTTAGGCTATGCTGAGACACATGAGCTCTACCTGGAGCTCCTGGATTGCACCTTTCTCGTTGGCGACTACGACCGCGCGGCGAGCTTTGCTGCCGTCGCTCTCAATCATGCATCGAATAAAGCCGATAAGGTAAAGATTTACATTCTTTGCATGCGTCTCTACCAACTCGCAGGAAAGTTGGAAGATGCCTTAAAAACCGGTTTTGAGGCCCTCCAGCTTTACGATATCCATTTTCCCGATTCCGAAACCGATCTGAATGTTCTGTATGAAGCGGAGCGGATGGACATTGAACGCAATATCGGCGGTCGGACTGTCGATGAATTGGTCAGCGTTCCTTTCGCGTCGGATGAAAATGCCAAAGTTATCAATAATATATTGACTGACGTTCAGATGAACGTATCGATCCTTCGTCCGAAATCGCGATTAAATCCGCTGGTGGTCGTTCGGGTTACCAATTACTCATTGATTTATGGACCGATCGAAAAATCATGCATGAACTACCTTGTTTATGCCCGGATTTTGATTGTCGAGAGAAGTGATCTCAGGGCAAGCTCGGAATTCCGAGATCTTGCCGTGAAGCTGGATGAAAAATTCAACAGCCGCGCCTATACCGGATCCTTTAAATTCTTTTACGCTGTTTTCCTTCACCACTGGCACCAACCTGTACACTTAAGCCTTCCCATAATTGAGACAGCGTTTGACGTATGTCACGAGACCGGTAACTTCTCCTGGTGCAGCCATCTCGCGTTTTGGAGTGGAATTCACGCCTACATGAAGGGCAGTTCCCTCGAAGAATGTCTGCAATTTTCAGAACGGTATCTGGTATTTATCAAAGGCATCCGAAATGAGCCCATTTACAATGGGATAAGGCTCTATCGCCAAGTCGTCTTGAGTCTTCGGGACCCTGAACCCAACCCCAGCTCTCCCGACAATGAAATGTCAGAGGTCGATCGCTTAGCACTGATAAAAAGGATGAACTTTGTCCCGGCTATTGGTGCCTATAACATTTTCAAGCAGCAGGTGGCATTCCTCTTCGGTCACTATGAAGAGGCCAAGGAATTTGGCCTGGCGGGGGTGCAGATGATGGCACCTGGCACTCTCATGGTCACATCGTTCTTTTTCTACCACGCTTTGACTCTGATCGCCCTGCAACGAAAATCGGGGAACAAGAGCCTGCAGCAAACTCTCGAAGCATTGAACGGTCCTTTGCAAAAGCTGCAATTGATGGCAGAGGGTTGCCCTGAGAATTACCACAACCGACTCACTTTGTTGAACGCCGAAATCGCTGCCTTGGAGGGGCGGGTACCAGATGCTATTCGAGCCTATGACGAAGCGATCCATTCTGCGCATAAGAACGGTTTTCTGCAAAATGAAGCCCTTGCGACGGAGTTGGCGGCCCAGTTTTATCTTACCAATGGCTTTGAGTTCATCGGTTACAGCTACCTTGCCGAATCCCGTGCGTGCTACCTTCGCTGGGGTGCCAACGCAAAAGCAAAACAGCTTGAGCACATCTATCCGCGCTTGATTCCGTTTATACGCCGCAACAAGCAATACGACAGCGAAGCCTCCGGTGCGGACATCGACGTGATGACAGTGATTATGGCATCCCAGGCGATTTCGAAGGAAATGGATCTCAATAAAGTGATCGACCGTCTCATGACAATAGTGATCGAAAACGCCGGCGCCGTGCGGGGCCTTTTGATCCTTTCGGAAGGAGAGACTTTCAAAATAGTGGCTGAAGCCACGACCGGCCAGCATATTGAAGTTAAACTGAGAGAGACTCCGCTCACCTCGACCGAACTTCCAGAATCAATTTTCCATTATGTCACGCGATCCAAGGAAAAAATACTTATAGACGACGCCCTAGCGTCGACCTCTTTCGTGTTTGATGACTATATCCAGAAAAAGCAGGCAAAATCAGTGCTCTTTTTGCCGATGATTAAGCACGGCCATCTCGTCGGCGTCCTCTACCTCGAAAATCATCTTATTCCAGGGGCTTTTACGGCCGATCGGATGATTGTATTGGAAATGCTGTGCTCGCAAGCGGCTATCTCTGTGGAAAACGCCCGTCTTTATCAAGAAGTGACGGGACACAAGGAGCACTTGGAAGAACTTGTGAAGCAACGGACCTTAGCATTAAACCAAAAGACGAGCGACCTCGATGCTATGCTCCAGAACATGGATCTGGGAGTTTGCACGGTGATTACCGGCAATCGTATTCACCACGAATACTCTGACTTTATGTGTACGATTTTCGAATCCTCCGACTTCGCTGGGAAGGGCATTCTCGACACCATCTTTAAGAACTCCACCCTCGGGGTAGATAAGGTGGATCAAGTCACTTCCGCTCTGGACATGATCATCGGTGAGGATTCATTGAGTTTTGAAACCAACTCGCATCTTTTAACGCGCGAGATGGTCTTCGTGGCCGAAGATGGTGAGCACAAAACCATTCAAATGAACTGGAACGAAATCAAGAATGACGCGGGAATCGTCGAAAAGGTTCTCTTTACGGCGCAGGACGTAAGTAAGCTCCGGGCCCTTGAGTCGGAATCGGCAAAGCAAAAAGAAGAGCTTGAAATCATTTCGCGTATTATAAATCTTTCGCCGGAAAGATTTGATGGGTTCATTAGCTCTGCCCAAAGGCACCTGAGTGAGATCCGGAATTTGATCGTCCATGCCTCCTGCTATGAAAGTGAGCTTGTCGCCGGCTTATTTCGCCATTTGCATACAATCAAAGGCAATTCCCGCGCCCTGGACTTCACAATGATTACCGATGCCGCTCATACTGCGGAACAGGTCTACGCGCAGCTTCGTAAAAACACAGAGGCAGAATGGAATGTCGCACAGCAGCTTCAGAACCTCGAACTGGTCGAACATGCGCTTATTCGATATGTAGAAATCAACGAGAGTAAGCTATCCGGGCGAGGCAAGGAACGAACCAATGTTCCGGCTGGGTCTTTAATTATCGAAAAGCAAATGATTACGAGTTTGCTTAGAAAAGTCGAAGGCCTGGCCGAGAGCCAACCGTCACCGGAACTGAGTCATTTGCGCGACGAACTGAAAATCATCAGCTATGTTTCTTTCCAGGAGCTGGTATGCGAAACGCTCGATACGCTGGCTTCACTGGTGAACGATCTTCACAAGCCAATGCCTAGGATCGCAAATGTAGATGAGGCTCTGTATTTCGACTCTAAGTTATCAGAGGCCTTGAACCTATCCTTTATGCATATAGCTAGAAACTGCATGGATCATGGCATTGAAATGCCCGAAGACCGACTGCGGCTGGGGAAACCGGAACGCGGGACGATCGCCTTTGAATATCGGCGACGTGGCCCCGTATTTGAACTGCTGATCAGCGATGACGGCCGGGGACTCGCTTTGCATAAACTCTATGAAAAGGGTGTGCTTAACGGTCTGCTCCCCGCGCTTAACAACACGCCCCGTGAAACCGTCGCGGCACTCATTTTCCATTCCGGCCTTTCCACTGCGGAAGTCGTCACGCAGACTTCAGGGCGAGGGGTTGGGATGGATGCGGTGCGCGTGTTTCTCAAAGAACAGGGATCAGACATCCGCATCGAATTGGACCCCATGACCCAGGGCCTGTCTTTCACGCCCTTTAAATTCGTGATTTCTTTGCCGGCTGCGCTAATCTTGGAAGACCAGGATAAAAAAGTCTCGCAGCTATCGGCCTGAAGAACCGGCAGGCTGCCTGACCTAACCCGCGAGCTGCTTAAGTTCAACTGCAACGTCGTTGAACTTAAGCACTTGCTTGTTGGCAACAGGATGGTGGCCGTTTCAATCCACCTGCTTCTCTAGAAACTCAATTCGATTCTCAAATGGATCTCGAAACTCAATTCGCTCATATCCAGGAATGGGAATGCCTTCCAAAGGTTCGATGCCAGCCTGGATGAGTTTTTCTTTCCATTTATTTAAATGGGTCACCAAATAGCCTAAATGAAATGTGCTGGCGAGGCGATCCACCACATCTTCTGCACCGAAGTGAATCTGCTGGTCGCCAAGCTGAAGCCACAATCCGCCTCGACCTTTTAGTGACTCAGGTTTTTGCACTTCATGGAGTCCAAGAAAATTGCAGTAAAACTCTCGAACCTTAGCCTCGCTGCCCATTGGAATACTCACCTGGCCGTGATGGAGCGATACTATACTAGGTTTCGCTTTTTCTTTAGCCCCCTGCCCATACAAATAAAGGCAGTGGAGATGCCCGGCATGATAGAACTCGCCCGCGAAATTGAATCCGAGCTTGCCGATAACCTTAATGGAACCAGCGTTTTGAGGCAGTGAAAAAGCATGAATCTTGGGGAGATTTAATTCTTTCAAACCATATTTAATGACGGCGGCAGCGGCTTCCGTTGCAAGGCCTTTGCCCCAATATTTCAGTCGCAGCCGATAGGCAAGCTCGACGATGTCCATGTCCATCAGCGAGTATGGCTCCATTCCACAGGTCCCAATAAATTCCAGGGTCGCGCTGTCCTCAAGGATAAATTTTCCAAGGCCCGTAGTATCGAAGAGGCTGATGCGCTGGTGAATCCTTTTTAAGATTTCTTCGTCATTTTTAGTGAAAAATTGCCCAGGCAGGCTAAAGGCGGTGAAACCTATATCGTTGGCCATTGTCCTATAGATTTCCAAGTCATCTTTGGTCCACGGACGAATGATGAGCCGCCCGGTTTCGATTCTCAATTGTCTCGCTGCTTTCATTCTGCAATCACTCCTCAATCTTAATGATGATTTTTACATCACTGGAATTTGGCCTTCGAGGGGTGGTGATGAGTGCTTGATGGGATATGTCCCATCCAATCCCATACCTCTGCTCTTGGCTGCCTTATCAACACGAAAAGCGATCTTTAAACGCGCGCAAGCCCATGCAGTGCCTCAGCCTATTATCGTTGGGCCTAGAGAGTGATTCGGTCAAGACAGTCAAAATGGAGTATTAAGTCAGGGGCGAGCGGGGTCACAGGTATAGTCATTTTTTTCTGTCCATAGATCGGAATCAAGTTCGGCTTTGAAGCACAGCTTTCAAATGGGGAATCGTTGTCTCGAACAAACAATCAGCACGTTAGGCCTTCATGGCGGTAGCGGCCGAGGCTGACGAGCGTGCCCATGCGATCCTCGAAGGTAAAGAGCTTTGACTTTCAGGGCTCAAGGGGGAAGGTCTGAAGCCTTCCCTTGAAACCGCTGATTCTAAGAGCGGCCTGGTACTTGCAAAGAGGCTCATTGTCGCTATTCCAAGCTGCTTCTATCTGTTGTGTTGAGGCTCCCATGAAAACTATCTACTTGCCGATTCTATTTGGCCTTTTGGTCCTCAATAGAGCGCCGGCACTTCAGGCTGAAAACATTTTCGCGCAAAGTCCGGAATTTTGCGGTTCCGATGTCGAAGACCATGTTAACTCGTGCCGACCCCGATCCTTTGCAATTCCTGTCGATCCACTTTCCAGCAATCTTCCTAAAAGTCTGGCTTCGCTTACTGTTACCCTTTCTCTGGTCATGAAATTCAATTGCCAGTCCAATCCCGAGAGTCAAACTGTCAATCTTCGCATTGGCTCGACTCATTATAGTTATCGAGTGTCCAAGAATACGACAGCTGAAACTCTAGAGTACACAACGACTGCCGATGCCCTCCCTCATTTAACTTATGTAATTACGCCCCTCATAGGCAGTGAAAGTGCTCTGTATAAAACCTGTAGGCTCGAAGTGTCCCCGCCCATCACGCGTCCTAGCTTGACCGCTCTGAGCCGCTTATCCGATCAACTGAAGGAGGAATTTCTTACCATTGACACCCTGGCTGCGGCCCTTGAAGAAACAGCTGCACTGACCTCTCGATGGAACGCTCTCAATACGGCGCCTGAAACACTTGACCTCATGATCACAAAACTTGATATGCACAAGCAGGCCCTGGAAGCTGACGCGCTGCTTCTAGAGCACGACCCTTCACCCTTAAGCGACAAAATTCAAGCGGCGCAAGACCTAATCTCGCAAACCGAAGCGCAAATTCTGGAACTTTTCCAGCTGGCCGAAGCAATCCATGGCAGCCTTAGATCAGCTGCCAATTGCGCCTCGGGTTCGACCGAAGATTTTTGCCTCGAAAGCATTCGGAAGATCACGCTTTCCGTCAATGCCAAATCCAATGAAAAAAGAACTGAAATCGAAGAATTTCAGGCTTTTCTGGCAGCCGAGTCTGAGCGCCTTTCGACCACCGCAATCGAAACTTCCGAAAGTCTAAATGGCCTTCTCTTGAATTGATTTCTTTGCCGCTCGGGTGACCTGCCCAATCCGGGGGATTAGGAATCTGAGCTGGACCGGTTTCGCCGGCAGGAGCGGAATAATCTCCAAACCCCGATGGAACCGACAGTCAAGAATGATCTGCAGGCTACCGATATCGCTATCAACGATATCTTCATGGACTTGCCAGCGAAGTATCAGAGCAATAATGTGATTCAGGACTTTGCTAAGGCGATTGCCCCAATTCAACAAAAAAAGAATAAGATCAAGTTTGTTGACATGATCCCCCGGGTCGGTGGCCTGCAACCTCTTGGCGATTTTGAGCGGCCCTCGGCAGTCCGGTATTGAAAAAGAGTTCCTGATCATCGCCGATGACCGAGACCAACGGCTCGATAATCGCGGGATCTTGCGCATCTCAAGCGCTCCCGAAGCTGCTGGACAAAGAGTCAGCCGCCAAGGCCCCCCTCATTCCGCTTCGAGCTTTCCATAAAATTCTTTTTATTTCTTATTAAACTCAATTATGCCAGGGGCTCTAAGGAAGGCTGCTGCACTCAATTCAGCTCCTGACGACTGGGAAGGGAACAGAGAAGTGGGCAAGCCTCTAATAAAACAGTTGGTCAAGCGGAGGATGAGCGGGAATCCTGAAAACCTATGCTAATATTTCAGATCAAGACCGACATTTGCTGGGTCCTCACCCCTGGTGCCGGTCTTGGTCATGCAAGACCCTAAAGCGCAGCTCTGGGACGAGCACCCAAATTAAGTCGTGCCTTTCCGCTTAAAGGCAAGCGGCTGAGCCCGCTCTCAAAGGTCATCGCAATGTCTTCATACGCCATGGGAAACGCAAGAAGGAAAGCTGATATGAGTAGAAAGGGAAGCAAAGAACTCCGAGTCGATTTTCGCTTTGCCGTCCTTGGCGATATGCAATGCCGTCTCCTGCCATGCGAATTCGATGAAAAGGCCGATATCGAATTCCTTCCGGTAGACGTCTGCATCAAGGGAATAGGATTGCTTTGTAAGAGCGAAATCAAAGTCGGCGGGAGCTATAAAATAGTATTTTTGGAAAGCCAGCAGGAGGTTTTGCTCAAGGCCGTACACTCCAGCCAGGCCCTTTCTCATGAAGGGTTTATGGATCTTTGGCGGACGGGTTTTGTTTTGGCCAAGCAAGCTCCACCTATTAATATGCTGGAATTGATTCTGAAAGAAAGCGGTTGCATCGTAGAGGATTAAAGATGGCAGATCTTGAATTGCTTTTAGCGAAAGTTATGGATAGGACGGCGACTATCGTTTTTTTGGCCCCGGCCCTCAAGGAAAGGGGTCTTTTGGTCAAATCATTTCTCGATGCCGGATTCCTTAAGGTCAAGACTTATCGAAATGCCGTCGTCTATCTTAAAGACCAGGAGCTGGAAAAGGATCATTTCCTATTTTTAGAGCTTGAGGTCTCTGCCATAGACCGAGCTGAGATGGTTCTTAGGTCGATCTACGACAGTGAAGACCAAAGCGTGTTACCGCGCGTCGCCCTGCTCGTTGATAAAAATGCCTTGGCTTATATCCCGAAATTTTTCTCGCTCGGCGCTTTGCTCTGGGTACCGGCACTGCCGCCGGCATCTGAACTGAGCCGGGCTCATGAGATCGTCACGGATTTTCTCGCCAGGGTAGAGATGTTTAAGGCCAAGCCCGAAGCGGAAATGGCCGCATTTTTTCTCCGCAACTATCTAAAGAAATATTTTGTTTATGACGATCTGCTGACTCTTGAAAAATCACTGCTGAAGCTTTTCCCAGAAAAGCTCGACTACACAATTCGAGTGGTGGAAGCCTTATTTCTCACCGGCGATTTCAAAAGCGGAAGAGAGTTAATGGATCAGGCTCGCCAGTATTCGATCGAGTCACTGGATAAACACATCGATGCCCTGCAGGCGAAATACCCGGGAGCGCTGCTTCAAAAAGGTGGCTCGCTAGCTGACAAACTTGGTTTTTCCAAGGTCTATCTTAAAGAAGGCGATGAAACTGAGCGCAAGATTCTGCGTGGCGTCTTAGGCAAAATTGGCATTCAGGATCCAATCGAGCTGGGCAGTTTCTCCGAGCTTTTATCGAAAACAAAAGCCGATAAGCCTGACTTGATTATCTGCGATTGGGCCAAGCGGGGCTCTGATCTCAGCGGGTCTCAATTTGTCCAGAGGTTAAGGGGAATTGGATTGACTGAGATCCCCATCATTATCGCCGTTGGAAAGATGACGGAACCCGAGGCTCAGCTTCTGGCCGATATGCATATCAGTCAGATCATTACCAAACCCATGCGCGAAGAGCATGCTTTGATGGCGACCGCCTATTCTCTACAACAGATTCGCACGCCGACCGAAAGAAAATCAATCGAAGAAAAAATCGTGCAATCCCTGGAAAAGGGTGATTTAACATTCGCGAAATTTCTCAAGAAAAAGCATTTTAGCAGCAAGGACGTTCTGCTCAGTAGAAAGTGCTATATAGAGGGCATGATCTACTTTTATGAAAAGGAATACCTAAAGGCCAAGGCCGTTCTCCTCAAGGCGGTAAAGGCCGCGAAGGAGGAAGAGGAGCAGCTGGGAAGTATCAAACCGAACATTGGCAAACTCATTTTGCTTTCCAAGGTCTTGTTCAAACTCAATGAAGGCGAACTTGCCATCAAGCTTTTGGAAAACGCTAAACGAAAATCGCCACAGAATCTGACGATTCACCTGAGTCTCCTGGAGATCAGGGCATCCCTCGGTGATTTTAAAGTCGCACTTACCCATCTCGAAGATGCCAAGGCTCTCGATGCGTCAAGCGAACTGGTGATCAATGCCGGCCTGAAATTAAAGCTTTTGAACAACGACATCAAGGGCACAAAGGAATTGTTGGCCGATAAATCAGTAAATAAACGGGAATTCATTACCAAGACGAACAATGAAGCCGTTTTGAAAATCAGGGAAGGACGCTTCGACCAGGCTCTGATCCTTTACCAAAACGCTTTGAAATCCCTAAATGACAGCGAGGGGGAATTGAAATCAGTATTGCTCTACAACCTCTCTCTGGCTTTTCTGCGTCGCAAAGAAATTGAAAACGGCAAAGAGGCCTTGGAAAAAGCGATCACCTATACCGAGAGCAAGGTGCATAAACGGGCTTTATCGCTCCACCACCGTCTTGAAAATGCCATCGCGACTGGCAGCGAACTGATATTAAAGGCACCCCAGGCCGCTCGCTTTGAAGCTCGGGATCTCCTGTCGTCAGCATCCCATGATCACCAAAAGCCGACGGCAACGGTAGCCTTGCTTGGAATTTTTGAATCGGCGACTTTAAAAATTTAGCGTGTTCAAACGCTATTTGCATTCGCCCTCGCTCTCTCAGCCCTCATCACCCGCCATAAAATCTGAATACCTCAGAGAATGAGGACGGAAATATTCCCGTCCTCTTCTGAGCCTTCGCGTCCGAAGGCAAAGCACTTTTCCTGGCATGGACGAGAGATGCCCTTTCGCTTTCCAAGCCTGAATCCATGCAGCAAATCAGTGGGCACGAGTCAAGGACCATAGGTCTCAGCCCTCGGGAATACATGATATTGATTACGAATAAATATTGATCTTTTACAATCTAAGCCTTCTCAAGTCCTTGACAAAAGTATCAGGCCGCGAGAAAAAGAGCAGGCTGCACGGCGTAAAATTAATTTTTCATTTGCGACAGTTTATCTCCCCCTTATGGGTGCTCTTCCCAGGATCGCCGCTTGATTCTTTTTGCGTTTGAGTCCTGGTCACTTAATTGGTAGGCGTGATTGTGAATTCTGCTCAGGATGACTAATTTACTAAGGATCCCATGCGAAATCCTAGAAGAATATACTGCATTGGCAGGAGGATTTTGGTAGTTGTTGGCCAGTCAGCTAAGGTATTAGATTGCCCTCGGCGCGCCCCACGTCAAATAGAGGTCTTGGACTTATCTGGGCTCTCAATCCGTCAGGTGGAACAAGGCGATTGAACTGTCAAACCGGACAGGGACATCGCAAATCATAGACTCTAAGGAACATGTATATGCGGTCTATCAAACCAAAACACGGGGTGCTCATCGGCCTTTTGCTTGGGTCCTTTGCAGAACTTAATGCCCAGACGCTTGAACCACCTGCTGGGCCGGCACCTGTCGAATCACCGGCGCCTATCATTGAACCCGGCAAACGGGAAGCGCCATCGGATCAGGACATTGTCAATGCAAGTTCTACCGAGGATGCAGCCAAATTCGGTCCATCCTTTCGGGTCGATCTCACGCAAAGCATGGGCGCAAAGGCCGACACCGATCCTTTAACGACTTTGAACCTTACCGCTCGTTATAAGTTCAACCCGAAGCTTTCGGTCGCCGCTATCCAGAGGATATCGAAGCTTTATAAAGTTGATCCCAAAGAGGACGATGTTCAACTTGCTGACACCAGCCTGCGCGCCAGCTATGCCATCTATTCTGAAAAGGAAGGACCAGCAGGCTTGGGCCTATCCACGGCCCTGGATGCCACCCTGCCCATCTCGCAATTCTCCCAGGATCAGAAGCTAACGACGGTCGCCGGCTTTAGCCTGACCGGCACCCGAACTCTCGGCAAGGTATCGGCCCTGCTTCGGCCTTTTTATCGACACCATATCAATCAATATAAGACCTTGACCAAAGATGATAGCGGTTCGACCGTGGTCCTTTATCGGTTGGGGCTTTTGTTTGAACTTTCTCTTGCCTTACCGTGCGACCTGTCGTTGAGTGGCAGCAATCAATGGACCGAACGGCATTATGAAGATCCTCCCTATGGTTCTCATTCCCCTGATCATGACTATTCCTTCGATCTCAGCCTGACCTATCAGCTGAATAAGGCAACACAGTTTGCGATTGGATATAACGAATCCAACCGTGCTGAGCAGCTAGGGGTTGTCGATGTGAATCTCTTCGACGTGGAAACGACGAGTTACTTCGTATCGGCATCGAGAGAGTTTTAGAGTTTACCTATGAAATGGACCCAAGATTATTTGTGGAGATGCCAATGAATTCGAAAAAAATTGTAAGCGGGCTCGCCCTTGTGCTCATCAGCATGGGTTGCTCCAAAGGCCAAGACCAGTATAAAGCGCCACCCGACCAGAGAATCGACAAACATGCCGATCCCGCTCCGACTGTGGTTCCCAAGGATCCCAGCGCCCCTGATTTGGGCTTGGTTGATGGCTGGTATGTCGAGCCTACCGCAGAGCAGGAAAGTAAGACTATCACAGACGCCATCTATTCACCCGTTATCTTAGGTTCCGGCATGGCTGGAATCGATATCTCCATGTCTCGATCCGAGATCGAAAACAAGCTTGGTCAACCCGATTTTGTTGCCACCGACAGCGATCTGCGTCCGATCGGTGTCTACGGCGGCGGCTCATTTTTTATCTATTATGATCGCGTAACCAAGGCCAAGGTCGAAAGCATCATTGCCGGCAACGGCTACCTCGGCGCCATTACGGAATTCGGCCTTAAAGTCGGTTCGGATCTGGCCCCTTTGCTGGCTGCTGAAGGCGGTACTGCCGGACTTATGAAAAAGATCTACTCGACATCCAGCCCTCTTATTGAGGATTGCAATGCGGTCGGTCTCTGTCAAGCTCTCAAAGGAAACAACCTTGGGCTCCTGGCCCTTACCAACACCGTTCAGATCCTATTCCAGGATGATCCTAACAAGCCTGAAAAAAAGATCTTTGAGATCCGCGTTTTAAGCCGCACCCCTGCCGCCGGCGCCTACCAGGGTGCCTGGAGTCTTGACCTGCTCGACTCCTCCCTCACCCAACTCGATAAGCCTGAGGCAGCCCCTATAAGAGCGGGAACAGCGACTTGGGCTGACGTCCGCGCCGCGGGAAGACTTGAGACTCTGGTTGAGCCTCGCGATTTCGGCCGCAGTCTCAACAGCTTTGGCGTAAAGCTTAGCAATGAGCTCAGCTTCAATTTCGCTCGCGGAGATGTCACGATCAAGGGAGCCAAATCTCCCGTTGATAGCGACAGACTCAATATCATCTCGGCAGGCGTTTCCTTTGCCGGTCAACTCAGCGTTGGCGGCGAGGCCCTGCTCTTTCAAATGTGCAAGGCAGGTGGGACTCTTAGTCCTGCAGAAGAAACTCAGGCAATCGTACTTTCCACGACCCGGCTCAGCGCTGCCGCTGGAGCCCCGCCGAAACCAGCGGGCGATGTCATTGCCACGAAATGGTTGCCATCCGTTGTGCTGGAATCGGCTGCATCTGCAGCTTGTGTTCAGGTTCCCCTGCTTCCCGATCTCGCCTATACCTTGACCAGTGCTTTCCAAGCTTTGGTCCTATCTGAGAACAAAGACTGGCTCGCGGCCAATACAGGCGAGCTTATCCACTCCCTTACCATCGAAACTTTAGACGGAAAGGTTGCGATCGCTGCTGAATCTCAAGCAGACGGCTCTTTAATGGGTTCGGCGGATCCAAGCCTTGGCTTTGGAAAAACGATTTTCAGTTCCACCTTCAAGGCCCTTTTGAATGCAGCGAAGGCTAAAAATCCCAATACTTTCGATTACGCTCCGAGCGGCTTCCGTTCCTTGGAAGAAAAAGCGACTTACTCTCAAACCTTTGGGATGTATGACGAGACGCTCACAAGCGGCAAAGAAGTCACGCTTTCTTTCTCCGAGTCGAGCAAAGGATTGTATTTTGATTCTGCCATCGTATCGCCACAATTCGCCAACAACAATCTTGCTTTGCGTCTTCTCGCTAAGGCTGAGGCCGGCTACCGTATCGACCTCGATGGCCCCCTTGCAGTCGATGGCCTGCATATTGCCTCGCCCATGGCCGAGGCAAGCACAATCGAACTTGAACCCTTCGACCGAAGCCTTCGTTACGCAAAGATTTCTTACGCGGCGGAAGCGCCTGTCAGTGATTTTGCCGCTTACAGCGAACGTGTGGTGTTGAACCTGACAAACGGCTCTTCGGTTGTTGCCAAAACTCAGGATGTCTACATCTCGAACCGCGGCGTCTCCATTGCAGGAAAGCGCGTTCAAGGCCGTTCGGAAACGAAATCGATCCTATCGGTTGAAGGTCTGGGCTTTGGCGGCTTTCCTTACACGACTCAATTTGCCATCACCTGCGCTGCCAAGAGGGTGGAACTTGGGCTTAACGAGGATTTCAATTCAGTTTATGAAAAAGTCAAATCCTGCAAAAAATTTCTGACCCCGGGATATGCGGCGAACAGCGTACCCTACGAGCTGCATTTGGCTCCCGAAGGCGCACGTTCGCATGCTCTGACGCTGAACTTCACTGAAGGTCTGTTGGTCGGCTTCTTCGTTTATAACGCGAACTAAACTTTAGATTAACATTAGGGAAACGAAATGAAAAAAATACTGCTTAGCCTGCCCCTCATCGGCTTGGCCATATCATGCGCAAAGACCCGCCCAACCGAGGCTGTTCCTGACATCAACGATAACCGTTTTGAAAAATCGGCTTTGGTGAATACTGACACCTGGTTCGTTAAGGAAACCATTGTTTCTTCCGATACCCTCGGGGGCTTTGGTTTCGTCGGTCTTCAATCGAACCTGACCGCCGGAAAATTCGAATTTTCCAAAGACAAACTTCGCTTCATTCGTGCCAACAGCTACGATGAAAACGCCGAGACCCTGGACAGCACTGTTTATTCCTGGGATGTCGAGCATTCTGAGTACCGGCTTAGCGAGAGCGGCGGTAAAGTCTCGAACCATCAGGAAGAAAACAACTATCTCGAATGGAATAAAAAACGTTTCTTCAAGGTGGATTTCTCTCAGGCCGCTTTGACTTTGATGGACACCACGGGCAAAGAAAGCTGCTTTGAAAGCGTCTCGAAAAGCCTGGTCCCGGAGACTCAATCCGTTACCGCGACCCGCGTGAACTACGAAGTCGACTATACCTACAAGCTAAAGGATGAATGCTGGCTGAGCTACATCCAACGTTCAATGTCGCAGCAGACGACTCATACTGTCCGCGTGCGTTACTCCTTCATCCCGGCGACGGGTAGTGCGGATTACAAACCTTATCGCTTCACTGGCGATACGGACCCGCTCTTTGACAAGTATGGCTACTTCACCACGGTTGTCGAAACCAAAGCTGCCGACAACCGTTTGGAAAACGCTTTCCTTATGAATCGCTGGAACTCTGAAAAAGAGCACATCATCTACTTTGCCCCAGGCTTCCCGGAAGATCAAAAATGGCTATACAACCAGCCTGAGTTCGGCGTCATGGCTCGAACCAACCAATTGCTGGAAAAACACGGCATCAAAATGCGCTTTAAAATCGTTGACGCACCCCCTGGCGTTGCCTTCGGTGACTTGGGCTATAGTTTCATCAAGTTCGTTGCCGAGTCTTCTTCGGAGTCTCCTCTCGGCTACGGCCCCTCCGATTCGAACCCCTTTACTGGCGAACTCTTGGGATCAAACTCCATCATCTGGAGTTCAAGCCTCAAGTACTATGTTGAGCGCATCAAGGCTAACATCGCTTCGGCCGACGTGCGCAAAAACCAGACGACCAGCGACCTCTATTCGAAAATGGCTTCGATCTTTGGTCCCGGCACAGGCCCGAAGCAATGGACCAACACTTCAACCCCACTGAAGCCTGCAATCAGCGCTGAAGGAAAAAAATCCTACAACACCGATGCTGGCGAGATCTTTCATCTTCTCTTGCCAAAATATACTTTCGCGCCCTATAGCCTTTACTCGCTTGCCAGCGAGAGGCAAGCCGATGAAGTTAAGGTTGCCAGGGATATCCTGAAAAAACTCGACACCTACAAGTCTATGGCTCCAAGACTTGCAGACCCGGCCGCGTTTACAGCGACGGCCCCTGAAAGCTTTGATCGGGATCAGCGTCGCTACCTGGCTCAAAAACAAGACAGGTTCGAAGTGAATTCCTCTCTCGATCACTTGACCGATTTGACCAAAGAGGTTGAATCCGTTCAGATCGAAAAAGCAAAGAACCGCCTTTCCAAGAACGTCGCAAACGCAAATACCATCCATTACTTTGACGAAGCTGACCAGGGCTTTGGCGCCGGCAATACTGAAGGTATGACGGATCAACAGGTTATCGATGCCATTCTCTATCGCGTTGCGATTCACGAGTTTGGTCACAACCTGAACCTTCGCCACAACTTTATGGGTACTGTCGATGCCGCCAACTACCAAGCTGACGAAGACCTTATCGACCGCAATGGTGACAAGATCCTTGATAAAAAAGGCGTCCCCCTGCGTTCGCAGGTCGTTACCGCTTCCGTCATGGATTACCTGAGTCTTACCGACGAGCTGAAGGAGACTTTCACATGGGGTGCCTATGACGAAGCAGCCCTCGCGTTTGCTTACTCTGACGGCAAAATTGATTTGTCCAAGACCAATAATACTGTCTATCTCTACTGTACAGACGAGCATAGAAGTTTGAACGCTATGTGCAACGTCTATGACCGGGGATCGACTCCTTCGGAAGTGGCACTCAGTCTGATCGAAAACTATGACGACAGCTATGAGACCAGCAACAAACGCTTCGGTCGTGCTTACTGGGGATCACAAGGCTACTCCTCGGCCCGTTTCAGCACTATGATGCAGCTGCGTAAGTTCTTGCCTTTCGCTTTTCAGACTTTTGATTCAACCCTCGACACCGAACTCAGTAAGTTCTCATTTGATCCAGCTAAGCGTGATGAAATCCGCCGCGACATTAAAAACGATCAGTACCAAGCCGGATTGTTGGTCGCGACCTTTTACCACGCGGTTATTCAACAGTCGAAAGCCGAGCGTCCCTTCCAGGACGACGTCACCAAGAACGGTTCGCTTCGTACGATCGGTGTCGGCGCTGACAAACTCTATGCTGCGTACTTCCTGTTCGGTGCCCCCGAGATCACTTACTCAGTAAAAAACTACGCGGCTCCTTACTCGTTTCTCAGTCTGCGCGGTATTTCCAATGTGATGGAAGACATCTTGAAGGTCAACCTGACTAGCCAGCCTGACGCTTACCAGGGTTTCATCAACTTTGGCCGTCAGTTGTATGCTGATACCGTTATGAACTACATCTACAGCTCCGACTACGAGCTTCGTTCACGGTCCGATCTTAAGTGTGTCTCTTCTGAGCAGATGAAGGGTTACCTCGCTGCTCCGTACTCACTGAGTGAGTTCCCGGCATTCGATCCCGACAACAATGTTCGTGTCGATTCCAATAACAAGACAGTTTCAGCCCGTCTGAAAGCGGTTAATCTCGTTCATGAACGCAAAGTCAAAGTGTTCAACGATGCAGCTTTGAAGACCAAGTTCTTCGGCCAAAGCTCTGGTGTCGCAATCGTTGAATTCGCAGGCAACTATCTGATCGCCTCAAGCTCGGATAACCCGTTCACCTTCGATATGCTTGGCAGCATCGCCAGTGACTGGTCGAATGACTACGCAGTGGAAGCCGATACATCCTACGTGTTCGACTACTACCGTTACCTGAGAAAGCTCGAAGGACGCTCGGTCATGGATCGTTGTAACGATACTATCGAATAATTTTAAATAGTTCTAAGACGAAAATTAGCACTGCGCCTCTGGCCAGTGCTTTTTTCATTGGGGATCCTTTTTCGTTCACGTTAAAGCTATTATTTGAAGCTGATCCAACGAATAGCAAGGAAACGCCTCATATACAGATCCAAGGAGGTGGACAGGCCATCAGAGGTTTAACAGGATTCACAGAGTAATCTGTTTTCAATAACTGCAGTGTAAGCTTGAGTATTGGTCAGGTTCCTACGCTCCTGCTCATCCCAAAGCCGGGATCGTTTTGCTTTTTCGTCCGGCAAGGTTATACTCAAGCTGAATGTTGATGATTCTTCTACGATTGTTCGATAGATATCAAGACGATTCCCGGACCAGCTAAAGGATTTCTCCCCATCAATTGCACTGGCCCGATCGACCACTAGGGATTAAACTTATTAAGATTCTCCTGCAATCTTGACTTCAGTAAATCGACTGTCGTTGAATGCCAAACAAAATAACCCGTGCTAAAATGTTCATTCTGCTCCGGTGCATGCATCATAAAGCCAAGTGGTGGCGTGTCATAACCAATTCCCGACAGAGCGGTTATGGCCATCGTAAAGTTAGCGGGAAAGGAATCCTTGGTATAGCCAAGGGCTAAGACGTTACCATTCACTGTCGCACCTTCTAGAGCGGGAGTATGCGCAATAATGATTTCGTAGCCATGCATATCCTGGTTTGCATAATCTGAACTCATAGGTTTAGGAAGGCCCAGCGTTTCAGCTCCGAAATCGGCAACACCCTTGCCCACGTCGTCGCCTTTATTAAGGAGGAAGCCCGGAAAAGATTTTGCAATATATTTGACTCCAGCCATATCCTCATAATTCCCAAGAACCAGCTTATAGGTTCCTTGCGTGCTCCCTGGAGCCGAAGGGGTAAAAATTTCTGATTTCTGTCCAAAAGCCGATTTTATCCATTCCATGGCATCACTGCTAAATCCGTTGACCTTGAATGTGTCTGAGGAATAGAAGACGGCGGTTAAAAACGTTGGGCTGGGTCCAATTTCAAATTCAGAACCATCGATGGTTGTGACGACTTTTTTGGAATCTATAGTTTGTTCCATTTCAAACCTTAGCTCATAACGACCCAAGCCTAGAGCATACTCTTTTTTCGTGCCTTCTTCCTGAAATAGAGCTTTCAATAAAATGCTTAGCTGTTGCGATTTTCCCGGAGGAATGACAAGTTTTTGTGAAGTCAGACGAATATTGTCATAATCGGAGAAGCGCTTGCTGGTAAGCAAAGGGCTTAACGTGACTGTGGAGCCGGACGATTCGCCGTTCTTAAGAGTCAGGTTTATCGAAACATCTTCACCCTTGACGGGCGAAATACCTTTGCTATTGAGAACCGACACTGAATTGATAGAAAGCCCACCGACGGAAGTATCCTCGGAATTCGCTTGATTAAGTTTATCGTCTGACCGGGAACCACTGCCAGCGGGCGAACAGTCGTTTGTCTTTTTATCGCAGCTTCCCTCAGCTTCAGAGTCTGCGGAAGTAGGAACGGGAATATTTGTTGCTTTAGCTACACAGGCGACAAGGCTCAAGGTCCAAAGTCCCACAACTATTTTTGACAGCATAAAAGTTTGTAACCTTATTTCATGGAACTGTAACCCTCCGCCCACTGCAAACGGGCGCGGCCTGTTGTTATCGACAATAGAGGCAAGATACTTAATTGTATTTTAAAGAAGTTAAACTTTTCAATAGGTTGCGCCAAGTCGTTCCTGCGAGCAAGTCCATGTCCGGGCAAAGGATCAGGCTAAAATTTCGCGTCGAGGTGAATATTGTTCAAACCCAGGCGAAGTTTATTTTCCAAAAAAATATTTTGTCTTTAACAATTTTTCCATTCCCAAACGGCAAAGCAACTGCTGGCAAAGTGTTCAAACGCTGGAAGAGGAAATGAACAGACAATGAAAGACATCGATGCCGTAGGCAACGGGCCGATCAAGATTTTTGGATAAGCAAATGAAATTGACAATCCTTAGGGCATTTCACTAGTCTACCTTTATAAATTCAAAAAAGACCTCTGCTTATGCACCGCAAACCATGCAAACCTTGGAATGAATAAAGATGCTTGACAAGAATCGTTCCCTGATCATCGATCTTCTCCTTTGCGTGGGACTGGCCACCAGCCTACCTGCTTGCTTGCGGCATTCTTCATCAGCCCGGCCAGGAGCTGCCGTGGATCCAGCTGGTCTCATCGTCCCAACGCAGCCTCTTCCTCCTATCATTCCAAATGAGTCAATCGTCTCGTGGCCCAACGGCCGCGTATCCTTTACGATCAAAGTGAAAGGCCGCAGCTATCTCGAAGTGCAAGGTCTCATGGCGCCCCATAGCTATTCGCGTCACCTGCAGGATGGTAATCCCGTTCATCAAGTCGATGTTCGAAAAACTATAGTGAATGAGGTCAATGAATCTCTCACCGCACTGGAGAAATCAGTCGGCGAGGAATTCCTGCAGAAGCAAGTCATCGGCGAAACGGGCTTTTACTCCATGTGGATTCCCTATAGCCAGGATTTGTGGTCAAGGCTCCAAAACACCAAGGATCTTCCCACCACTCTCACGATGGAAGCCGTAACCACCGATCCGGGTGAACTTTCCAAAATCAAAGAGCTTTCGAAAAATATAAACAAAATAATTGCATCCGCAGCCAGCAAAGACAATACCGATGGTTTTTCCGGCCTCACCCGCATCGGTGTCACCAACCAATTTCTGCAGGGTCTTGAGCAGGAGCTTGGCGAGAAGGCGGATGGTTCACTGGTGAATGTGGGAATAACCGATACCGGCATCACCTACAATCATCCTGCCTTTTTAGATGGCAACGGCAAATCACGTATTGCGTATATGCAGGATACGACCTTAGAGGGGAAAGTCTATTTCCCCGAGACAGCCCATTTTTCGGTAAGACTTGGCACGGCCGCCGAAGCGGCGAATTTTGGGACCAAGGAGGCCAATCTAATTTTTGCTGAAGACGTTTCGGCTCATCTAAGCCCTAGCGCCGACCTGCCCCTGGCTGATGGCGCCAACCTACTGACTTTGCCCAAAGGCACCCCTTTGAAGGTACCGGCGGCCATTCGCCAGGCCGTCGTCGACGGAGCCACTGTAAAGCTCGGTCTGCTTGCCGAGATTACCTATAACAGTGCCGAGGGATCCTTCGACCTCAACCATGACGGCAATACCAACGATGTTTTCGGATTGTTTCTCGTCGCCCCTCAAGACTCTGGCGATCAGGCTACCTACCAGGTTTTTGTTGCCCTTAATCCGATTGGAACATTGGGCAAAGACAAGGTCAATACCTTCGCTTCAGCAATCGATTTAAGCAATGCCATGCCTTTGCGTGATTTCAATAGTTCTCATGACACGACTCAGGTCTTCGCCGAACGTTTTGGGATCGCCCTTGGAACGGCAACACTGAAAACGACAGAGAAAGACCTGGATGTCAAGAGCATCACAGCTTCGGTGGTAGGATACGATTCTGGCAATCATGGCACCCATGTCGCTGGTATCGTCGGCGGACGAAAAACTATATCCAATGACAAAGACTCCACCCTCGCGCGAGGCGTGGCTCCCAACACTCGGATCTTCTCCAACCGAGTCTGTTCCAACACCCGTGGATGTTCCGCCTCTAGGGGGATTCAGGAACTGGCACTCGATGCGAAGGTCGATGTGATCAATATGTCCTTAGGCGGCGACAGCGCCCAAAATGATGGCTATGATACCCAGTCCCTTCTCATCGACCGGCTCACTCAAATCACCAATACCCTCTTTGTTCTCTCCGCCGGCAATTCAGGGCCCGGCCTCCAAACCGTTGGATCACCCGGTACCAGTCGCTTGGCTCTTACGGTGGGGGCGAGTGCTTCGGCTTACATGATGGGCCGCCAAAGCCATCTGGGTGTTCCAACCTCGGCCGCACCTGACGAAGATTTTATGATGTACTTTAGCAGTCGCGGGCCCTTGAACAACGGTGGATTTAAACCCGACGTAACAGCTCCGGGCACTGAATTATCTGCGGTTGGATTGAATCAGCCCGGTCGCTCAGGTACAGATGTATTCCAAGGCACATCGATGGCAGCGCCGACCGTTACCGGTGCGTTTGCCCTGCTTCTCGATTCCGCCCGCCGCTATAATCGTAAACACCCTGATTCCAAAATACCGACCGACGTATACAGCTTGAGAAAAGTTTTGGTCGGCTCGGCGAAAGCTTTTGATGTGACAACATTTGATCCTAAAACCAAGGCCACCCGAAACGGAGAGTACACCTGGATCGATCAGGGTACGGGTATTATTGATGTTCCGGCCGCCTGGCTGGCTTTGAAAAAACTCGGCTCCACTCCTGTATCAACCGGCATCACCGGCAAGGGTCAAACGATCCCGACCGTGTACGAAGTGCGGACTAGCGTCACCGGTCGGGATGGAACTGTTTATAACGGTGCGCCGCCTGCCGATCCTCATGAGGTCACCACTTACGGCGCTGGATTATGGATTGATACGACCAGCAAGAAAAATATTTACGTTGCAGGAATCGCCCGGCGCCTGCCCCTGGCTGCAGAGGGAATGCAAACGCAAAATCAACAAGGCGACGCCTTTGCGAACTTGGTTTCAAGCGGTGAATTCTTTAAGCTGACCACTGAGATTCATGGCTCTAACGTCGAGTGGATCAAAGCCAATACCTTTTTCGGAGCAGAATCGGCCTCTGCCAATCGATGCGATACGATCCAAAGCAATGAACTTTTAACTCTGGTCGGGCAGGGCGCCTTGGATAGTCAGGGCGGTCCGTCCGGGACAGCTGAAAGTACAATCTACTTCTGCGTTGACCGGGCAAAAATAGCAGACCTTCCCAAGGGCGACCATGGGGCTTTGATTCGAGCCTATAAAACCTCCGCAGACGGCACCGTGACAGAGCCTGTACCTGCTTTTATTATCCCCGTCTATCTCAATGTTCCCCACGAAACTCTCACTGGCGGTAGCCAGTACACAGTCACTAATGGAGAGGTTACCGCGCTCGGCGTTAAACGCAATTATATCGATGTCCCCACCGACATTAACAGTCTTAAAGTTTCGCTAAGCGTGCCTAAAGCAACGGTTGACGCAGCAGGCCAGGCCCAAAATTGTTCAAGCGTTTCCCTTTCCGTCTATGGTGGCAGCAATGTTGCATTACCCCCTTCACTGAATGCAGGCCACGCGGCAAGCTGCACCGGACCAGGCTTTACTATGGGCCCTCAGGAAGAGGATTACGGACATTTTGAAGCCGAAGTTTTATCACCGAAAGCAGGACTTTGGGATCTGCACGTCATCGGCGGCTCCCGGGTTCCCTTGAGCCACTATCAATTGAGAGTCGATTATGCGAAATCCGTTTCTCAACTCACTTCCATAACGGGGGAATTGGCTGCTCTCAATGGTCATACAAATATTGAGATCAAGGAAGTAAGTCGCGCCAGTGTCGTAAGTCCTGAGCATTCCACTTACATCGTTGACAAAGCCCTGGGCCGCAGCAGTTTTCTCATTAAAGATGGCGAAAAGCTTGATGTTCCCAGCAAAAAAGGCCAAGTACTGAGAACTTTTCCTGCGGATGTCCTCAATGTTGACCTGAGTTCGAGTGGAGCCCCCGGCTCTGATATCGATATCGAACTCTTCGAATGTGATGGGAATGGTGCAAACTGCCTAAGCCTTGCGGTCAGTGCCTCACCGACCGACGAAGAAACCGTAAGCTTTAAACCCTCGGCTGACAAAGCCTATAAGCTGGTAGCCGATGGTTACGCGATAAAAGACGGTCAGGCGACGATTCAAATTGCTGAGACTATAGGATTCACAGCAGGCGCTAAAGGGACGGTGGCTGCTTCGATGTTGGGATCCGATCGCTTCTGGAGCATCACTTACACCCTTGATGCGAATGATCCCTTCTTTAAAAAGGACATCTTTCGTGGGGACCAGTCTTACGAAATACTCGGGAGTCTGCGCGTGGCTTCGCCCGATCTGACTTTGATCGTGGTTCCAGTGCAAATCAAATTGAATTGATCCAGCCCGGTTTTCACTTGGGGGGGATTCCGGCAAAACATAACGGCCGCATCGGGAGTCTGGTTCCTGATGCGGTCTTTGCTTTAGGAATGATATCCAGGATGCCCGCCGCCCAAAGGCAAACGGCGAGACCCAGAATTCAAATCAAAGGGACTCGAGGAAGGCGATGATATTATTTTTTTCCACAGGGGTCAGCCCATCACAAGTATATCTGTGACCAGCCGAACTGTATCCCGAACCCAAACCAGAGTCCGGACGAGGGCCGTTTAAGCAAAAGAGATCAGCCAGTGAACTTACGCTTCCGTTGTGCAAGAGGTGCGACATCGACCAGACGCCCGACAGCTTACGGGCCCGAACGCCAGAGGTAATCTCCTCAGGCAGGACGACATCAAAAATGGCTTTTCCCTCTTTTTTAGGATCATGAACCAGTTTCATGACATTGGGATCGGTCCCTATTTCGATAGGACTGAAGATTTGAGTGCCGGCATAGCCTGGACCGTTATGGCAGGAGACACAAGACTTCTTAAAGAGTTGTTCTCCCGCTGCCAGCTTCACTTTATCAAAGACCCCGGCCTTGCGGGGAGGCGATAGGCTCAAGATATATTGGATCAATGGGACGACATGGGCCTCAAGGTCCTTCGGTACGGGTTCATCTTTAAGTACGCTGGAAATAACGCCGAAGGTTCGCAAAATATGCTGCAAGTCGGGGGCGCCTCCCGCCGAACCGAGCATCGCCCCATGCTTGGATCCAGCGGCTTCCATTCCCTTTTGATCGATGCCCCAAAGAGGTACCATGCGGGCCGGGACACGAACCCCATCATCAAGACTCGGCGCTGAATACGGATCCATAATGCCGGGAGGACTGACGGCCAAATCCAATTTTTCGGCATTATTGAGCGGCTTATTTTTCTTTACAATGACGTTGGGTATCAAGGCAATGACTTGGCTGATGACACCAGCGCGGGCACCGAGCTTGCCAAAAATTTCTTCTGAGATCGGGTCTAGTATCTTTTTCGCTTCCACGTCCAGCTTCTTGCCTGGCTGTAACGCCAGTTCAGGCATCGTCGTGATAGTAAGAATCATCTTGCCGAAGGCGAAATCTGGATTGGGCTGACCGACAACATAGCGGCCATCAGGAATTTTCCCGAAATGGCAGGTTCCACAGGTTAGCGTATAGGTTGGAACACCGGCAACCATGTCGGGCCCAGGTGCCATACCCACCGGTAGCTTTGTCTTGGAATAGGGATCGGGATAGAGCCCAAATTTTTCAAATGACTTGCCAACGGTCGTGGGTGCTTTGTCGCGGATCAAATCCGTAAGCTTCGCGGGTGACCCGGGCACTCCCAGGCTGTCGTAGAAGAACATCCACTTGCCGCAGCGCAGCGTCGTTTTTCTATCGGTCTGGCCCTTGAAATAGCTATCACAATCCGCTTTGCTCAAGGTGCCCTGTTCGAGAATTCCCTCTAAGCTTGAACTTTGGTCGGTGAGGGTAAAAAGCGCTGCCTCAGCCGGTATTTTTGGGGGCGTTTCCGATGAATCATCGGGTGCTTCTGCCGTTGAATCGATCGGGGGCTCCGACGCATCATTCTTGGCTATTGGCTCGCCTGGCTTGGGCTTAACGCCACCATTGTCAGCTCCGCCGCCCGAATTTTTTTTGCACGAAATGGCATTTAACGTGCTTAGGCCAATGATAGTGATGAGGGCAAAGCGAAAATTCACCATTTTTTATTCCCTGTAGAATTTAAACATGCGGAGGAGCAGACACGTCTCGGCAGTTTTGCAAAAAATCTTTAGGAAAAATATGATTGCCATAATATTATCGAATATTTTCAATTGGTTAGGAATAAGGCATGAGGAGGCTAAGGGGCAATTTGACCTTTTTCGATCAGAAGGAAAAACCCTCCCCAGCAGCCGGAAGGAGCCGATGGCCACTGGGATTTTTGCGATCATTCGAGCCGATGTCGCAAGTGTCGGATTCTTATCAATGCATCAATCGACCCGGATGATAGGGTAAACCAAATATCTCTGGTCATAGCTTGGGTGTTTGGCAGCAAAAAAATCCAAACGCCTGTCGGCATCCCTTGCAAACTCAGGATCCTTTAGCTTTTCTTCAAACTCTGCTTTGATCCTGGCATCCTTGAGCATGCCTTCTGCCGCTTCCTCAGCAACATAGGGTTCCATATATTCTTTACGTTCGAAGATCTGGTTGATATAGCCCCAGGCCAGGAGCGACTCAGGACTTACGGGATCGAGCAGCAGCATGGCAAGCTGGGCCTGCGCCTGATTCATATTCACCTTTAAGCCTCCCGCCAGGACCTCACCTGTAAAAGGCTCCCAGGCCCCTTCGTAATCGATCTTTTGATGAGATTCATTGGGACCTTTGCCGGTTCCCAGAATCTTCATGCGAAAGGCAAGGCCCTTGCCTTCCCATTTCGTCGTTAATATCTCGTAGGCAATACCATGCAATTTAAGCCTTTCCTCGAAAACTTCGCGATAGGCGGGAGGAATCATAAAGGCCTTGGGAACCGTTGCCGAAATCTTGGGTTCGACTTCAGGAAAAAATGGAAGGCTCCAAACCTCTGGCTTTGAAACGTCATAGCGGGTCATGAGCTGGCCTGAAATGTTTGATAGGGTCCGGGTGTAGGCATAGCCCAGAAAATCTATTTTGGTGCTGGTCTTGGTATTCTTATAGCTCAGGACCGTCGAGGTGCCCGGCAGCCGCTTGGCTTGATTTTCCGAAAGATCAGCAGCTTTACGCCACTGAGTCCCCGACTGGGCCGCACTTGCCAGCAATGATTTCATCGCTTCATAGGTCGATCGCACACGATGGGCATAGGGTCGCCAGGAATGAGTTTCGACCAGCACGGCGATTCGATTGTTCAAGGCCCAATAGCCATTACTATAGCGAGCGGTCGCCGGTCCCGCGGCTATTCCCGACTCCGGTTCATCGTCCTTTAAAAAACTGGGATAGAAAGAAAGCGGAAGATGTCCGGCATTTTTAAGATCTGCTATCGATTGAGCCCGCAATTTCTCGGTCGCTTTGCGAAGGGGCTCGGGTCCACTGAGACTGGGTTCAATCATCAATGCAATATCGTGCTGAAATTTAGCTCCATCCGTCACATGCAGATCGACATAAAGCATAGGATCCCAGGTACGAAGCAACTTTAACATCGCCCGCATTTCCGGTGCATCGGCTTTGAGATAATCACGATTGAGATTAAAATTCTGCGCAGTGGTTCGCCAGCCCATCTCCTTGGGCCCAAGCTGATTGGGTCGACCCTGGGCTCCAAAGCGCTCATGTCCATCCACATTAAAAACGGGAACAAAGACCAGACTTAGCTTCTTTAAGACATCGGGTAAAATTTTACCGTCCAAAATGTCGCGGACCAACCAAAATCCTGCGTCTTTGCCATCGATCTCCCCCGCATGGATACCCCCCTGAAACAAAACGACCGGTCGTTCGTGCGATCGGGCAAGGGAAGGTTCCAGAAAGCGGCTTTCCCCGATTGCCAATGCCAGCATGGGCCGCCCTTCAGGAGTCTTGCCAAAAGTGAAGCAGCGGACCTGGCGGGGATAGACCTTGGCAAAGGCCGGACAAAGTCGCTCGACCTCTTCATAACGGCCTGTTTCGGCCCCCTGCGTCAACTCAGCCTTAGTGATGAGTTCGGGATTTTTAGACTCGGCGAATAGAAAGGAGCCTATTCCCAAGTTTAAAGCTAAGACCAAAATAGCCTTCGTTAGACCTAGGCAACGCCCCATGGCAGCGTCCTCTCGAAAAAAAATTTGAGAAAATTCGTTCCGAAAGTATCACGCTCAAGACTAGGCTGCGATCAGTTCTTTAGCGGCAAGGGGGGACCTCTCAAGCCGCCCTTCGATCCGCTGGCCGTCAGAAGCACGGAATTGCTGTGCCCCATAGCCTCCAGACCAGAGGCGACTGTCAATCTCTTCGACTATAAGCGATTGACCAAAGGCTAGAAACATGATGAATGGAAAATCTATTCATGATCGGAGACACCATGCGATTTCATCATGCATTTCTGGCCTCTCTACTCCTGCCGCTCGTGGGTTGCGGCCCATCGCATGAGTTTTCTCAAAGCAGCTCAGACGATGAGCTAGCCAAAAGGGCTCATGAAATACACGATGAAATCGTTGCCAAGCTTAAGTTGTCCAATCCCCTAGGAGAAGACTCACTTTGGTCCAGCACCAAGGTTCAAATGCAGCCGGATTGGATAGTCCAGGGACCCGATAGGATATGGGGAGCTACTGCGGATCAGATCCCTGACTCCTTGGATTGTGACCTTCGCTCGCCTGATTGTGACAAAGATTTCAAACGGCAGCACTGCACCCTGGACAGGGACTGCCAGACCGTTTCCACGCAATGTGTGCCCTTGCTGGCGTCGATTACCAAACTTGGCCAGAGCCCAACAAAGATGTGCCTGGGCATGGGTGATAGTCTGATGGATCGCTTCTATAGCGTATTAACGTCAGCTGACCATGAATTGGATTTTGTATCCCTTTCGATGCCATCGGGCCGCTTTTATACAGTGATGATAAATGCCTTGGCCTTTTTAAGTCAGAAAGACTCTGTCCCCTCTATTCGTCTCCTGTTCTCAGGTAACGTGGCAGGATTGCCAGGCCTAAATTCCACCAGCAGCATTATGAAAAAAATAACGGACAGTATGAAGTCCACGGCACCACAAACCTATCATCGACTGCATATGAATTTAGCGTGGCTAGGTAAAGACGCGAGCTGGAATCATGCGAAAATCATAGTTGCGGACGGCAACCGTGCGCTGCAGGGCGGGCATAATTTTTGGGACGCCCAGTATCTCAGTGCCCGAACTATATTTGACCTGAGTATGGAATACCGGGGCGAGGGGGCGGCCGCCGCGCGAAATTTTGTCAATTCACTTTGGAATGCTGTCGATCAAAAATATTTTAGCTCTTATCCTGCCGACCTTGGCCGGATGGCAAATTTCTCGGGATCTGCCAGCGATACGGGTGATGTTGAAATCATAACGGTCGGGCGCCTGGGGACATTTGGCGACAATGTATCGGAGAAGGGCATTCAATATCTCATCGATAGCGCCACGACCAGTATCGCGTTGATTCAGCAGGATCTCTACAATTTCTTTATCTTGCCTCTGCCCCTTTTCCGCACCTTTGCCTTTGACAATATTGTCAATGCCGCAGCGCGGGGTGTTCATGTGAAAATGATTCTATCCAATCAGCATGCCTATAACGGCTATTCGACTATAAACGGTCCGGTCGAATACAAAACCTTTCTTGATGCCTTGGTCCAAAAATTTCGCGTCGATCAAGGCATGAGTAAAGAGGCTGCGGAAAAGACCGCCTGTGAGAGGATCGTCACTGCTCCCTTTCGGTTTTCAAGGAGCATCGGCTTCTGGCCTGGAAAAAAAGATGAACAGCCCGGCCTTCACACGAAGTTTCTTATGGTTGATGATGCAGCCTTTTACCTTGGCTCTCACAATCTCTACCCCGCTAACCTGCAGGAATTTGGCAATATAGTCACCGATGCGCCGGTCACCGCACAGATCCGCAGCCAGTATTGGGATCGGGTCTGGAATGAAAGTGAATCGGTAGTCATGGCCTGTCCCTATTGATTCAATGAAAAAGACGCAGGCAATATCGATAAGCTGTTAAGTGGCACTCTATCCTGAACCCCAGACCTAGTTATTTTGCACGCTAAG
>CAXSGP010000044.1:22460-36855 GCA_964236955.1 uncultured Oligoflexus sp. | reverse complement strand
TGAGCATATTTTTCTGCCGATGAAACGCAGCCATCGCCTTTTCCGGACCGACACTAGACTGAAACCCCGAGGTACTCTATGCGTATTGCCTTGAACTTTATCCTCCTAACAGCCTGTGCATCGACCGGATCGCGACCCTTGGCATCGCGTGCCGCCAAGGCTTCCGCCAAGCCGGAAACCTATACAGAAGTCTTTCGCGAACTCCCGTTAGCCGCAAGTCTTTCTCGATTGCCCTGGGCTTCGGAAAACTGGTCCAGCGTCCGCGGAGGCTCCAGTTTTCGATGGCAGTCGGCAGTCAGTGACGAGCTCGAAGAGTTAGAAGACCTTGATGCGGATATTCACTACACCATGGGAAAGATAGCCGACCGAAACAAACTTTCGCCAACCGAAAAACTGGACGTTTTTTTGGGCAATAAGAATTGGGATTATACAGTAAAAGAACGCCACCGTACGCTGCAGCAGACCAACGCTGATGGTTCACCCAGAAAAAACATACCCGAGTGGGAGGGGATCATGCATGCCTGGTCCATAGCCTCTCTTCAATTCGAACCCGTGGGGCCGGTAACAATAGGGGCTAAGGACGGGACGCCTGTTAAGTTTGAAGCCCAGGATATTTATTCACTCCTGAGTCTTTACGTGCACGAGCAGAACCCAAAACCTATCGTTCTCGCGGCTTTATGTGGTAGTCAAAGCGATAATCAGGAACTGGCGGCAGGGGCGGGTCCCTATGCTTTTGAAAACGGCAAGCAGGCCGCACGAAGGAAGGGCTGTGCAAAGATTGATGCCAAAAGCTTTCATATGGTCCTCGCCAATCAAATAGGCAAACTCAACGAAGGTTTTATTATCGATAGGGTAAATCAGGGTGAGATCAGTAATAATCCTGTTGTAGCCTACGAAACGCGCGTGATCGAAGGCAGTCCCTCAGCCATGGCTCCATCTCGGAACTCACCCCGAAAGCTTCATCTCAGAACGATTCTGTTCCTGACTCAGGAAACGCCCGTACTACAGATGGATGAACAGGATGAAACCTATCCCTACGACACGGAAAGTTTTGAATACGAATTGGATCTCGATAGCTCCGGCAGGATCGTTGCAGGTCGGTGGTTGAGCCCCCAGGACGCTAAAAATTCTGTCAATACTTCTATTCCCGACTTTATGTGGAAGTCCACAACAGTCTGGCTCAACGGTCCAGTTAAGACGATTTATGAACAGGGTCGTCAGTCGTATGCAAGCCAGAAATTTCAGCAGCTGCGTCCGATCGAGGATATGCCGGTCTTTGACCGCAGCACCCTTAATGCCTATTTCAATAATACTCCGGCTCCTGAGCCTCAGTAGCCGCGTAGCGAGTTCCAGCATTTTAAAAAGCGCTCGCTTGCCCGCCTTGTGCTGCAAAAGAGCGCTCAATTTAGAATCAAAGCCAAAGAAAAGGTTATGGTAAGTGTCAGAGATTGAAATTGGCAGTTCTCACGATCCAACTCGGATAGCTTGGCAAACGCTCCGGACTTGTCGCCACTATCCTTGCGGTATAGGTTGAAGCCGGGTCAAGCACGCCGAGAGGAATGACATAGGTGATTTCCGTTCCGTCAATAGGCTCTGAGACAAATACTTTTTCACCCGAGCTTTCATAAATATCGACCGTCCACCTAAAGCTTGTCAGCGAGGCAAATGGCGCACCGGTAAGGGTTACTGTGCGCGTGTCAGCTGCAAAGTTGCCACCGATCGCCCCGCTTACGACGTCGGGGAACATAAAGGGAAATTCACTCAAGCGAGTGGCCCCATCGATACCACCGGCATCACTATATTGGAAAAAGACCAGCTGCTGGGCCTTGGGCAATTTACCAGGCGCCAGCTGAACCCGGCGCACGTAGGTCCCATCACCAGGCGCACCGTCTTCATTCTGTCCATCATCGAGCAGCACAAAATCAAAGGGAACACTGATGAGATCGCCGGTTTCCTCGTTGACCCGCACGGCATTGGAATTTTCAAATAATGAGTTGGCGCCGCGTATTTTGAGAGAGCTTGGTTTCGCACCTGAAATCTTAGTGGTGATGATCAGGCTCGTCGCAAAGCCGCCATCTGCCAAGGTATCCTGCACGACCTGAACACCCCCATAAGCAAGCAGCGTAGGAAAATAAAGATCGCCAACGGTCTGCATCGTATCAAGGATGTCGTCGCCGTTGGCATCGGTATCAAAGGTATCGGGAGTTCCATCCCCGTCATCATCAAGATCGACGACATTCAAAAGGCCATCACCATCAATATCCGGATCGCTGGCGTTCGGTACTTTATCCCCATCGGTGTCGACATCATCATCGGCATTATCGTTTACAGACCTAAGCGCGGCCTCCTTACCGTTGGGTATCAAATCACCATCGGTATCAGCTGCGGTAACCGACTCAAGGCTGATGCCACTGAGATTGGTAAAATTAATAATGGGTCCGTTGTGGACGAGAATGGGGAGCTGGGTTCCGGTCAATTTAAAAACTTGTTTGACGGTCTTAGAACTGTCACTCGGAGCGGTCAGGACGGCCGCGAGCTTATACTGGGGGTCGAGAAGGATGAGGGTATAGCGTTCGCTGTTGAGAACGTTCGGCAGCGAAAAATTACCCGCAGCATTGATCACGCCGACTGAGCTGACGAGCTTATCGTAATTGATCATGGCAACCACCCAATCCCTCATTTCCGATTGGCTGCCGCTGACGCTTTTGATTGAACCTGTGACCACGACTGCAAGCGGTGGCGGGGCCAACACGGCTGCTGTGACACCACTGTCGCCCTTACCTCCCCCACCGCAAGCGCTGAGAAGAAAGGCGATATTCAAGATCTTTTGCTTGCCAAACCAACGCGTTTCCACTAAGCAATCTCCCAAAGACTTGTCCTTTCATCGGCAGTTTGTATGAAAAAATTAGATTTTGGGATCGAGCGATGACGGAATTGGGGCGCTTTCTAAAAATCAACGATGCCTTCACCTGCGAGCATTGCCTCAAAAAGGTTCCTCCGTCTCAAAGAACCTGTCGCAACCATTGTCCGTTTTGCCTGCATTCTAAGCACGTCGATATTTTCCCTGGCGATCGAGCCAATCCCTGCAAAGGGCTCCTCGTCCCCATAGCTTATGAAACCCATAGTAAAAAAGGCCTGATGATTCGTTTTCGGTGTGCCGCATGCCAAGCCATGACCAGAAATATAGCCCTCCTGGAAGACCGCTTTGCATCGGATGATTATACAAAAATCCTAAGCTTGACTCTTAAAGCGTAAATCCCTGATCCTCAAATCAAATAATTATTCCTTGAGCTATTGACAAAGCCTAGGCAATCCCACTAGAACCTCAGGTTCGGTGAGTTCGCAGACCGAGACGATCGGACTGTCGCGACTTTAAGGCTTATCGCAAAGTATCCTGAATTCCTATAGCCAGGCTTAGGAGCGGAGTTTACCCTCAGGTGCTTGCTCTCCGAGGCGGCATAGGCCGATCAGGAACAGGGCGCTTTGCGGTAGGCCTTGAGTTGAGGAAAGTCCGGACATTGCAGGGCAGGATGCTGGTTAATGACCAGGCGGGGAAACCCGACGGAAAGTGCAACAGAAAGCAAACCGCCCGCAACACTTCAGAGTGTTGAAGGTAAGGATGAAACGGTGAGGTAAGAGCTCACCAGCAACTTGGCAACAGGTTGGCTCGGTAAACCCCATCCAATGCAAGGCCAAACAAGGAGGGCATATTCGCAAGGGTATGCGGAGATGGTCCGTCTCGCTCCTGGGTAGGCCGCTCGAGGCATCTGGCAACAGCTGACCCAGATTAATGACAGTCTCGTCTCGCAAGAGATAGACAGAATCCGGCTTACAGATCGTTTAAGGGTTCGCGAACTCACCCCTTCTTTTTTGGATTTCAGGCACAGGAATCGCTTCGATGTCTATACGCGCTCAAGATCCTTTCGTAGATTCCTTCGCAACGATGCGGGAAGACGTGAACGCATTCCTGAGCATCCTTCGCGATTCCGACCTCCCTTTGCTTTACGGTCCCAGGCTCAAACCCTGCGCGGGTCGATGGCGCACGCATTTCACTGAAAAAATGGCCCATCCACCCAAAGCTTTGGTCCTTGAAATCGGCAGTCATTATGGTGAAGTCATTCTCAAAATGGCTAGGGATGAAGGCGACACCGCATTTATCGGCATGGACATCACCTTGAAGCGGGTGGTGAAGCTGGCACAAAAAGCTCAGCTCGACCAGCTGCATAATATTACCAGTATCCTCTGCAACGCCAGATTTCTCGATCAACTCTTTGTCCCGGCAGAGCTAGACGGAGTTATGGTTTTTTTTCCAGACCCTTGGGCCAAGAAAAAGCGTTATCATAAAAATCGCCTGCTCAATTCCGAATTCATCGCCCTCTTGGCTAGCAAATTAAAGCCAGACGCATTTTTCTGGTTTAAAACCGACTGGGAACCTTACAATACTGAAGTTTTGGATGCTTTGAAGGCTGCTCATTGGCGCCCATTGATTCCAACCTTAGGGTTGGCTTCCAAAATCTATACGAGCCGTTTTGAAAGATTATTTAGCGAAGCCGGTCAGTCGACCTTTGCTTCGGTTTGGATGCCTCCAGCCCAAGTCTCTTAAATATTTGCAATTAACCCCGTTATTTATTATTTGTGCTCAACTCAATTTAAGTCTTTACCAATTCGACCGATAGAAGGGGGACCTCAGACTTTTCCCGTAAGGAGGTATAGGCCTTTGACTTTTAAAGATAAAACATCTCCCTTGAGACTTTTAAATAGCCAGGCAATCGATTCGAATGAGTCCAAAAGTCTAGTCATAAACGCTTCGGTTCTCGCCAAGCTAGCTGAAGATGTGATAGCTTGGAATCGGCCGCTTTCCCCAACTGAGGTAGAGAGCGGTGCGCGGCCGGCCCGGGTCGCAAGGTTAGACAGCCTGCGCTGCGGCCTTAAGATTCTTCCTACAGTAGAGTCAAAAGTGGGTGAGCTTAGAAGTATTTTTAAGGAGTAGAAAAACACCTTGGACTCGGACAGTCAGCCAATTATCGAACTTACGATCGCAGATAGTATATTCCGCATCGATCCAGCAAAGGTCGAATCCCTTAGCAAAATTATTTGTATGGGTTTGGGCGTAGAAACCTTCGAATTCTCGTGGGATTTCGTCGATGACGAAGCCATGCAGCATTTAAATCGCCAATATCGCGACAAAAACCAATCCACCGATGTCCTGTCCTTTCCTCAGCAGGAATGGGAAGTACCATTGGTTTTTACAGCTCCCAAGTGGCCGCCGGATGCGGACGAGGAGCGGGATGAGGACATGCCCCCCGAACTCCTGGGTGATGTCGTCATCAGTCCCGGTATCGCTTTAAAAAATGCTCGCAGCATAGGCCATGGTCTCGACCGTGAGGTATGTTTCCTGCTCGTCCATGGCATCCTCCATCTCTGTGGTCATGATCACCTCGAGCCGATCGAGGAAGAACAGATGACTACCCAGCAGCAGGCTATCATGAAATATCTAGAAACCGTCGATGGCAGTCCTCTCTGGATCCATTGTGCAAGGGTTGAGGTCTAAGACATGGATACCGCAATGTCGCCTGACAACTCAGCTATTTTTTATATTGTCCTTTGCATGCTGGCGACCGGCTTTTTCTCAGCCGCCGAAACCGCCGTGACCTCTTTGACAGCACTGCGTGCGAGGGGTCAGCCCAAGGAACAGAAAACAGCATCGATGCAGCTTCTCCTGCAGCATCCGTCGCGTGTTTTCACGACGATTCTCCTCTTTTCGAACTTTTTTAAAATAACTTCGGCGCTATTGATCACCGATATGATCTATCAGCGCTTTAACAGCTTTAACCTGCCGCTCGTCATCGTCGTGATAAGTTTCGCCGTTCTTATCCTCTGCGATCTCATCCCAAAATCGATAGCTCGCGCGCATCTGCCGCTAGTCGCTCACTTTGCAATGATTATCGTCCATATTCTCTATCGTCTGATCTATCCCCTGGCTCTGCTCCTTTCGAATTTTGCCAATTGGGTTATCCGCCTGCTCGGCAGCGATCAAAGTCTCCAGCCGACGATCACGGAGGCGGAACTTGAGTTCCTGCTGGAAGTGGGCGAAAAATCTGGCGTCATCGAAGACGTGAAAAAAGAGATGATCAACGGTGTGTTTGAGTTCGATGAGACTAAGGTCAGAGAAATCATGACCCCCCGTACCGATATTATTGCAGTGGAAAAAGGCGTAAGTCTTGAAGAAACGGTCCGCCTCATCATGCAATCGGGGCATTCGCGTCTGCCCGTCTATGACGAGCAGATCGATAAGATAATGGGTATTATTTTTGCAAAGGACATCCTTCGGCACATGGCCGATCCGAAGCGGACGACGGCAAACAAGCCTTTTGCCGTGACCTCGATTATGCGCGAGCCGCAGTTCGTTCCGGAGAGCAAACACCTGATCGAGATTTTCAAGGAACTTAAGCAATCCAAAAACCATATGGCCATCATTATTGATGAATATGGCGGCACGGCCGGCCTCGTGACAATGGAGGATATCCTTGAGGAAATCGTCGGTGATATTCAGGATGAGTTCGATTCGGAAGAAGCCCAGATCACCCAGATAGAAGATAATATCTACGATGTTGCTGGCTATGTGAACATCAGCGAGTTTGCTGAGTACTTTGAAATTGACGAATCTTTTGCTGAAGACGTCGAAGGCGAGGTTGACACAATCGCGGGTTGGATGACGCAACTCCTAGGACATCTGCCTGAGATTGGCCAAAAAGTAAGTTACGGTAAGTTAACAATGGAAGTCACCGATGTCGACAGACATCGAATTGAACGCCTCAGAGTCCGCCGCGAGGAGCCCCCGAAGTCGGGTCTGGAAAAAGAAATTTGACACCATGTGATCTTAAGGGAACTCTTGGGTGGTAAAAAGGCAGTAGGCGTGCTGCTTCAACCTAAAGTCGATTTCTAAGATCTTTTACGCGGTCAGCGGCGTCAGCCAACCTGCGACTGAAGGCTGGGCTCTTGGCGGCTTCGGCACGAATCGCCTCGACCGCCCATTGATACCTCTCAAGCTCACGGCATACTAAAACCAAATCGGCTCCAGCCGCGACCGAAGCAACAATCGCTTCACACCAAGGTTTTCGACTTTGGTCGATGGCCTTCATATTCATGTCGTCACTGACTATCAGCCCACGAAAACCCAATTCGCCCCTAAGGAGATCGAGCATAATTTTACTGGAGAGACTGGCGGGCTTCTCGGGATCAAGTGCCGTATAAACTGCGTGAGAAATCATAACCATAGGGGCATCAGGGACAAGTTTTTGAAAGGGATAGATTTCGCGGCGATCGAGCAGATCGCGGTCAGCAGCAATAGCCGCTCCCGTCTCATGGGTATCGACGCTGGCGTCCCCCTGCCCTGGAAAATGCTTGAGACAGGCTAAAACACCACCAATATGCAGTCCACGCATAAAGGCGGCAGCCCGACTCACGACAGCCTCCACTTCATAGCCAAAGCAGCGATCGCCGATCGCGACGTTCTCCTCGCGTGATAAGACATCGACGACTGGAGCAAAATCCACATTGATGCCCAGTTGTTTAAGCGTTGCCGCCATCACAAAGCCAATATTTTCGATTTCGATCAGTGCTGAGCTATCGCTCTTCCCACCCGCCAGCTTCATGGCCGGACCGTGGTCGGGAAAAGGCGCTTTTAAACGCGCAACACGGCCGCCCTCTTGGTCAATGGCCAAAAGTAAAGGTCGGTCCAAGGGTCCCCGCAGGGTTTGCAGCTCATCACAAAGATCACGCGTCGCTGAAAAATGAGGGGAAATATTGCGCCGGAATAAAGTAAATCCGGCAGGAGGTAACAACTCAAAACACTTTTTTTCTTCAGTATTGAGGCGTACTCCCTCGAGCGCAGTAAGGATAACTGCGCTTGCCTGACTAGCTTGCATAAGCCTACTCGTCTATGATTTGAAGGATGTATCGTCTGTTTAGCTTGGCAGCAGCGCAGTTCAGAATTGTTCTGATTGCATCGGCTGTTCGGCCCTGTCTTCCGATTACCTTACCTATGTCCTCTTTCGCGACCTTAAGCTCGATAATGTTGGTCTGGTTGCCGGTTATCTCACTAATTTCGATGCGATCCACCTCATCAACCAGGGCTTTTGCTACGTACTCTACTAATGCTTTCATTGAGCCATCATCGTGCTGCGACATATCTATCATCCGTGTAAATCAGTTTCCGCACATCACTAGCCTGATACGCTACCATCTCTAATAGTACAGAATCTTCGAATCGAAGAAAAGAAGGCAATCCTAAAGTACCGCCATTTTTTTCATGATCACTCTTGCTGGGAGTCGGGGGAGGCTCGCTTCATGCCCAAAGCCATGGTCAGACGTAGTTACCCTTACGAATCTTTTCAACAATTATTTTTTCTGGCATAGTCGGGTCCCGGGGATCCACAGTAAAGAAAGCCTGTTGCTCGCAGCGTCTTTTGTGTTCCAAGAGCCATCGCAGAATATCGGCCAGCCCTTTGTTACGCTTGTCGCGGAAGAATGGGTCGTTCTCCAGGGCATCTTTTGCCTTCTTCAAGGCCCGTCCCTCTTGAGCGTCGTTTTCCTGCACCGGATAATCATCAAGGTCAAAGCGAGCGATATCGTCGGGCAATACCCCTAAAAAGCGAACCTCAGGGGCCGAATAATCGGAGTTCCGAATGAGGGAAGCAGCTGATCCGGCTTTCAGGGTTCTGAAAATATTCTGCATGGTATACGCATCGAGATCACCGAAGAAATAAAGTGGAATCTTCAGCTGGTCCTGGATCCGCTTAAGCCAGCCCCGAACCGCGTTGGAAGGCACGCCCTGGGCACCGACGACTATACAGTTGTGCCTTTTGGTAAAACCATTGGCGACGAGAGTGTTTGCAGTACCTTCCGATTCAACGATCAGACAATAATCGATCTTTGATTTGGCCCTGAGGATTAGGTTCTGAGGACGGTTTTTCGGTTGGAAGGGTGAGGTTCCGAGCTGGGATAGATCGATCACCGCCCGGCCGCCGTCGCTCAAATTTTCTTCGACAATCAGCTGCTGGGAATAGGTCTGCCCGCCTCGATCGTTGGCATAGCAATTCAGCTCTTCCCTATAGCATTCAATAATTTCACAGATAAAGTCAATGATGGCATCGGACTCCTCCTGATCGGCAAAATCGATGGGCTTGAGGTGCTTGTTATGCTTAACTTCACCTTTGGAAATATAGTAAAGCTCGCGTTTGGTGTTTACCGCACCGGTTTCGATATTACGCAGAAGGATCTCGAGCATAAAGATCGCCCGCGACATCTTTTTCACCGAGGCAACGTTGAGTTCGGTCCGGATCCTTTTATCGCCCGGCGTGAGAAAGCCCACCTTATGATTATAGATCGAATTGTCCAGACTGCATTTGGTGGCTTCTATCACCGGCCGCTTGGCCCTCTCAAGGTCACGAAGCAGCCGCTCGCATAGCTCTTGGCTGAGAGCGGGGATATCACTCTGGAGGACTCTGCCGCGCATGTTGTTCATTTCCGTTTCCCTTTAGGCTGAACTTTTTTCTTAGGCTTCTTCTTGGTCTGGTCTTGGTCGCTGCCTTTGGCCTTTTCTTCAGGCACCGATGCCTTTTTTGCTTTCGCTGTGGGAACGGGTTTGGCCGGGGGGCTGATCGCCTTGGTCTTCGGTCTGCCTTTAGTCTCCGCCGGAGGTTCAGCCTTATCTTTAACAGATTTTTTGAAGGCGACCGCAGCCTTTGATTGCGAATGGGCTTGAGCTCCTGCCGAAGCTGCTTGATCCTTATCCTTATCTTTATCCTTCCCCTTCCCACTGGGTTTGGCGTTGTTCTCAAGCTTGACTTTGTTATGAGGCCTTTCTTGAGAACTGTCCCGGGCCTTGACAGGCTTAGCGACTTTATCTGGGGCTTTTTGAGGCTTTGTCTTAAGCCTGGCCTTGGCCCCGGTGGCTTTCGCACCCTTAGCGGGAATAGCATCGGCAACAGCTTTAGGTGCCGGCTTCGCTTTGGTGGCTAGCAGAGCCTCCTTCGCAGCCTGGACGCCTGGCACTGGAGCGGGAGCATTCTTTTTCTTGCTCGACCCGGCATCTTGCTTAACCGCGGTCGCTTTGATGACATCTACAGTTTCCGTTAGCCCGCTCTTAAGCTTGGTTTGCGCCTTGTCCTGGCCGGCCTTCCTTGGCCCGGCCTTGACTTCGCTTCGGCCCTCCTCATCCTGTTCATCATCGCGAGCCATCACGAGATCGTAAGCTGCACCCAGCCTTTTGCGCTTTTGGGTAAGGTGGGCCTCCAGCATGCGATCGGCTTCGGCCAGTTGATCCTTGGCATCCTTCGCCTCGCGTCCGAGGATCTTAAGCAGACCCTTATGGGCCTGTTCACGCCGTTCCTGACTGGATGAGGTGAGGCGCACGAGGCCTTCGACCAGGATAGGAGCGAACTGTTCAATATGCTGCATTTTGCTTTCAAGCATTGCTTCTTTATGCTCTTTTCGCAAATGTCGCGACAAACGCTGGCCTGCCTGCATCAGAGTGCGCCTGATCTCTTCCACCAGTTCGTCCGAGGCATCGATCGTTTCCTTCGATGCATTTTTAAATTTGATAAAGGGTGAGACGACGGATACAGCGACGATATAGGGACCCGTGGGCGGTGAATTTCGCGCCTGCTTCAGCCCGTAGACCTTCCAATTCACCGAGGTGATCGCTTTCATGATCGCGCAGCTGGATTTATCGAATTGCAGGGGCACCCGATTGGCAAAGCGAATCACTTCGCAGGATTCTTCCTCATCCTCGCGCAGGTCGCTGCGCGAAGTCATGCGCGCGATCGCCACTTCCACCTGGACGGGCTTAAAGTCACAAATCGCCGGTTTTCGGGACACCACAGAAAAGTAGTCGAGCTCGCCCAGCCGCAGAATACTGCGCGCCAGACCCTCTTCGCCAATCGCCAGGACCGAGCCGGTCGATGGTGGCGGCAACTCGGCGGCCTGTATAGCCGCAAAGAGATTCTTAAAGTCGGCTTCCTTGATGCTGCTCATCGTCTGATCGAAGAGCTTCTTCGGCACACCGTGGTTTTTGCTCAGGTCTTCGAACACACTATTATTCATGCGAGAAAAGCCGGTTTGGAGCCACTCCTTGACCGGCATATTCCCGTAGATCGCGCCGTGCCCCATGAATTCGCCAAGCTTCATGGTATGGGGATGGGGGGCTGTTGCCTCAGGTATATGCGGAACTTTGTCGGAAACCCGTTCCACATGGACAACGGGATCTTCCATAAGCTTATAGCGTAATTCCAGATGGGGATTGACGAGGACATTGCTCTTGAGAAACGCTATCAAACCAGCTTCGCCATTAAGCTGGACCCGGCCGTCGATCCAAAATTCGACCCGGGTTCCATGAAGCGGCTTCCAGTCGATTTCGACCTTGTCCTTCATAATCCCTTTATTATTTTTTAAATCGATTTCAATACGGCATTGGGTCGCTTTTTTTTGATTCTTGGTTTTGGTCGTGACTTTGACACCTTGCGCTGCTGTTTGCATGGCCCAGGTGGTTGCTGCCGATATCCCAATGCCCTGCTGGCCTCGGGTGCAACGTCCGCGTCCAAATTTGGACGAGGCCAAGTACTCACCAAACACCATGGGTAATTCTTTGAGTGGAATGCCCGGTCCATTGTCCTGAACGGATATGTAGATGAGGTCGGTATTTTTGGTAGAACCCTTGCCCTGCTTCTCAACCTGGACTTGGATCGACGGCAGAATATCATGCTCTTCACAGGCATCAAGAGAGTTATCAAAGGCCTCCTTTAAAGTCGTAAGGACTGCCTTGGTAGGCGATGAAAAGCCGACCTGCTGTAGGTTTTTGGCAAAATACTCCGCTGTACTGCTGGTCTTTAATTGGGCTTTCCCACGCTTCGATTCTCCAGCCTCCATGGCCACCCTTTCTCCGTTCCCGTGCAAACATTGGAATAGTTACTTTTTTAAATATACGAAATCCCAAGCATTATGTCCCGAATACAAGCAAAATAGCGAGATATAACCTTAATGACACACTTTGAAGCGTGCGTGTTTCCAGTCAGCGTCATGCCAGCTTTAGGGAAAATTGGCGAATCAAAGAAGGAGACCTTGCTGGTATTTATGCAGATTTTTCGCTAAAAGTAAACTCCCCGTCGACTTTCGGAGTGCTTAAATGCTGGGCATTGCTATCGCGTTACTCTGTGCTTTGACTTGGTCCTGCGCCGTTATTCTCCTTAAATTCTCGGGCGCCCGTCTTGAACCCATGGCTCTCAATCTTGTCAAGACTCTTCTGGGCCTCCCCCTCCTGCTGCTAACGACTTACGTTACTGAAGGTGGATTGCATTGGCCGGCCGACTCAAACGAGACGCTTATGCTTCTTATCTCAGGCGGAATAGGCATAGGGGTTGCTGATGGGATTGTCCTGCGCAGCATGCGTTATTTAAGGGCCTCTCATATAGCTATACTGGAATGTCTGTTCAGTCCTTTCGTTATTGTCCTATCGATGGTCTTTTATAATGAGCGTCCCACCCCCCTCATGCTGGTCGGTGGTGTATTCATACTGGCCTCGCTTTTATTCCTCAAACCCGAACCCCATTCGCCCGAAGACAGTGCGCCTTTGGTTCCGCTTCATCTCGGCAAGGGATCACTCCTGATGGCCCTTGGCCTTTTCATGATGGCGGGCGGTATCCTCGTGGTCAAACCCCTCTTTGCCCATATACCGCTTTTTTCACTGGTCTCGATCCGCATGATCGGCGGTCTTGTCACGGCACTCGTCTTGTTTTGTTTTGTACCGAATCGTCGCCAGGAATTTCTGACCGTGTTCCAGACTCCCCATCACCTGCAGCTCTTTGCTGCCTGTTTTTTCAGTTCCTATGTCTCAATCATTTTATGGATCGCCAGCTATAAGTATTTGCAATCGACAATTGCCGCCCTGCTCAATCAAACATCGACGGTGCTCACCGTTCTTCTCGCGGTGGTTTTTCTCAATGAAAAATTTACGCGAGGCAAGGTTTTGGCAATGATTTCAGCACTCATAGGCGTGGCCTTGCTCACCTTGGGATAATTCGAAGCATTTTCTCAAAAATCGATACAGTTCAATAATTTCTATACATTGCATCCTCCCCGGGGTCAAACGGGGCAGCCAGCGCTTGCGACGCCCGTATCGATTTGCCAGGATCACTCTATAAGCATTGGCTTAAACTGGCGAACGGCTCGCCGTCCCGTCCTTCCGTTAGGAGCTCAAAAAATGGGTCGCACCTTACTCGTCTCGCACCGGCTCCCATTCAGCGCTCAGGTTAAAGGTCGGCATTATACCCTGGAAACAAGTGTAGGCGGCCTATCCACAGGCCTTCTGCCGCTGCTGCAGGATCACAATCTCTGGCTCGGCTGGAGTGGTGCCACCGAGCCGCTCTCAAGTGACATGAATCGATCCCTGCAGGCCGAGTTCGAAGAACAGGGCTGTATTCCCATCGATTTCCCCGAATCCGCTCATCACAGCTTTTTAACCGACATGTGCAATGGCATCATTTGGCCGCTTTATCATTATCAAATTGGCAATTTGCCTGTGCATTTCGAGGGCTGGGACGATTATGTAAAGATCAATTGCATCGTCGCTCAAGCGATAGCTGCCGTCTGCAAAGACGACGATAGGGTCTGGATTCACGACTATCATTTCCAGCTCGTTCCTGAAATGCTTCGCGCCTTAAAGCCCGCCATTAAAATTGGTTTTTTTCTTCACATTCCTTTTCCCGCATTCGAGGTCTTTCGTATCCTGCCCTGGGCCAAGATAATTTTAAAGGGACTTCTAGGAGCGGATTTGATCGGCTTTCATACAGCAGATTATGTCGAACATTTCATGCAGTGCGTCAAACAAATTCTCAATCTCGATACGACCGAAAAAACTGTCAGCCTCATCGATCGGGAGCTTAGGGTTCAAAGCTTTCCTCTCGGTGTCGATCCCACCGAACTTGGCAAGGCTTATGAGGGCGATAGCACGCTAGCCAATGCCCTTCATACGGTTCGTGGCGAACAACCGGACTTAAAGCTGTTTCTCTCGGTCGATCGGCTGGATTACACGAAGGGTCTGGTGAGAAAACTACTCGCCTTCGAATACCTTCTTGATCATAATCCGGCCTTGCGCGGTCAAATCATGCTCATTCAGATTGCGCCGCCGTCGCGAGGCGATGTCCCCGCTTACCATCAATTCAGGCGCGAACTCGATGAGCATGTCGGTCGCATCAACGGCAAATATTCAACACCGGCCTATCAGGCTATTTTTTACATCACCCGTTCCTTCCATCCCCAGGAAATCTACCAGATCTATAAGGATGTGGATGTCATGCTCGTCACCCCTGTCCGCGACGGCATGCATCTGGTCGCCAAG
>CAXSGP010000044.1:0-22450 GCA_964236955.1 uncultured Oligoflexus sp. | reverse complement strand
GAATGCGCGGGTGCCGCCAGCGAACACCATGAGGCATTGATGATCAATCCCTATGATATCGTTCAATTGGCCACCAACTTCAAAACAGCCGTCGAGATGCCGAAGGAGGAACGCCAGGCGCGCATGCATGCCCTCCGGGGTCGAGTCATGTCTTTTAGAACCTCTGAATGGGCGGAAAATTTTCTGAAGCAGCTGAGCCTGACACCGCCCGCGACGCTCGGGCAAAAGTTCGACAATCCCGTGCTTCTGGCTAAGCTCATTGCCAGAGAGCCCATGCCGCTTAAGGTCATGCTCGATTACGACGGCACTCTCTTCCCCATCGTTAAGGTGGCAGCATCGGCGATTCCCGACCATGACTTGCGCAAGATACTTATCGTCCTATCGAAGGTCTGTGATCTTCACATCGTCAGCGGTCGGCCCATGCACGAATTGAAGAGTTGGTTCGCGGGGCTTCCCATCCAGCTTCATGCTGAGCACGGGGCTGTAAACGATAACGAAACATCGCCGGCCATCATCGAGCCCGCGGAAACAGCGAAGCTCGAAAAACTTTCGCAAATGCTAGAATTCATAGCGGGTCGATTCCCGGGCGCGCACGTTGAAACTAAAGTCTTCAGCGTGTGTTTTCACTATAGAAACTGCAATAACCAGGATGCAGTAGCCGCCGTTTCTGAAGTTAGAGATCGAATCACCGAAGATTTTCCTTGCCTTGAGATTCTTGACGGCAAAAAAGCCGTGGAAGTCAGATTTCCCAAGCTCAACAAAGGAACTGTCATAACTCATTTATTAAAAACAGATGCTGACATCACCATCGTCGCTATTGGTGATGACAGGACCGATGAGGACATGTTCAAAGCTGTGCCCAAAGACGGATTCTCGATCGTGGTCGGTGGCCATGCTTCGGCCGCGCTCTATCGATTGCGCGACTGCGACGACGTCCGCCTGCTGCTCAATGAACTGAGCAAATATATTAAAAACCCAGCAGCCTCAAGCCAAACGAAGGCGCTAACCTCAGATCGTCAACGGCTGGGAAGTCAGGATCGAAGCCTTGATTTTCTTTCTCTTTAACTCCATTTCTTGAACTTTACACACGGCTGTTGCCCCCCCACGCGGCACGAGGTCTGGATCATGACCAGAGAAATTCTTAAGAATATTTTCTTATCAAATTTGAACTTCGGCCGATGAGCAGCCCATCAAGGGTCATGAGTCTCAAAGGGGAAGATAAAATGAAAATTCAAAAATTAATTTACCTTGGAATGCCACTGGTATTAATGGGGGTGGGTTGCTCGGAATCATCAAGCTTTAAAGGCCGTACGATTCGAGCAAATGTTCCAAAGGCAATTGATGCGAACCGTGCTGAGTCGCCCGATGGCAACAGTAGCGCAACCAATGAAACGCCTGACGCTGATCCCGTTGCCGAGTCAAGCTCTGAGCCCGTGATCGCACCCAATCCCGAGCCCGAGGTGGAGACACCGGTAGCCAGCACTTTGGATCTCGTCCTTCCCTCAAAGGAAATCAGATCCGGCGGCAAAACCATGCAGACGAAGGTCGTGATCCGGGGACCAGTCAATGCCAAGGTAGTATGGTCGGTCAAAGGTCCTGAAGGTATCGATGTCGGAAAAATCGACAGCGAAGGACTTTATACGAGCCCGCTTAATCTTGAAAAGGAGACCAAGGTCGTCATCACAGCAGCCCTGGCTGATGATCCAAAAATTGCCGACAGTGATGAGCTGCAGCTGATTCCAACCGAACAAATATTTGTCGGCTGTAGCAAAGGCACAAGCATTTTCCCCATAATTGCCGATGTTTACAGGCTCCCTAGAGACACGATTCACCTCCCGGATTTTGCTTCCATCCCAAGCGATAAGATAACGACTGTCTGCATGGATCAATACGATGTCCCGGTCAGAAATTTTACCGAAGGCTTCCCAGGCGTCCCTAAACTCTTCGAGTGGTTTGCACTGCATACGGCAGCCAAAATCATCGTGCCTAAGAGCGGAACTTATACTTTCCGTCTGAATTCCGACGATGGTTCGATTTTGAGCATCGATGGCGCTGCTTTGATCAATAACGATGGCCAGCATTCTCCCAATGCCCTCGACGCCGCTCTAGAACTCACCAAAGGTCCCCATCAAATCGTTCTCGACTATTTCCAGGGGCCGGCTGATGAAATCGCTTTGGAGCTGTTTTGGAAGGTCCCCGGCACGCAGGACTTTATCATCGTCCCGCCTAGCGCCTTTCAATAATAGGCTCAGTGCCCAACCACAACGGAAGCTGGGACTCACGACAGGAGTCCCCTGTCATTTTTAGGTTATTCTTTGGGTAAATCTTTGCTTGGAGCCGAACGCAGTCAGCCGGTCAGGCGAATATACCGATCAGGAATCAACGGCGGTGGATTTAGACTTTGATATGCCAGGGTTCATAACGAACGCCATAACTGTTGCTTTCGGTGTAGCGGATGTTTACATAGCCGAGGTCAATGAGACGCTTGTAGACCTCGGTGGTGGCAAAATTATCGGTGAAATTATCCGCACCAAAGCCGCTTTTCCCAACATCGAAATCGCCGATGCCGTGGAAGGAATAGCCCGGAGGCGCCAGGGAACGCGAGGCTCTTGAGAAGTTGCCATTGCATTGAACGGCTTTGTTGAAGAAGAGGTCGAGCTGCTTGACGACACTGCGGATGCCGGATGTCAAAACAATATCAGAACCAACGTCTTTTTTTAATTCCGCATAAAGAATCTCTGGCCGCCCCCGGTACAGGAAATGCCCGGTCCCAGGAATTTTGATGGCCTTGGCCCCATCAATCTTCGAAGTGATCTCACTCAATACTTTCGATCCGAAAAACCCATACTCGCGGGCATCGCGAAAATAGGTGGCCTCGATGAAATCAAGTTCCAGTTGGGTAAAATTTCCGAGTTCGCTAAAGGCCAGGACTTTAAGAAGTTCATCAAAGGAAATCAGATTGAAATGCCCGTAGCCAACGAGACGTTTGGCTTCAGACAGTTTGCCGATGATAGACAGCAGGACTTTCAGCTGCGCTTCGTGCAGAAAGAAATCATCAGCAAAATCTTCATCAAAATGCTTGATCTTGTACTGCATCCGATCCGCGGTCGCTGGGTCTAACACCACCGGCTGACTCATGTCCTGCCCGAAGCTCGTCCTGGTCTGGAGAGCTGCGATGCTGCTTATAAGTCCTTTGATGAGAGTCCGGCGGTGCATGACTATGTTTCCTAGATCGTACTATAGGAATAATCGGTCCGTTCCGTGAAAACTTTATTACACCTGGGAAAGAGTCGGAGTAAGGCTACCTTGGTATTGATGAGAAGAGTCCAGGGATTGCTCATAAAGAATCCAAAATTCAGAAACAGCCAATGAGGCCGTTGTCCAGCCCTTCTAAAAAACGAAATTTATCTAAGTTATCAAATCTTTATCACTCGATTAAAATTCTTGGCCTATCCTCCATTTAGTCCCAAAGGGCCTGAAGTTTCATGCAGAATACTGACCCACCTGACTTAATATATTCATCGGTATCGACCTCTATGGGAATATACCCAAGCGCGCTAAGGGCAGCAGAGGTTTTGGTATTGCCCCTTTGAATGATCACATGCCTTTTATCCGGACAATGGGCGTTGCAGGCGAAGCCGGGGAAATCAGCCTCCTTGAGATCGACTTCGATCACACGGGGAAAAAGTTCCTTTAAGCGGAGCCAATCCCGGGGATGAAAGCCTTCCCTTGCGGCCAGGACAGTCTGGTCGTCGAGTATGCTCAAACAGGTGTCGAGATGATAGAAACGCGGATGAATAAGTTCGAAAAGCACGACTGGTGCCCCGGTTATAGCCACCACGCTTTCATAAATAGCTTTTTTGGTTCGGGTGCCGTAGCCACCGCAGATCAGTCGGCGCCCAGGGACCCACAGCGCATCGCCCATACCCTCAAATAGATACTCTGGACTGCGGTCCGGCAGACCGTTGGTGATAACGCCACAGGCAACAAATTGCCGGGCAACGAGAGCCACCTCGGCTTGCCGAAGTTCGTTTGCCATATTGCTCAGAATGATCTGCGGCCGCGCCCCATCGTCTAAAAAAGGGAACGATTGATTGGCGCAAAACACCATGTCAGGGCATTGCTCGCCCACTTCAAGTACCTGCACTCTAAAATTAAGGCTTTCGTAGATCGCCTTGAGAGCCCGCCACTGGGCGAGAGCCCGGCTTTTATTAATGGAATGAAGCCGACCCGCAGCGTCCCGCATATGAGGATTGATGGCCTGCACAATTTCAAATGCGGATGGATTCATCATATAGATAAGACGACCTATCACTTGCGGCGCATGGTCGCTAGCTTTTGTCTTGACAGATTCAGAAGGTAAGGTCGGCATCGAAGGCCCCAATCCTATAATGATTCCCTATATTCCGAAATAGGCGGGGCTTTACAACTGAATTTTCTTTGCTGCCATACACTTTGGAAGGAGAGGGTAAAATATTGCAGGAATAGCGCATATTTCAGGCCTGTGAGCCGGGGATGAGCCCAGAACCCGCCAAGCCCATTGCCTAGCCTTCGCCCCCTGGGCAAATACACCTAGATCCCATGAGACTCGGCCGAATCGATACCCTGGACCCCTGCCTGCGAAAATAGTCCGTACCTTAACACGAGCCGGGTCGAACTTAGATAAGCTTAGCTGTCACTGACCCAAGGCTTCATAAGCGACACACCCTGGCGCGTAATACGACTGACTGCACCGCTTAGACTACGCGTGGGGACATGATCCGCCAGAGGCAGGATTTCGGGGGGAGCCGTGAGCTGACCCTTTTCGACGAACTGAAGTTCGATCAGTGGCGCTGCGTCCTGGAGGAGCAAAAGCTCCCCACTCAATTCTCGGCCTTCGAAAAGCGGGAGTTCCATACCTTCGGCAAGTTCTTCGCTTTTGATCCGACGGGCATAGATATTATCTTTATGCCGGCCGACAACGGTAAGTATCCCTTGCGATGCGAGAGGAAAGAGTTCCTTCAGCGGACTGCTGAGGGTCTGTTTTTCAGCTGCGGGGAAAACCTTGAGAAAGCCATCATCGGTCAGCGCAATAAGCAGCTGCGAAGGCGCATAGGAACCCAATTTTTTGCCTTTGCCACCGATCTGCACATGTTTGCCGTCCGGGCTTAAGGACAAATGAAGGGCGGTGCGGAAATGGGCCTCCTCGTCGACAGATTTAAAGGATTTTAAATCGCGAACCGTGAGCAGCTGTCCCTTCGCCGCGCGTGTCGACCAATCCAGGTCCTGGAAATTAAAGAGCCAGCCCTTGGCCGCGCCCAGACGCTCCAGCTCAAGCCAGTCGGGTTTGTCGGCCTCGACCAGTTTTGAATAGAGTATTTTTCCGGAGCCTTTCAGCAGTTCGTAGGCTTTGTCGCGCTGCATACCCGTGAGTTTCAAGCGTTTGGCCCAGATCGTCTTGCTTTCGGGTTCTTGAAAAAGCACATGCAACGCGACTTCGTTGGCCTGGGAGGGTAGGATAGAAATACTTTCTATGCCTTCGCCGACGAAGACCTTTTCGCTGACCTTGCTCAACACGATTTGAGCATCGCGTCTAAGGATCAGAAATTCATCAAGATCCGAGCAGGCGGTCACGAACTCATCATTCTTTAAGCTCGTGCCGATGAAACCAGACTCCCGGTTGACGTAAAGTTTCTGATTCGCCAATACAACTTCACGCGCACGCACTTCCGAAAAGCCGCTGATTTCGGTCTTACGGGCGAAACGTGCCCCATATTTCTTCTTCAGGGCCTCGAAATATTTGATCGTGAATTTGATGAGATCCGAAAGTTTTTCTTCAACCTCCTTGAGCTGGCCGCGAAGTTCGTTGAGGACTTTTTCGGCCTGCTCGTTATCATATTTGGTAAGTCGCTTGAAGCGGATTTCCAAAAGCGCTTCATAGTCGGCTTCGGTCACTTCATCAACCACAAGCTTTAAGAGGGGTTTAAAAGCTTTGGCAAGGCGGTCGAGGGCTTCAGCCCATGACTCCGCGCCTTCGAGTTTTCTATAAATCTTGTGTTCAATGAAAAGGCTTTCCAGCGTCGACTTGTGGATTTTGGTCCGTAATTGATGGGCATGCAGCCTCAATTCCTGACCGAGGATGTCCCGGGTCTGGTCGGTGGCATAGGTCAGGAGATCACTGACACTGCAAAACCAGGGCTTTTCCTGATGAATCACACAAGCGTAAGTTGAGATCGAAACTTCGCAGTCGGTGAAGGCGTAAAGCGCCTCTTCGGTCTGCTCCACCGAGACTCCCGGCGGGAGCTTCACGAGTATTTCGACGTCCTGACTGGTATTGTCCTCAACTTTTTTGACTTTGATCTTCCCCTTGTCGTGCGCCGCCAGTATCGATTCGATTATGCTCGTCGTCGTTGTTCCGAAAGGGATTTCACGGATATGAAGGGTCTTGGCATCCGAAGCCTCGATCTTGGCTCTGATGCGGATCTTACCTCCGCGCTGGCCATCTTTATACTGGCTGAAGTCACCGACTCCTCCCGTGGGGAAATCGGGAAACAGGACGTAGGGTTTGTTCTTGAGATAAGCGATGGCCGCATCACAGATCTCAACGAAGTTATGCGGCAGAATACGGGTCGCCAGGCCGACGGCGATCCCTTCCACGCCATGCGCCAGCAGCAGGGGAAACTTTACCGGCAGATACTGCGGCTCTTTATTGCGGCCGTCATAGGAAGGTTGCCAGCTTGTGATCTCTTCATTAAAGACGATTTCTTTCGCAAGGGGCGAAATACGCGCTTCGATATAACGGGGGGCAGCGGCACGGTCGCCGGTAAAGATATTCCCCCAGTTGCCCTGCATCTCAATCAAATATTCTTTTTGCGCGATTTTCACCAAGGCATCTTCGATAGCCATGTCGCCATGTGGATGGTAGCGCATCGTGTGACCGATGACGTTCGCCGCCTTGTTGAGCCGCCCGTCATCGAGTTCCCAAAGAGCGTGGAGGATACGGCGCTGAACCGGCTTCAGGCCATCACGAATATCGGGAACCGCCCTATCGAGTATGACATAGGAAGCATACTCGAGAAACCAGGACTGATAAAGATCCTCAACATGAGGAAGGGGCCTCGCTGCGGATTTATCGGGACTTTCTTTTTCACTCATAGAGTTTCCAAATCAATAGGATCTTCCGTGCGAAGATGATCGATAATAAAACGCTGGCGATCCTGCGTGTTCTTGCCCATGTAGTAGGTAAGAAGCTCGAGGATACTGGATTTATTTGAAAGCCGGATCGGTTCAAGGCGCATGCGATCGCCGATAAATTGCCCAAATTCATCCGGCGAGATCTCACCAAGTCCCTTAAAACGCGTAATCTCAGGCTTTTTACCAAATTTCTTAAGGGCTGCCTGCTTTTCTTTTTCGTCGTAACAGTAAACCGTCTTCTGTTTATCCCGGACGCGGAACAGCGGCGTTTTGAGGATGAAGAGATGGTTGGCCTTCACGAGTTCAGGAAAGAATTGCAGGAAAAAAGTCATCAACAGCAGCCGAATATGCAAACCGTCGACATCGGCATCAGTCGCGAGGACGATACGCTGGTAGCGAAGGCCTTCAATACCATCTTCGATCTGCAGGGCATGTTGGAGAAGGTTAAATTCTTCATTTTCATAAACGATTTTTTTAGACATCCCGAAGCAGTTGAGCGGCTTTCCGCGCAGGCTGAAGACGGCCTGGGTGCGGACGTTGCGTGCTTTGGTTAAAGACCCGCTGGCAGAATCGCCCTCGGTGATAAAAAGCGTCGTGACGTTGGCATCGGGATCTTTCGAGAGGCGATGAACACGGCAGTCGCGAAGTTTCTTGTTAAAGACGTTAGCCTTCTTCGCCCGGTCCTGCGCGATTTTTCGGATGCCCTGCATTTCCTTGCGCTCGCGCTCCGACTGCAGAATCTTCTTTTGCAGGGCCTGCGCCGTCTCGCTTTCCATATGCAGATAATTGTCCAGGGTTTCCTTGAGGAAGTCGATGATCCAACTCTTGAGGCTGGGTCCGTCATCACCTCGGGTCTGCGAGCCCAACTTGGTTTTGGTCTGCGATTCAAACACGGGGTTGTCGACTCGAAGCGCGATCGAGGCGATCAATCCCGACCTGATATCAGCTGTATCATAGTCTTTTTTAAAGAAGTCTCGAATCGCCTTTACCACGCCCTCGCGGAGGGCCGCCTGGTGGGTGCCGCCCATGCTGGTATGCTGGCCGTTGACAAAGGAGTAGTGCTCCTCGCCGAACTGCTCGCTGTGGCTCAAGGCGATCTCGATGTCTTCGCCCTTCAAATGGATAATGGGATAGCGAAGGTCGGTCGCTTCGGTCTTCTCGCGCAGGAGATCGAGCAGGCCATTTTCAGAAACATAGACCTTGTCGTTGAAATGAAGTTTCATGCCGGGGTTGAGATAGGCGTAATTCTTGAGCATTTGCTCAACGATTTCATGGTCAAAGGCATAGCCGCGGAAAATACTTCCATCCGGCGTAAATTCAACCTCGGTACCGTCCGGAGTGCCCTTGGCCTTCAGGGGCTTTTCTTTGACGATAACGCCCTGCTTAAATTCGGCCTCGAGGCCCACACCGGCTCGCCACGAGCGAATGATGAAGCGCTCGGACAGAGCGTTGACCGCTTTGGTGCCGACTCCGTTGAGCCCCACAGATTTTTTGAAGGCACCGGACCCATACTTGCCTCCGGTGTTGATTTGGGAAACGCATTCAACGACTTTCGTCAACGGAATGCCACGACCATAGTCCCTAACCTTAAAATGAAGGTTGTCGGCAGTGATCTCGATGCGGCTGCCCTTGCCCATGACATACTCATCCACCGAGTTGTCAATGATCTCTTTAATGAGGATATAGATACCGTCATCACTCTGGGTACCGTCGCCTAACTTGCCGATATACATACCGGGACGGAGACGAATATGGTCTTTCCAATCGAGTGATTTGATATGCTCTTCGCCGTACTGCTGTTCCATGCTACTCCTCCTGCCAATAGGTCCAGCCAACCGTCTGTCCTTTACAGATACGATTTTCGGGAAGGTCGATCCTGTCGGCATGTTCAAAAGAATGGACTGCAAGAGGCAGCTTTGACAAGAGAAAAGAAATGCGAACCCCTAGAGACCGGTGAAATTCAGCCTATTCACTTATAAAATTGACGCAGGATGATGCCTTGGCTTAGTCTTTTTGGGACTTTTCTAAGCCCTCCATTGAAAACATCCAAGGTTGGCTCGTCGGAAAAGATGCGCGTGAGGCCGGTGAAATTCGGACTGCGCGCATCGAATGGGAGCGTTCCGCAGCCGAATCTGCAAGCTTACAGATCATTTTGTGGGCAAGGTGACTCATCGCTCTATGCGATATTCCCTCGGGCCTGGTGAAGATCTGGGCGTTGATAGCGAGGTCGATATGCGGACGCTTTAAGCTTCTCAATAAATGGGGCAAGAGTTGCTGATCATCGATCCAGGCCAAGCCCTCATGGTCTGCGTAATGCAAGCCAAGGCAGAGGGTCTCGAAGGCGCCGCCCCTCCCTAAGGTAATATTGCCATCGTACCAATGATTGAGACTCGGACGAATCGAGGCGGTCGTCGTGCCTTCAGGAAATATACAAAGGGAACTCTCGCCCGATTCAAGGATTCTCTTGGCCCGATAGAGTGCTTCCACGCGCGAGCGTCTGCACTCCCGGTCGACGAAGACCGCTGTGCCTCGCCTGGCTAAAAAACCTATGACAGGCCAGCTCGAAACTTCACTTTTCGCCATGAAACCGAGGGGACAAAGACTGCCGAGGGCAATGACATCGAAATAACTCGCATGATTGGCCAGCATTAAAAAGGTCTGCGGGAGAGGTTTCACTCCTTGCCACCAAATCCTGAGCCCTATTGCGCGACACATAATGCGTAAATGCCCTTGGACTATAGCTCCGGAATGAAAACGTCGTGAGTTCCAAAGGCGGGCGACCGGAGCGAGCAGGGCAAGACTTAAACCCATGGCGCTAAAGATTAAAAACAGGGCGATCAGCCTTCTCACGACGCGCACGACAATCATAATGCGAACCTCCTTGGAGTGCAGCTTAAACGCTGCGTTTCCCCAGGGCATCATATTTATAAATGCTTTACAGAGAATTTAATCGCTCTTAAGGGTACGTGTGTTCCAATAGAATCACAACATCCTCAAGGAGGCACCTATCATGCGCTTTGATCGGAATCTGGCTGTACAGCTCCCGTTTCCTTCGGCACTTGATACTTATCTCGATCATTGGCAGCCTAAGATCGCGTTTGAAATGAAGCAGTCGCGTTACATTATCAAGACCGCGCAAAGCGCTCAGGAATTCGAGGACACGATCAAGCTCCGATCTGAGGTATTTCTCAGGGAATTTGCAGGAAAAACCGGTGATGATCTGCTCGATATAGAGGATCGGGACTGCGATGCGGACTTCCTTATCATCAAAGACGCCGTCACCTCCGAGATCTACGCTTCCTACCGTTTGATCTGTTCCGAGTTTAGCAGCAATTTCTATTCGCGCAGCGAATTTTCCCTGGGCAGCTTTCTCAAGTCGCCAGGCCGAAAGCTCGAATTGAGTCGGGCCTGTGTCCGTGCCGACAAGCGCAGCTCGGGAATATTCCTGCATTTGCTCTGGCGGGGCTTGATCGAATATATAAAGCTGAGCGGCAGTCGCTATCTCTTCGGCTGCAGCAGTATCCAGTACCTAAAGCTTCCCGATCTGGTCAGCGTCTATCAGACTTTGGATAAGCTCGACGCCATTTCTCAGGATTACGGAATCAAACCCCTCCCCGCCTATAGTATCCTCGATCTTCAAGGGCTCCTTAAATCCAGCATCGGATCGAATTCTAAAGTGGCTCTGCCCCTGCCTCCGCTCCTCTTAAGCTACGTCAAAGCCGGGGCGAAGGTTTACGGCGCTCCCGCTTACGACCAGGATTTTGGCTGCCTCGATCTATTCACGGTGCTCGATTTTGAAAATCTAAACGCTCTGTTCGTCAAAAGATATCTGAATACTCATTGATGGAATAAACTTTGAGCAAACTCTACGCAGACTTTCCAGAGATGGCCGAGCTCATGCGCTGCTCTCACCTCCTCGGCTCCAAAGGTTCCATGCAAACTGAAGGGTGGGTCGAGGCCAAAGGCCTGCAATTCCCACTCAACAGCTTTCATTTCGGTAGTTCTGACGCCACTTCGCCGGTTCTTGTGATCGTTGGCGGGGTCCATGGCCTGGAGAAAATAGGCTCACAAATCATTCTCGGATTTCTACGCTCGTGGATAAGACTGCTCCAGTGGGATCGGACTCTGGTCAGCACGCTGAGTGAATGCCGCATCATTTTTTATCCCATTGCCAATCCAATCGGTATGCATTTGAACCGACGCTCCAATGCATCGGGCATTGATCTTATGCGTAACGCTCCAATCGATGCTGACAATAAGGTCTTTCCTTTGGTCGGTGGCCATCGGATATCACCGCGACTGCCGTGGTATCGCGGCCCGGACAAGAGCCGTCTTGAGAGTGAGATGGAGGCCGAAGCCAGGACTCTGGTCAACTTCATTCGCAAACATTGCTTTGGCGCCAAGCAAAGCCTGGTACTCGACGTGCATTCCGGCTTTGGCTGGATCGATAGGGTCTGGTTTCCCTTCGCATCGACGAAAAAACCCTTCCCCGAAGCCGGTAATGTCCTTGCCCTCAAGCAGCTCCTGGATCGAAGTTTTCCCCACCATGTCTACAAAATCGAACCCCAGAATCATTCTTATATGACTCATGGCGATCTTTGGGATTACCTTTATCTCGATCACAGGAAACTTGACGATGGCAACATCTTTCTGCCCTTGTGTCTCGAAATGGGATCGTGGCCGTGGATCAAAAAGAATCCCAAACAGCTGTTTAGCTCAAGCGGTTTCTTCAATCCGATACTTCCCCATCGAGTCAAGCGGGCCGAGAGACGGCATTTCCTTTTGTTTAATTTTTTAGTCAAAGCGATCACTTCCAGCGAAGCCTGGTCGCTCTCCGACCCAAAGAAAAGAACTTTTTTCGAGGCCCAGGCGCGACGCCTTTGGTATGCGGATCTCTAATCAACAGATCATGACCCTTCGGCTGTTTTTATCAAGGGCCCCTTGACCGGGCCCAAAGGTCGAAGCCACTCAGGGTGAGTGGCTTTTTCAATTTTTAAAACGCTGCGCTTATATTGCGACTTCATAGTTGATACGGACCAGCGCCCCCTTATTCAAAGCGTCCTGATCGATGATCTTGACCGAACTTCCGGCAATGACATAATTTTTTGCTGGAAGTTCCTTGCCATCAAGAAACACCTTTTTGATAGTCAAGCTGCCTAATTCAGAAAGTGTAAAGATATTCTTGCTGTTGGCGATGTCGATAACGTTGGAAGTCAGTTTTGCGAACTGAGGACTCCAGTCGACCAGACAAATATCGAAAGTTTCCCCCCCCGTCGCTAGAGCGAGAGCGTCATAGGCCAGGCCCTTTCTGGATATATCGCAATTATCACCGGCGGTATCACCACGGAAAGCGTACACGTGCGCTGCACTTTTATCCACTTTGATAGAGGATAGGAAGTTTCCGGGAGTGATTACCCCTTCCGCGTCGTCATCGGTCACGAAAACAAACACTTTGGCCGAATTCGGACGCAGGCGTTTTAAGGCTAGCCCCCGAATTTCATTAACTCCTTTAAAATCGCCCAGCTGCTTGGCACTGCCTGAAGCATTGCAGATCTTAAAGAGCAGACCAAGCGGGCCAATGCCAGGAACCGCCGTTTCCGTATCAGGACAAAGCGCACTCGCTGCCAGGCTCAAGAGGTTTCTTGATTGAACAGTCTGAACGATCTGGGCATGCCCACTTGCAAGAGCTTCAGGAGTGAGAGTAACACCGAATTTTGCATCGGCGTTTGAAATGACGGTAACTTTGAGATCAACGCGGGCCGAAATACTAGTCATAAAATTGTCTAAATTTCGACGTACCTCCGCGGCCTCCTGCTCCATCGACCCTGAGTTATCGATAACCCAAATCATATCGATCGGGCTGGTCGTGACGCTCGAACTTAAATTGAACTCTTCATATTTTGCGACGACGTCAGGCTGCTTCACATCAGCACTTATAGTATCCTCGTCCACAGGGGGATCGGCAGCCGGTGTCGCTCCTGTTGTAATATTACTGGGGGTGGCTTTTACGCCAGCGCTAGGAGTGGAGCCGCTAAAACTCTTCTTGTCTCCGCATGAGACTAGGATTAAAAGTGCCGATATCATCACGAATTTTGAAACCATCACGACGCTCCTAACTGGTGCCCCATGAAGGGGATATCTCGTTATCGGATTATTGATAAAATCCTTAGATCAATAACCTTTAACCCACAATTATCCTATAACAACAATATGTTACCGAGACGTTTTTCAATTAATTAAATCCTCCTGCTAAAGCAAGAATTGGTTGATTTTTTCGGCCGCTGGCCCGAGATTTGTGCTTTCATACTTTGGGTAGACACAAAAAAGCCACCCCAGGATTCCCGGCAATGGCCTAAAAAATTTAATGGAACAAAGCGGCTATCGATTCACAGGACCTCGACGCGATCAAAACTTAAAACGACTGATCGCTGGATCGTGGTCGGAAGCTTTGTTCATAAAAATCGAGTTGATATGAACTATCTCAAACTCCGGCTCCTTGGTAAGCAGGGTATCATTTGCCAAAATGTGATCGATGGAAGCGGTGCCGCCGTTGAAGTTAATCGAGTACCATTGATTGCTTGGATAAAGATTGGCATAAGTCATTAAATTCTTTAGATTCTTACCCGCTAAAACCTGCATCGATGTCTCATTCCAATAGGCATTCATGTCACCGCAGACGATAACGTTTGTTCCCGGGTTTACCTTAATAAGCCTGGCAACGAACTGATTTACTTTTTTGGCGATAAGGGAGCGTTGTACCTCCGAATTATTGTTCAGAGGTTGCTCGACACCCCACAGGTTTCCATCACTCAATTTGGAATTTAAATGATTGCCTATAACGAAAACCTTTTCGCCCTTAAATGTAAATTCGGCAACCAACGGCTTACGGGAGTGAAAGAAAACGTTGTCATTGGGATAAACCCGACCCGGGTTCTGGTTCAAATCACCCTGATCATTAACCGTGGTCTCGTCGAGGGGCTCAGCATGACCCTTGGGCACAAAGCCGACTCGCTTGCTGTTATAGATCATCGCCACGCGGATGTTTCCGCCTGGCTCGCCACCATCCTGCATAGCAATAGGATCGATATTGAGAGCTCTATAGGAGGCTGCATCATCGCAGCTTAGAGATCCGAGCAGACCAGCTAGGGTTTTTTCCGCTGACGAACCACCGACCATCGACGGACCATTAAAGTCCTGGATTTCAGGCAAGACGACAATGTCGGGACAAGCCAGATTGAGGGAAATCGATTTGGCAATCTCTTGAATGCGGGCCGTCCGATTACCGGCAAGGTTCTCTACATTATAGCTAGCGACGGTTAAATGGTCGTCATCCGCAATCAACTTCGTCCTGGGCCGGGCCTCGAGCTGTCGAAGCGCAGACGTGCCGTTAAATTGCCCCGTAACAAACATCACAAACTCGCCATCACCAAAAGTATTGGTCTGATAACTCAAAATACCTTCGAGATCATAATCGAACTTATCTCCGGAATTAAAAATCTGAGCGGCTTTGACATGAGGTGCCAGATCGGAATCCACGATCCGAACGACTTCAGGATTGTAAGTAAGAGCCTTGGCATCGGGAATAATGCCGCCAATATCACTCAAAGATGCGGGATCACTCGCGCCTTCGGGCGTCACGTAAACGGTTATATAGGTCTTAGGCTCATCGAATTTTTCTTTGCCGCCCCGAAAACCAACTACGGTAGGCTTAGCAAGCTTTATGCGCATCCCCTCGAGGCTTTCCCAGAAATCGATGGCATCCTCGAGATTCAGGTCAGTTTTCTGGTTAAGATTACCACGATAGCTGGAAATATTTTTATTTGGAACTTTAAGTCCATCCGTTCCCCCTAAGAGAATAGGCTCAGGCAAGGGATTTCCGGCACTCAGAATCTTGAAACTATCAACCTCACGTATCGCTGTTCGGGTCATGCCCTGGTAAGTCATGATTTCAGTGACTATCCCGGCAACCTCAATTTCCTGGCCAACGACCAAGTCACTTCTTTGGTTTGCCAGGTAAATGTTCAGGGCACTGGAGGTACGGGGATCATTATCGTTCTCGGCGGACTGAAGGTAGAGCTCCATGCCCGTTGTATGTTCCGGACGGGCCACCGCTGTTAGTATGCCTTTGGTGGTAACGCGATAACCGTAGTAAGGCGATAGGTGGGATACTCCTTGTATCTGGGATATCGTTAAGGGCTCAGGATAGGACCCACGGGTTCTCGATCGTATCGATGCCCGGATCTCATCGATCAAAGGCAGAGTTTTAAATCCGGTTAAGAAAGTTTTAAGCATAGCTTTGGCTGAATACAAATCAGGTTCGCGTAAAAATCTCTGCTCAAGCCCATTGCGATAGCGGTATCCAGGAAAGGTATCGGCGTTATAGTAGTAATAGTCACTGATGGCTACCCGGTAATACTGATCATCAACCAACGGAACGCCATGCGTTAAGTTTATTTGGTAGACAGTGGGCAGCCCACCCAGGAATTGTATATCATATTCAAGACCGGCGGTCTGAAGGTCCAAACGATAGTTCTCAGTTGTCCGGTTAAGGATAAACTTGCGGATTTCCGAGCCTCGCATACTACCGACCTGAAACTGATCCTTATCGCTTGCCGACGGATAGAGCGGCAGAATTCGGTTTTCAATAATGTCTGGGGTCAGTTCGTTGTCAATAATCGCAAACTTGTCAGATTCTAAAAATTGGCTTGGATAGAAGGCAATATCAACCTTAGCTACGCTTTTGATAGCAGTGGCCATAAGATTACCGGCTAGATTTGAATGTTCAAATCGTCCCGTGGTATCGATCAATACCGGACTGGCCGGTTTGGATCCTACATCTTTCTCACAGCTTGTGCCCAAGACGGAAAGGAATAGGGTCGCCAGCATCATACGCATTATCATTCGTTTCTCCGCGGGAATTATCATAGCGAAAAACCAAAAAGGGCGTAACATTTGCCCCTTACTTTATTCGGCTGGAATGGCTGTCATTGTCACATCCCACACCGCCCACCAGGGAGCGGAGGCGAGACTTGATGTGTAGTGAAGCGCAACAGTAACCTTACCAGCTCCGGCACCCAACACATCCTTAAGTTGGATGGCGTTTGCCTTGGCAGCCAACAATTCTTTCTTAACAGTACCGATTTGAGCCTTACGGCCGGAGAACTCAACTTTTTTCCAAGTCGCCGTTGCCACATCGTTTGTATAATCAGAGGAGACTACGATTGCAACCTGATCCAAGTTGATTGTGCCACTTGGAAAGTAAGTATCGTCAGCAATGGAAAGACAGACATCTTTGACAGAAGAGAGGTCTATAGTCCTGCTCACTAGCCACGAGCTGCCAACAGCATTTGCTGCGCCTTTGCGATAACCGGAAAAGCGAACAATCTGAGTGTAATCGGGAGCTTTAGGGACCAGAATCATTAAATCTGTGTCAATTTTTGTAAAGTCACCTGCGACATCAGCCTTCGAAAACTGGAAGCTGAAGATGTTTTTCGCAGCGGCGTTCGCCGTGCAACGTTCAGCGACAGGTGGAGCGGTGGCTACCAGAGGAGGCGGATTTTCCATCGTCGGGCTAGGCGCTCCAACGGGACTTGTCACTGGCACCACGTTCGGTGCAGGAGAGAGCGCGGTAGGCACACCCGCACCGGCGTCGGTGAGGGTCAGAGCTTGTGAGGCCAGGGTGCCACTTCCCAGAAGGTTAAAGGAACTCACCTGCCAGATTGGGTAGCTGGCTGCGTTGCGAGAATCGTAATGAAATGCGATTACAATTCTCTTCCCTTCGTAGCGTTTAAGGCTCACATCCTCAGACTTGACCATGGAAAAACCGCCGCCATCAGGCAACCTTTCCACAGAGATGGTATCCCAGGTCGCAAGCGCTGGATCCCCACCGGTATAATCTTCCGAAACGAGAAAGAAGACGGAATCAGCGAATGGATTACCTCGATTGCTGATCGCCTGTTCCAGGTTAAAGCTGGGATTGACGACTTGGGTGAGATCGAGCATTGGCGTGAAGAGCCAGCTATTGAGCTTGGAACCGGAGGCCAGCGCATAATGAAGCTCAAGATGGTTCTTTTTAGCCCATCCACTCTTGTTTTCAGCGGTTATCGTCGTAAAGGGAGCCAGCTCAGAATCAAATTGCTTCGCAATTAGAACTCTTTCGATATTCTCCAGCCTCTTGCCCTGAATCCTCGATATAACATCAAGGGTCTCCCGCAGTTTTTGCTTTAAGGCATCAAGCTGCGACTCATCCTGAGCGAGAATGCTCAGCTTATCGTACTCTTGAGACGCCATATAGAGTAAGGACAGCGCCTTCGTATCCCGGGCATCCTTTTTAAGACGCATGGTTGCGATCTTGATATCGTAGAGTATGTTTTCAAAACTCAAGCGACCGCGAGGATCGTCACTGCGGAGAAGGAAACCCTGTGAAAGATTTTTCTCCACAATCCTGACTGCGGTATAGAGATCATCAACAGTCTGATTCTGCTCTCCATTCTGTTGCCTGGTGGCGTCTTGCGAACAAGACAAATGGATTCCTGCCAAACTGAGAGCGAGAGCCAAAGAGAGGATGCGAATCGACTTCATCAGGTTGCCTTTCAGGTGTTCCGTTCCGACTTCAGTCCAGGAATCAGTAGGAGTAATTTGTATTTAAGGTCAAAACAGTATTCTTTTTTTCCAGTACCGACAGGACACGATCTTCGCGAATGTCAGAGCTACTTCCGAACACAGCGTTTTTAGCCGTCATGAATTCAAGTTCTGGTTGGATTATGAATTTGCCTGAAGTGAAATAGGCACCGCATCCGAAGATGGCAAGGCCGCCATGGGATGCCGTTTCATCTGCTGTTCGCAGCTTGTGTGCGGATTCCAGTGCGCGATCGATGAAATATTTTCCACGGTGTTTGTAGGAAGCATAGGGCACCCATGAGCCCACTTTCCAACCGGCTTTTATCAGCTCAGCACTATCCGTTTTGCCCAACCAGTCCTGTTTCACGCCGAAGTGATCGGAGTATATGGGGCGAAAGGGAGTTGTGTCCTGGAACCAGCTATTGCTCTTAGCTAATCGATAGGCCTCGGTTCCAGCACGGGTCGCTGTCCACTCGATGTTGCCGACGAAAGAACCCAGCCATTGACTATACTGAACCGACAAGGCCGAGTCCAAAAGGGATCCGGTTTGGGCTGGATTGAGATGGGTCGCGTATTCTGTCACAAAATTGGTCAAGTCCGTTCTGTAGACGATTCCAGCCTTATAGGCTCGGTCTTCCTTAGCCTTCCAGCTCTCCGAAGCGGCGTTTTGCTCGATATTGAAATCCGCATTGGTCGGATAATAGAAACTACTCGAGCCGGCACCGACGTAAAGGCTTAAATCGGCTGTCGGGGTCCATTGCACTTCCAGTCCGGCTATGGTCTTGGAACGGATCGATTCGTCTTCGATGGGCAGGTTGGAAATATAAGCGGGAGTACCATTGATATAATAGAGGCGCGCTACATCAAGAGTGCGAAATGCCTGACCAATTTCAGTGCCAAGGTTGTAGGGTCGGAAGACGATACGGAGCGATTCTAAAGGTCGGTAGGCGATCCACGAATCTTTCGAATCATTGTCGGGGCCTATGCTGCTTCCCCCATGACCACCCTCGTCGCCATTGATGTCCATATCCGCCTGAAATTCAAGACCTTCATAACGGTGATAGAGACGGAGTTCGAATGTGGATGTGATATTTTGATCATCGCCATACTTATCGGGATCAATATCGAAGCGAAAGCGTAGAGAAGTATTGGGATTAAACCAGTATCCAAAGGCCGCGTCAAGTTTTGCGCGGTCACCAAGACTTATATTCTGCGAAGAGCTATAGATTCGTTGACGGTATTCAACATAATCGGTGTATAAGGTCTGGATCGGTGCTGGATCTTTTTGGACTCGGCCGGCAAACGAAGGCGACCGTGAACTTTGATAGGAAGGGTGCTCAGGCACCATTTGCGTCGCTGCCGAAGGGTATTCTGCCAGGGGTTGGACAGCTGCCGGTGCGGGCTCGGCCACAGTCTGCGCTTCTGCAACAGATGCAAAAAGAGTGAAACACACGGGAGCCCACAGGCGCTTGAGATTCATTGTCTATCCCTTGAACTATTGCAGCGAGTTTCCTAAAGGTTCGACTATCGATTCACCTAAGCAAAAACCCGAGAGAACGATCTTGTCAGAATGACCAGCGCTGTATAAGGTTTTTCATGCACCAGGTCAAGTTTATAAATCTTTTTAAAAGTCAATCCTTTGCATGGTGAGCGAAATAGGAATCACGGCGAATGGAAAATGCAAATTGCTTAGAATTCCACCCAAAAATAAGATTGACTGGGCCCCGCCCCTCAATCTTTCACTTGACAGAATAGGCTTGTGCCCTATAGTCGAGCCCTCATTTCCAAACGAGTGTCCATTATGAGTCTCATCTACAAGCAATTTACCGTTCCTTTAAACGAATCCAATCTGCAGACCGATCTCCGCGATCTGGTGGCGGTGGATCTGGGAATTCCCGTCGATGATATTTTGGAACTCGAAATTCTAAAAAAGTCTCTTGATGCCCGCAAAAAATCGCAGATTCTTCATCACTATCAGCTGCGCCTCGCCACGCGCGATGACGTCGCCCTCCTCAAAAGTTCCGGGGAGCGCCTTGACAGCTTCGAAGAAAAAGCGCGCTACCATCCCAGTGAAGATATTGATTTCAAAAATAAAAGCTTTCGCCATCCGCCTGTTATCATTGGCAGTGGACCAGCCGGAACCTTTGCCGCGCTGGTCCTTGCCGAACTTGGTCAGCCTTGCATCATTGTCGAACGGGGGGAAGCTGTCGAAGAACGCATGCGCACTGTTCATCGGCTGCAGCGAACCAGCAGCTTCTCCGAAGAGAGCAATTACTGCTATGGCGAAGGGGGGGCAGGGACTTTCTCTGACGGCAAACTTACCTGCGGGCGCAACCATCCCCTGATCCGTTATCTCTTCGAACAATGGGTGCGATTTGGGGCACCGGACAGCATCCTCTACGAAGCTCATCCCCATATTGGTACCGATTATCTGATGCAGATTGCCCGTCGCACGCGCCTTCATCTCGAAAGCCTCGGCACCAAATTCTTGTTCAAAAAACGTCTTGTGAATTTTGAAACGGGCACCCATGCACGATATAAAGTCCACCTTCACGATGGCACAAAACTCGATACCGATCATCTCATTATGGCGATCGGCCACAGCGCCCGTGAAACCTATCAGATGCTCTACGACAAAGGCCTGGCAATTGGCCCTAAACCCTTTGCCATCGGCGCCCGCTTTGAACATCCTCAGGACCTGATCAACAAAATTCAATATGGATCCTGCACTCTCCTGCCGGCAGCCGAATATAAACTCGCAGCTCAGTCGCAAGGCCGCGGCGTCTGGACCTTTTGCATGTGCCCGGGCGGCAACCTACTGCCTACCAACGCGCAAGCCGGTCACCTGGCAATTAATGGTATGAGCTACCATTCCCGTAACAGCGGCTTCGCCAACGCCGCCGTTGTTGTGAATGTTATGCGTGAGGATTTTTACAAGGGCCACCCGCTGGATGGAATGCATTTCCAAGCGGCTATCGAACGTGCGGCATTTACTGCCGGAGGCGGAAATTATTTTACCCCTGCGCAGCGTCTCGGCGATTTTATCAAAGGCAAGCTGAGTAAGGGTGAAATGAAATCGAGTTATAAACCGGGGGTAACGCCGGCCCGACTCGATCAAATTCTGCCGAGCTTCGTCGTCGATCCTCTGCGTGGAGCTCTTGACGAATACAATAAGAGGATGCGTGGCTTCATCGCTGAAGACGCTATTGTTGCCGGCGTGGAGACCAAGACTTCAGCGCCCATCGTGATGTTCCGCGATGCAAGCCTGCAGTCGACCAGCCATCCCGGTCTGTTTCCTGCGGGCGAAGGCGCTGGCTTTGCTGGTGGGATCGTCTCTGCAGCCCTCGACGGGCTCAAAATTGGTCGCGCCGTTCTTGAAAATGCATGGGCTGATGGACTTTTGGTATCGACTTTGAAATAGGATCCATTATGAACAAAAATCTCTCTCCAGTCGCCCTCCTGGCTCTATCTTTTTTGTTAAGCCCGTCCGCCTTCAGCTGGGGCGAGCGGGGCCATGATGGAGTCACCCGCGTCGCCACCCGAATCCTGGCTGATAACAAAGATATGGAAACTGCAAAATTCGGGGCCTTTCTCCAAAAGAAAGAAAACATGCTTGCGCATCTCGCGAACGTGCCCGATATAGTCTGGCGTTCCGTCAGTCCTGATCTTGACAGGATCAGCAGCCCTGCGCATTTTATCGATCTCGAATTTATCTTGGGGCCCGGCCCTTTGCCAAGCGTTGATAAAATGCCCATCGATATCACCGCCTATCTTAAAGCTCTTGATAAGAACTGTGACAAACGCTCCATAGAATATCCCTGCGTCAATGGCCAAACGGTCGAGGAAAAGTTACAAAAGGCCGGTCATGCGCCTTTCCGAATCGAGACTTTGAGCCAGGACCTTGTCGAGGCTTATAGAGAACTGAAAACGCTCCAGGTGAAAGACGAAAGCGGGCAGGGTAAAGACGGGAATGCCAAGTCCGAAAGCGAAAGCATGACCAAGAAGAATGCTGTCGTTGATCGCATTCTCCTCTTGAGTGGAGTCCTCTCGCATTATGTGGGGGATTTATCCAACCCCCATCACACGAGCAAAGATTACGATGGCTGGGAAAGTGGTCAAGGCGGCCTCCATGGATATTTTGAAACCGATCTGGTCGACAGTCTCGGCCTCGAACTGGAAGCCGATGTTTTAGACGAAGCGGAGCGTCATGAGCCCATGGCGGAACGCTTTGCCAACCATCCCCATAACTTCCTCGCTCAAAGCTGGGAGCTTGTTCTCGACAGTCACGAAAAGCTTGGGCAACTTAGCAGTCTTGATCTGCAGAATGCACTCTTACTGAAAAGCCAGGACAATGCTGATACCGGCAAAAACCTCGGCAGCGACAATAAAGGCCATAGAGAAAAAGCGAAAAGAAAAGATCCTCGTGAAACTAGAAGTAAATTTCGCAATTTAATTATCATGCGTCTGGCGGCGGGAGCCGACGCCCTTTCCCGAATCTGGCTCGACACCTGGCAGCAGGGGGGAAAACCCGATTTATCCTTCTATCGCTCTTATCACTATGATGTGCAGCCCGGATTTATTCCCATGCGCTATTTGCCGGCAAAATAGGGGCTGTTGACGTTTGAGATAAGTGATTGAAAAGTACAGGCAAACTCGT
>CAXSGP010000043.1:0-37175 GCA_964236955.1 uncultured Oligoflexus sp. | reverse complement strand
CTGCGTTACTGGGGATGTTCGACGTTGGCGTAGCCAAACGTCAACAGCCCCTAACGGAAACAAAAGAAATTTAATTTATTTCGCTTTGGTCCAGGTGCTTTAAATGGTTGTTATCAATGACCATTGAGCCTTGCCTTCGCAATTTTCAAGTTTCCCTTAAGTTTTCTGCCAACAATTCCGACAAGGTCCCTGCCGGCAGGCATACGAGTCTGACGTTGATCGTAAATATCCTTAAGCCAGCGACACATGCTAGGAGAAAGGATAAATCGATTCCTAATACGCTATTCCTGATCGATGAAAGTCGATCTGCATAAGACCTGCAAACCATCTTATGGGACCCCGTTACCTTTTTGGTAATGGGTCTCTTTTTTTTCGGGCCTGGGCGAGGCGTTATCTCCTTTGCGAGGCCGGCTAAAATGCCCTGCCCCTCAGGCACGAAAAACCTAGGATTTTGAGCGGGACCCATATAATAATGCGCCTATACGAGACTTATGGAGATGGCGTGATGACTAGAGTGCGAAAGATCCAAACCAAAACCCAGGGCAAGCAAGGCCTGATTCTGCACCCAAATTCTGAGGCCATACGCACCAAGACCATTAAGGCTTATAGGGCCCAGATTACAGCTCTTAGAAAAGCCAATGAAAAAATACGTCAATTCGTTGAAATCGACCAGCCGGCTTTTAGCCTTTGGTGGCAGCAGCAATTTTCGGAAGAGTTGCACAATAGGATTGAGCTTGAAAAGTCCTATGAAGAACTGCAGCTCCTGGCCGATTCCATTGAACAGTACCGTGACCATTATCGCACCAGCTTTCCCGAAGCCCACGAAATCGTCAGTAAGGCTCATAACTCGGGCACTTTAGGCGAGTTGATGCGTGCTGTGTTTGAGCAGATCGATAAAAGCCGGGCGGGGCACAGAAAGAAAGTAAGTGAGACCTTTGGCGAAGATTTTTTTCAATCTATTTTTGAAGACTATGAAGCACGGGAAGCTAAGGGCCATCCGAATAAATATGAAAGCAGATTGCAGACCGATTCGGACTCAGCGTCCGCTTCGACCAGCGAAGGCTATCTTAAAAAGATATATCATGATCTCGTGCTCAGGCTGCACCCGGACGCAAAAAACGGAGCGGAACAATCGGCTGAGGACAAAATCCTCTGGCACGAGCTTCAAAACGCCTATCAATGGAAGGATTTGGAACGACTGGAAACGATAGCCAAAGCAGTGTTTGGAAAAGCTTCGATAGCCATAAATTTCAAGACCATTCCTATTGGCGATATTTTTGCGATGAAGGAAGCTCTGGCAAAAAATTTACGGGACGTCAACCGAGAGCTTCGCCAAGCCAGGCGAGAGCCGACCTGGGATTTTGAAAACAAGCGAAAGAAAAAAGGATTTTTGCAGCATTTGTCGGAGTCCATCGAAGAGGAACTCCTGGAGCACAGCTCGATGCTTGAATACCGAATCGATGCAGTAAGAGACCAACTCAAAGCCTGGAGTCGGCCTCCTCATAGAGCTCGCTCAAAAAATCGATCGTGACGGTCGGCTTCCTCGCCGAGGATTTTCCCCGAAACGGTTAGCCGGCGGGACAGAAGGTGACGTCGATTTGAGTACTGCCGCTACAGGAGTGAAAACCACTTTCGCCACCGTTACTTGGAAAATCATCATAGGGAAAGGCATAGAGTCCAGGGCAGATGTCGTGAACCCATTTCGCGTAAGTGTTGAAGGGTGAATTCTTGTAGTAAAGTTTCTTATCAATGCTGAAGGGATCGTTGAGCATGTTGCGATTGATTGCTGCGCAGTATTTGGGGTTTTGGCTGAAGAATGCACCGGAGCAGGCATAGACTTCCGCAGTGGAACTCCCACGCGCGCCTTGGCAGTCACCGAAACGATCGGCACATTCATCAATCTTAGCATCGAAGACATGGCAGTAAGGATTTCCGGAATTGACGGGATTTAAGCAAAAGGTTCTTGCAGCTACGCAGCGATCGCCATCATTTAAGCCCTCCGGGCAGCCATCGAGAAGGCGGGCAAAAGGCTTATAACAGCCGGCAACCTTGCAATCGCCACCGGATCCCATCGCGCCTATGGCCACGGGCAGGCCGACCCAATCGACATAAGTTACATTATAGTTGAGGACTTGCTCGCCCACACCGTTGTGGTTGAATGTCATCTCCACTTTTTCAATTTGGTTTTGACGGGGACCATTTTTATAGGCTTCCAGGCGAGCCGCGCTCCATTCTCCAGGCGCGGTATAGGTTTCGGTATTACCAGGGGCCAACAATTGATCGTCGGGCTGAAGGACCCCACTGCTACCGGCGCCGTGGATCCAAAGGTTAAAAGGACAAAGATTTTTCACGATAACATTGACTGTCGAATGCAGGTCTCCCTTGGATGCCGTATCCAAGGCGATTTCGCCTTCTAAAGTCCGGCCCTCGAAGCCGACATGCTGTTCCTTGGCGGCTGCCTCTGACGTGGCCTGCAGGAGAGAGGAAATCGAAATGGATAAAAGACAGATCATCGTCATGATAATCGCGCGCGCAGCCTTCACAGAAACCTCCAATATTGCAAAAAAAGACATAAAAAGTGCCGAGGATACAGACTGGCAAAGATAGGACAAGAAAGTGTCAGGAGAAAATTCACGCCAAGAGAAAATGAGGCTCTAAGAATCCACGACTCTCCAGGCAAAGGCGAAACCTTTGGCTTTGAATGCCTTCAGTAGGGTGAGACGCAAACGTCGTGGAGATATGTGTTCAAGGAAATAATTGCATAGGTATTTAAAGATAGCAATATTAGGAAGAAATAATTAGGGAGAATAATGATTGAGAAAATTCGCGTAATTTTCTTCAAATAAACTTGGTTCGTAGCTCGTCTACCTGCGCATAGAGACTTGCCGGCAGTCTTCGGTTAGGCTCTGCTCCATTGATGATTGTGTTACGATGGAGTCGATTTTTATGAAAGCATCTGAATCTGATCCGCGCCTAAAATCACTTCTTTCTGCTTTTGCCGCCTTCCACGCACAGTCTCGTCCTCATAGCAGGATTCCAGAACAAGTTCGCAATGGAGCGCTCGGACTGATCGCGTCCGGGTTCAGGCCGTCACTCGCCGCGCGGGCCTTGAAAGTTAGTCCTTCCCAGCTGATGGGTTGGCGGCAGCGAGTTCCTAACGCGAGGTATCGCCTATGTGACCCGCTTTGATATGTCTCGTTCTGGTGGCTCAGCATCGAACTGATTTTCGAAATTATGCCGAGTCTATTGTTATGCTGATCTGAGAGTATAGGTTATATAGCTTGGACTGAAAAAATAGTACTTTTAGATTTTGATTGCTCCGCATAATCATTTCTCTCAAACACGCCCGCCGACCCAATGAGAGAAAGGAAGGTCGTCCTTCCCCACCCTCAATCGATTGCGCGTTGAACCTACTTGCCCACACCTACAGTCACATTGTTGACTTCGGCGTCATTGATCCGGATATAACTAAGAGTTTCTGTTTTGGTCGTGCTCTCAAATGGATTTATAAATTTCACTTCGAAGATAAGCCTATCGACCGCGCTGGGAAGGTTGAGATCCGCCGATTCCCAATGATAGTAGCCGGGCTGTGGGCCAAAAATATCGCCATCGAGTGCTGACATAACGCCTTTTTTCAGACTCGCGGCGTCGTTATAGTTATATACCTCAAAATTTATGGGACCACGGACTGCTATGTTCATATTTAGGGTATAGGCGAGATGTTGATCCTTGATGGGAACTATTTTGCCATCAAGACAGTTCAGGATAGAGACTTCATAGAAAAGACTCTGCTTACTAAGAGCCAGACTGATCGAACCGGTAAGCAGTTTTATGACAGTAATTTGGGTTTTACCAGGACTGCACACGGGAAGTGGCGGTGGGGCCGTGGGAGTTTCCGTAGCAGGAACAGGGACAGGATCGGGAGGAATAACGGATTCAGGTACCGGTTTAATTTCAGAATCTGAACCGGGATCTTTGGTTGGGGTTGCTGGCTGTTCCGAAGGTTGGACTACGAGTATACTATCGGTTTTACCCTCACTCGATACTATGGGAGTAGTTTTAGGCAGCGCTTCGGGCGCCGAGTCGCCACTGACTGGTGTAGGCACCGCATCGGATTCAGCCGCGCCACCTCCATAAGCGGCGGGAACTTCTGGACCAACTGATTTTGAACTACCACAGGACACCTGGATGAGTGCTATGACGAACAACGGGATAAATGGAATTTTCTCCATAAGGGCATTCCGTTCTAACGAGTAAGATTTGAGTAAGTATTAGCCTGCTGGCTTAACAGTCGTGAGTATCGGCACTTCGCTGAATTAAATTGATTGTTTTTATTGGATAAGAATTTTCGCTGAAAGATCAGGGATTTGAAAATTGAAGGGCACTTTAAATAGCGGTCGTAGGATTCAGGTGAATGTTTCATGCCTTATTCTAGAAGCTAAAAAGGCTGAACCTGGGGAATCTCAAAGATGGGATCAACGGTCAAAACAGAACCAACCCTAAGAGAATGTAGGGCGTGCCATGCCTATTGAGGGCTAAGGGATTAGCCCCTTCAGGTGCTCAGGCTTGAACTGCCGCTTAACGGGTAAAGCAAAGCGGCTGCTCTAAAACCATGGACTTCGGCACGACTTCGCAACTGGCCCCGGTCGGTGATGAATCCCAGAGTTTAACTTTCCAGGCATTTGCCTCATCCAGAGCCTGCATCCAAACCTGACTGTTGGGAACCAACTTAAGGGCGGCCACGGCAGTCGCATCGTTCAGTACCCCATGGGCCAGCAACAATTGAAGATCGTTAAAATAAGGCAGCTCTCGGTTCGTACCATCCCGTTTGCAATCGGCATTCGCATCCGTCCAATTACTACTGGGTTTGTTGACCAGTCGGACATAAGTCTTTCCAGAAACCCGGTCGACGACCTGTGTATTGAGATTGTTTTTATAGATCGCAAAATTCTCCGATTGAGGAGGTGCGGGAACTAAAACGTCACTCACACTCGCCTTAAAGGCTGCAGGCAGCAAGGGGTCGACTGGAGTATTCATTACCGCTGAGATCTCTGTTTTACCGATGGCCGCTCGCGTGCTTTCGACGCTCGGGGATTTGTAAGTGATCAAAACATCATAAATACGATTCTTTGGTTGAATATACTCAAGGTTTACGGTGAGATCCGAAGTTACGGGAGCAACATAGGAATAGACAATCGATGCTGCCAGAGCGCTCGTTTTTACCCGATCGCCATTCGTATCATCAATGCGGCAACCCAATTCAATCGCACTGTCCACCTCAGAGACTTTCATGCAATGCAAGAAGGCTCCCGTGACGACCACCGGCTTGTCGACCGAATCGGACGTTTCAATATCGGTGATGTTGGCGTCGGAGCTCCTTGTTCCAACGCCGGACTGCGACACTCCTTCCGTCGAGGACGCCGCTGACTGAGGAATGGGTGTATAAACGGGGGGACGATCCTGGTTAGAGCTTTTAACCGACGGACCCGTTCCTAAGTTCTGTTCATTGGCAGTATTGCCGACCTTTCGAATCGCCCGACCGTCGGAGCACGATGCGATTAAGACGAATATCATCAATTTACTTAGAGTTTTCATTCCAGCCCCTGGGTTTGTCTAGGCAACTTAACGGATTATGATGCACAAAACTAAACCATCCCCCAAATAGCCAATTAAGCCCTTGGTTTTTAAGCCCTTATTGAATACCAAATAGGAGATTATTGGGATGAACGACAGTCTGAAGACGATTTCAGCTAAAGTTTTTTTCTCGATTTTTTCGCCAATCCAACTTTCTTACCTTACGGCTGGCAGCCAGGCATTAGCCTTACGATGCTCTATAATAATCCGCGACCTTTTTCCCTCGAGGAGGGCAGGAGCCCTCATTTCAGCCGTATCCTTCCCACTTCTTCCCTCTGATGATAAAGATTATCAAAATCACGGCTTGGCCTGATCCACGCTTGTTTCGTGATGAAAAAAGCTCTGCCAAGAGAAAGAGCCGGCCCCATAAATTTTATAGCTCCAATTGATGGGCAAATACGCCAAAATTCTTAGCACGAAGAAATAGCGCTAAAGGCGCACAATGGCAGAGTTTTATGGGCCGAAAATGGGAGCGCCTTGGACGATCGCAAAAGAAGATTTAACTTATGGCATAGAAATCCGATCCTGCAACTATATTCGGCAGCAATGCATTTCTTGGAGATTCGATTATGTTAAGAAGATTAGTCATAGGTATAAGCGCAGCGATGGCCATCACGGCTTGCGAAGGTCGACCCGTACTCCCTTCGACTGTCGCAGCCGCCCAGTATTCCGGTGACGGCAACTCGGCAGTTCTACCGGCCGTCCCAGCAGCAACACCTGGCACCCCCGCAACCGGCGACGCCGCAACTGGTGCAAACCCGCCACCTGCGGCTGGCGATGCCGCTGCAGCCAAACAGCTGGCCTTGAACACTGTGGTTGATAAATGGGTGCCTCCCACTTATGAAGGCGACGTCAAACCTCTTTTGGACGCCAACTGCACCTCGTGCCACAATCCGGCTAATCTAAAGGGTGGCATTGACCTGAGCACGGCAGACAATGCCAAGCTCCGCGCGGCTAAAATCGTTGCGGAAATCACCAGCCGCGGCATGCCCCCAGCCGCTGCTGACGGAACAGCGCCCCAGGCAACACTGGATTCAGTCGATCTGCTTGCCAGTATCACCGCTAAATGGGCTGAGGCTCCCAGCAATTTTGCCCTTACGTTTGCTGATATCAAAGACTTAAATTATACGGCAGCGATTGAGCCCTTGAACTCGCGGCTTTGTGCCACTTGCCACTCGGGTGCAGCGCCTAAGGGCAACGTCGTGCTGGCCTCGGAAACGGATCTGACAACAAAAATAGACAAATTCATTAGTGTTGTCACTGCGGGAACGATGCCTCCCAATATGGATGCCGCTCGCCAGAAACGCATTCAACTGCTGATGGAAGAGTGGAAACTTCGCCTTGGCCAACCCTGATGGCGAGTAAAAGCTAAGACGATTTTAGCCAATAGACGGAACCCAGAATCGATTTCATTTGAGAATCGTAGTGCTCTCTTGATCATGAGCTTATCCAAGTTTGCAGTTATCGAACCGGTTTGCAGGCGCAAACCGGCTTTCTTTGTTATCGGCAACCCCTCCATTCAAAGCTTCAAACGTTTGAAGACGAATTCAGGGATATTGCGAATGATCAGCATGATCCAGGCCCAGAAAAACGGCACGTAGGCGATGTCCTTCTTCTGGTCGGAAGCTTTTACTATCATCTTGGCCACGGCTTTCGGCTTTGCCCATAACAGGCCCTTCTTCTCAATCATGGCCGTCATCGGCGTATCGACAAAGCCCATCCTGATGTCGAGAACCCCCACTCCGCTCGCAAACAGGCGGTTTCTGAGGCCCGACAGGAATAGACTCACAGCGCCCTTGGCCGTCCCGTAAAAATAATTGCTCTGCCGACCCCGGTCGCCCGCTACCGAGCTGATGGCTATGATCTGGCCGTTCTTCTGCTTTTCAAAGCGATTGGCAACGTGGCTCATCAGAGAAATTGGACTCAGGGCGTTTGATTGCATGATTGCCATGGCCTGAAGGTGATCTCGTTCGGCAGCCTTTTGATCACCCAGTTCACCGAAGGCCAGAAACACCGTATCGAGACCACCCAGGGCCTTGCTCGCCCTATCGATAAGAGATTCATGCTGCCCGCTATCGGTCAGATCCATCGCCTCACCCCGTATCGTGTCGCCTCCCCTCACCTTCAGATCAGCGAGCAGAGCTGCTAATTTACTTTCGCTGCGGCCGACCAGATAGAGCTGATGGCCCCGTTCGCACCAGAGTCGACTTACTTCTTTTGCTACCGCGGAGTTTGCACCCAGGACCAGAATTTTACGCATAATCAATGGCTCTCCGTCATCCGTTGCCAGAAGGAACTCGAAAATTGAGGATCTTTGTAGGGCTTGAATTCTTCCAGACGTGGATAGCCCTGATGAAAAATGGCCGCGCTCATCCGGGCATCCTTGGCAGGATAAATAGCCCCGCCGCTGGCTCCCACGAGCCTGTCGAGATCAGTCAGGAGGCTCATTAACTTTTCGCCAACATTTGGGAAATCCAGTGCTAGAGTCACACCCTCCCTTGGAAAGGACAGCATGCCTATGGCCGGTACCGCACCAAACGTTTTTAGGACTGCGAGAAAGGAACCGAGCCGAGACTTGGCAATTCGGTGAAAGATTTCTCGAATGGCTTCTTCACCCTGGTTGAAAGGCACCACACACTGCCACTGTAAAAAACCTCTTTTACCATATATTCGGTTCCACTTATGGATGGCGTCAAGAGGGTAAAAGAAAGGATCGAAGGGTATAATGCTGGCCTTGGATCGGACCCGTTGTTTATTGAAATAAAGCAGGTTGAAGGCTTTCACTGACAGAGGGTTGAGAGCCCAGTTCGGAAAGAAAAAGGGGACCGCAAGCTCCGGCGGCGGTGCCCAACCTTTAGGCTCCTCGATGCGTTGGGGGGCATGATTGCCTCTCATAAAATGGCCGCGACCCAGGCTTTCGCCTTTGGCCAGACAGTCGACCCAAGATACCGTGTAATCGTAATCATGCTCCGATTCCTGACTGAGTTGAAAGAACTCACGGAGGTTTTCAAAGCGGACAACCTCCTGGGCGATAAAGGGATTGTTGATGCGTTTGAGTTGAAATTCCGCCCAGGTGATGGCACCGGTAAGTCCCAGTCCGCCAATCGTCGCATGGAACATCCCACTGTTCTCTGCCTTGCTGCAGGTCATACGAATGCCATCGGACCGGAGCAGCTCGAATTGCAGAACATGGTGCCCAAAATTGCCGTCCACATGGTGGTTCTTGCCGTGGATATCATTGGCAATGGCTCCGGCAACCGTGACGAATTTGGTGCCCGGAGTAACGGGCAGAAACCAGCCCTGTGGAACAATAACCTTTAAAATATCGGCGAAGGAAACTCCCGCCTCACAGCGAATAAGTCCGGTCGCAGGATCAAATCCAAGAAAGTGATTCAAATAAAGGGTCGGGATGATAGAGCCACCCGCGTTTAAACAGGAATCCCCATAACTCCGCCCCAAACCAAAGCAGAGGACCGATCCGCTCGCATCCACCCGAGGAAGGTTTTGCCCTCTGTCCGTCCAAACCAAGGGTCTTTGAACGACACCGGGATAGAGCCCCCAACTTTGATAGGCCTTCTGTGCGCTCACTTAAGTACCTCACTGCTATTCGAACCCTATAATGCCAAGAAAGGCGATATCTGTCGTCCTAAATCCTAAAGAGCGCACTCAAAAGGCGGTCGAAGCTTGCCTTCCCATTATTCAAACAGAGTGAATGCCCCTCATTACAGTTCTTCAAATCAGCGATTTTTCGATCACTAACTCACTGAGATTCCTAAAGACTTTCAGCTCCTGTGTTTTTATCTCAAGTTGTGCCTGAATCTACCGATAAGGCATCTTACTGCCTGCTAGAGTTTGACGGAGTTAAAGTGAAAAATTATTTTTTCGTGCTGTTAATGTTTGTGACCTTTATGGGCGCCTGTCGCAAAGCCGGCTTTAAAAGCGTGGATAAATCGCTCTCGATTCAACAAAAGGCCGACATTGGTGATACCGGTGGTGGAGACTCTGATCCCAGCGGCGACGGAACGGGTGACGGCGACGGTGGGGATGGAAAAATGGAAGATCCGGCGGCCGAGGCTGATAATGGCCTTATCGTCAGTGTTCCCGTCAAAGAAATTATGGTCGGAAGCGCTAGCACCCAAGCGACGGCTGAGCTTAAAGATGGCACGAAAAAACCCCCTGTGACCTGGACTGTAACCGCTGCTGCCGGTAAAGACCCCGGCATGATCGATATGAATGGTGTCTATACCAGCCCCGCGAGCGGCACCGAAAAATATCCGGTCGTCATCACCGCGACGTTAAAGTCTGACCCCAAGGTAAAGGACTCCGTAGCGATCAATGTAATTCCGGCGGCAATGAAGCCGGAGCTTATCGTCAGCGTGCCGGTCAACAGCATTAAAGTTGGTGGTGGAATGACCCAGGCCATAGCGAAATTAAAGGACGGCACTCCCAATCCTCCCGTTAGCTGGACGGTGAGCGGGCCGAGCGGCAAAGATATCGGTAGGATCGAACCCACCACAGGCGTTTATACTAGCCCCCATGAAGGCAAAGAAACTTTTGCAGTGATTATCACGGCGACCCTGCTTGCCGACAAGTCGGTAATGGGCACAACGTCCCTCAATATTATACCGGCGGATACAACGGTAGAAATCGAAGACCTCAAGACGGCCTGCAAAACCAAGGCCGCCCTTCTCAAGGAAACGACTCAAAAAATCATTTTCAACGAGCGCAAGGATTGTAGCTGGAATATGGGAGAAAACAGAGGTCGATTGGAAGGTGGCGTGCAGGCTTCAGAAACTTCGGAGGAAGTGCTCAATCTCCCTGCAGGTAAAATCTGTGACCTGTCCATCGAGTCACCCAAAAATCAGACGCTTCACTATGATGACCTTCTCATTCTCGCGATCGACAAACAGATTATCTTCGTGAGCAATGTGATACTGACGACTTACCTACAGCAAAAAAATGGCGTGTTCATCTGGAATTTCAAAGATGTCGTTACTAAGGTATTCAAAATATTCGATGGTACCCCCTACTGTATCGGTGACGCCACGGAATGTGCGTTTCCGACCACAGATAAGCAGGGCCCTGTGACGTTGAACCTTCCAAGTTCCAAAATTGCCCCCATAGCCCTTCACGTTGAAGGCAGGACCGAGGTTCCGGTGACTTTGACCGCTACCGGCGACAACGAAGATGAGGACTGTTACCACTCCCGTCTGGACCTTACTTTTAAGATAAAATATCTTCCTTAATCGGAAATCTTAAAGAGTTTACGGAACGAATAATTGGGGAAGCCTTAATCATAGGCTTCCTCTTTTGGTTTCTGGGCAAGGCCCGGCGACCCTGCCCCTATCCGCAGCGGTTTGCCTTCAAAATTTCAAAAGATGACGCGAGGGGACAATTTTATTTTGTCTGCTTGACTTAAGACCAGGCTGAATAGAAAGTTCAGATCTCAGTTTAGCTTGACTCACCCGATGCCTGAGTGAGCGCATCATAAAAGGAGAAACTGTGACCTTTTCTATTTGGCGTAATGCCGCCTTCACCACACTAGCCTGCGTAAGTCTGTCGCTTCTACTCCCCCATGCCGTGTTTGCCGAAGGATCGGAAAATGATCGATGGGACCTTAGCGCTCTCTATCCGAGCGATGAGGCCTGGAGTCAAGCAGCAATGCTTGTCGAGTCCTTGATCCCACCCGTCGAAAAATGCAAGGGCCAATGGAGTCGTTCACCGAAAGGCACCGCTCAGTGTTTTGACGTGTATTTCAAGGCTCAAAAAGAGTCAGCACGCCTTTCAAACTATGCGGGTCAGAAGGTGTCAGCTAATGGGGATGATGCCAAAGCGCAGGCCATGAAAGGCCAGGCCGGCAAAATTGCTGCGCGATTGGGCGAAGCGTCCAGCTCGATCAATAGTGAAATCATTGCTATCCCTGAAAATAAGCTGAATAGCTTTAGAAATGATCCGGCACTCAAGGCTTATCGGCTGGTTCTCGACAATATCGTCCGCCTAAGAGCTCATACCCTATCCGCAAAAGAAAACGAGATTTTGGCATACGCATCGGAACTTGCCGAAGGATCGAGCGACGTCTTCCATGCGCTGACCACCCTGAACCTGCCCTTTCCCAAGATTACGCTGAAAAGTGGCGAATCAGTACAGATCACCGCCCCGGCCTTCGGCAAGTATCGTCAGTCCAAAGTCACAGAAGATAGGGAAAAAGTATTTCAGGCATTTTTTGGAACGTATAAGGATTTTCGCGAAACCTACGCTGCAAATTTCAATAGCATGGTCAGTCGCGATGCTTTCTATCGGAAAGCCAATCACTATTCCAGCGATGTGGAAGCGGCACTAAGCGTGACCAATGTCCCACTCACTGTCTATTCCCGTATGATCGAGCAGGTGAAGACCTATCGGCCTCTCCTTTGGCGTTATCTCAAACTCAAGCAAAAGGTATTGGGCTTAAAAGAGTTAAAATATTCCGATCTCTACCTTCCCCTGACTGAGACGGCGGCCCCTCAATACACATTTACTGAAGCCCAAAAGCTTGCACGTGAAACGATCAAACCGCTGGGCGGGGACTATGCCGCAATTCTGGAACGTTCTATCAACGAGCGTTGGGTCGACGTCTATCCTGCCAAAGGCAAGGTCGGTGGCGCGTATATGGACGGTTCTGCCTATGATGTCCATCCTTACCTCCTGATGAACTATAATAATGACTATGATAGTGTCTCGACTTATCTTCATGAGTTTGGGCATGCAGCCCATAGTTTCTATTCGACCAAATTCCAGCCTTATCAATACTCCGATTACCCCATCTTTGCCGCTGAGGTGGCTTCGACTTTCAATGAGAATCTCTTGCACCACCATCTCTTGGGAAGCAATAAAGACCCTAAATTTCAACTCTTTGTCCTAGGCCAAATTCTCGAAAATTTCCGAACAACAGTATTTCGTCAGGCTTTCTTTGCCGATTTTGAATGGAAAGTCCATGAACTGGCGCAAAAGGGCAGCACGCTCACTGCCGATCTTTTGGATAAAACCTATCTCGATCTTTTAAAGGAATATTATGGTGATGCCGAAGGCGTTGTCAAAATCGATCCTCTCTATGCCGTGGAATGGGCCTTTATTCCGCACTTTTATGGGCAATTCTATGTCTTTCAATACACGACGAGTTTTATAGCCTCCAATGCTCTGGCTGAAAAAGTACTCGCCGAGGGACCAAAGGCCCGTGACAATTACCTGTCTATGCTAAAAGCCGGGGGATCACTGTATCCGCTCGATCTCTTGAAGCTGGGTGGCATCGATATGAGCGGAACCGAGCCCTATAAGATTTCATTTGCTGCCATGGAGAAGGCCCTGGACCAAGCCGAAGCCATTGTCGCAGAAACTAAAAAATAATTTTTGCCGTAATCGGTATAGGCTCCCTGAGCAAAGACCTCAGGGACTTGAAAGACTCCTGCACCTTTTGAAAGATCGTGAGTGGCAAGGAGGTATTCTGTTTATTATTTTATATTTATCCAAAAGCTGCCGCTCCGACTTTTAAGACGTGTTCCCGAATATCCTTGGGCCATGCCGCTGTAAGTGTTTCGAAAAGTGCCCTATTTTTTGCAAAAAATGCCCGAGTGGCTTCTTCAAAATGAATAAGATCACCGGCCATGGCTGCCATAAAACTGTAGGCCGCGTTCTGCGATTGGCGAATCAAATCCTGACCCACGTTTTGTTTTCTTGCCTCTTCCACAAGCTTTCGAAGAGTCACCGATGCCCCACCGGGCTGCAGCGCCAACCAATCCCAATGCCTTGGCAAGAGCCCAATCTCGCGCGAGATGACTCCCAGCTTAGGTCTTCCAGGCTTAGACTTTTCCTGATTTCCCGCTTCGTACGGCTGGAGACGCTCCATGACATCCGCAAGGGATCCCCGAAGGTCAAGTTCAACCTGAATACTGGTGACATCATCAAAAATCAAAAGTGTTTCGTTCGTCTGTTGATCGAAGTAAACCTTAATCTTTGATGCAAGCTCCGTTAAGGTGCCACTGGCAAGTTTTCGAGTCCCGGCAAAGGCGGTGCAATTACGAATTGAATCATGTGTCATCATGAACTCCTTTCTGCTATTTTCAAGCTTATCGGAATATACCCTGGTTTAATTAATAAATCAATATTAGCCGGGTTTTATTTTGACTTTCGTTTTATAGATATCAGTATTATCATGTGTATACGTCTTAACTCCGGCTCATTTGCAGACATCGCCTGTCACGACTCCATTACAAAAGTACTGTTTCAGACTTCCCAGTTGGGATCTTTTGCCAAGGCAAAGGGCTGGGTAAATGCAAAGGAGCTTAGAATCGACAAAATCTTTGCCTCTCGCTACTTCCCCATATTTAAGCAAAGATCCCAGAGGCTGCCGGTATTTGCTTAGGGGAGAAAATCCTGAGCGGGACATAGGCAGGTTAAGGTCAAAGTTCCCATGAGGTAAACCGAAACAGGCAGGCATGCATCCCCTGACCTGGTTTTATCAAGCAGGCTCAACGTGAATCAATCTCTGCTGCTGCAGCTACCGAGACTCCTGGATGATTTGTCGGATCATGGATGGGCACAAGTACCCAATGCCGTAAGCACGCTCGCCTGCCAGGCCCTTGTCGTCAAGCTTCTCGAGCGTTTTTCCTCGGGCGCTTTCACCCAGGCCCTAATTGGACGAAACAAGAAGCAATCCGAAAACCAATCCATCCGCAGCGATACGATACACTGGCTTGAAAATAGCGACCCCAATCCCTCAATAAAATTCTGGATGAAGGAAGTTGCTGATTTAGCCATTGCCCTCAATGAAAGCTTCTTTTTATCGATCAACTCCTATGAAAGTCATTTTGCATGTTATGAACCCGGGACCTCCTATCAAAAGCACGTGGATCGCTTCCGGGATGACCCGGGCCGTCTTTTATCCATTATTTTGTTTTTAAATGAAGATTGGCTTGATGGAGACGACGGTGAGCTTTTGATCTATGATCCGCTTCATCCCCAACAGGTTATCGCGGAGATTAGGCCAGAAATGGGAACTCTGGTCGTCTTTCAAAGCGATAGGATACTGCATGAGGTTCGCAAAACCAATCGCCGCCGCCTCTCCCTCACGGGCTGGCTGAAGTCTTTAAATGCACATGAGGCTTTCGGGCAAGGCATTTTACCGCCTCCTGAGTAGGCCTCCTGGACTTTGAGATCGGCTTTTGTAATGGGGAGCCAGCTGAGCGAGGAGCTGGCTCTCCTTTGGAATGGTAGAGATTCCCTCCCAGCGACTTTAGTTTGGAGTAGGGTTGGATTTTGGAATCTGCATCGTCACACAATGAATGGCACCACCTGTCGCAATCAATTCATCGCTTGGAATCCAGGACGTCTTATAGCCAAGATCTTCGTAGGCTTTTTTTGCAGCTGCTTTGTAGTGACCCATCAAAGCGTCATCCGCATAGCCTCTCTGAACGTAATCAGTAAGGATCGCAGTTCCATTGACGAGCAGCGAGTTCGTGTAAGAACGGAAGAGGCCTAACTGAGGTAGAGGCATCGGTATGCGTACGACTCGGTAACCCAAATTTTCGATTTCTGCGGCTCGTTCGTCCATAAAAGCCTGAATTTTCAGAGCAAAGCTGCGTGCGCTCGCGGATTTTGCATAGCTAATGGTTTCAACGCTGACCTGGTTTACGATGACAGTGTCATCATCAAGAAATTTTCCCCACATATCGATATGGCCAGTTTTTTCATTAGGCATACGAGGGAATATGGAAACCTTCGAACAACCTCCAAAATCCTTGTAGTAAGCGCTAACTTGCTCGGCATCCAAAATCAAATCGCCGGCAATGGCCTGGGTAGCATTGGCATCGGTAACGCGCGTGGTCATCAAACATTCCTGACGACCATTATCCATGAAGTTGCCACCTTCATTATAAACCGGAACACTCACCCGGCTATAGCCCATGGTTTTTTCAAGGGTACGCGCCATCGAATCGTCAGCAGGACGTTCAGGATAATAATTCAAATCAAGAAGGCGAATCTTGCCATCCTTACTTATCGCGGAAAGGGGCGACCAATCGCGGGCCCAAACGGTAAGCGTGCCGCTGGCGGTCTGGGGAAGCAACTTAACCTGCGCTATGCGTTTGCCTATCATTTGACGCAAATTACTGTAGGTCAAAGTGCTTGTGGATGTCGAGCTATTGCGAGGGACTGCCATCAATACCGACTGGGCACCGGCATCCAAAATTGCTTGGATTAAATCTTCACGACCATAATTCGTGATTAAAGCCTCTGAGACGATGACACTGTCGACGGGGGCATATTCGGGTGGGATAATCTGCGACCCACTAAATTTATTGGCCTCTTGGCTGCTTGAATTTTCAAAGTGTCCATCAAGATGGGAGCTGCCTTGTTGCCCACATGCCGAAACAGCTAAGGTAAAGAGTCCTGCAATAAATACTTTGTTTTTCATAAGTGATCCTATTCAGCAGTCGGGCTGCCTGTTCTTATTCTCCGTCCTTCTACAGGATAAGATCTGGATCCAACAAGTTTCGTTTTTTGAAACTTTGGAAAGTCAGTCTATTAAGCCGATCTGCAGGTACCTGAGTCTGCAAATCCTGCCTCCGGAAAAAGGCGATTGCCATGGATGAGCAGGAAAGGATTTACCAATAAAAGTATGTAATACGGTCGTTCAAGCTAGAAACATCTATCTGGCCATTCCAAATTGATTCAATACAAAACTAAAACTATCCGTAAACTGTTCAATCCTCTGCTGCACGGAAGATCCGGCACCGTGGCCGCTATCGAAGGTCGTTAGCAACAAGGGCCATTCTCCGGTCGTGGCAGCTTGCATACGCGCGGTCATCTTTCTCGAGTGCCAGGGTGCAACTCTCACATCGGTTGCACCGACCGTAAATAAGGTCGCCGGATACGCAACTCCCTCCTTAATATGATGGTAGGGAGAATAAGCATATAAGGCGTCGAACTGAGCTTTTTCCTTGACGCTGCCGTATTCCGTGGCATTGAGCTGGCCGTTCGCTTCGCTTTCATAACGAATCATATCGTAATAGCCGACCATGCCGACCACCGCCCGAAAAAGCTCGGGTCTTTGCGTTAACACCGCGCCCATCAACAAACCGCCGTTTGAACCGCCGATAATGGCGATGCGTTTTGGATCGGCAAATTTTTTATGGATCAGATGCTCAACGGCGCCGATGAAGTCATCGTAAACGTTTTGTTTTTGAAGCATACTGCCCTGTTCATGCCACCTCGCTCCATATTCGCTTCCGCCCCGCAGATTGACAGAAGCATACCCTACCCCAGCCTTAAGCAAGGCGCCGTAGGCACCTAGGAACCGGGGCTCATAGTTGATATTAAAGCCGCCGTATCCGGTGACGATAAAAGGAATAGAATCGCCCGGCTTCACGCCTTTCGGTAGGACTATACTTACGGGAATCATCGTGCCATCTTTGGATCGTGCAAACTCTCTCGTGACATTGAAGCCTTTCACATCAAGCGGATTGTTCTCGGCAAGCGCGGTCTTCGTTGTCAGCCCTGTCTTCGAATCAAAGGTATAGTAGGTGGTAGGTTCCAGAAAGGACCCCGCAGCAAACAGGATTCTTCCCTGGCTGATCGCCACGATGTTGCTTATGCTTGATACCGGCGGGGCTCTTGGTGCTGGCTGAGGGAGCCCTTTCCCTTCAAAAGCGCGGATTTCCGAAGGGCCACCGCTTTGATATTCGACATAAAGCTTACCATTTGCGGCAAGGAGCGTATTGGAACTGTAGATGTCGGTGACTATGGCATCTTTGCCTTCCTCAATCGCTACCGTTGCTTTTTGAATATCAAACCGCTCTATTGATCCATGCACGACTTTACCAAGGGGTGCATCCTTCAGCGAAACAGCGTAGAGATCGTTTTTTTCACCGAACACAAACTTTGCAATCTTGTCATCAAAGTCGGCAAGTTGACGCCATTTGCCATCCTTCATGCGGATATAGTGCTGAAACTCTCCACCATCACCTTTTTGAAGGGCCAGCAGGAGATTTCCATTCTTACTGTCGGTGAACACAGGTTGACCTATTCTTAAAAAGTCTTTTCCTATTTCATAGCGGTCCCGCTCCGTAGGCGTTCCCAGCTTGTGATAATAGATCTGGGTATACACGTTCCTATCTTCTAGGGGACGTTCGTCGCCGCGAGGGGACCGGGTATAGATGAAGCCGGCATTGTCGGCGGTCCATTCCAAATCCCCACCGCCAACGTAAACACGCGGGACCTTCTCAAAGACCTTTTCTCCGGTCGTTACTTCAAAAATCGAGATATCACCCTCTTCACTGCCATTGGCTGAGAGCGAAACGGCAACCCATTTCCCATTGGGGGAGACCCGGTACATGTCGATGGTGGTTCGGGATTTGGGGTCCAGAGTCGCTGGGTCGAGTATAACGTGTTCCTGCTTCGAACTATTCAGGCTCGTGAGTTTAACGAGGTAGCGTTGCTGTTTGGGCGGCTGTAGTTTGAGGGCATAATAGGCGCCTTTTACTTCGCTCAAATGGGCATAATTTTCGGATTGGGCCTCCAATATAGCGCGAACATCGGCCTGAATTTTGGCTCGGCCCGCTATCTTATCCAAGGACTGCCTCGCAAAGCCGTTTTGATCTTTAATGAACGCTTTGGTTTCCTCACTATCGGCCGCCTCTAACCACCGATAGGGATCCTTTACCGTTAGCCCGTGGTAGCTGTCACTTGCATCCACGACTTTCGCAAGGGCCGGCTTGGGCGATGCTGTTTCTATGGGTTTGGAGTCAAGCTGAGCTTGGCGCGATGCCGACGGCGAGGTTGTACAGGCTGATAAGGCGGTGAGGACAAGGCTTAGTGTTAAACTGCGCTTTTGGATGAACTTCATGGGCAACTTTCCTGAATGGATAAGAACGGGTTCGCTTCTGACGGTGACCCCAGGTCACCATTAGCATTTACCATTCAAAATAGCCACAAAGGAGGTAGTTACGAAGGCTTTTGTCGCAAGGAATCCCATTCAACCTGTACGGTGTTCCCCAAATAATCCGAACCGAGGGGATTGGACTAGGGGAAGGGCGGACTTTCGCTAAGCTAGACCCTTCCGAGCACTGAAACCCAAAGCACCTGCCCTTTGATTTTGAAACTTTCGAAAAAGAATGTGAGAAAGCGAAAGCGCCTCAATCCTTTGAAACTCAATTTATCAGCTTCATTGATACCTTGGCCCTTTCCTTGCCCACGAGGCACGATTCGAAATCGTGCCGATGCATCATTCATAAGGAAAATCAAATCCAGTAAGTGCCAGCCCGTTAAGGATATTATTATTCCGCACGCATAGTCCAGCGGCTACGGTCATGGTTCCACGGAAGACGGGGTCCGTATAACCTGTTTTAGGATGCATATAGCCTCTGCGATGAAACCATTCATGAAGCAATGTGCCAGCAAAGGTAAGACCCGTATACCTAGGATTATCCAAAGCATGACTACTCAGATTAAGGTCTCCATTCTCATTGGTGTTTGCTTCTTCGCCTAGACGGGAACTGCCCATTATCCCAGGCTCGTCAACATTTGTAACAACCAGTGGGGTTTTGGAACGAGCATGGTACTCGAACATATACTGGATGTTTAGAATTCCCCAACTGATTGCAGTCGCCTTGTTCCGATACTGCTCCGGGTAACTTGAGTGCTGCGCGAATATTTCAGTAAAGGCATTGGTATTGAGACACTTACCAAAAGACGATTCGAACGGTGAAGCAGTTTCGAGACGCATCGTGTTCCAATGGTTTACGAAGGCGCCGAATGCGGCTCGAACCTTGGTGGTCTGTGGGACCGTAAAACCTCTGAATTCGACCAGCACGTCGACGGAAGGATGACTACTGCCTGCCGCTTCCAGACGCATGCATTCTCTATGCTGGGCATCAAGACTATGAATATAACCCTGGCAGGGCCAACCAAGGCCGGCTGGAAGGTTCACGAGCGATGCTGTCGCCGAGCTTGGGGATTGAGTCGGATCGCGTCCGCACGCCGTCAGGACCAGAAAACCGCTCAGCGAGATCAGGTACTTTAAACCATTGGGTAATTTCATGAAGGACTCCTAAAGTTAGAAATCGTTCTCTAGTAAGCTTAAAGACGATTGTCAAGACTTAGTCCTCCCCCATGTCATAAGTGTGATGCACTAGAAAAATGGAAGGCGAAGCGTCTGGCTTCGACTCCACCAAAAAAGGCCGGTAGCATCAGCATAAGTTACAGCAAGTGGAATTTTGCTGAGTCGGAGCAAGAGGACATTGCCGCTCCCAATGGCGCAAGCGGAATCGAGAGTAGCCATTTATCAGTATCTGCCTCAAGCGCATAGGACTCCGGTTGGCTCTGGAAAAAGCACCGCAAGGGATTGACGGTGTCGGTTTCAAAAGCGCCGGGACACCTCAATTTTATTCTTACTTCGAGGCATGAAAGTCACTGGCCCAGATAGTCACTCCATCCTTCAGCCCGATAGCGGGTTTAAACTTAAGTTTTCCGGCATCGACCTCAAGAGCCTATTCATATAATCCAAAAACCGGATATTTACCTCAATATTTGCAGTTAAATACACGCATAATTTATTATTTACTCAGAAATCCATTCGATTTGTCGAAAGTAATTTAAGTAAGAACAAGGCGCAATCTTCGAGGTCAAAAAACTATTGATTTGCCAGCGCTGGCTTACATGATTTTTTTGCAGTTATCAATCTGATGGAGAACGCGCGAGATGAATAAACAAAACAGACAGGATGGATCGGCGGCAATATTCGCAATGACTATCGTCGTCGGCTCGGGCCTATTTATTATGAGCCAGATGGCAACGCGATCCTCTCTCGCTTTGGATCGAGAAATGCACAACGAACTCGTAGCCGAAAAAGCTCAGGTCAAACTCACTTTGGAAAATGCCACGACTTGCGACACACCCTTGCCCAAGACCTGTAAAACAGGCAATCCGATTGCCCTCAACTCTAAAAGCGGCACGCCATTGGTTACTGTCGATGGCATGTCGAAAATCGGCATGTGGAATGTAAAGGTCGATTGTATGAATGATACAGATAATACCTACGGGATATTTGTCTCCCGCCAAGTCGCTCAAAACACGTTTATGCTGGATCCCCAGACCAAGTTGCCCCTGAATTGGAAGTCCGTAGCTCCACTCACCATCAACTGTGGCGTGCAGGCGCCCGACGATGGCGTTCTCTACCACAACACTTGTTATGGAACCGTGACGGGAGCCGATGCCCTCCCTTACGAGGTTGCGCTTCAATGTGCAACCGTTCCTCCCGCCGCCCCACCGCCCGTTCCATGGCCGACTCAGGTATCAATTGGTACCGTTTCAGGATCGACCGGGGGATATTCGGGAGGCTACAACGGGGGCAGTTCGGGCACTAACCCCTACAATGGCGGTTACAGCGGCGGCAGCTCAGGCACTTACGGCGGCAGCTCAGGCACTTACGGCGGAAGCTCAGGCAGTTACAGCGGGAGTTCAGGCGGTTATGGGGGTGGCTCGGGGGGAACCAATGGCGGGTACTATGGCTCCGGAAGTTATGGCGGAGGAGGGGGAGGCGGACGCTTTGCTCCCAGTTTCGATGGATTTAGCAGAAGCTTGCGGGGATTATTCAATGCCGAACCCGCAGAATTTGGTCTTCACGGGATCAAAGCAGCTTTTAGCCCCTATATGAATTTTGTTTTCGATTTTGGTTATGATCATGGAATCGCACGCCAAAGCGGCTCGAGTGGATCCGGCGGCGGCAGTACCGGTCCAAGCAACGGCGGTTCCAGCTATGGAACAAGTGGGGTTCCAGGTTCCGATGCCGGCTGTGTGGCCGCAGGCAACTACTGTGGGGACAATCAAGTTGACTTTCCCGCGTGCCCTGATGGTTCGCACGTTGTTTACCGCTATGCCGATCGCTTTGGATGGGGCGGGATGGACCTCTCCAAATACACCCTATGTAAGAAGAATGCCCTATGAAAAAGCTATCGCCCCCTGGGCGTTCCAATGCAGGTTTCACGATATTGGAAATCTTAGCTGCCGTCGCCCTGCTGGGAATCGGCAGCAGCATTTTCATTCAATACAACAAGACGATACTGGCCAATCGAGGCGCGGCGGAACTTATCAGACAGAGAACCATAATTAAAACCATGCTGATTAACTCAACTTCCTGTGAGAAAATCGACAGCTGCGTAGACAAAGAGCTTCGCGAAATAAAGGACAGCACGGGCCGTGTTCTTGTTAAGAATGATGGAACTTCCACCTATGGTCCGTGGCAGGTTGAGGCCCGATGTCAGCCTGATCTGTCCCTAAAAATAAGTGTAACATCTTCCACAAATGGGGTTAACCGATTGGACCCGTTAACCAAAAAGCCCTTGGATATAAACCATATACACAGCACCCTTCTGCAGCCGGGAGCTCTGTGCGGGCCGATCGAGAAAAAGCCTATTTCCATGCAGGTCTATACGGTTAGAAGTGCTCTCTGCACGCGTACTTTTGGTTCATGCCCGCCACCAGCCGAATATCCTAACCAAAGCGATAGAATGTGCTGTGAAGATGGAAGGGATGTGGTCAAACCTCAATGCAATGCCGGCAATCAGGTTATGGGAGCCTATTGGGACCGTCAGGGAAGCTGGGGAATGGATGGATCATGGGTGGTGTTATGCCAATAAAATCAAATCAGCGACAAGACGGCTACAGTTTGGTTGAAGTCCTGGTGGCTGCCGCACTCCTAGGCTTGGTGTTGTACATCGCGCAAACTCAGATGCTGATGAATTTTAAGTTCAATAAGCAGCAAACCGACCGCTACGAACTCATCGAATTAGGCCATAACATCGAGCGCCTTGTCGATTGTCCGAAGGTGCCTAAGGTTTGTCCGGTCACCAATCCCGTAAAATTCATTGAACTCCAAAATAAAAAAACGAATAATGTGCTCATAGAAAAAGACACGGGATCTCGCTTCGGGGAATGGACCGTTGCAGCCGAATGTGCACCCGACAATACTATCGTTCTGCGGGCGGCTAAATTGGACGGGAAAGGGACACCTTACAAAGATCCCCTAACCAATAAGCCGATGGACTGGGCCGACTTAAATGGAGTTATTTTTCCTGCTGGGGCTCTATGTTCGGCAGAGCGAGCGCCTGCTGGAATTCCAGCCGATCTTGATGTGGGTATGGTTGCTGGTCCCGCTTGTGTGGTGCCTGATGAAACCAATCTTCCCTGCAGCCCGCCACTCCCTCCCCCCTGTAATGCGGGATATGATGATGCAGGAATGACAATTGATACTTTCGGTGGCGAAAATTCGAGCGTGGGAACATCGGTTTCCGGCCAAAGATGGCTTCGGTATTGCCTTCAGTCAGCGCCTCCATAAATACATCGAGGGTCAAGACCAGCTGCGATCCATTCGAAAATCCACTCGGGATTTACTGGAATCACCTAGCAGAAAAGCTGGCCATAGCGGCCAGCTTACAGGGTTAAAACGTTATAATCTGCTCCGAGCTGTTCCAGGCCTTGCTGACCAGAACAATTCTTGAGATGCCACGGTCCACCGCCGCAAAACGAACGGTGAGATCACGTCGTTCGCCGGGGAGCAGGGAGAGGTAATTATCACTCCAAAACGAGGGCAATATTTCGTCCCCGCCAATGCCTTTGGTAAGCATAAGGCGATTCATGAAAAGAAGTGTTTTTCCTGGATTTTGGATGCTGACGTGTATCACACAATCCTCAACACATAATTCTTCTTTTGCCGTAAGGACAGCCGAGGCTGCCGGAAGGCTATTAAGGGCCTGCATATTTGCATGCGACAGCACCGGAGTCCCCCACCAGTCCGTATCCTCCCAAGCCAGCTTATCCTCTTGTGTGGAAAGCCAGTAGAAGTTGCGACTGACGACCTGATCGTTCGCATCCTTTAAGAGCAAGCGAACGAAATAGGTCGTAGTCAGTGGTAGCTCAGGCAATGTGAGCACGAGGGTGCTGCGATCGCTCGTCACAGTTAAACCCTGGCGATTCTGATCAAAGATTTTATTCAGCTGGATGTCATAGACTTCCACACTTGCCTTCAAGCCTTTGACCCCGGCTGGCGATTCATTGACAAGCATGATCGAACGATCATCGTAGGAATACTGGATGTGAACCGCTTCGTTCGCAAGTTTCGTTCCATAATAACCGCCGCCGGCAGCAAGGTAATAGTCATAAATATGCCAGAGCATGGAAGGCCAGCCATTGTTAAGCATCCACGCAATCAATCCTGTGGTCTTGCCTTTGTTGCGTCGATAAGCCTCAAACATCGCCCGCTCGCCATCATAAGCCAGCGCCTGAGCTTTCATAGCGTAGTCGTCGAGATTAAGAGCCTGGCCATAGCGTCCCACGAGGGCCTCATTATGCTTGTCCAAATTTGAAAACTGGGTTCCTCCCATGTGATAGTTCCAGACTTCGTTAGGAGGCCAGAGTTTATCGGCAGGCAGAAATTTCTTCAGACTTTCCGGGTTGGGGACCGCAGCACCAGGACCAGTTTCGCTATTAAAACCGTAGGCACCACCATAGGTTTTATCAACATACCAGTAGCTCGGTGGCACATAATCATAAGGTCCGGTCATCTTAAATCCCGAAGGTCCCGTTAGCTTGCTGGGATCCCTTTCCGAGGCTTGACTATGTGCTGGAACAGGCCAGCCAGTTTTTTTTATCACCTTTAGGTAAAGGTTTTCAATGTCCTCAGGTGGCGCTCCATCGCTGCCATAGAGCCAGGCAAGGATGCTCGGATGCGATCGCAGGCGCAGCAACTGACTTTCCAGCGAGGCTTCGGCAATGCGATAGGATTCAGCGTTCCACTTCAGATCGTGATCCTGGTCGTTCCAATATTCCCAAGCGCTACAGCATTCCCAGCCTGCCATCACCATGATGCCTTCACGGTCCGCCAGCTCGAAGAGATGATCGTTGGCAAGTTTGCCCTCGATGCGTATGGTATTCAGGCCAAGGTTTTTGATCAGCTTGACTTCGTTTTCGTCCTTCGCATCCGAAAAGCGGAAGAGAAAATCAGAATTATAGCCTGCGCCTCGAATAAAGAGCGGTTTACCGTTCACTTTATAACTGGCCCAGAGTTTATCAATCATATCAACTGTCACCTCACGGATTCCAAAGCGGGTATCGACACGATGAGAAAGGGTGTCGCCCATTTGAAACGAAATCTGCAAGCTGTGGAGATTTTGTGGTCCCATTTGGTAGGGCCACCAAAGTTTCGGATTATTAATCACGAGTTCGGGGAAATCCTTGGCATCAAAACTTACCGAGCGTTTCTCGCCGGCCATTAAGGTGATTGGCCTCGAGATCGTAGGTCCATCCGCAATGGATGCCGTGAGGGTTCCGCTTTGCACTTCGGCACTGGCGTTCACCACTTCGCTCCGAATGGTGAGACGCGCGCTTTGCAGGGAGGGCTGCTCGAGCTTACTCGTCACAAAAGGATGCTGAATTCGGACAGGACCACTTTGATCGACCGACACGTCCTGCCAAAGTCCCATATTCTTGTCGGCTGCAGTAGGATTCCAATCGATAAAACTGGGTGCCAGATCGTTTCGTCCGGGAGCAAATATCTCGACGGCCAAAGCATTGCGCTGGCCAATCAAAGCGGCTTTGCTGACATCGAAGGAGAAGCGCCTGTACGACCCCGCGACGTCCCGTTCGGAAGCAATAAGTTTGCCGTTGAGCCAGATATTGGCCCGATAGTTGATGCCGTCAAAGTTCAGCCAGGTAAAGTCTTGTTGCCCTTGAGCCAGATCGAATTCAGTGCGATACCACCAGGACCTTTTATAGGGATTAGCGGCCGACATGTCGAAGAGCGAAAAATTTTCACCTAGAGGATAATCCTCAGTTCCCGGAATCTCACGCATATTCATGGCAAGTGTAGGGTCTGGAAACTGCCCGGCTGCAACCCGGGCGGCGACGACGGTGCTAGGCACAGTCGCCGGCAGCCAGGCCTGATCGTTAAAGCCGACTTGCGACAGGTCCGAGCCAGTGTTATTGATCGACTCCGATGAGGAAATAGTCCAGTTCTTGAGCGGCTTTTTCGCAAAGGCTGCTAAGGTTTGGCCTGCATAGGCTTCGGTTAAATTCAAGGGCAGAACGGTTAAACAGGCAAAGACGGAGATCCATTTTAACATTTTCGATGTCTCCTCGTGGCTGGAATTTTTTTTCCGGTCGGTTTTCTACCTAGGCTTACTGAGCTTTCGGCCATTCATTTTTAGGAAGATTTTTATAGACATCGGCCAGCTTGTGAAATCCATCTTTGATTACTGTTTCGACCATGTTTTTACGATCGACCGCTATCGATTTGAGGAGGATCGACGGCACTTCCTTTTTGCCGTTATTGACGGTCTGGTTGGCATCCGGGAGGGTTTCTCCTTTGGCCATGGCCACCGCAACTTCAGCCGCCCGGCCGGCGAGTACCTGGATCGGCAGATAGACGGTCATGGCCTGGCTTCCCTCAACCACGCGTTGGCAGGCGACCAAGTCCGCGTCCTGTCCGGATACAAAAACTTTTTTATCGAGCTTTTGTTGTTTCAGAGCAGCAATGGCGCCACCGGCTGTCCCGTCATTGGCTGCCAACACTGCCTGGACGTTATTTTTGGATTTGGTGAGTGCGTTTTCAGTATGCTTGAGAGCTTCACTAGCTTGCCAATCGCGGGCCCATTGTTCAGAAATAATTTTGATATCACCTCGATTGATCGCAGGCTGCAGAACTTCCATTTGACCATCGCGATAAAGCTTCGAGGTACTGTCGGTTGGCGCCCCTTCGATCAAGACATAGTTGCCTTTTGGAACATTTTCCAAGAGATAGCGGCCTTGCATGCGACCAATTTCAACGTTGTCAAAGGAGATATAAAGGTCGACGTCGGAGTTGCGGATCAATCGATCATAGGAAATTACTTTTTTTCCAGATCTATGCGCAGCCTGCACGATTGCAGCGGAGGTTACACCGTTGTGAGGCACGACAACAAGGATATCCACGCCCTGAGTCAAAAGATTTTCGGCTTGAGAATTCTGAAGGCTATCGTTGCCGCTGGCCGTTTGCACAAGAACTTCGGCGCCAAGTTCATGAGCTCGCGCTACGAAGATATCACGGTCGCGCTGCCAGCGTTCTTCTTTGAGGGTGTCAAGGGAAAGGCCTATTTTGATTTTTTTGCCCGGAACTTCGCTAAAAGCCAGTTGACTTATTATACCTGCGGCAACCAGCGTCGATGTCCAAAGAAACTTCGCAAACTTCTGCATCGTAATGACTCCTAAAGGATCGTTTCATCCATGGCAGGGGGGGGCTGAGTATTGCGCTCGATTCTTCTTATAATTTCACAGAGAATCAAGCCTTTAAATTTCAACTTGGCTTCAAGCCCTTGGGCAGCCTATCCTAGCTCCGGTTTTAACGGCGCTGTCTGAAAGTAACTGTGTATGTCGCTAAGCATAAGATCGGTCGATTTGCTTATGCAAGTATCCGAAGCGATCATTCAATGAACACAATGAGACAAGAGAATATTTCAAAAATCTCGATTTTTAGAGCCGAAAGATCGCCCAATCATAATGCGTTTGAATTGAGCGCGCGTCCCATGTTATGAACGCCGGGAGCATTGCGATGAAATGATTTCCAACGAGGGAGGGTCTCTTGAATTCGCTTATGATTGACGAGGCTATGGCGGCACCTGACCGGGTTCGGACGGCATTACTGGGGTCCAGGAAAAGCATGCGGGCCGCGGTCGAGGCGTTGAAACGTTTTCAACCTCAGTTTGCGGTGACAATCGCGCGTGGGAGCTCCGATCATGCGGCAGCTTTTCTCGCTTACGCCCTGTCCTCGCGCCTTGGCTTGCTCTGTGGTTCGCTGCCTCCGTCGCTGGTAACGGTTCATAGCAGTCCCTTAAATTTTCGACATTGTTTGGCACTGGCCATTTCCCAGTCTGGAGCGAGTCCTGATTTGCGTGAAGCATTGCGAAGGGCTCGTGCAGGTGGTGCGCTCGCACTTGCTTTCGTGAACCAAGAGGGCTCTGAACTTGAGAGAGTGGCGGATCACACAGTGCTTTTGGGTGCCGGTGAGGAGAAGGCGATTGCTGCCACAAAAAGTTTTATTGTGAGTTTGCTTTGCGGTCTCCTGACCTTTGCCGAATGGGATAAGCGTATTGGGATGTTTGAAGATTTCGAGGCTTTGCCCGAGTGCTTGGATCGAGCTGTTCACATGCCTTTTGGAAGTGTCTGGGGGCAGCTAGAGACTGCGGACAACCTGATCGTCTTGAGTCGGGGCCTGGGCTTTCCGATTGCTCAAGAGGTCGCTTTAAAATTTAACGAAGTTTGTCGACTCCATGCAATGGCCTTTAGTTCAGCCGAATTCTGGCATGGGCCTATGGCATTGATTCGTCAGGGTGACCCGGTTTTGCTTATCGGTATCCGCGGTCCGGAGCTGGCAGGTCTAGTAGAAAGCGTGCAGCATTTGCGGGAACTGGGCGCATCTGTGATTTTCATGGCGCCCGAGCGGACGCCGGGAGCAACAGTCACCTATCCTGTGTCCTCATCTTTGCTCTTTGATCCCGTCATGGCAATACAGGCACTTTACCCGGTCATTGCGAAGATATCAGAGCTGAGAGGCCTGGATCCCGATCGCCCTTTGCATATTAAAAAAGTGACAAGGACTTTTTAGTAGGCCTAGGTCCGGCCCGTTTCGAGTAAAAACAGTGCAGCATGCCAAGTGTTTGCTTAATAAATGTTACCCTTTCCTGCGGAGAAAACTATGAATGGCTTGCTTCTTTCCAAAAAGGTCTTAGGTATGAGGGAGCGGGCAGGACCTAAGGCCCTACTGCTTGCCCTTACGCTGTCTGCATTATCAACGAGCTATGTGATGTTGCCGTCTTTGCTATTTGCCGATGCAAACGCCAAGACCTTGGTTCCCAATTCTGATTTTGCCCGCTGGGTCAATCCACTCATCGGCACCAGGGGCGGTGAGACATGGCCGGGAGCTGATACACCTTTTGGAATGGTACAGTTTAGTCCGGAGAATACCCGAGGTGATTCGACCCGAACCGTCAGGCCAGGCGGCTACGGCTATGATAATCCACGCATCCGCGGTTTTGCTCTCACCCACATGTCGGGTACTGGCTGTGCAGGGGCGTATGGCGATATTCCCTTTTATCCTCACGTCGGCGAAATCACGGTTTCTCCATCCGACGATCGAACGGATGCTGTTTATGCCAGTGACTTCGATCACGCCAATGAGCGAGCCGAGGCTGGCTATTACAGTGTAAAACTCAATTCAGGAGTGGCAGTTGAACTCAGTGCAAGCGCTCATACCGGTGCCGGCCGCTTTACCTTTCCAGCAGGCAAGCCCGCAACGATGCTCGTAAGGACCTCGAATTCAGAGGTTGGGAGTGAATTAGCCGAGACGCACATCGATGCGGCCACGCAAACTATTTCGGGATCGGTACGAAGCGGCAACTTCTGTGGCTATATTGACCCGGAAGATCGACGCAGTTATTACACCCTTTATTTCTATGCCGAGTTTGATCAACCCTTCACCTCCAGCGGTACCTGGCAGGATGCTGTTGTAAAACCCAATAGCAGCTCTTCCGAAGGCGGTACAGGATACGGCGATGAGGGTTGGCCTCCAGCTGGCAAGGGTTCCGGTGGCTATGTAAGTTTTAAAAATAATGGCGAAGCTGTTCAGGTGAGAGTCGGTATATCGTTCGTCAGCGCTGCCAATGCCAAAGCCAATCTGGAAGCCGAAAATCCACAGGGCACGACCTTCGAATCCGTTCGCAAAAGTGCCTATGAGGCTTGGTCTTTAAAGCTTGGCCGCATCGATGTGACGGGCGGAACAGACGATCAGCGAACTACTTTCTATACCGCACTTTATCATTCGCTCCTTCACCCCAATATTTTCAGTGACGTGAATGGCGAATATACCGGCATGGATCAGCAGATCCATCACATAGCGGGCAATCAAAAAGCTCAGTACGCAAATTTCTCGGGATGGGATGTCTATCGGGGTCAGCTTCAGCTCGTAAGTCTTGTCGAACCGTTGGTAGCGGGTGATATAGCGCAGTCCCTTCTTATGCAGGCTGATCAAAACGCTGGCGTTTGGGACCGTTGGACCCATGGACCTGGTGCTACTCACGTTATGACAGGAGATCCGGCGCCCCTTTCCGTCGCCAGCATCTGGGCGTTTGGCGGAAGGAATTTTGATGTCACGAGCGCCTTGACATCGATGGTACGTGCGAGTTCAAACCCCACGTATCTGGATCTTAGTAATAAGGGCGCTCCGGTCATGACTGTAGGCCAAAGACCCTCGTTGGATAAATATCTGGAACTTAACTACGTGCCAGCCGATGGCAATGCATGGGGCGGTGCGGGTGAAACTCTTGAAGATGTCTCGGCCGACTTCGCAATTGCCCAGTTGGCCCTTAGACTCGACGAGCAAGCGATCCACGATCAGTTCCTTGCCCGCTCAAGCTATTGGCGGAACTCCTTCAATCCAACGGCTACAGCGACGGGCGGATACATACAGGATCGCAATAGCGATGGTAGCTGGCGCACGCCCTTTGATCCTTCCGGACAAAACGATGGCGGAGCCGGCTTTGCTGAAGGCACAAGTGCTCAGTACACGTGGATGATACCCTTTGATCCAAAAGGACTGTTCAACCTCATGGGTGGCGAAGCCAACGCTATCGCCCGTCTTGATGCCTTCTTCCGTAATCCTGATGGCAGTTGGGCACTGACTCGCAGCGGGGGAGCCCATGCAGAAATGGACAATGAGCCTTCTATTGGCGCTGCCTACCTTTATTCCTTTGCGGGAGTGGCTTACAAAACACAGGAGACGGTTCGAGAGGTCATTCGCACGCTCTGGAAAAATTCTCCTGAAGGTATTCCTGGCCAGGACGATCTTGGGGCAATGTCTTCCTGGTATGTTTGGTCGGCGCTCGGTTTATATCCCAATTATCCGGGAAGGGCTGAGCTTTTACTCACGACTCCCCTCTTTCCCCGTGCTGTCATCAAACGTGCGAACCAGATCGCGATTACCATCGATGCACCCGGCGCAACCGCCGGGACAACCTATGTTAAAGACCTTAGTTTAAACGGACAGTCATGGTCTCGCACTTGGTTACCCGAATCGCTTGTCAATGAAGGAGGATCGCTGTCATTTACAGTGGCTGAGCGTCCCAATATAAGTTGGGGTGCGGCTGCGGAGGCGAGGCCTCAATCCTTTGCCCCATGAGCCACTTTATGGAACGGAATCGCTTCTGAGGGTGCTTGAAGGGTGGCAATTGCCACCCTTTTTTTACCAGGAACCCCCGTTAATTCTGTTGATAGAGATCTCCATGGCTTTTTTAATGGCAAGCCCTAATATTACACTGGCATTGACCAGGCTTACGCAAGGGCAGGCAATCCTAGCTCTCAAACTGCAAAGGCTCATAATCCCCCCCGTACTCCCCAGCAAAAATCCAATCGCTAATCGAAAATGGTGATGATCGAAAAACATTCTCATGTAAAATGAGCCAAGTTATAGCCATACATAAATATAGATTATAAAATCTGCACACCGAGAAAATATGTCATTCGAACCAAGATATTACCAAGCGACGGCTGTGGCTTCGGTCCTAAGTCGCTACGATAAGGGCCAGAGGCAGCTTATGCTGCGCCTGCCTACCGGCGCAGGCAAGACCGTTGTTGCTGCACTCATCATTGAGAAGCTTTTGATGCGACTCGACGGCAAACGCATTCTTTTCCTCTCCCATCGAAAAGAGATCGTCGAGCAGACTGCAGAAAAAATAGGCATCCAGGTGGGGAGCGCTCGGGTTACAATTGACCAGGCGGAACGGCGAGCCGATACTCAGGCACCTATTGTCGTGGCCTCGATTCAATCGCTATTAGGCAGGCTCGACGAATATGACCCTCAAACCTTTGGGGCCATCATCATCGATGAGTGCCACCACGCTTTTGCAAAGACATGGCTTCATACGATAGGATACTTCGGAAAACGCCAGGAAAGTCTGCTCTTAGGTTTAACAGCGACGAGTAAGCGAAGTGACGGCCGTTGTGTATCCACTCTATTCCAGGAAACCGCTTTCGAAATCTCACTAGGGGAATTGCAGGAGGCGGGCCATCTTGTTCCGCTCGCCTATTTTACGGTGGAGGCTTCGCTTGGGCTTAATAAAATAGGCTTTGATAACGAAGGTGATTTTCCAGCCAGTTTTCTCGGTCGTATTATGAACACGCCGGAAGTCATCGCCCTCACTCTAAGGGCATGGCGGGAACAGAGTTCTAAACTCAAAACCATAGCCTTCTGTGCAAGCGTGGCCCATGCGGAAGAATTAGCCCGATCCTTCCGAGATCTTGGTGTCAAAGCCGCCTGCGTCAACGGCAAAAGCTCCGACCGCGATGACATCATTAGGGACTTTCGCTCAGGAAAACTACAGATTCTGACCAACTTTGGGGTTTTGACAGAAGGGTTTGATGAACCCTCTATCGAATGTGTCCTGCTCTGCCGGCCGACCAGCTCCCCACTCGTCTACACACAATGCCTGGGGCGAGGCCTTAGAACTTTTCCCGGAAAAAAATCCTGCACAGTTATTGACATTATCGACCGTCAGAGTCATGGCCTTCAATACAATGCCTTCGAAGCGGCAGGTCTTAAAAGATCATGGAAAAGCCCTGGCAAGGACCCCGTTCGCGAGGCAGCTGCCATCTCCAGAATCCGCGTGACCGACCCTCTGGCCTTCATGAAAATTAAAAACGCCTTATCGATGGAAGAAACCCAATCGATCCTTATGAGCCTCGATCCTAAGACAGTGCTAGCTGGTATCGACGGAAAGCCTTTGCTTCGGTACACAGTGAAGGATAAGGCGCTGGATCCTGGTGCCGCCCTTGAGGAAGCCAAGCGGTTGATCGAGCTAAGCGGCCCAACCTTGCGCGACTTAAGGCTCGATAATTGGGAATTAAAGGTCCAATTCAAAGAAGAGGATAAGTCGAATTTATCGACTTATCTTTCCTGGCACATCGAGCGGGCAACCGGCTGGCGCCTCGCCATCTCCTTTTGCGCACACACATCGACTCATAACTCAAATATTGAAACTGAGCCAAGCGATTACATCTACGAAAAACTGGAGGAATTCGATCAGAGCGAGTTCGACAGCAATGAATTCATGCTGACGAGACAACAATGCGAATCAAAAACCAAACCAAAATCCAGGCACAAAAGCAGCCAGGACCCTTCTCTTATTCCCAGCAAAGTAAAACGAGGAGCATCATCATCATCGGCAGCTAAGCAACTGGGCAGCACCCGTTCGATCCAAGGCCTGATGCTTGCACTAAAAGAGGAGTTAGACTCAAATTCTCGAGAAAACTAAAGCCCCGAATCTGTCGACTGGCATGTCAACGGCTGCCAAATCATGAGATAGAATATATTTCACCCCGGCAATCCGCCAATAGCGCTGTCATCACCAGAAGCATACCCAGACGTCCACTTTAGGCAACCTTCGTCTGATTAAAATATAGAAGTCCATGGTTCTTCAAGTGCTGTGAAAGTTTCCGAAATATCTACGACCCACTTCAATTCTTTTCACTCCAAGGTCTTCGACCGCCCCCTCCTAATTCTTGTGGTTTTATGGGATTCTTTTTAATAACATTCTATTAATATCCCCATAGTAGTGAATCGTTCGTCAGTTAATTCGCACACATATGCTTTCCATAAGGGGAATCCAGATGGGGATGAAACTAGAGGGAAATGCCGGCTATCCGCTTGAGAAACAACTGAGATCCTGGAAACAGATAGTTAAGGAACCGATTAGCAAGCTCGATAGCAATGCTTTTTCCCGCGTTCGAATTATTTTGCTTAACGGCTTGGAAACCGAGGCTCTTCGCTTTTCCCATGCGATGTCTCGCATGACCCATGACAAGCAGATGAGACAAATTCTTGCAGAAGTCAGACGCATCGAGCAGCACCAGGCTACTACCATCAATTGGCTGATGCCGGCGGATCAGTCCGCTCTTGAGACAACCATTGCGTATGAGCAAGTTGCAATTGAAGTAACTGCCGCCCTCGCTCAACGGGAGCCAGACCCTTATCTCGCGCAGACTTACCGCTTCGGCCTGCTTGAGGATTTCGATCATATGTATCGCTATTCAGCCTTGATGGATAGGATTGAAGGCAAGGACGCCAACAACATACTTCAGAGTTATACGGATATACTGCCCGGTCGGCCCACCAGGGTGGAACACCGGCATCCTGCCGATGATTTGAAAAACCCCTACGATAGATCCTCGACCGATCCTCTGACAAAACTTCACGCTCTGACTTTGACGGCGGCCGAGTTTCAAACCCACGACTATTATATGAATGTCGGCCCACAATTTGCAGACCCCTTGGCAAGACAGCTCTATGCGGAGATAGCGTCGATCGAAGAGCAACATGTTAGCATGTACGAATCCCTGATTGATCCCAACGAATCATATCTGGAAAAACTCATGCTTCATGAAGCAAACGAGGTCTATAATTACTACAGCTGCGTTGAAACGGAAACGGACTCGAGGCTCAAGAGAATTTGGGAAATGTTTCTCGATTTCGAGATCAATCACTTGAATATTGCCATGGATATGTACAAGAGCGTCGAGGGAAAAGACCCGATGGCCATCATTCCCACTATGCTCCCTGACCCCATATCTTTTGCGAGTCAGCGGCCCTTTATTCGCCAGGTCCTTGAAAAAGAAATAATGTTAAGCGCCGCCAGTGATTTATTCGTGAACAGGAGCCAGGAAAACCGCAGGACTGTCGACTATCGGAATATACTCAACTCGTCCGGATCGCCGTCCGAGCAAGTTGCAGCGGGATATCAGTGGTCACCCGGAACGGAATTAGCGAGTAAACGATATGCTGTATGAGGAGGTTGTCATGACTCATTTGGAACCAACACCAGGACTTAATAAAACCGGTGTACAAATGTCACCGATATTGACCAAAGAAATGCTAAGGGGCGTTGAAAGTCTCATGTTATCCGAACAGAATAATTCCTATGAAGGATTCGATGCGTTAAGAACCGCTTCCATTCAAACGGCCGAACCTATTGGTTCGATTCCCCTCCCTTTAACGCTAAAGGGAGTATTCAAAACGGGGATTGAAAGTGTTACGGGTAAAAACGCCAGTCTCTACATTGACAAAATGGGGGATCGCTTGAGTTTTGAGCGAGCCGGCGTCCGACTCTATGATGCTATCCTGCGAAAATGCAGAAATCCACCTACCGACGTTCCCAAGGAAGTGGTGGAGAGACTCGAGGAGATTCGAGACCAAGAGTTAAAGCATATGCTCCTACTCAAAAAATCGATAGAGGAGATCGGTGCTGACCCGACAGCTATGACACCAAGTGCGGATGTGTCGGGTGTTATCAATATGGGCCTCGTACAAACCTTGAATGATCCGCGAACCAGCATGGCCCATTGTCTGGGTGCTTTGCTTTTTTTGGAACTTAGCGACAACGAGAGTTGGGATGCCCTGATCGAGTTGACAGAATCCATGGGAGACATGGACAGCTCCCAGCTTTACCGTGCCATAAAGCTGGAGGAAGATAAGCACTTGATAGATATCCGCCGCTTTCATCGAGCCGCTACTCAAAACGAGATGGGAGTCCAGGCGGCGTTAACCCACTAAGATGATCGTAACCCGGTCTTAAAGGAGAATCGAGAGTTCATCCCAGGCCGAAGGACTCTCGATTTGTTCTTAGCCCGTTCTGCCTCGCGAGCAATCAAAGCTGGTTTGTCCTTAATACGCCGGATTTAGGTCGACTCTATCGATTTTTGAACTTAGCCTATCCGATCGACTGACAAAAGCAGCTTGCGAATTCGAAATTTTGGGCGACTAAGCCCCAACTTTACCCATCAATCCTGATGAGTATTCATGCTCCGTTCCTAGACTTTTGGACACCGGGCCACCTACGGGTCGGCCGAATTCCGGATCGTTACTTTCAGACCATGAGAAGGGCTGCATGCGAACTTCACGTTTCCATGCAGCGCCGCTAAATTTCGCGCTATGATAAACAATCCAATCCTGATCTCGAAACGAGATAAAGGAAGCATGTCCGGGACCAAATACAGTATCCGTCTTCTGGAAAACCGGTCCGTGTTTCTTCCAATTCTTCCAATCCAGGATATCGCCACCCATAAACGTAAGGCGGCCCAGCTGATAGTCATCCGTCCAGCTCGCACTCGCTGAATAGATGATATGAAGTTTGCCCCTTCGTTTGATCGCTGCCGGACCCTCCACAACATAACAAGGACCGCCCAACCTCTCCCAAGAATGTTCCGGGAATGCGAGCAACATCCGGTCAGCAAACTGTGGCTTGACTTTCACTCCCCTGAGATTGACCTCACCGATTCCCGTCGCGAAGGTCAAGCGATTAATACCTTCTTTCAGGCCTATCTTTTCGAAATGGGTTTGCGTATTTTTAGGTCCTGTCGGTACAAAATGCAATCCACAATGGCAAGCGCCATTGATTTCCATTTGCTGCATCGCCGGAGAAGTGCAGCGATAGGCAATCTCCAAGATGTAATCACCCGCTTCAGGAGCAATAACCTCCACCGTCAAGAGATGCGCCGGAACTGAATCCGAACCAGGCTTCGCTTTTCGTTTTTTTGGAATTTTACGAGTTGTCAGTAGGGTCTTGGAGGACACTAAAGTCCAGGGATTAAGCATCCGTGATATATAGAGGTTTTGTTGGACATTGGTCATCCCATCCCATCCAGACCAAACGAAATAACGTTCGCCATCATCATGATCAATAATTGTACCGTCAATCGCCCAACGATCAGTCGCGGGGGAGATCTGACCTTTGAGCCGGTACGGACCAAAGGGCAGGTCAGCCTCCAGTACGTAGAGTCGATGCGAGCTATTACGGCCGTTTGAAGCTGCAAAATAGATATACCATCGGCCATCTAGAAAATAGAGCTCGGGTGCCCATGTTTGGTGTGAATAGGCCTTTCCCTTAGGAGCCTTCCAAACCAGCACCCTATCGGCCTCTGCAATAAGAGCTGGATCGCCGGTAGAACTCACAAATATTGAGGACTTATTATCGGAACCACAGTAATAATACTGGTCCTGATGCTGGAACATCCAAGGGTCAGCACCAGTTTCAAGAATTGGATTCTGGAAAATATTGTCATCATTCAATGGGACGATATTTTTTGTTTTCATAGCCTGCCGTAGGGAGTGAGAACCGTTAGGCACGGCTCTATGAATTTTTCGGATTGGAATGGAATAGGAATGCTAATGATCTTAGCAAGGCTCAGGCATGGCACTCAAGCCTAGAGTAGGTTCTTAAAACGGTAATCAAGGAAATTTTAGTCATATATCTAGGGATAGGATAACAAAATCACTGCTGTGGGGCAGGATTATTGCAAAAGAAATTCTATTTTTTGTGGAGATGAGATTGTAACCCCTACACCAACGCGAGAGATGTCGATTCATTAAATTCTTTAAAAAAGTCCGGCAGTATCATGGATCTCGATCAAACGTCTAAAGGTATTAACAAGTCTCATGC
>CAXSGP010000042.1:0-37682 GCA_964236955.1 uncultured Oligoflexus sp. | reverse complement strand
ATTCCAATTCTAATTCCAAAGCCACCCCCTGCACAACAGAACGGAACGACGATACGGTCGTCATCCGAATACGAAAGAAGTTTGAAACTCCCAAACAAGCTTTTATGCAAGGTGGTTTGATCAGAGTTGATGAAGAACGGGTAAGCGTCAACGTTGATCAAGAACTCCTAGTTGATAAGGAAATCGTCTCGCGTTTGGACGAAGAGCGCTTCCGTTATGGCTTTAACATCACGCTTGCGAAGATCACGGTCGACGTCGAAAAAGTCGTCATAAAAGATGCTGAATCATCAGCCAGAATCATTTTCGCAAAAACACGCGACATCGCAAATATGGACACGACTTAGATCCCAAGTCCAATACCTTATTGGCAGATACTGTCAATGCATGCGTTAGGTCGTGGAGCAACACATGGCGGGATAATCAGGTTCCCGCACTGTTCCGAGTAGTCACTGCACTGCGTGTTGATTTCATTTCGGGCTTGATCGAAAATCTCAGCTCCAGACTTATTTATAGTAGCACTACATCCCGCATAGCAACTTGTATGCATCGAGACTTTAACGCAGTCTTCATCCCTGGTGCACCTATGGTTCTCGATGACGATACCGATAAGGACTTTCTCAGCCTCAGTTCCACGTGCCAAACATAAAGCTTCTAAATTTTCTTTATTCGATACATCTGATTGCGAAGTATCGGCGATGGTAGAATTTTGAGCAGGATTGGTGACCGTAGCTTTGGCACTAGCTCCCTCTGGACTCAAACTACAGGACATACTTGAAATCGCAAAATAAAGCGACAAAATCAGATAGAAATATCTACAAGAAAATGCCATAAAGTTTACCCAATCTGTTAAATCGTACGCTTTTTGACATTGGTTCCTCGAGATCATAAAACAATCTTTTTGGACGTAAAAAGGGACCCATAAAAGTGAAAAACTTGCTCTATTCGAGATAGAGCCCCTGCAGGATTATTTTTATAGAACGCGGGTTCCTAAGCTTTTTAAAAAATGACATAGTTTGCGGCTAGAAGGCTTATCGGCAAAACCGCGAAAATTTCTAAATAATTTTAGAAAATTTTAAGATTATTCATTATTTCAACCTATTTTAGAAATCCTGTCGATTGACTAAAGATTCTATTTGAAGCGGACAACCTAAAAGAATCAAGCGGGCAAACGACCTGTCTATGCGAAGTATTTCAAGAATGCGATCCTAACGAAATTGTAAACCGGCGCATAAAACAGTCGCCGAAGTTTGTGTATCTGAAGAAAATGGACAATATACAGCCGCAAATTGGCTCCGAAGTGCTACTATGCCAGCTATGAAGAAAAAAACAGATCCAAAAAAATGCTGCGAGAAACAGAATCTCAAGCTTTATTATCACTTTCTATTTTCGGAAATCTTGATTGCAACGGAAGCCTTTTTTTCCTGCCATTATTTGCAGTAGACTCCGCAGTTTGTCAGCGCCAAGGAGGTGGCGACGTCCGGGTCTATTTATCATGGGCCGGGACCGTTATCCGCCAAGCCTATAGGTACGGATACCTAGTCTTTAACATCGAAGGTCTCAAATCCTGCCGGTCTAAATCATTCCACCCGCTTAAATTCTGCAAGTTCTGGACTGCCGAATCCACCATCATTTTTTTCCAATGTCTGCACCGATTGGTCGACAAAGGCAGAGCCTTTAAGTTTTGCCGCAAGGGTCACTAAAGCTTTTTGATTAAAGGCATTATGGTCCAGGGCTAATAATATTTCTATCGCCCTATAGCTGGCCTCATAGCAATCGAAACGCATGGGTGCCGAAGTGGGAGTAATTTTAATTAAGTTTTTATTCCTATACAGGAGTAAAGGCGTAAGGGGGTTAAATTCTTCCCGTATCGGCAGCGGAACGGGGGAATAGTTCAATATACCCAGGTCCATCAATTTCTTTACTTCATAATTATTGTCAAGGCATGACCCCATTGGCTCTTGGTTATTGGGAATGAAAAGTAATAAGGCTTTGGACTGCTCGACCTTTCTACTCCAGGTGCAATCATAACTGGCTTCGGGCGATGTCCGCAGAAATATATAGCTTAGGCCGGTTTCAATTATCTGGCTTTCCGTATGGTTCAGATCTTCAATGAATCGAACGGTGGTGGGCGACATCTCATTGGGATGCTTGGCATAGAAATTATAAATCTTCTTAGCGAATGCACTTTTGTTCATTGGCATCAGGATGAGATTGTTGATTTTAAAAGTTAGGTAGAAAATAATGATTGTCGCGACAATTCCAAATACTGCCTGCGATCGGGGATTGGAGAAAATCAGAGGGATAATAAAAGTTACGACTCCAAAGAAGATGCCTAAGGTAAGTTGGATGTAGCTTAGAATTTTGCGATTACTTAGCCGGCGGTTTAACACGGTTCGTGCCTCTTTTAGGTTTTGATATCTTCTCTTTGGTCATGGCATCACCTTACATATTATCATTTGTAAACCAACTAGACTCAGGCTTAAAAATATGTCTGCTAAGTCTATGATCTAGAGGATTTCTTTGAGCCTAAGGAGGACCTGACTAAAGGGTGTGTCGGCCAATATCCCAAACATGGGATGGGAGCTCGCAAGTTTAGTCCTGACAAGCCTCGGCGACGAAATGCCACACAGAAACCTGGTCATGGTCATGGAATCGATCTTAAGGTCAGCGTGAAGAGCTTGCAGGCCTCTCGCTTGTTGAAGGACTTTATCAAGAATGTCCGGCGGCGTCTGCTTTCGCATAGGCACGGGATCGTTTTGTTCATTCCGGCAGGCGGAGCAATGCCCGCAGGGAACATCGCTGCATTCACCGAAATACCGCCCAAGCGCACGTGTCTGGCATTCCTTGAGAGTTGTCCATTCCAGCATATTGTTGAGGCGATCGATCTCTTTTTTCTCTCGGATAATCATCGTTTCGTGAATATTTTGTGCAAGTGCTCCTACATCTCCCGGCTTTTGTATGATGCGGTAGGGAGTTCTGAGGCTCGCGACTTTTAATTCAATGAATTGCTTCTCAGCGAGATAGTTCAGAGCCGACACTATGCGCTCACGACTGGTAGCGAGTCCGCCGACCGCAGCGTCGATATCAATGTGGGACCAAACTCTATTGTTTTTAGTGTAGGCAAGCAATCCATTGAGGAAGTCCTTTCGATCTTCGGATAATGGTTCCAGGATATCAATCCAGGAGACGATTTTCTTAAATTGATAGTCAGCGTAGAAGGGGGTATCCGCTTGGATCAGTCCTTTGAGTTCAAGATAGGTCATCAGAGTGCTCAAAACGATGCTTCGAATGTCAAAGGTGGTGGCCGTTTCAAGAAGACTTAGATGAAAGGAGTTTTCTTGGGAAAAAATAAAGGCCATAAGGCCTTGGATAGCGCTGAGAGTAGGTGTGTCGCCATAGACGAAATTTTCAAGGGTGTTAAGATCATCGGGGCATGCGAAAACCTTGCAGATTGCAGGGAGTCCATCCCGGCCGGCGCGACCGATTTCCTGCGAGTAGTTTTCCATGCTTTTGGGTAGGTTGTAATGAAAGACATAACGAATATTGGATTTGTCAATTCCCATACCAAAGGCTATTGTGGCGACCACGATTCCAGACTCGCAGCTTATAAACCAGTCTTGTATCGCTGTGCGATCATCGATGACCATTCCTGCGTGATAGAACCTTGACTGAAGTCCATTCTCCACAAGCATCCTGGACACTTTTTCGGCAGTTTTTTGTTGAGTGACATAGATAATCGTCGGTCCCTGCGGTCTTTTGCCCAGCTCACTCAGGAGGTGGTCGTCGCGTTTGCTTGCCTCGACCGGACAGGTGAGAAGGGTGAGGTTAGAGCGATAGAAGCCCGTGCATTGAGCATGGGCCGGCTCAATATGAAAGGATTTACATATATCTTTCAGGACTTCTGGCGTTGCCGTTGCCGTAAGCGCTAGAATACAATCCGCTTTGAAGGCCTCAGCGAATAGGGGAAGTTTAAGATAGTCGGGCCTGAAGTTGTGACCCCACTCGGAAATACAGTGGCTTTCATCTACGGCGAACAGAGAGATGGGGATGCCCTTCATTGCCGCACGAAAGCGTTCGTTCATAAACCTTTCTGGAGCTACATAAAGGATTTTAATGGTCCCCCCACGAACCCGACGCATGACGTCCTGATATTCATTGTTGCTCAGTGTGGAATCAAGCCGGGCGGCATGGATATCTTTGCTTAAAAGAGCATCGATCTGATCTTTCATAAGCGCTATAAGCGGCGAAATCACCAGGGTCAGGCCAGGCATAAGCAGCGCTGGAAGCTGATAACAAAGTGACTTTCCCGCTCCCGTTGGAAAAACTGCCGCCGAGGATTTTTGGGCTAAGATTTGTTCCACGACTTTTCGTTGGCCGGGACGAAAGTCTGAAAAGCCAAAATACGTTTTCAATATCTCGTCAATAGGTGCAAGCGTGAGAGGCTTGCCATGGGCCTTAGCCTCAGCCGCGAAAGGGAGACGGGCTACACTTTCAGAAACGGAATCCAATTCACCAGACGGGTTTAAAAGCCGCTCAGGCTCTGCAGGCAAATTCCTCTCCTCATTTTCACTATAGGTTTTGCCAAAGACTTCATAGTACGCGACTTTAATGACATTGATTATATGCCCAAAATCGCATTGAAAATATTCTTTCGATTGATTGAGCCGGTAGCGATCAAGGTGCTCATGTATGGCTTTCACAAGCGTCATATAATCAGGAACAAAGACCTTGTACTCACACGCATAGGGCCAGGGTGAAGTCGTAGTGCTTGAGGGCGGAGCGATATTGCTTGGGTGGTCGATTCGGTAGGAGCCTGGAAAAGCCGGATTTATCAAGACATAGACAAAGCCGCCTTCCTTCGAATTTATCTTATTCATATGAGCCCCTTAGGAAGGATTGGCAGCATTAAAGTGAGTGCGGCAGGATAGAAGTCTAAGGTGACTTACTCCACCCAATAAATGGGGCGGCGTCCCTAAGTTTGGTTGCTTGCTGCTTGCGCGGCTTATGCTTTGCGGCGATCGGCAAGCCACTTTAGGTGACCATCCGATCAAGATCGGAAAGGCCCACCACGCATCCGGAAAAACGAAGTATAAATCTATCTCAGGACCATGCAAGGCCCGATTAAAATTCCGTTCTCGGCAAAAGCACAAAAATCAATTGCGACGCTTGCCGATGCTGCCTTACTGCATGGAATTGTCAGGATCGACAGCTTCTTGAACAATCTGCGCGGTAGGGATGCACAAAATTGTGCCTTCTTTATGAGACTGGGAAGCTTTCAGTAATCTAACCTTGGTGGTGCTACGGTGAGAACTTATCGTTTCAACCGGCACTTGAGTGTAAGTCGTATTAAACTCAAAGCGCCAAAAGATCGCTGGTTTCACTATGGCGTCTCGTTCAACTGATGTTGTCATTAAAAAAATCCCTTATAGCACAGCGACAAAATATCCGTAACCCCCCTGGGGACTCAACACGTGATTAACTGCGATAACCAAAAATTTAAAGTGAATTCTGCTTAAACATGTTGGGCAAAGCAAATAGGGGGTCGATAGAGTCGGGAAGTAGAGGTTTGGGCGCTAGTGCCGCCTCTGCTAGGGGTGACAGCATTGGATTTGACATCTCGGGGAGGGGGCTTGAGCCAGGTGGAGACTGCTATCGATTTTTCCGAGCTTTTGGACATTCGCGAGCTATTGTGGCTAGTCGGCGGTTATAGAACGGGTCTGCCTCAGCCTGGATGATTCAGACCGCCGTGAGTTTATGAATGCTCATCTGCTGGGCAAAAAGATGAAGGTAAAGGACGATGCCGATGCCTGCTATCTCTACTGTCGCCTCTTGACTGACGATGCGAACAGTCGAAAGCTATCCGTTTTGTGAAAGATTGAGTCTTTGCAGTTAACGTCTCCTTCAAAATCAGATCTCAAATGAAATGCGAAACATGACAACAATCCTTTGATACTGGGCACTGACCCGATTCGATTGATTGCTCTCACTGTTAACTATGAAGCTACGGGATAAATTGGGGTAGGGATACCAGATCCATGCCCCGCTTATACTTGTTTTCTTGTCTAATCGAGCATCGATGGATTCAGAGTGCAAACGGCCCTCAAGGCTGACTTTAGCGGCGATCAACTGTTTAAGACCGATCCGAAAGCGTCCATCCATGATAAAGCGCAGGGCATTATAATCGCCAACTTTCGCGTCGCTGGCCTCGTGCTTCCAGGTTTCCTGCTGCCAAGTGCCCACGATCTGCGAGAGATTTTGTCGCCATAGGTTTAAATCAAGGCCCACTTGCCGCAATTGGCCACTATGATTGGTCCACGGATGGATTTCGCCCGTTACCGGGTCGAAGGGAGTGGCCTTTTGAGAGTCCGAGTCCTGATGGTGCTCCGTTACGACAGAGAGGGCCGGCGATCCTTGCAGGATGGGTGAGGCGATCTCAATCTTCAAGCCACGGCCGGAATCGACCGTGCTCGTGCCCGTTTGCTGCTTTGAGCCAAAAGGTTCAATGGCAAGTCGTAACGATGCTCGATCCCAATTATCGCTATTAAAAAAAGATTGACGAACGCTCACATCAAAACGGGACTGATCATATTCAGCCAAGGTCTTGTCTCCTATTTCCATGCCATAGGGTAGGAGTAATTTAAAATTGGTTTTTCGGTCCAGAGCGATTTGAAAGCTGGTGTCGTACTGTTCGCTGCGAAAGACATGAGCTGATAGAGCCGGGACCAGTTGATAGGCGATCCGGGAACGTGGAGGGGGAGTCGCAGGCGTATTTGAAACTTCTGTTGTCGTAGGGGTAGCGCCCTGACGGAGAAAGTTTGAATCGGCGAACAGCCCCAGGTGAAGGGTAATCTTCCACCTTTCCTGCCTTATGATCTCATTCAATGCAGCCTTGGCCTGATCGCGGTGCTGCGGTTCCGTCCATAGGGAATAATTGAGCAGGATCCTTGCCGTCGCCGTTTGGCCAAGGGCGAGCTGCCGAACACCGGCACCATAATCACTATCGTTAGTCAGGATACCCTTTAAGCCGCGCAGATTCATTGGCGCCGGTTGGTAGGCATAAACTAATGCCGGTCTAACTGAGGCAGCTTCTACGGATTTTTCCGGACGGGGCATGACGTGAAACGAAAGGACTGTAAAAGCTGCACCCTCTTCGTTGGTCACGGCCACATGAACGTAATAGTCTCCCTCAGGGAAATCAGCGGTTTCGATTGCACAGGTAGGACCAAAGCAGAATAGCGGTAAGTAAGCTGATTTTTCATCATCGGGCTCAAACAGAGCCCATTCATACTTTCGGCCCACACCGCAAGCTTTTACCCGTAGCAGCAGGCGATCCCCCTGATACACGGATGTCTCATTAATGGAATGCTTTTTGATTATTGGTAATCGACAGATTTTTTCCGCATCGCCCAACAGGAGAGTGCCCGGCAGCCACAGGAGACTGCACAAGGCTAGGTCAAGCCATGTCACACGCCTGTAGATCAAAAGTCTCGGATTCAAATCAGGACCGCCAGCGACAGGAGTCGCAACTCTAGCTGCAGTTGATTGCTCGATGCCTTTTGTTCGGCACCATTCTCGGCTTTTTCGGTAACTGTATCCGTTTTAAAAGAAGCTCTAAGGGAGGTATGCAATGCGACGTTTGGAAAAATAAAATATCTCGAACCAATCACAAATTGGGTGACCATATCCTGTTGATCGTAATTCGATTCGACCCCGGTTTTTTTGGAGTTCTTTTGATTGATCTGTGACATCACAATGCCCCCGAAGGGTATCCAGGCAACCGGCGCGTCTTTTTTTGTACCGCTGTCCATAGGGATGTTGAAAAGCAAGCCGACCCCAAGATTCATTCCTTGTCTGCCATCGGAAAATTCCGCTATTTTCCTTTGCTCGCTATGCAGGTCCAATTCTATCAGAGCTTCACTCCAATTTGAGAAGATATAGCCATAGCCAAGAACGGCGTTCAGTCCGGTTTGTTTTGCGTCGGTGGACGAGGAACCTTGGGTGGATGTGCTGCCGCTCGATTGGTTATAGGATAGGGAGCCAAGAAATTCGTGATGAATCTCGCTTGCAAGACTCCATTGGCTAAAGCCAAGCAGCTGTAAGCTAATAATCGCCCGGAGCCCCCGCGAGCCCATATCAAACTCCTTAATAGCAGCATCCCGGTTCAACCAAGTCCACCAAAGGGTTATCGGAGCGGTTAAAAATTACGTTAATCACGTTCCCGCGCGCTGCGGTTGCGCATCGCCCGCAGGCTAACAAACAAAGATGAGATTTTTACAAATAACTCATAACTTACGGTTGTTTAAGCCCGCGATTGGGTATTTATTAAACAGCGGGCCTATCACCATCACAAGTTCGATCGGAGAAAGAAGGCACCCTCGGATCCACTTTTCGGCAATGATTTTCTACCCAAAAATGGTTCTGCAACTGGATGGAGTGCTCCAGTCGGCATGGATCATGGAATAGAGAAAACCTTGCTGGCCATAACGAAGTTTATCTTCCTTTTCGTCAGTGGGCCGGCTGAGGATTTTCTAACGGCATTAGTCATTAATGCCGAGACTGCTCCTTATTCCGATTCCTGTAAAAGATGACCAATCGCTTCATACCAGACACCTGCCATGACTGAGTAGCCGGCATCATTGGGGTGTAGGGTATCGGCCAGGAATTGGGTTTTATATTGGGGTGAGCGGGAAACGAAGGCTTCATACATATCAACCAGCGCTATATGTTTGCCCTCTGCGACACGATCATTCACAAGTCGTGTCATTGCCGAATTGTAGGCCTGAATTCTGGCATTCACATTGTCGTCCTGCGATGGCACGATTTTGGCTAAGACGAGCAGGGAATTTGGCGCTGTTTGGGTGATCTTATCGATAAGTCTACCCAGTCGGACCGGTGCATTGAATAGGTCGAAGGCAATGCTGACGTCGTTTGTCCCAATCATCAAGGTGATGATGTGCGGACGATTCTTTTCGAGGGATGCTACCACTAATTCCGAAATTCCCTGACGCTCTCCTGAATATTCTATTGTATATCCAGAATGTCCCTCGTGCTTCGTTGACAGCGGTTTATCGCCGACCCTGTCGGGTCCAGATTCGACATTGCCCACAAAGGTTATCTGTTTGCCTTGAGCCAATGCCTTTAAAAAGAGCTCCTTTCGGTAACCGCTAAAATCACTGGATCCGGAGCCGAAGGTGATGGAATCACCAAGGGGCATGATGGCACAGGGGCTGCCATTGCTTGGACAGGGCTCGAAAGTGTCGGCAAAGCCGCGGCCTTCTTGCATAAGCATCATGAGGAAAATACCTAAGTTCATCAGCTTCATGGACAGCTCCCTGAATTGCGCGCAATAAACCCCATGAACCATCCCGAGTTCACTTTAGCCTTTTGCTTTTTTTTAACAATCAACACGTAGTCATTGGCCTTATAATGCATTTCTAACATTGGGCAGTCTATCCAATTTTTCAGCTGCTCAAATCAGGGCTTGCATGGCAACGAAATTGGTAATAATCCCCTGTATCTTACAGGAGCTGGGGTTCAGCTGTATCCAGTGGTTTCTCCTGTCGTTGAAAGCGGGAATATTTAATATATTGGGCTTAGGTTCTCTGGCCGCTGTTTGCTTGAAGGAATTAGGGAATGAAGATAAAGATTTTTTTGGCTGTCACCCAGCTGGCGTTAAGTGGATGTCTGCCACGGGAACGGCAGCTGCCTCCTGTAGGCCCTTCGCCCAGCGTTGGTCAGCTTTCTTCCGCTGCCGAAAGGCAGATTGCGAACTGCGAGAATGATGTCCAATCCACGATGAAAGAGTTTCATCTGAAAAATACCGATGATACGGAAGCCACAAGGAAAGCTGAAAGCGATCTTTTTGGTCGTGAGCAAAGCGTTTGCGATCGTATTCGTGAGAGTTATGGCGTTGCCTTACAAAATCAGCAAACGGACTGGGGCGGCAATCAGCCCATCGATAACAATGAAGCTTATCAGAACCACATGGCGCGCGACATGTTAACCGGGGCCGCGCTAGGTGCTGGGGCAACTTATATGTTGAATCGAAATAAAAATCGCAGGCAAGCAAACGATCCCAATTACAGCAATTACCATGACGATAACAGTCACTATCGCAACTCTCAGGAATATCGTCGGCCTGCCCCCACGGCAGCTCCTTTAAGGCGCTACGCACGACCCACCAGAGGCGTTTTTCGCAGCAGAAGACGGTAAAAAATGTTAGATGACTCATCTTGATCGAGCCGGAGGCCTAGGAAGAAAAATCTGACGGCATACTACTGGCAACATTGATCGGAGGGACATCCTTGATTCGTACGACTTGGTATGATTTGACGGCTCGCTGAACCAAATTCAGATTTTCTCCAAGTCGCTTTCTTCATTTATTTCGACCACTCGGGCTCATAGCATCGTAAGCTCTGGCTATTATAAAGTTAAATTAGACTTATTTTAGTTCTGTTTAAAAAGTCAATATCTAACGCGGCTAAACCGATAAAGAAAAAGCTATTAGACCTACTTAAGTCGGGGCAGCCATGACGATTCCAGATGTTAAATGCAGCATTGTTGTGGCACAGACAATTGCAATCGCGCTGACAGTACTAAGTTGTAGGGTGAATGATTCGATTACTGTTCCCGAAGCGATATCAGCGCCTCAAAGTGAAGATGGGGCGAATGAACAGGCAGAGCCTTCAACTCGGGACGAGCTTCCTATACCCGGCGCGAACCAACCCGCAATTACGCCTTCAAATCCTGGTGTCCAGGAAGCCATCAGCGGAACTGTGGCCAATCCGATTCCTAGTCCCTCGCCTTCGCCCACTGTACCATTAGAGAGTCCGACGATTGCGGAGGGCAACTACTTAATTAAGTCCCTTGCCAGTGGGCGATGCCTTGATATTCCTGGGTCCAATAAAAGTCCTGGAATACAGGTGCAGATTTTTTCATGCAATAACAGCTCGGCGCAGCTTTGGAACATCGCGCACGTGAGCGATAACTTTTACAAAATCACCAATCCCAATGGTCGGTCGCTGGAAGTTCGTGACGGATTGCTTGCCAATACATCGCCATTGCAGACAGGAGATTTCTCGTCTCTCGACACTCAGCAGTTCAGATTTGAAAAGGATAATGAGTCTTTCCGAATATTTGCCAAGAATAGTGAATTCGCGGTCGATATTGCAAATTTTGGAATAGTGGATCGGTCGAAGATTGAAATGTATCTGCGGGAGGCTGCCGATACTCAGAAGTGGAATCTTGTTTTCGTTCCATGACTATTACTCGTCATCAAGAACCTTTCGGATTCTGTGGCGTGGAACCGAAGCGACTTTACAAGGAAACGCGATAACTTGAAAATGGGTTGCCGGATGTTCCCTCGGCCCCCTTTCCACTCCATCATTCAAACCTTGCCTATAATTCCGCCCAGTTAATAAGCTTACTGAAGCCAGTCACGCCAATCCATAATTTGATATAAGACAAAACACCAGTGAGATTCCTGCCAAAAAACAATAAATTTGGTAATAAAATCAGGCCTTTTAAAAATAGTTGAAATCGTTTGAATTTTATACTGGCTAGTCAGCCAGCAATCAGATAGTAAAGGTAAGTCACTAACTGTTGGGCAATATACCTAGGACTTACAAAATGAAAAACAAACTGGTTCAAGTTATTGCTTTTGCTATGTCTTTTGCCCCTGTCGCGTGTGGCACATCAGGAAATGACGTCTCTTCGAGTCAAATCAAAGTGACCAATGGAATATCTGCAGACTCTGAATTCCCGTCCGTCGTGATGCTGAAAATTTTGACTGAAGATAATAGTACTTCGATCTGCACGGGAACTTTCGTCAATTCATCGCAGGTCGTAACTGCGGCTCATTGCATCTACGATAATATCAATGATAGCGGCCATGCTATTAAGTCTGTTGCCTTTGTAAAACGCAAAGTCGATGGCAGCAAAGTTACCATCGATTCTACAGACCGTATCTATCGGCCTGAATATACTCACCAAGATCAAGCTGTTAATGGTCGCGATGTTGCTGTAATCACCTTTCCGAAAGGTTCGGCACCGGCAATTAGCCCATTATATAAAAAGACGCCAGCGATCGGCACATTGTTTACTATCGTCGGTTTTGGTCTCAATGAATACCATTTCTCTGCGGATGGAACGCAGACAGGAACCGGATCCGGCAAGAAGCGGAAAGGTCAGAATGAAGTCAAAACTTTGAGCGACGATGGCTTGATCGGTTTTTCGGGGTTGGCGACAGCGACTGATTCTGTGGTAGAAGCCGGTTTTAATGTGGCAAGTGGATCGGGAGATTCCGGTGGTCCATTGTTGATCGATGGTTCGATAGCAGGCGTGACTTCGGGCGGCGGGCTGGTTAAAACCACGGATGAACATGGCGTGGAAGTTGTCGTAAAAACGTCAAAATACGTAAACTTAAATGAGCCGGCAAACAAGGCGTTTTTGAAGAAAGTCCTGGTCAGTTCCTCCCTTGCTCAATGATCTGAGAATTCAAGTTGGGGAGAACGCTTCAGACTTTTCAGTTCGCACGCGTCCCTATCCTCGACAAAAGACCAGTCCACTCACGACGGAAAGTTCGGCTTCGACCTCTGATATTCTAAAGCTAAGACTTATTTCGCCCGCTTCGCGGGCTTTTCGTTGTTAGACATAACATATCCGGAGTTCCGCGGCGGAACCTCCTTCATAGCGATCATTAGTCTTGGTATTGCCCCTTCTGGCTTTGGCAAATTCTCAATAGCTGATTTAGAGCTGCTTTAAGTACATCTCAAAGCCACCGATTTGATCCACCCAATTTTTAAAGCCCAATAGTCCTTCCTGCTTCGAAATCGACGGATTGTATCCGAAGTCATTTTGAGCTTTCGCAATTGAATAGGTCGAATTCTTAGTAAGAAGGCCCGCTGTGTAGCGGGAAAGGGGGGGTGAGGAAGAATTTTTTAATTTAGGAATCGACCAAATCAGCTCAAAGACGTCAACCATTCTTTTTAAGACTTTGGGGTGGATCGACTTGTCGATCGGCGCCTGGTCGAACATCATGGCCAATTCATTTAGAAAGTCCCAGAGGACAACGGGTTCACGATCGACTATGAAATACGCTTGACCGCCCACGTTAGGAGATACTGCTGCGGCTAGGCAGGCGCGAGCTATATTTTCGACGTGACATATGCTTGAAAGAACTTGTTTTCCAGGAGCTAAATTTCTCAGCTTGCCTTTTGCCAGCGAGGAAAGAAGCTTCGGAACGAAACCACTTTTATCCCGAGGTCCCCAGATCGCCCGCGGTCTAAGTGAGCATGTGACGAGACCGGCACTGTTCGCCTGGAGCACCTCCTGTTCGGACATGGCTTTGGTTTCGGCATAAAAGTTAGCGAAGACACGTGGATAGGCAACTGATTCATCGATTTCCAAGTGATCCATGTGATCGGCGAAAATACTTGGGCTGCTTACGAAAACAAAACGTCTGACGTCTTTGTCTAGCGCTGCCTGGAGGAGATTCCGCGTGGCTAAACAGTTAGACGTGTAAAATTCTTCGTAGCGGCCGTATTCCATCACCCGACCAGCCGAATGATAAATCACCTCGCAGGTCTCTGCCGCCTTTGAAACCGCCGCGAGGTCCGTAAGGTCGCCGAAGTGGAACTCAATAGGCTGGCGGATTTGCTTCAAAAAGCTGAGGTCACTGCTTTTTCTGACGATAACCCGAACTTCGTCACCCTGCATCAGGCATTGCTCTACGATGTGGCTACCTAAAAATCCAGCAGCTCCGGTTATGAGGACCTTCATGAGCTTCTCCTATTTTTGTGGGATGGGCCGCAATGGTTTCCACCACGTCGCGCCAAGGATAAAGGTCCGTACCGCCGATTCGCTGGCTGTGTATCCATGGATGGCCCCTACGCGAATGCCTTCCGGAATTTGGGCGATATGGACGACCGTGCTGAGAAAAAGATCAATCCACCATAGAGTCATCCAGAAGCCCGCAGGAAGCTTGATGAATAGACCCGCAACGATATATATCCATCCCAAAATCGGGATGATTTTCAATAGTAATCCGTCCCGGTCCGAGCGTCCCAACTGATGGGCAGCCCATACTCCTAGAAGCGGGCGTTCGATTTTTGCATTATGCCGGGGATCAACGGGAAAACGACGATGAAAAACTACCGTTGAAACCGAGGCAGAGGCTGGGCTTTTAGCCATGAGAGCCACCAATTCATCGGCGATCCGCGGCTGGTCCGACGGAGTGACTCCTTTGATCAGCTCGATGCCCATCACCGGGCGTGGGCCGGCTCCGACCAAAGCACTCCTGTGTACGAGGGGATGGGCGTTCGTCACGCCCTCTGCGCTGACGCTATGCAAGGTGCTGCCGTTCTCGTCGATAATACAGTGGGCCTTGCGACCGCAAAAGAACAAAACACCTTCGGGATCGGCCCAGGCAAGGTCTCCCGTTCGATGCCAGAATTTTTCGACGCCATTCGCATGATCCCAAATTTTATGAGCGGCATTCGCAGTGGCATCGCCATGATAAGAGCGGCTGACGTTCGGTCCGCTCACGACAATCTCACCGATTTTACCCGCAGGGACAATCAGCGAATCATCCCATTGCGGAATAACGTCGTTGGTACTTTCTATGATACGCATTTCAATTCCGGCTAAAATCCTGCCGATGGGCGTGCCCTGGCCGGCGTGGATCAGGGATTGGTAGCGGCCTAGAATATCGCTCCCACTTATCGTCGCCAGCGGCAAACCCTCGGTAGCTCCCCAGCTCGAATATACGGTTCCTTCCGGACCCAAAAGGCCACTGATCCGCTGGAGATTCGCCATCGTGATCGGCGCTCCGCCAGAGTTTATGATCCTGAGGCTCGGTAGTTTTAAGCCCTTTTCTATGGCATATTCTCCGACTCGATTGAGAAGCGCCGGTGACGCGACCATAACGGTGACCCCAAAAAAGTTGATCGTGTCGATGATCTTTTGGGGATCGACCTCAGCGGGTTTCGCAGGATTCATAGGCGGAATTATCACCCTTGATCCGAGCAGGAGAGACACGATTCCAAAAAAGGGGAAGGTGACCATGTCTATGTCGGCATCCGTTTGCGCAAAAGATGCCCGAAAAAGCTCGACCGTGGCCATGACCATGCCGTAGGTCATTTCCACGGCCTTCGCCGGACCCGTGCTGCCCGTCGTAAAATTAATAATAGCCAAATCATTTTTTTGAGTGAGCGCTATGGGAAAGGGTGTGCCAGGCACATGGCTTCGGCCTTTATCGCCTGCAAACGAAACGGTCCCGTCTTTTACCCAGAGCTTGACCTTAATCGTTTCAAAAGACTTTCGTGCGAGGACTCTGATCAGATGGGCCGGAGCAATCCCTACAAAGGCCTCGGGATTCACGGATCTATAATTGCGAAGCATCCGCTTAAGCCCCATGCCCGGATCCACGACGACTGGAATCGCGCCTAATTTAAAAAGTGCAAAGGCGTGCACGTAGAGGTCGAGGCTTGGCTTGATCATAAGCACGACCTTGTGCCCAGCCTTGATCCCAGCACGTTGCATCGTATAGGCATAATCGTCGCTCAGTGATTCGAACTGGCGAAAGCTAAGTTCGCCTTTGGGCGAGTTGATCGCTATTTTTTCTGCTTGAGTCTGCGCATAGCTGCGAAATTCAAGCCCAGGATTACAGACCTGTTCCCCATTAAGAAACATAGTGAACAACTCCCGCATCTAGCCCGGCAGCCGCCCCGACGAAGAGAATCCCCTTACCGGCCTGGTTGGGATCACTTTCCAGCAAACAATGGAAGCCGAGACCGAAGCTTGCGCTGTGACTGTCCCCGCCGAACTGATTAAAAATGTTCGCTGTCGGGCTGGGGGCCAGACCGAGGCTCTCAGCAAGTATTGCGGCGAATTGAGCGTCCAGTTGCGAACTGATCAGACGCAGCTCGGCAGGCTTTAATCCATGCTCATCGATATAGGACTTGGCAGTCCTGACAGCCAGTTTGAGAGCGGCCTGATAGAAGTCCGGAGCAGTCTTAATCGTCATCCGATTGCGCCCATCGACTCCCATATTTTTGAAATCGACGTAAGCTGAACGCCCCTGATCCTCGTGTTTTTCGGATTTAAAAGAAAAGCCTTGAAATCCTCGGGTCGGATCGGGATTTTTGCCGATGATCATGGCGGCTCCGAGGGTGGCATAGGGAAAATCCTCGCGAATGGCGCCTGAAGGGTGTGAATCCGCCCCCACTATGAGAGCAAAGCGAATAGCTCCGCTTTGCACGAAGGCATCTGCGACTTTCATTGCATTCAGTGCACCGATGCCACCGTTCATCAGGTCAAAGCCAAATGCGTCCTTGCCGTTGGCGGCCTTGACATAATCGCCGTTCATGCCCAGCTCTTTTTGGATAAGCATTGCGATTGCGGGTTCGATAAGATTATTTTCACGGTAGATACCGGTATTGATTATGAGGGCAACTTCCTCGACTGGAATCTTTGCCGCAGCCATGCACCGCTTGGCGGCGATGACCGCATGCTCGACCGAAGTCCTGATCGTCTTATCTGTGCTTATTCCTGAAGCGAGAATAAATGCGCCCATGTTAAACCTCCAAATTTGAAATTGTTGCTGATAGGAAACCTGCAATGATCCCCGACGCGACCGGAACCAAGAGGACCTTTTCGCCCTTCTTGATTTTTCTTGCCTTCAGCGCATGATAGAGCACAACAAAATGGGACGTCGACGCCGTGTTGCCAAATTGCTCGACGGTGCTCAGGGAAGAAGCGGGCAGTGCGCTTTCAAATATCTCCGTACCGTATTTGTTAAGGTTATGGATCGCCCGCGTTCCGATCTGATGATGAAGGATATGATCGAAGCCCTCGGTCTCGATATTGGTTCCGGTTTTTTCGTAATAGTCCTTCTGAAAAGTCGGCCATAGCTTGACACGATCCTTTTTCTGCATTTCGGCATTGATCGTATAAAGCGCGAGTCCTTCGGATTTATCGCTGGGCATGGCCAGGCAAAGCTGCGAGTAGTCTGGGCAACTCATGATTTCGAAATAATTGATGCAGTCGTCATCGGAGAGGGCCCGATCGAGAATCACCGCGGCCGCAGCATCACCGACCGTCAAGGCCGCGAATTGGGGATTATTGCCTTCAGTGATCTCGCGGACCGCAGTCTCAGCGACAGGACTTATAAATTCACCGCTGATAACAATTCCATTCTTCACGGCTCCCGATTTGATCATACGATCGAGGAGAAGAACACCAGTAAACATACCTGCACAGGCATTTGAAACATCAAAATGCATAGCATTTGGAGCGCCTAATTCATATTTGATGGAGTGGCTCAAAGGCGGTTCAAATGTAAAGTGGCGCTGTTCACCTTTAGTGAAGCGGGTAATAGATGCGATGATAACGACATCAAGATCCTCGGCTTTATACTGCGAACGGCTCAGGCAGTCGCGTGCGGCCGCCAGAGCCATTGTAAAGCAATCGTCTTCTTCCGATGCGGTCCGAACCGACTGGATTCCCGTTATCGTAGCTAAATCAAATGGTGGTGCAAACTGCATTTTGGCCACACGATCCTTCATAGCAGTAGCCTTTTCGGGAAGGTATACACCTATGCTCTCAAACCTAGACTTCATAAATTCTCCTTAGGAATCGAACGTATTTTCGAACCGGAAAGAGCTTGCCATGCCCTGACACTCAACAGCATCTGTAAGGTCCAATGGGAACGAGACGGAATCATCGACAGGCCTAAGTGAGCGCGAGACTCGGGTTCTTGGGCTTTGAAATCCGATAAATGACCGACACGAGATGGACCACAATTGCTTTCATGCGGCGCATAACGCCCGCTTGCGAAACAAATTGGGAAGCAGGCTTTCACTTTCTAGCGGCTTACCATTTTCGAATTGCGTCAAACAATCCATGCATAGTTGCCAATAATAAAATGGAATTGCAACACGATTATTTGGTTCAATTTACGGTTCAGAAAAATGGTTTTCTAAATTCTAAATTTAAGGGTCGACGTTTTGGGCTGAATTGAAGATTGATCAAGAATTAGAGTCGGTTAAATATCAAAAAATTTGTCTGTTGCACAGCTAATAAGAAAAGTTGATTGAGATAACAAGAAATTCCATGCCACAAACATTATAGGCGAAACGCTGAAAGCCAGCGAGCTTCCAACCTTCGGAAGGATGCCTAAAGCGAAAGGCCAATTGGGTATAATATGTGAGCCTCCCCACGCTTTTTACGAATTGGACTCGCAAAGTCGCTCAAAGCTAATCGAAGGAAAAAAAACCTAACAATGATCTTTATAAATTTAATCCAATCAGAAATTGATTCCTCACAGGCCCTATCATCCTAGGCAAGTACACGGGCCGCGCTCAAGTTTTTTTTCGCTACGAATAGGCTTCAACGATGCTCTGACCCCCGGACTTGGCAAAGTGGGGCCTGACCGGTAGAGCTAAAGGAATTGCCAGCATCCAAGCAAATTCATGCAAGCACCAGGTATTGAACTCATGTCGATATGAATTAATCTGTTTTGCAGTCGACCACTCCTTAACCCTTCCGCTTTTGAAAGCGCAAGTAGAATCCCACAGGCTTTAAGGTCATGGCTTCATTGATCGTCAGTTTATAATTGGGGTCGTCCATCCGAAGGTCAAATCGCTGCAATATCATAGCCAGGACCAGCGTCGCCTCGTGCATAGCGAAGGCTCTGCCTATACACGCTCTAGCCCCTGTTCCAAATGGCTTCCAGGCATGGGGGGGGAGTTTTAGAAAGGCCTCCTTGGCCATCCTATCCGGATCAAAGCATTCAGGATTGTCCCAGACCTTGGGATCTCTGTGTAAGGACGGTAAGAGTATCAGTATGGTTTGATCGGGACGGACCAGGAAACGTTCGCCTAGCTGAGTCGCCTCCAGTGGGTAGCGACCAAATGCCGGCGCAGTCGGCCATAGTCTTAAGGCTTCTTTCAGGATCTGATCGATATATTTCAATTTTTGTATTTTTTCTATCCCCGGGACTTCACTGCCCAGCATCTCATCGACTTCGGCTCTGGCCTTGGCCAATATCTTTGGATTTTTAACCATTTCGTAAAGAGCAAAGCTAAGGAGCCCACTGGTCGTATCGTGGCCAGCGATAAGAAAGGTCACCAGCTGATAACGGATATTGACAACGTCTAGCTTTTCGCCAGTGCGCGGATCACTTGACTCCAACATCGTTGCTAAAAGATCCTTTTTAGAACTCGCATGGGCTGGCCGAAGCTTTCTATCGGCAATCACCTCGTCCGCAACTTCATGCAATATGTGGGCATTGTTTTCAAACTTTTTTCGGGTTTTAAACATAAGCCTGCTCAACACCGCCGGCCGTAGCCCCCTGGCACTCACCTCAGCCATACCCTTGACCATAGCTTCAATAACAGGGTGTACAGTCTGCGTCTGAAAGCTGTTAAACCTATAGTCGAAGGCAGCCAGCGCTAAGGTGTCGAGAGTCAGTCGAGTCATATGATCGGTGACATCCAAGCGACAATCGTCCCCTAGCTCCTGCCATTTGTTGAGCATTTGGTCGGCTATATCTATCATCGACGCGTACATATGCCGAAGAGAGGCGGGGCCAAACGCCGGCATCAGCACACGATGGGCTTTTTCCCAGTTTTTCTCTTCGGTTAGAGCGGTGAAAAGGCCGTCACCGGTAAAGGTGCGAATATCCCGAAGGGAGGAATAGATCTTTTTATCAAAACGAGTGTCATCACAAACCTCTGCCACCAGCTCTTGAGAGGACACGACTATAAAATCCTCGGCCAGTTTCAGGCGAAAGATAGGACCGTGCACTTCCGCAAGCTTCATCAAACTCTGAATAGGTTTAAAGAAATTTAGCCGAAAGAGATTACCGTATAAATGGATTCTTTTCGGTTCTTGATAAGCCATCACCTTAATTTCCTTTTTTGAAAGACAGTTGATCAGGGGAATCTACATTACTCTGTATGTCAAGTGGCAAAATATCCACCGTCCCGCAGCAAAGGTATTTTCAGCAATGTCGGCCTGAGCGCCTATGACTCATCTTGGGTAGATTCATGACTGCCGGCAAACTATTATCAAGTTCTTAATGAACTGTCGCTGTCATCTTTGGTCGCATGCTAATTGGGAAAGACATTTTGGTAAGAAAATCAAAGATTTTTTCTGCGACGGCCTCGACGCCGCCGATGCGAGGCCGTCCTCACTCCCAAGCCGGAGGGGTACCGCCGTACTTAAAATGCGAGGATTCATCAAATGCCGGTTCGCATCATTTATCTTTATGGGTATTTGGATTCCAGACGATCTTATAAAGATCATGGCGCCGGTCGAGATGATTCCTCACCGTTCCTTCCTGCCGTAAGAGATCCAATCGTTTCATATCGACATCAACGATCAGAGTCATTTCAGTATTGGGCGTGGTTTCGGCCATGATTGCGTCATGGGGAAAGGCAAAATCCGATGGCGAATAGACAGCGGACTGAGCATATTGGATTTCTGCATTTTCCACATTAGGGAGATTGCCAACACTCCCGCTTATGGCGACATAACATTCATTTTCAATCGCCCGCGCCTGGGCACATCGCTGCACCCTTAAGAATCCATTCTTGGTATCGGTCCAGAAGGGGACAAATAAAATCTTCATTCCTTGTTCCGCTTGAAGCCTGGCAAGTTCGGGAAACTCCACATCATAGCAAATTAAAACACCGATTTTGCCGACATCGGTGTCGATGACGTGGAGTTTGTCGCCGCCGTCCATTGCCCAGGTTCGCCGTTCACCGGGAGTGATATGGATTTTATATTGAGTCCTTATGCTGCCGTCTCTTAAAAAGATGTAGGAGACGTTGTAGAGCTTGTTGTTTTCAATGAGGGGCATGCTGCCACCGATAATATTGGTATTATAGCTTAACGAAAGTTTCGCCATCTGGTCGACGATCAAAGGGGTGAATTCGGCGAGACGTCTGATAGATTCCACTTCATTGTCCTTCGCAAACAAACCCAATAGCGCCGCATTGAAAAATTCAGGGAACAGGGTAAAATCGGTTTTATAGTAGGAAAGGGCATCGACGAAATACTCGACCTGTTTCATGAGTTCTTCCAGGGAGGCCAGCGTTCGCATTTCCCACTGAACGACACCAATTCGCACTATGGACTTTTTATAATTGAATAGCGTTGATTTTTCATCCTTGTAATAGATATTATTCCATTCAAGGAGAGTCGCGTAGCCTTTGGATTCTTCGTCTTCTGGCAGATAGTTGGTCAGCAGTCTTTTTACTTCGAAATCATTCGCCAGTTGAAAGCTGAGGATTGGATCATGAAGTTCCTTTCTGGAAACCTTTTCTATATATTCATGCGGCGAGAGTTCTTTGGAATGCTCAAAATACCGAGGAATTCGCCCTCCGGCAAGAATAGACCGAAGGTTTAGCTTTCTGCAGAGATCTTTGCGCGAATCGTAGAGGCGGCGGCCGAGGCGAAGGTCCCGAAAATCGGGATGAACAAATAAATCGACGCCATAGAGAGCATCGCCATCGGGATCATGGGTCGTCAGATAGGAGTTTCCGGTGAGTTCCTTGTAGGTGTGCGTCGCCGCGAATTTCACGTGGTCAACGATTGCTGAAAATGCTGCTGCAATGACTTGACCGTTGTCATCGATACAGAACTGACCCTCAGGAAAGTTTTTGAGCATCATCGCGAATTCTTCGCGCGACCAGGCGCCGCCTATACCAGGATAAACTTTATCCATGATGATTTTAATATCGCCATAATCCGACACTTCGAGGTGGCGAATGATGAGATGGTGTTTTTCCTTGTCAATATTATCTGTCATAGGTCACCCTCTAAGCGGCTCAGTTATATGCGTAGAGGATCCTAACATGCTCGAGAGAATATGTATCGGGCGTCATCTCGGTTCGGGAGCTGACAGCATGGATAAAGCCGGAAAAGGCAGGGAATATTTAGGGCTTAGCTCATCAATGATCGTAGATTTAAACAGGAATGGGTATAACGATGCTGATTGCTATGGATAAGCCACTTTTGGGATTGCGATAGCCGTGAGCTTGATTGCCTGGAAAAGCAAAGACATCCCCTTTTGCACGCGGTAGCTTTCTCCCGCCAGATGCCCAATGATTTCGCCTTTTATACCTGTCAGATATTCTTTGGTACCACTCAGGTGGGTTGACCACTCCTAACAGCCTCGGCCTCTAACTCCATTCTATTTATAAACAAACGGGTGTTTGAGCCCGAATTTTAGGGAGTAAAATTATGCAAGAGAGTTTGGGAAATACGAAGTCGCTTAACAGTGCGGGTGTGAAATCCAATTTATTTATCCGGGTGACTATAGCGAGGTTTGACAATTTCGGCTTCTATTATTTCCCCACGTCCGCCTAGGCTTTCCGAATATCGGCTTGCTCGGTTTCTAGCATTGTCCATGGGATAGTGGGGACTGACACGCATATTTTGGAGATGGATTGCCATCTTGGATTTTATAAATCGCGCAAGGGGCGGCCTAACACCGGGTAATAGGAGTATCAGTGCCAAGGCATCGCTAAGAAATCCCGGGACTATTAAGGCAATTCCGGCCACGATGGCCAAAATACCTTCCAAAAGGCTTTCGTTGGGAAGGCTCCCTTGCCTGAGTCCTTCCTGCGTTTGTCGCAGCAGACGGAATCCTTGAAGTTTGATGAGACGCAATCCAAGGATCGCAGAGACAAGCATACTGAAAAGGATCATGACTAAGGCCGAGCTTGGGTCCCAAACGGCTTTTAAATAATTATAGAGTCGAGTGGTCAAATAAAGTTCTATCAAAGGCAGGAGTATCATGGTCAAAAGCAAGCGGCGTAGCATATGAATATCCCAGCTTGTCAAGGAGGGTGGCGATTCGTCCACAAGTAAGGCAGAAATGCCCTACTTTGAATAGCACAAGGTCTGGGTAAAAGCAGTTGAAAAGCTTGTCCTTGGTCTTAAAGACGGCGTTTGATTGAATTGGGCATTTGTCGTGTTTCCTTGCCTTGGAAGGGAGGGGAGCTGCGTTCGCATCATCTTTTATCCCGGAACTGAAAGCCTTTTTCAATGGGAGTATGCAAGGGTCCGTCAAAACTATGGAAATTTTAACTGCATGAGCGCGGGCGATCGACTATTCTTGCTAAAACCCTGCCCAATTCCGGGCCCTGACGATAGAGACGAAACGATGAGCCAGCCTGTTCCCATGCGCCCGGAGTTGCCGGCAAAGTTTCGAAAGCTGATAGTTAAAATAGGGTCGGCTGCCCTTGCTCAAAAGGAAAGTGGCGTCAATCAACTCAAGATCAACGATATTGTACGTGACTGTCAGACGCTACTATCGGCAGGAATTCAGGTCCTGCTGGTCAGTTCCGGGGCGATCTCAATCGGTCGCCACACGATGGCTGCGGTAGCGGACGAAACGATCGACTTTCTGCAGGCCTGCAGTGCCATAGGGCAGCCAAGGCTGATGAATTGTTATTCGCAGGCCTTTGCTTCCCATCAAAGAACCTGCGCCCAGATATTGCTCACCCATGAAGACATTCGCGATCGCAAACGATCGCTCAACCTAAAAAATATGATCAATCGCCTGCTTGCCCAGGGCATTACGCCCATACTTAATGAGAATGATTCGGTAAGCTTTGCCGAAATTACCGTGGGCGATAATGATCAGCTGGCAGCGATGCTGGCGGAAATGCTGGGTGCGGACGGTTTGATCCTACTGACAACACCGGATGGACTTTTCAATCAGGATCCAGGTACTTGTGACGCGTCCGTGATCTCGCGTGTAGCCTATGACGAACAATTTACGAAGGTAAACCTAAAGGGTAAATCGGCAGCAGGGCGTGGCGGCATGAGGACCAAACTCGAGGCCGTCCGAAAACTTACGCCGCTCGGTATTCCGGTAATGCTGGCGACTTATAAAAAAGACTCGCCTTTGCTTGCGGCCCTGGCAGGGGGGGGCACTTATTTTGAGGGCAGTCCCTCCCTGCCGAACCAGGCGAGACATCGATGGGTGCTCGCCAATGTTCGCCTGGGAGCCGTGATTCATATCGACAAAGGCGCTTACGAAGCGATTTTGAAAAACAGTTCCCTGCTGCCCTCGGGTATCAGTCGAGTTGACGGTAACTTTGGTCGTGGGGACTGCGTGAAGATTGTCTGCGGCCTTAGTGAGATTGCCAGTGGTCTGGCCGAATACTCTGCTGTGGAAATGCGGAAAATTTCAGGCCGGAACAGTGACGAAATCATTGGGATACTTGGCTATCGCTCGTCAAAAGTGGTCGTGCATAAAAATAATCTTTTCGTGAAGGAAATAAGATGAGCTTTGACATTGCAGCCATCGCCCGTGAGGCTAAAGAGAGCTGCCATCTCCTACGGTTCGTCAGCGAAGAGCAGCGCGTCGAAAGTATTAAAGCTATCGGCCGTAAGCTGGAAGGCGCTACGGCCACTATTTTAGCTGCAAATCAACTGGATCTGGCAGATGCCGCCGCTCAAAATCTGTCACGGGCCTTGATCGATCGCCTTTGCCTGAACGAATCACGCATCAAAAATCTCTTGCAGGGACTTGAGCAGATTGCTTCAGCGCCCGCCGTAGTAGGCCAGATCGAAAGTCAAAACACCCGGTCCGACGGTCTCATTATTGAACGGAAACGCATTCCGCTCGGCGTCATAGCCGTTATCTTCGAAAGTCGCCCCAATGTCCTGATCGACTGTGCCGCCATCGCTATCAAGTCGGGCAATGCTATACTACTGAAGGGTGGCAGCGATGCTAAACATAGCAATGCTATTCTTGGAAAATTGGTCCGGGATGCGGTAAAGCCTTATCTCCCCGAGGGTTGTATTCAAATCATTCCTGCAGGAGATCGCCAGTTGACGATTGAAATGGTGAAGCTTGCCGGCTTGATCGACCTTGTCATACCTCGCGGTGGTGAAGGATTGATTCGCATGATTCAGGAACACGCCCGTGTTCCCATAATTGCTCACGCTAAAGGTCTTTGTCACCTTTACCTGCATTCTGATGCTATTGCCGATCTGGCGATGGCTATCACGCTCAATGCCAAGGCTCAAAGGCCGGGAGTATGCAATGCCATCGAAACTTTGCTCGTGCATCGGAGTTTGGCTGTCACTCAACTTTTGCCTTTGATGATGCGCCTTCAATCGGTAGACGTGAGTCTGCGCGTCGATGCTGAAATTCTAAGGAGTTTCCCCAATCAAAACCTTACCCTCGCTACGGAAGAGGATTGGAATACAGAATATTTGGAAAACATTCTGTCGATTCGCCTTGTCGATAACGAAGACGCGGCGATAGCCCATATCCTGCGCTATGGCAGTCAGCACACCGAAGGCATAGTCGCGCAGGATAAGGCGGTTATTCAAAAATTCGAAATGGCGCTGGATTCCTCATGCATAGCAGTCAATGCCAGCACTCGTTTTAATGATGGCGGCGAACTTGGACTGGGCGCAGAGATTGGCATTTCCACAAGCAAACTGCATGCGTTCGGACCGATGGGCAGCAAGGAATTGACAACACTTCGTTATATTGTTCGGGGGCAGGGACACGTTAGGCTTTAAGATTTTGAATGTTTCCACTGAAACAGTTAAGGGAATAAAAGTTCGGTTTGAGCGAGAATACTTTTCGACGTTAATATAAAAAGACTATAAAGGAGATCATCACGTTTTTCATATACCTTTGCTACCTAGCAACAGCTGCCTTTAAAAAGCTCGAAGGGAACCCCGGCACTTGTTATCAAAACCCCTCCTACAGCCCAGATTAACTTTGGATGAAACAATTGCTTGTCCTTAGGGTTTGGATCGCGGCGCCACTGGTGTCGCGTCATCGGCACCCTTCCTCTCGAGCCGGCATATGATTGTTTATATTCATACGGCTGCTGAAGGTATTGAGAAGCATTCAATCTCCAAAATTTCCTATGTCCAATATTCATCATCTTTTCAAAATTTCATACCATTTGGAAGATCAGGGGAGATTGCCTGTGATTCGTTACTTGACTTCAAAGGACAGCAGCGTGACATTAGGTTTAGAAAAGAATGCCTTTATCAAAATTTTCATCAGAGTTTATAGACCATGCGGACCCCCAGCCTCATAGCAAATAACAGCAGCGGATTCATCGCCAGCGATGGTGTGAAACTGCTAAGCCCTGTTAGTTCTATTCTAGTACTACTTATTGAGTGCTGGGGGCCGCCTTAACCTGAGCTGCAGGAACAAGACGCCCCCAAGCACCAGCAAGTGCTTGGGGGTTTTTTTATAAGCTGTTTACTTTAGCGAGGCCCTCATGAAATACCGCAGTCAGACCATAACCCTTCGCGCTCCCGCTCGGGCCATGCTAAAGGCCACGGGTTTAACCGATGAAGATTTGAGTAAGCCGCTGATTGGCATCGCCAATACATGGACCGAGGTTACACCTTGCAATTTTCATCTGCGGGCCCTTGCAGAGCATGTGAAAAAAGGTATTCGTACCCGTGGCGGCACACCCATAGAATTTAATACGATCGCCGTTTCGGATGGCATCACCATGGGCACTGAAGGGATGCGCGGGTCTTTGATCTCAAGGGAGTTGATCGCTGATTCGATCGAATTGATGGCGAGTTCGCATTATTTCGATGGGGTCGTCGCACTGGTTGGCTGCGACAAAACAATTCCTGGTGCTGCTATGGCCCTGGCACGTCTGGATCTGCCCTCGGTATTATTTTATGGGGGATCAATCGCACCAGGGTATTGGCGGGGTAAAAGCGTAACCATTCAAGACGTTTTTGAAGGCGTCGGTGCCCATGCCAAGGGCCTGATGGGTGCCGATGAGCTGAAGAGTCTTGAAAACCTGGCTTGTCCGGGAGCCGGCGCATGTGGAGGGCAATTTACCGCCAATACTATGGCTATGGTATTTTCCGTAATGGGATTATCACCGCTTGGACTCAATGAAATTCCGGCTGCGGATTCCCGCAAGCAGTGGGCGGCAGAACGCGCCGGCCACCTGGTAATGCAGGCCCTGGAACAGGGTCATCATGCAAGACAGTTCCTCACTCCGCTGGCCTTCCGCAATGCGATTGTAGCCGTCTGCGCCTCGGGCGGTTCAACCAACGCGATTCTCCATCTCTTAGCCCTTGCGCGCGAAGCAGATGTCGAGCTACCGCTACAGCTTTTTGATCAGATATCCTCGGAAGTCCCCTTGATCGCGGATTTGAAGCCCTTCGGCCGCTTCGTGGCGACTGAAATGGAGGAGGCAGGAGGCGTCGCACTTTTGTGTCAGAAACTTTTTAACGCCCGGCTTTTAAGCGATGGTCCCAACATAATCGGTAAAAGCCTGCAAACTTTGGCGTCCGAAGCTCAGGAGACTGCCGGCCAGGAGGTTTTGCGGGACGTGCAGAGCCCTTTGCAGACAAGGGGGGCCTTTGCCATTCTCAAAGGCAATATTGCGAGTGAGGGCTGTGTCTTAAAACTCTCAGGCAAAGATCTGCAGCAGTTCAGCGGTACGGCTCGGGTATTTGATTCCGAGCAGGATGCATTTGAAGCTGTCAATAGGGGCGATATTTTTGCCGGCGATGTCTTGGTGATTCGATATATGGGGCCGAAGGGTGCCCCCGGCATGCCGGAGATGCTGTCGGTTACGGCCGCTTTGGTTGGAGCAGGCCTTGGCGACAAGGTGGCCCTTGTTACCGATGGCCGTTTCAGTGGCGCAACCCACGGACTCTGTATAGGTCATGTGGCACCTGAAGCTTACCTGGGTGGCCCTATAGCCCTGCTTGAAAACGGCGACCGCGTTACGATCGATGTCCGTTCCCATACTTTGTCGACCGATGTGGACTGGGCGGAGCGTCGAACCCGCTGGCGTGTTCCTGAACCGCGTTTCACCCGCGGTGTGTTTGGCAAGTACATCAAACAGGTGGGTTCCGCATCGGAAGGGGCGACGACTTCCTAGATTCTGATCGACTGTAAAAAAAAATGAAAACGATTCAAACGTCTTTAAGGGTTTTAAAGGCGATGGCAGAGCTTTATCAAAATATGAAGGACATGCAGGATGAAATCAAAAATGCTAAATTTTGAAGCGCAGTCGACCGAACTTTTAGATGGCCTTACGATTGCTGTACTGGGGTACGGCAGTCAGGGGCGCGCCCATGCCTTAAATCTTCGCGACAGTGGAGCGCGCGTTATTGTAGCCGTACGCGGAGGCGGTAAAACTTATGATCAGGCGCAGAAAGATGGTTGGGCCGTTCAAAGTATTGCCGAAGCTGCGGCAGCCGCGGATATGGTGTGTTTTCTCTTGCCTGATATGGCGCAAAAAGCTCTGTATTACGAAGCTGTCAAGCCGCATCTGAAGGCGGGCGCCACACTCCTCTTTGCGCACGGTTTTGCCATCCATTATAAACTGATTGTGCCGAGCGCCGATCAAGACGTCATCCTCGTGGCACCGAAAGGGCCTGGAACCCTGGTGCGGCGGCAATACGAGGAAGGTCGTGGGGTCCCTTGCCTCATGGCGGTTAGTCAGGATGCCTCGGGTCAAGCGCAGGCCAAAGCTCTCCAGTATGCCCATAAAATCGGCGGCACGCGCGCCGGAGTCATGGCGACGACCTTTAAGGAAGAAACCGAAACCGATCTCTTCGGTGAGCAAGCGGTTTTGTGTGGGGGGGCCACGGAGCTGGTTAAGGCTGGCTTTGAGACTTTGGTTGAAGCCGGGTACCAGCCCGAAGTCGCTTACTTTGAATGTATGCATGAACTCAAGCTTATCGTCGATCTTCTCTACGAAGGTGGTCTCGCCAAGATGCATCAGTTCATCAGCGATACCGCAAAGTACGGCTGCCTCATTACGGGACCCAGGGTCATCGATAATCACGTGAGACGGCAAATGCAGGGAATTCTTGAGGATATCCGCTCTGGAAAATTCGCCGAGCGTTGGCAGAGGGAATATGAATCGGGAATGCCTCAGTATCAGAAATTATTGGAACAGGATCTTCACCATCCGATCGAATCCGTCGGTCGCGAACTGCGGGCCAATATGAGTTGGATACAGCAGTCAGGAGAAAAGTCCCATGATCGGAGCTGATGCCTTAGTCAAAGCGATCGAAGATGAAGGGGCCGATGTGGTCTTCGGCTATCCAGGCGGTGCGATCATGCCGGTATTTGATCGTCTGCTCGAAGCTTCCTTTAAAACCTATCTCGTCAGGCACGAACAGGGTGGGGCTTTAGCAGCCGATGGCTACGCACGCTCCACCGGCAAGGTCGGAGTATGCATTGCCACCTCTGGCCCAGGTGCCACGAATCTGATGACAGGGATCGCGAATGCCTATCTCGATTCCGTCCCTATGGTTTGTATTACCGGACAAGTGGCGAGCCCGTTCATAGGTACTGATGCTTTTCAGGAAGTCGATATCTTCGGCATGTGCCTCGGCGTGGTTAAGCACAGTTATATCGTCCATCGCGGGAGTGACATCTATTCGATCGTGCGACGGGCCTTTGCCATTGCCCGGAGCGGTCGGCCCGGACCTGTCTTGATCGATCTACCCAAGGATGTCTCACTCCATGAAGTGGCTGCCTTGGAGTCATGGAAAGTCGATGTGTCCGATCTTCCAGCAGAGGATTTCAGTGAGCAGCATAAGATTGCCCTTATGCTGCTCAAGCAATCGAGCCAGCCTTTAATCTATGTCGGGGGGGGTGTTGGTATTGCCAATGTGGTGCCAGCCTTTCGTCATTTCGTGAATACGACCAGACTGCCGGTGGTTGCAACCCTTAAAGGTTTGGGTTCCATTGAGAGCGAACATCCCTTCTTTTTGGGAATGCTGGGGATGCACGGCACCAAAGCCGCGAACTTTGCAGTACAAAACTGTGATTTGCTGATTGTGATCGGTGCCCGCTTTGACGATAGGGCGACCGGGAAACTGCAGGAATTTGCTCCCCATGCCAAGGTCATTCACCTTGACATCGACGCCGCTGAAATCAACAAATTGCGCAACGCGGATCTGGCCCTATGCGGAGCGCTGGCGCCCAATCTGAAAGCCTTATCCGTCCCTCTGAATAATTTGCCCTGGCTGGAGCGCTGCTTGAGCTGGAAAGAGCAATTTCAGTGGGACTATCAAGCTCCGGGGGAAGGGGTCTATGCGCCGCGATTATTAAATCATTGTTCGCGTCTGGTGCCGCGTCGCACGATAGTCACGGTTGATGTGGGCCAGCATCAGATGTGGGTAGCCCAGCACTTCGGGTTTATCCACCCTTTGGATCATCTCACAAGCGGCGGCCTGGGCACGATGGGCTATGGACTGCCGGCTGCGATTGGTGCTCAGCTTGGTAATCCTGATGCTTTGGTGATCTGTGTATCGGGCGATGGTTCGATCATGATGAACATACAGGAGCTTGCGACCGTCAATCGCTATCGCCTGCCTGTTAAGATCCTTCTCCTCGATAATCAACGGCTCGGTATGGTACGGCAATGGCAAGAGCTGTTTTTTAAGGAACGCTACAGTGCGGTCGATCTATCCGACAATCCCGATTTCGTTGCCGTTGCCAAATCCTTTGGCATCGATGCGCTGATGATAAACAGCAAACACGAGGAATTGTCTGGTATCAATTATCTGATCAATCACCCAGGCCCTTGTCTCTTGCATGTGCGTATCGATCCTTTGGAAAACGTCTGGCCACTGGTACCTCCCGGAGCCGCCAACGACAAAATGATGGAAGGCAACAGTTATGCAGTATCACGCTGAAATTACCGCATTAGATGAAGATGGCATTCTGGAGCGAATTCTCCGGGTATGCCGCCACCGAGGATTCGCGATTCATCAATTTCACTCCTTGGTTGATCCAACCGGAACCTGGCAGCAGATCAAAATCCAGGGGGAAAGCCAACGTCCCCTTCAACTGCTGACGCGGCAATTGGAAAAGTTTTACGACATAGTCAAAGTCGCCGTCGATCCTATCAATCGTGAGACGCAAGGCTTGAGTCCAAGTCAGGAGACTCATCTGCTGCTCGCCCCCATAAGGAGTACCGTATATGCCAGCATTAGACACGGATAGTCGGATTTTTGTTCTGGATACGACTTTACGCGATGGCGAACAATCGCCGGGCGCGACGATGAATCTCGAAGAAAAAATGCAGATTGCTGAAGTTCTTTGCCAACTTAAGGTCGATGTCATCGAATGCGGCTTCCCGGCATCTTCAGAAGGCGATTTTAAAGCCGTGCGAGCGATCGCTGAAGACATCAAGGGGCCGACTCTGGCCGCCCTTTCACGCTGTCAGAGCGCGGATATCATCCGCACTCAGCAGGCGCTTAAATCCGCCCATAGGAGCCGTATTCATATCTTTCTCGCAACCAGCCCCATTCATCGCGAGTACAAATTAAAGAAGTCCAAATCCCAGGTGATCGAAATACTCAAGAGCGGACTGAACCTGGCCCGTAATCTCTTTGATGAGGTTGAATTCTCGGCCGAGGATGCCGCGCGGACTGAAATCGATTTCCTCACGGAAGCTGTTTATGAGGCTATTGAAGCTGGCGCCACTGTCATTAACGTCCCTGACACAGTCGGCTTTGCTGTTCCCTCACAGATTAGTGCCATCATTCACCATCTGAAGGCAAATGTGCCGAATATTCATAAAGCAGTGCTCAGTGTGCATTGTCATGATGATTTGGGAATGGCCACGGCCAATACACTGGCGGCTGTGGAAGCTGGTGCGAGGCAGGTCGAATGCACGATCAACGGAATCGGCGAAAGAGCTGGAAACTGTGCGTTGGAAGAATTGGTGATGGCCTTGAGAACGCGGCAGGATTATTTTAAGGTCGATACGCAGATTGAGGCGAAACGCCTTTACTACGCCAGCCAAATGCTGACCCGCATCACGGGTCTCCAGGTGCAGAAAAATAAGGCAGTAGTAGGAGCCAACGCCTTTGCGCATGAAGCCGGAGTGCATCAGCACGGCGTGATGATGCACCCATCAACCTATGAAATCATGCGACCCGAACACGTCGGCCGCGCTGGCAATAACATGGTTCTCGGCAAACATTCCGGCCGGCATGCCTTTAACTTTTGGATGGAAGAACACGGTGTGGACTGCAACGAGATGCAATTCGAAGAAGCCTTCACCGCATTTAAACGCCTTTACGATTACAATAAACATCCTGGCGAGGGTGAGCTGCTGACTTTGGTGCGCGATATCGTACCGAAGGCTTCGGTGAGTTCGCAGCTGCCTTTACCCTCTTTGTCGCGTTAAAAAAAGGAGTTATCATGTCGGTTAAATCAAGCCAATGGATCTGGCATCAAGGGCAAATGCGCCCCTGGGCCGATGCCAACGTGCATGTCCTCTCTCATGCCTTGCACTACGGAACCAGTGTTTTCGAGGGGATTCGATGCTATCAGAGCGCAGATGGACCGGTTTTTTTCCGCCTGCGCGATCATGCTGATAGGCTTTTGCAATCGGCGCATATCTATCGCATGCCAGTGACTTGCAATCGATCCAAACTTGAAGAACTCTGTCACCGGGTCGTCGCCATAAATCAACTTAGCAATGCCTATGTAAGGCCGATCATGTTTTACGGCTATGGATCAATGGGTGTGCGGCCGAGTCTGGATACCCGTTTCGAAATGTCAATTGCCGCTTTTGAATGGGGGGCATACCTCGGGGAAGAAGGCTTGAAAAAAGGCATTGATACCTGCGTCACGTCCTGGCAGCGATCGGCTCCTAATACCCATCCTCAGCTCGCCAAGGCGGGGGGGAATTATCTGGCATCGTTTTTTATGGTGGATGAAGCCCAACGCCATGGTTATGCCGAAGCCATTGCCTTAAACAGCCAAGGGTTTCTCAGCGAAGGCCCCGGTGAAAACCTATTCATCGTGCGTCACGGCAAGCTTTATACCCCTTCGTTGCAATGTTCAATCCTAGAAGGTATTACCCGTGATTCGGTTATAAAGCTGGCGCGCGACCTGGGTTATGAAGTTGAAGAAGGGGTCTATCCCCGCGAGTTGCTTTACGTCGCGGATGAGTTATTTTTCACAGGCACTGCAGCCGAAATTACTCCGATCCGAAGCGTCGATCGGCAAGTGGTTGGCAACGGCAGTCCCGGCCCGGTTACCAAGGCCTTGCAGTCAGCTTTTTTCGGTCTCTTTACCGGCCAGACTCTCGATCGCTGGGGTTGGCTGGACCCATTAAATCAAGTCGAAGCCAGTCATGCCTATCCTGAGGTGAATTATGGCGAAACTTACGCTCTTTGAGAAGCTTTGGAACCGGCATCTGGTCGAAGCGGAAACTGCCGATCATCCGGCTTTGCTTTATATCGATCGCCATTTGGTGCATGAAGTCACTTCGCCTCAGGCCTTCACCGTGTTAAGAGAACGGGGTCTGGAGGTGAGACGACCCGATTTAACCTTTGCAACCATGGATCATTCGGTTCCTACCGATCGGGATCGCAAGGCCTATATCGATAAGCAAGCCCTTGCCCAGGTTGAAACCTTAAGCAAGAATTGCCGGGATTTTGGCATCCCCCTTTATGATTTGAATTCACGTGATCAGGGAATTGTACACGTTATCGGTCCTGAACTCGGATGGACCCAACCGGGGCAAATCATTGTCTGCGGTGATAGCCACACAGCGACTCACGGGGCCTTCGGCGCTTTGGCCTTTGGTATCGGCACGAGCGAAGTCGCTCATGTGCTGGCGACCCAATGTCTGCTTCAGCATAAGCCGAAAACATTAGCCGTACATGTGGAAGGTCGCCTCGGCCGAGGGGTGGAGGCTAAGGATCTGGCCCTCGCGATTATTGCAAGTCTAGGGTCGGGAGGCGGCGCCGGATATGTGTTGGAATATCGGGGCGAAGCGATAACGGCAATGGATATGGAGGCGCGGATGACGCTCTGCAATATGAGCATCGAAGCCGGTGCGCGGGCCGGGTTAATCGCTGCGGATCTTACGACCTTTACCTACCTTAAGGACTGCCGCCATGCTCCGCAGGGGGATGAATGGGCAAAGGCCGTTGAGCGTTGGCAGGAGTTTTACAGCGATGACGATGCCGTCTACGACCATCACATTCGGATCGATGCTACATTGCTAAGCCCGATGGTAACGTACGGGACTTCGCCGGATCAGGCGATAGGTATAGAGCGGTCCCTGCCCTTAACCGATATCGATCCACAGACTTTTACTGCAAGTCTTGACTACATGAAATTTCACCCCGGTCAAAGGCTAGAGGGAATGCCAGTCGATGTCGTGTTTATCGGCAGCTGCACCAATGGCAGAATCACCGACCTTCGATCGGCGGCGCGCATTTTAAAAGGTCGGAAGAAAGCGGAGAATCTACGGCTTATGATCGTGCCAGGCTCCCAAGCCGTCAAACGTCAGGCCGAATCGGAGGGCTTGGATACCATATTTATGGAAGCCGGAGCTGAATGGCGCGAACCCGGCTGTTCGATGTGTATCGCCATGAATGGTGATCAGTTGCTAGCGGGGCAATTGGCCGTAAGCACGAGCAATCGCAATTTCGCCGGGCGACAGGGCCGGTTAGGGCGGACAGTTTTAGCCAGTCCCGCGACCGCAGCGGCTACCGCGGTGTTGGGATGTCTTACCGATCCTCGGGTATTTCTCGCGTGACATAGCCGGGACAGACCACTGCAGTTAAGGAAATAGGAATGAAAAAATTTGAAGCCTTGCGATCCAACTTTATCTTGGTGGAAACGCAGCATATCGATACTGATCAGATTATTCCCGCCCGGTTTTTAAAGCAGACCGATAAAGAGGGTCTGGCCGATGCCTTATTCTACGACTGGCGGCATGATGAAGACGGCAAGCTCGATAGAGAGCAGATTTTTAATCGAAGGGCCGATCATGCTGTTAAGATTTTGGTTGCGGGTCGTAACTTTGGCTGTGGTTCATCGCGCGAGCATGCGGTGTGGGCCTTGGCTGCCTATGGCTTTGCCGCAATATTAAGTCCGTCGATTGGCGATATATTTAAAACCAATGCCTTGAAAAACGGATTGTTGCCTATCGAAATAAGTGAAGAATTTTTTGAGGATCTGAAAAAAAACGCCGACGCGGATCTGACTATCGATCTCGAATATCAATATGTTGACTTGAAAAATCAAGCGCGTTTTCCATTTGCAATCGATCGCTTTGCCAAGCTATGCCTCATGCAGGGCACCGATCAATTGGGCTACATTCTTAAGAAAAGCGCTGCGATAGAAAGTTATGAAAGAAGGGATTTTGTATGAAAGCTAAAGTTGTAGCCTTGGCCGGTGACGGCATTGGGCCGGAGGTTATGGAAAGCGGGCTGGAGGTGCTGCGTTGCGTGGTGAAGGGAGCAGGCTTGGACCTGGAGGTGCAGCGTGGGCATATAGGCGGCGATGCCCTGGATCGTTTTGCTCTGCCGCTCGATGATCATACCTTAGCGGCATGCAAGGCTGCCCATGCGGTGCTACTGGGTGCGGGGGCCTGCCTGGGAAGGCCTGGCCGGGCATCTCAGGCCCGAAGCCGGACTGCTTAGACTGAGGAAAGAGCTGGGGGTGTTTGCCAATATTAGACCGATTCGATCACGTCCCACACTTTACCTTCAAACCCCCTATCGGGACCAGATTTTGCATAATGTCGATATTGTTCTGATCCGGGAACTGACGGGGGGGTTGTACTTTGGAGAAAAAGGCTATAGCGACGGCAGCGCTTTTGATATCTGCCGCTATAGTGTCGATGAGATTACCCGCATCACCCGCGTCGCAGCGGAGATTGCGCGTAAGCGGCAAAAAAAATTGACTTCGATCGACAAAGCCAATGTATTGGAAACTTCGAGACTCTGGCGAAAGACTGTAACGCGGGTAATGGCGGAAGAATTTGCCGATATCAAAGTCGAACATATTCTGGTCGATGCCGCCGCAATGTATTTAGCCACCCGGCCTAGCAGCTTCGATGTGCTTCTGACGGAAAATATGTTTGGCGATATCCTCTCCGATCAGGCAAGCACCCTAGCGGGTTCGCTTGGACTGCTGCCCTCAGCCTCTTTAGACGGGGGCGGCCGGGGCCTGTTCGAGCCAGTTCATGGTTCGGCGCCGGATATCGCAGGAAAACAGGTGGCCAATCCCCTGGGCACTATCCTCAGCGTAGCGATGATGCTTCGCTATTCCCTGGCCCGGGAGGATCTCGCCAGTCGTATCGAGAATGCGGTTGAATTGACGATCGAAGGCGGCCGACTGACGCCGGATCTGGCGCCGGCCTTAGGAGGAAAGCTGACGGAGACAGTTAAAACAGACGACATCACCCGTAGGGTCTGCGCCTTTCTCCAAGAACGCTAGATGCCGCGTCAGGTTTCAAAGCTTTGTGCATGAGTATGCTTGACCCTTGCTCCCGGCAGCTTTCGATAAGTAGGAATCGGCGGGATGGTGGGCAAGAGTAAAGCTTTTTGTTAGGGATGGACTGCCTTGTCACGCGATCCACTGGGATAGGACAAGGCATGATCGTCAAATGGCAAAGGAGCACCGCCGCCACCGGCGAAATCAATTTAATTCCTAACAATGAATGAAACTTACAAGAAAAGTTTAATTGTTTCGAGAAATGTGCCGAAACAGGATGGTAAAATTTATGCATTGACGTCGAGGGTGCCATGCTTAAGCTTATTTCGGTGTTGAGTTTTTGTTCGATGTTGGGATGCGCAAGCAAAAAGCAGTTTTCAGGTGATACTGGTAAACAAGGTACGGCGGTCCCTGCCGGCAAAGAAGAGACAATTAAGCAAGGCACTGGTAAACCAGCTAAAGATGTGGTTTTGGATAAAAGCGATACAGTTAACGAAACCAATTCAATCCCAAACCGCTGCGGAACTGAAGCGGCAAAATTGCAGGTTTTCTCTCAAAAAATCGACTTTCCGGAGAATGGATACTGCGATTTTCTTAGCCCACCCAATATCGCAAAGTCTGATTTAACAGTGACCGCTTCGGAAACGCAAAAAGTAAATTTGAATTTGCCTGAAGGAGTCATCTGCTCCCTGAAGGTAAAATCATCGGAAAACACCAGCATGAAATACGACGACTTTATCATTCTAACGATCGATAACCATGTTCTGTTTTCCTCCAATAATAAAATAGTAGAGAATTTTGATAAGAACAAGGAAATCTACGATTGGAATTTTAGCAAGTTGGTTGGAAAAAAATTGACTGATAAGGAATGGGTAGATTCTCATTATTGCCTGGGGGGAGCCGAGAACTGTACGATACCTAAGACTGAAGTTGCGGGTTCTTTTGATGTCAACTTTCCGGCCACTACCATTGCGCCAATTTCCGCAATGATACAGGGTAAAGCGTCCGTTCCAGTCAATCTCATTGTAACGGGCGACAATGATGCGGACAAGGATTGCCATCATACCGATCTTAGCCTGACAATAAGTGGTCAATATTTGCCAAATTGAATGCTTAGCGTTGGCAGACATTTCGCTTTGAAGCCGGTGCATAGTTTCGGGTCCTCCTGGGCTTTAGCAAAGCAAGGTGGGGGATCGGTGCCGGTTATCTCAAAACGTTCTCTTCATCCAGGTCCCCGGTTCCTTGCATTTTTAGGCATGAATAAGTAATAATACTTGCTTCCCGCATCATGACCCTCTCTAACAAATCCTGTCACAGCCTCCGTCACCTGCGCTTAAATCCTTATATTTTCTTCAAAATAAAAGGGCGATAAATGAAAATAACTAGGGGCTGTTGACGTTTGGCTACGCCAACGTCGAACATCCCCAGTAACGCA
>CAXSGP010000041.1:7095-37699 GCA_964236955.1 uncultured Oligoflexus sp. | reverse complement strand
CTGCGTTACTGGGGATGTTCGACGTTGGCGTAGCCAAACGTCAACAGCCCCTAATCCTAACGAGTAAAAAATAAATTTCTGCTTATTGAGTACTCGACCAGATCTTCAACTGAGGATGAGAATTCCCCACTCGTGAACTCTCGTACAAAGTGCATTCCCGCTTTCCTCATAACAGCCAGAGATCCCAAGTTGCCCTTCATGGCAACCGCAAAGATTTCATCTAATGGATATTCACTGAATCCTTTGGCAATTATGGCCTTCGAAACCTCTGTCGCCAGGCCAAGGCCCCAGTACTCCTTTTTAAGCCTATACCCTAACTCGATACGCTTGGTATTTTGAGCATCATTTTGGGCCGGTCGGAACAGAAACCAACCTATAAAATGATCTGTAGACTTCTCCAAAGCGGCCCAACATCCAAATTTTCCATTATGTTGGTCTCTAAGAGTTAGAATGCGCTCGATCGAGGCATCCACCTCTTTTTTTGATGAGGGCCTGCCATTGGCAACGAACTTCATAATTTCCGGATCACTATCAAGCAAATAAAGTTCAACATCATCGTCCTTCGTTATTTCGCGAAGCATAATTCGATCTGTTTCCAAAAACATTTTAAACCCATCGTGGCTGATGTCAACGTACAGGGGAATTCTTTGGCTCTTTATCACATCCATTTTAACTTAGGTAGTAGAGTTCGCTTGGCTTGAGGGGTCAACCCATGCTTAGACAGAACTGACCCAGTAGAGGAGTCCCGCCCCACCGATCGCCAACCTCTGGCAGCCGGGCGACAGGTTTGGGCCAGCAGTCCTTTTGCAGGCGATGCAAAGCACCTGGAAAAGCAGATCCACCCAGAACTTCAGCACGGACCTAGGACAATAATTGCCCCCGGGACCGTTCGCCGTTTCCTATCGGGTCAGGATCAAATCGATTTTAATTTGACAGCTTAAGAGGAATGATGCAATACCTGCGAACGGTTCAAAGCCGCTTAAGGTTTCAGCAGAATTAAAAGGGAAGATCGGTGCAATGCCGACGCGGTCCCGCCACTGTAAGCAGAACAACATGACTCATGACCACTCGTAACCAATACATAGTCACACTATGTCCATACGGGGAAGGGAGTCTAAGCACCCGACTCGCTGGGTGCTCTGCAAGCCAGGAGACCTGCCTTAAGTGAAGCATCCGAGAAAGATTTTTTTGGATGCGGACCAGACACCCTCGTGGACTAGGAGTTGTTTGGATGGTTTCTTGCGAAAACATGCGATCGCCGGCAAACAGCCAGGCGCGCGCGGAAGGCTTATGTATTCTCTTTGTGGGTCATGGTAGCCGTGACCCGCAGGCCAATCTTTGTTTTCAAAACACCTTGTCGGATTTTCAATCCAATCATCCCGGTGTTGACGTCTTTGCAGGTTATATCGAGCTTGCCGAGCCCTCCTTTATAGACGTTCTGGAAAAACTTTCCGGTCTCTACGCCATCATCCGCATTATTCCCTTCGCGCTCTTCGCGGCCGGTCATATCAAAAACGATATACCCTTCGTAGTGGAACGCCTGCGAAAATCGCATTCGACTGTAAGCTATGACGTTTGTGAGACGCTTGGAACGAATCCAAAGTGGGTTGCCGCGATAAATTCTTTTATTCGCACCCGCGAACTAGCCGAGGACGAGAGCATTTTGCTGCCGATCGGCAGAGGATCAAATGATGCCGGAGCCAATAGCGCCTTTTTCCACATGTGTCGATTGATTGGGGAAGGTCTAAAGCTACGCAATATCATGCCTTGCTTTGTTGGGATCACAAAGCCTGACTTCAAGGACAGCCTTCGCTTGCTTGCCAAAATCAGGCCCACCAACCTGCTGGTGCTGCCCTACTTTCTGTATACGGGTGTCTTGCATGCCCGCATCATCAAAGAGATGCAGGTATTTAAGGATCGCTATCCCGGAATCAATGTCATTGAATTGCCGCCACTCAGCGAAATCCCAGGGTTTCAATCCATCATTGAGGATCGGGCATTTTCAAGCGATGAAGGGCAAAGCTCTCATCTTCTGCCATGTCACAGCTGTCAATACCGGGTGGCCCTTGGCGAATTGGAGACTCAGGTCGGTGGCCTGAACTCGCTGCTCTTCAGCATCCGGCACGCTGTCACCAGACAGCAGGCAAGCCCTCATATTCACGCTCATGCCAAAATCAAGAAACATGTTTTTCTCTGCACGAATAGAGACTGTGCCGATCGAGGTTCGATTCGATTAGCTCGGCAGCTGCGGCGCGAAATCAAAGATAAAAACCTTAGCCAGGACGTCCGCGTCACACTTACCTCCTGCATGGGACGCTGTGGGGAGGGGCCTGCGATTGCAGTGTATCCGGACGGTGTTTGGTATCGGCAGATGGATGCCGAGGGCATCGACGCGTTAGTTAAAAGTCATCTTCTCAGCGATAAAATCGTTGAATCCTATGTTGACACAATCATGTGATGTATTTCAGGAGAATTTATGGCTTGTCATGAAATAGCCGCCCTTCGGCTTGGTTTATTAAATCTTCTCGGCGCCGACCGACCCGCCGACCGTCAGCACGAGTTGGCGGAACTTGGCGATGCCCTGACAAGCAGTCAAAGTCTAAAGAATCTGGCGGAAGCGTCGAACTTTGTCGATTTAAAGATGGGGTTCGAGGACAGCTTGGGCCTTTTGGAAGACCGCGTCATGGCGATGCCCGGGCAGCTTTCTGAAAAAGCCTATTATCAAAGTCTTTTGGTTCTCGGTAAAAAGATCGAAATGGATCTTCGGCAAATGACCCAGCAATGGGAACGCTATTACCTGGATCTCGAAGAGATACACGATCAAATGCACGAAGTTTTTCCGGATAATCAAGACGTTTAAGGCGGTCTCATGGCTATTGCAAAAACAGCGGAACTGATAAGAGTTTCCCCCCAGAATGACGAGTCAAGTCTCCTGGAATTCCATGTCGCCGCCGATGACTTCTCAAGATTTCAAGGGGGCCGCTATATCATCCTTGATACCGGCCTGCGCTTGGATGATGAAAAAACTATAAAGCGTGCCTACTCGGTGGTGTCGGCCGATCGATTGAACCGGAAAATTACGATCCGCATAAAACCCATCAGCAACGGCTACGCTTCGCGCCATATGGCAAGCGCGGCGACGGGCAGTATTTTTTCTTTTTCGGGACCCTGGGGCAAGCTGGAACTTCCTCACGAGGACAGCCCCGACTACTCGCTCTGCCGGTGCGTCGTTCTCATAGCGAGTTATACGGGCGTCAGCGCTTTGATTGGTATTCTCAATGAGATTTCTCTATCGCCTTTTGCCATTGATCTGATCTGGTATCGACCGAGCCAGTCTTACTTTATTGAAGACGAGACGGTGATAGGCCTCGCCCGAGAGAAAAGAGTAAAACTTGCAATTGTCGACTGCCCGCGGGTGGAGGATCCCGATCAGCAGGACTTTTTTGCCAAAGATCTCAGTGATCGCCTGGCAAAGCCCTACGATCTCGCGCTTATGGCCGGCGATGGCAAGGTCAATCGCATCGCCCGTGTTCTCCTGGAAGATCAAGGTCTCGGCAGCGACAAAATTATCGAGGAAATTTTCTTTAACAAAGCCAAGTCCTAACGGAGAAATGAGTATAGCAAGTCATGCATGCGACGGCCGATGAGCAAAGGGACCGCAAAGGTCTTCGAAGCGGTTTTACCACCGGAGCTTGTGCAGCAGCGGCTGCCAAGGCCGCAACGCGCGTATTGATTCAGAACCAGACGCTCATTGAAATCATTTCAATCATTCCTAACGGTATGGCCGTGACCTTCAAACTGCATCGCTGCGAACTGCATGACGACTATGCTGAGTGCAGCATCATCAAAGACGGGGGAGACGACCCGGATTGCACGCATGGAGCCGAAATCATCGCCAGGGTTCAGTTAAACAGTAACCTGGATATTTCCATCGAGGGAGGAGTCGGGGTCGCCACCGTGACCAAACCTGGTCTTGGATTGTTAGTGGGCAGCTCGGCGATCAATCCTGTGCCAAGAATCAATATAAGGGACATGGTCAAGGCGGAACTTGAAAACACAGCTTTTACCGGTGCTTCGGTGGTCATCAGCGTGCCGGATGGTGAGGAACGGGCCAAGCAAACTCTCAACGCCCGCCTTGGGTTGCTGGGCGGGATCTCCATCCTTGGTACAACTGGGGTTGTCCTTCCCTATTCGACGGCGGCTTTTATTGCCAGTATCGTTCAAGCCATTGGACTCGCGGCCCATCAAGGGTGCAAGGATGTGGTGTTTACGACCGGTGGAAGGTCGGAGACCTATGCGATGAAGCTGCTTCCTCGACTTCATGAGGCCGCCTTTATTCAGGTCGGCGATTACATCGGTATTGGGATTCGCAATGCCATGCGGCACAGCATGCCTACTGTTCACATCGTCGGGATGATGGGAAAATTCACGAAGATGGCTGACGGCCGCATGATGACCCATGCGTCGGCCTCGGCAGTGAATGTGGGCCTGTTAGCCGATATTTTAGCCGAACTGGGCGCGCCAGAGGCGGTGGTATCGGAGGCCGCGACGGCTAACACAGCGCGCCACGTTCTTGAACTCTGTCAGGCTCATGGTATCGAAGGGCTCTACGATGCGGTATGCAAAAAGGTAGCCGAAACCGCCCATCGCTTTGCGCGCGGCACTCTCAATTTAGAGGTGACAATGGTGGATTTCGACGGAACGACCCTGGGCGCTTTCTCAATAAATGCATTGGTAAAAACAAAGGTCCAGACATGAACGATATGAGACAGATGACGCAGACCGGACGCGCGATCGAAAGCAGCAGCTTTGCCATTATCGATGAAGAATGTGGGCCCCACTCCTTTGCAGCTGACCAGTGGCAAATTGTCAGGCGGATTATTCACGCAACGGCGGATTTTGAATTCAAGGACCTCACCTTTATTCACCCCGATGCCGTCCGCGCAGCGACTGCGGCCTTCTTCCGCGGATGTCCTATCGTCACGGATGTTCGTATGATTCAAGTCGGCCTCAATCAAGCCCGTCTCGATCAGTATGGCTGCAAAATCCACTGCTTTATTTCGGATGACGACGTCATCGAGGATGCCACCCGCAAAAATACCACGCGGGCGATCGAAGCGATGGGCAAGGCCCACCGTCTCGGTCTGGTCGAAGGCGCTATCATTGCGGTAGGCAATGCGCCCACGGCGCTTCTCGAAGCCGCCCGGCTTATCCAGGAAATGGGCGTAAAACCGGCCTTGATCATTGGCGTCCCGGTGGGTTTTGTTTCAGCGGTCGAATCCAAGGAACTCATCATGCAGTTGGGCGTTCCCAGTATCGTCACCCGCGGACGCAAAGGCGGCAGCCCAATCGCCGTCGCCATCCTGCATGCTCTTTTAGCTCTAAGCGTTGAAGAAAGGCATTGAGATGGTTCGCACCGCTTTGAATCTCATCGGTATGGGCGAGGGAGGGTGTTCCTCGCTTTCAAGCCGCGCCTTCAATTTGATCACGACCAGTCATGTCCTGGCGGGCAGCGAACGCTTGCTGCGATTTTTTCCCGATTATCATGGCAAAAAGATTGCGATCGAAGGCAAACTATCGCTATTTTTGGATGATCTTTTCGAAGAATCGGCTGAATCCACCGTCACCATACTTGCCTCGGGCGACCCATTATTTTTTGGTATTGGGTCCCTGGTTACCAAGCGATTTGGAGTCGAGCATGTGACGATCGTGCCCCATGTAAGTTCCATGCAGATGGCTTTCGCCGCAGTGGGATGGAGCTGGACAGAGGCTTATTTGGGTTCCTATCATGGGCGGGACATGGCCGGCCTGGTCAATGTCATTCAGCATCATGCGACCGTCGGCTTATTCACTGATCCCATCAATCCGCCACGTGCGATCTCACTTCGGCTTGTCGAATTCAATGATACCCAATGGGATGCTGTCGTCTGCGAGAACCTCGAAGGGCCGGAGCAGCGGATACGGCACTTTTCTATTCTGGAACTATCCGAAATTACTGATATATCTAGCCTAAACGTAGTTCTTCTTAAACGCCATGCGCCGCAGGTTCCAAAAGCGGCGATTCCCTTTCTCGATGAAGATGACTTTGCCCACCGCAGCCCTCTGCATGGCCTGATCACCAAGCGGGAAATCAGAGCCCTGTCGTTAGCATGCCTGGGAATACACTCGAAAACGCTGCTGTGGGACGTCGGTGCCGGTTCAGGATCGGTAGCCATTGAAGCGGCAAAAATTGCAACCCAGGGCAAGGCCTATGCAGTGGAATGTGATCCGGAAGGGGTCGAGCTTTGTGAATTTAACATCAGGCACCATCACACCGATAACGTAACGGTCATCAAAGGTCTGGCCCCTGATGCTCTCCGGGATTTGCCGGATCCTGATGCTGTATTCGTTGGGGGTAGCAAGGGCGCGCTGCAAAATATTCTCGGCCTTGCCCTGGATCGACTCCGCCTCGGAGGACGGCTCGTTGTCAACGCCGTGACTTTGGAGAACGTCAACGAAGCCTATCAATTCTTTAAACAGAGAAAGCTCCAGCCCAATATCATAATGGTGAATATTTCCCGCGGCAAACCTTTAGCCGGAAAGTACACCCGCTACGATGCCATGAATCCGATCCACATCTTTTCGATAGAGAAAACCCATGCTGAACCCTAAGCCTGAACTTGGAATCCTGTGGGGCATCGGCGTTGGCCCTGGCGCTCCTGATCTCTTGACGCTTCGCGCTCTGGATAAGGTTCGAAGCATCGAAGTTCTGGCCGTGCCCCGCCCCAACCCTTGGAGCAAATCCCTTGCCTGGCGTATCATTGAGCCTCATATGCAGGACGTGGTCGATCAGGTCAGACTCTTTCTCACCTTTCCCATGAGTAAGGATCCTGAGGTCCTTAAGCCTGCCTGGGACATTGCATTTGCCGCGATTAGAGAGCAGCTCTTAGCAGGCCGTGATGTTGGATTTATCACCCAGGGCGATCCGCTTTTTTTTAGTACCTTCATTTATTTGCGGCAAGCCATGATCGAACAGATCGAAGGCCTGGACATCCGCGTGATTCCAGGCGTGAGCTGTATTTCCGCTGTGCCGGCTGCGGCGAACTGGGCTCTGGCCGACGGGCAGGAACGGGTTGCGATACTGCCTGCGACCTATGGCGTTGAGGACCTACGCAAGGTCGTTCGAGAATTCGACAGCGTCGTGCTGATGAAGGTCAGCTCGCAGATGGAGCGGGTGATCGAACTGCTCAAAGAGGAAGATCTCATCGATAAAGCGGTTTATGTGGAACGCGCTTCGAGCGAGGATGAACGCGTTATCTATGATCTGGAATCGCTTACCGGCGAAAAGTGCGTGTATTTTTCCACCGTGCTCATCTGCAAGAAAACCCGTAATGGTCTGCTCCAGGGCAAGCTTTTAAAGCCTGCCCATCTGGAGGCATCGCCGGCTGCTTCCTTAGCGCAGGAGGTGTATCGATGACTTTACCCTTTCGTTTTGCTCTCTACGCCATTACCAAGCATGGGATACCCCTTGCCGAGAAAATAAGAGCGCATCTTCCCGCCGATCTCTGGGTTTCTGAAAGACTGGCCGGGACCGTCGACAATTGTCTGGCGATGCCTCTGCCAATGGGGCCAAAACTTGCAGAATTAATTCCAGCCTATGACTGCCATATTTTTATTATCAGCGTTGGAGCTGTCATTCGGATGGTGGCCCCCTCCATAAAAGATAAAAAAACAGATCCGGCTATCATCTGTATCGACGACAAGGGCCAATACGTCATTCCCATCCTTTCCGGACACGTCGGCAGGGCCAACGAGTTCGCCAGGAGAATAGCTGAGATACTTGGTGCCCAGGCTATCATAACCACGGCCTCGGATGTGCAAAACACCCTCAGCGTCGATATTCTGGGTCGTGAGAAGGGCTGGGTCCTGGCCCATCCGGATCGCAACGTCACGCGAGGCTGCGCGGCCGTCGTCAATGAGGAAGATGTGCTCGTTGTGCAGGAGGTCGGTGAACCTGATTTCTGGCCTTTGCAAAAGGCGCTGCCCAAAGGGGTAAAATATGCGCTGCGGCTGGAAGAGGATCAGTTGGATCACTACGTTATGATTCTTTTGGTCAGCGATCGAAGTCGCGAGCGGCTGAGCGAGTCGATGCTGCAAAAAACCATCATTTATCATCCCAAGACTCTGGTGGTCGGCATCGGCTGTGACCGGGACACTCCCTTCGAGCTTTTGGAACGGGGCTTTTTAAAAACGCTCCAAGATCATGGACTGGCCATCCCAAGCGTAAAATCTCTGGCTACCATTGCCATCAAAGCCAAGGAACCGGCTCTTCTGCAGCTTTGCGAAAAGTATACTCTGGAGCTTATCGATTACCCGCCGGAATATTTGGACGCAACCCCCGGCATCCAAAATCCCTCGGCAACTGTTAAAAAATTTACCGGTTCCCAGACTGTTGCCGAGGGGGCCTCGCTCCGGGCATCGGGTGCCGCAACACTTCTGATTCCGAAACAAAAATATAACGAGGGGTCAGGAACTCACAACATGACGATAGCTGTCAGTCGAATCCCGCACCCCACCCGCTTTGATTATCAGGGAGCCGTGCAATGATAGATGAGTCCATTCATGACGACGAAGCGACCGAGCCCGTCGATGCTGTGAGCAGGCCCGGCGTTGGCACTCTGTCGGTGGTAGGGATAGGCCCCGGGTCGCACCAGCACATATCCCCTGCGGCCTTGAAGGCCATCCAGGAGGCCGATCTCGTCATCGGCTACCGAACCTATATGCTGCTCGTCCGCGCCCTAATCAAAGATAAGGAACGCATTCAAACGGGCATGACCGAAGAAATCGGTCGCGCCAGGCTTGCCGTCGAACGCGCTAAGAACGGGGAGAAAGTGGCTTTGATCTCTTCGGGCGATGCCGGAGTCTATGGAATGGCAGGCCTGGTCTTTGAAGTATTACGACAGAGCGGCTGGAAGCGCAGCGATCCACCGGAACTTCGTATCATTCCTGGTACGACAGCTCTCAACGCCTGTGCGTCTCTGGTCGGAGCGCCGCTGTGTCACGATTCATGCATGATTTCACTTTCTGATCTTTTAACGCCCTGGTCGGTGATTGAAAAACGCATCGACATGGCCGCCGCTGCTGATTTTGTGATAGGGCTTTACAATCCCGCGTCCGGCCGCCGTCAGCGGCAGATCATGAGAGCTCAGGAGATTCTGTTAAAATATCGTTTGCCTTCGACACCGGTGGCTCTGGTAAAAAGTGCCTATCGCTTTCGCCAGAACGTTGTCCTCACGACCCTAGCCGAGATGCTTGACTATGAGATCGGCATGCTGACAACGGTTTTGATCGGGTCGAGCCAAACCTATGTGTATGAAGGCTACATGGTGACTCCGCGTGGCTACCAAAACAAATATGATCTTGAGGACGGACAAATCCGTGATGGGCAGGAAGCCGGCATCAGCCTTAGAACGGCCGGTTCCCTTGTCAATATGCAAACCGCCATGGCCGGGGAAAACTGATGGCAAAAATTTCACGTTTAGGGGGAGCGGTGTTAGCTGCGACCGAAGGAACGTACTATCTTGTCGGCGATCTCAAAGGCCCCCTGGAGTTCGCCTCCCATGGCTTTGAAAAGCCGGAGGAGCGAGACGTTTGCGCCGAGCCCTATATCAAACTGAAGGTCATCGGCGAGGTCAAGGAGCCGAGGCCCGTCTTCACTATGCCGCTCGAAGGGGAGGCCCTGGCTAAAAAACTTGTCAGGTCATTCATGATCTATCGCAATGGCTCCGTCAGCGAAAGGCTGTGGGAACTGTCCTTCGATTCCTCGGAATCCGCAGCTGATCAACCCACGCTTAAAGAGGCTCAATGGCTGGCCCTCATGCCTGATGACATCTGGGATATTATCCGCGATAACCTGCTCCGCTGCATTTAAGGAAGAATGAAAATGAAAGTATATTTTATAGGTGCCGGCCCCGGTGATCCCGATTTGATTACGGTCAAGGGACGAAAGCTTATCGAGACCTGCCCGTCGATCATGTATACGGGCTCGCTCGTTCCCGAAGCGCTTTTGGAATGCCGACGTGCCGACGCCAGAGTCTGGAATTCAGCAGGGATGAACCTTGAGGAAATTCTTGAAATCCTCGAGAGTGAAATCCGGGCCGGACGTTCGGTGGCCCGCGTGCATACCGGTGATCCCAGCATCTACGGATCTACGGCCGAGCAAATGCGCAAACTTGATGAGCTTGAAATTGATTATGAAGTGATTCCCGGCGTCTCATCCTTCAGCGCGGCAGCGGCTGCCTTAAAACAGGAGCTGACGCTGCCTGAAATTTCCCAGACCGTAATCATCACCCGGGCCGAGGGGCGCACCCCGATGCCGGAGCGAGAGCAACTGGAAGCCTATGCCAGGACTCAGGCCACTCTGGTCCTCTTTCTCAGTATTACCCTGCTGCGAAAGGTCGTGCGAACCGTCAAAGAATTCTACGGCGACGATTGTCCGATCTCGATCGTGCATAAAGCCAGTCATCCCGATCAGGTGATTGTCAAAGGCACGCTTGCCGATATTGTCGGGAAAATAACGTCAGCCCGCATCACCAGCCAGTCGATCATTATTATCGGCAGAGTTATCGGCAATCATAGTTTCCCTGATTCCCGACTCTACGCCGCTGATTTCAGCCATGGCTACCGCAACGCGCAAAAAGTATAGAGGAAATGCCGATGGTGAAGGTTGGGAAGGTCTATTTCGTTGGGGCCGGTTCAGGGAATCCGGAGTATCTGACTGTCAAAGCCTCTAAACTGCTTAAACACGCCGAGGTCGTCGCCTATGATGATCTCGTTCATCCTTCAATCCTGGAGCTGGCGCCTGCTGATGCCGAGCTCCTGCCCATTGGTTACCGGGCCTTCGAACGCCGACCGGGCGAGCACCCGCTATCGCGTGAGGTGCTTGACCGCCTTCGAAACGGTAAAGACGTCATCCGCCTGAAGTCGGGTGATCCCCTGGTCTTCGGGCGGACCTTTGAAGAAATAGAGGGCTTGGAACCCTTTGATATCCCCTATGAAATCGTACCCGGTATCAGCGCCATCTTCGGCGCGGCGGCTTCGTTTGGCATTCCCTTGACCCATCGGAATATGGCGAGCGGCATTAATATAAGCGCGGGAAATCATGCCACTCTCAAAGGTGCCTGTCGCGAGACGCTCGTGATCTATATGCCTCGAAGGAAACTAGGTGAGCTCTGTGAATCGCTTTTAAAGGAAGGCTATCCGCCCTCGACGCCTGCATGCTTCATTCAAAGCGCCTCGACTCCCCTGGAAAGAAAATTCCAGGGAACAATTGCCAATCTCTGCCAGCGTGTGCAAACGATGAGCGAGGAGCTTCCCGGCTTGGTGATAATAGGTGACGTCGTCGGCTTTGCAAAAAAAACCCGGAAGCCATCGGCATCGCCTTGGGCTGGCCGACGTCTGGTTGTGGCTCGCAAAGAACCTGGTCATTCCCAGCTCGGAAGCATGCTGATGCGAAGCGGAGCCGACGTCGTTAATCTGCCTTTGATGAAATATTCGGAAACTTTGAAGAATTCCGATCAGACTCCGGTCTTAATAAGCAAGGCGATAAAGCTCACCGCGCCAACCCCCGAAGCTATTCTGATCCCCAACAGTCGGGCGGCCAAAGAGCTTTTGAAACATACCTATGGCTTTGACTTTGCCGACCTGCCTTTTTTTGTAATGGGCGAAAAGTCAGCAGAGGTGATTCGTGAGGCTGGCTTCCGCCATATCATCTTAAGCAAAACTCAAGGCTATGAAGGTTTGCTGGAGGCATTGGAGGATTATCTCGTGGCCAAAAATAATGGATTCTCAAACTCAGCTTTGGACCAGGAGCAGGTTCTTTGAACACTCAAGATGACGACACTAAACCTTCAGGTTTACTCATAATTTATACAGGAAACGGCAAAGGGAAAACGACCGCCTCGCTGGGCGCGGCCTGGCGAGCCATGGGCCGCGGCTGGAAAGTGGGTATGGTCCAGTTTATCAAGGGCAAATGGATGACGGGCGAACGCCTCCTGGCCGATCAGCTGCCACTGCTCGATCTCTATGTCATGGGCAAGGGCTTCACCTGGGAAAGTGACGACATCGGCCGTGACCGGAGCGCCGCCCAAAACGCTTGGGAACATTCCAAGAAGCTGATAAATTCCAGCGAGTATCCCTTGGTCATTCTCGATGAGATCACCTACGCCCTGCACTATGGATTTTTGGAACTTGCCGATGTGATCGCCGAACTTCAGCGCCGACCAAAAGACGTTCATGTGATTCTTACCGGTCGCAATGCACCCGAAGAACTGGTCGAAATCGCTGATTTGGTAAGCGAGATGAACTCCGTCAAGCATCCCTTTGAGAAAGGCCAGAAAGCACGCCTGGCCATCGATTATTAAGGTCTATCCTAGAAAAAACTAAGGTGAATCATGCAGAGTTCCTTCTCCATACCAAGGCTTGTAATAGCCGGAGTTTCCAGCGGTGTTGGCAAGACGACCACAATGCTTGCCTTGGCTCGTGCCCTCAAGGATCGAGGTCTAAAGGTTGTATGCTTTAAGTCCGGCCCTGATTATCTCGATCCGACTTATCACCAGCAAAACCTACAGGCGCCCTGTCATAATTTAGATGGCTGGATGATGGGGAAAGACGCTGTGCTCCGCACCTTCATCGGCGCCGCAAAGGATGCGGACATTGCTCTTATCGAGGGCGTCATGGGGCTCTTCGATGGCGCTGGACCGACCGGTGATGCAGGATCCACCGCAGAGATCGCCAAATGGCTCGATGCCCCAGTGATACTCGTTGCTGATGCCGGCGGCATGGCGAGATCGATCGATGCCTTGGCGCTAGGATTTAAGGCCTACGATCCTGACCTTCGGGTTGGCGGATTAATAGCCAATCGTATCGGTTCCGAGCGGCACCTGGATATATTGCGGGAAGCCTGTCGCACGCTGCCCGTTCTGGGCGGACTCCCTCGCCGTGAGGATTTAAAATTTGCGGAACGGCACCTGGGATTGATATCAGCTATTAAATCAGGTGCCGAAACGGAACGATTTGAGGCTTGGGCCTGCCTTGCATCGATTCATATCAATCTTGACAGCCTCCTCGCGATGGCTCGGCAAGCTTCCGTTCTCAATCTCAAAGCTATCGGTGAAAAACCTCTGCAGGCGGAAGTCTGCACGATAGCTTATGCCTATGATGATGCCTTTCATTTCTACTACGATGACAATCTCACCCTGCTACGCTCCGCGGGCGCAAAACTTATACCCTTCTCGCCCCTGGCGGATACCGACCTGCCGCAAAGCGATGGGGTCTACCTGGGAGGCGGTTACCCCGAACTCTTCGCTGCGGCCCTCAGCGGCAACGAGGCGATGAAGCGAGCGCTACACTCAGCGGCTCAGCGTGACATTCCCATCTACGGGGAATGTGGGGGCTTTATGTACCTTAGCGAGGCCATTATCGATCGTAAGGGTCAGCGCCATCCCATGCTTGGCCTGCTCCCTGGGACGCTTCGCATGCATGATAAACTGCAGGCTTTGGGTTATGCCGAAATTGAGCAGCTTAATGATTCCTTTTTGGGAAAGGCCGGTCTTAGATTTCGTGGCCATGAGTTTCGATATTCGAGCTACGAAGAGTTGCCGGCGCAGGGTCAAGCGATCTATAAAATTCGCAAACGACGATCTCAGGAAATACACAAGGAAGGCATTCTCTCAGGATCAGTCTTAGGTAGCTATATTCATGCCCATTGGGCCTCCAATCCCAGCATCGCCCAAAACTTCGTTCAAGCCTGTGTGAACCGGCGAGGGGAAATATGATGGTGGTCTATGAGCTGAAAGCACGCAAGGGCTCGTCGCTTGCTCCTGTTATCATGATACAGGGTACATCGAGCTCCGTGGGCAAAAGCCTTATCGTCACAGGCCTGTGTCGAGCCCTGACAAGACGGGGCCTGAGAGTTGCTCCGTTCAAAGCCCAAAATATGGCCCTCAACTCCTATGTAACACTCGATGGCGGGGAGATAGGCATTGCCCAGGCAATACAGGCCGAGGCCTGTCAGGTGGAAGCTAGCATCGACATGAACCCCATTCTCCTGAAGCCGGAAGGGGACCGACGGTCTCAGGTCGTGGTGGGCGGTAAGGTTCTTTCGAGGATGTCCGCCATGGAGTATCACAAAATCAAACCCGAGCTAAGGCCTTTCATTCTCGAAAGCCTCAATCGTTTGCGCCAGACTCACGATGTAGTCGTCATAGAAGGTGCGGGGAGTCCGGCCGAGATCAATCTTAAGGAAGGTGATCTGGTAAATATGTTCGTGGCGCGATCCGCTCAGGCGCCCGTGATTTTGGTGGGCGATATCGATCGAGGGGGCGTTTTTGCGGCCTTTGTGGGAACCCTCGCATTGTTGACTCCTGAGGAGCAGGCGCTGGTGCGTGGTTTTATCGTTAATAAATTTCGAGGCGATGTTGAACTATTGCGGCCCGGCCTGATTTTTCTCGAAGAGCGAACCGGCAAATCAGTACTTGGGGTGTTGCCCTACATGAGTAAGCTTCGCATCGGGGATGAGGATTCCATTGCTCTTGACGATAAACCGAGTCGGCTTTATCAAGGCTCCGATAGGATCAGCATTGCCATCCTTCGTTATCCACGCATCGCGAACTATGACGAATTTAATGCCTTGGAAAACGAGCCTTCGCTCCATGTCGCCTACACCGTGGATGCCCGCGATATTGTAAATGCAGATTTTTTAATCCTTCCTGGTTCTAAAAGTGTCATGAGCGATTTGCAATGGCTAAGGGATAACGGTCTTGATCAGGCGATCCTAGAGCGCGCGGCTCAAAAAAAACCAATGATGGGAATCTGCGGCGGTTATCAGATGCTTTCGCGCGAGATCCGCGACCCCCATCACTGTGAAGCTGATGTGGACTGCCTCCAGGGCTTCGGATTCGTACCCTTCGACGTGGTCTTTCAAAAACAGAAAGTAACCGCGCGCGTACAGGCCGACCTGTCATCCTTTGGCAATCTTGATAGTGCACCCGATTGTCTGGCCGTTCGGGGCTATGAGATCCACATGGGCGAACTGCTGCCGATAGATGACAGTATCCATAGGCATCTTTGTCGAATTCGAATGAGGGGCATTGCTTTGTCAGACCAGGCCGAGGGATTTATAAATGGGGATGGATCCATCCGAGGCACCCTTATCCACGGTTTATTTCATAACCGCGCGTATCGCTTCAGCTTGCTGCGATGGCTGTCAGCCTTTGCGAGTCGATCAAGTCCATTTTTGTCTCAACCTTTTAATCAGGAGGAAGACGCTTATGACAAGCTCGCCGATAGCATCGAGGACCATCTGGATATGGCCTCTATCTACGAACTTTTGAATGAGCAGGATTTCAAGCTGGCAAGTCCACTTCCCGGCAGCCCCCTAACAGGCAACCCCAATGACGGTTTTCCCGTGCCCCACCAAGGAGGATTGAATTGAACTCAGTCTATACACAAGCGAAAAGACATCTCCGCATCACCAGGCGATTGCAACTCAATGTGTTGCAAAAAAGCATGATTGTCGTCGCCATCTTTGGAATTGTGCTCTATACCATGCTTTTCACGACGACGCCTATCGTGCACGATTACTTTCACGAACTGCGGCATAGCCTTATGATGATTCCCTGTCATTAACCCTGAGAAAAGGCAGTTGTATGCGAAATTTTCCTCTCATAATCAGGCTCTTGCTGCTGACCAAAATGATAGGCCTCAGCCCATCCTCGCAAGCCGCGCCCGCGCCGGTCATCACATGGGAGAGCGCCCAGCCGATCGAAAAGGTACGGCCTCAAATCGATCCCCTGACTCTTACAATTCATCTAAAGGATGCAGCTGGTCGGCCTTTGCCCAAGGCCTGGGCCCACATAAGTCTTCAGGCACCGACTTCACAAAGCTTCGTTTCAACTGATTTTCCAATCGTAGAAGGGACTATGCTTTTCGATTCGACTGTGATGGTGCTGGATGGTCTTTTACCCTTGACCCTAGTACCGCCCATTCGTGGACAGTACCGCTTTGCCGTCGAACTACGGCCGATAGGTGAAGACGCAGGTTTTGCACCGGCGCGCAGCGAATGGCACCCCAGCATTGGTGAAAATCCAGCGAAGAAACACAAGCTTATGATCTTTCTCTTCATTTTAGCTGCCGCTGGGCTTGGCTGTGGGCTGGTCATCGGCCTTACCCGTCCCACCCGAACCTTGGCTCGTAGCCTTATTCTTAGCGGAATGCTTCTCGTTATCGGTTTTGGTGGGCTCAGTTCGCCAGCCGATGCTCATGGTAAGGGCCATGCTCAAGCCCCAGACTCACAACCTGCCGGTGGGGAGGGAGCAACGGGCAAAAATCATCGGGAAGAAGTGTCTGTTGAAAACTCGATTGGCCATCACCTCCTGCTTAGCTTTGCCAGCACGCCGCCTCGGGTGGGCGAGCTTAGCGAAATCCACGTCTCATTACGCAGTTCACAAGGTCTCGCCATTCCTTTTCACGTGGAGCTAAGTTTTACCCAGCTGGAACATGGAAGAGAAGTATTCCGCACGGAAGCTTTTGCCGCTGCGGGGGAGTTTACGTGGCAAGGGCAATTTTACGATGGGTCGACCCATAATATTAAGGTACGCGCCGTTCCCATCGATGGTTCGCCCGCCCTCGTCGCGGCCAGGGATATTGAAGTCGAAGGAATAGCCCCTCCGCCGGTCGCTATCATCAAATCCTTTGGTCTCCTGCTCGCTCTCGTGTCACTCGCTGTCGGCTTCGGTTGCTGCCTGGGCCTTCGCCTCCGGCGCCTGAAAGAGTTGGCACCATGAAAGAATTCAAGACAACCGCCGAACTCACCCCAGCGGGCGCTCTCATCGACCAGATTATCGGTCAGGAAAGAGCCGTGACGATCGCCAGGCTGGCGGCGAGGCAAAGGCGTTTTCTCCTTCTCGTGGGCGAGCCAGGCACCGGTAAAAGTCTGCTGGGGCGGGCTGTCGCCGAGCTGCTTCCAGCGCCCTCTGATTGTTCCATTGCCGCTATCGCCAATGACCAGGATCCAATGCGGCCCCTCATAGTGGTTCGACCGCGTGCAGCCATGCGGGAGCTTATGCAAAGCTTCAATCGCGAAGCTGGCAATGCAAACTTTGCGTTAACATTCCTCCTATCTCTCGCAGCTACGGGCTGCATGATAGTAGGATTTTGGATGGCAATGCGCGAGCGGTCCTTTGGTTATTTCCTGGCGGCTCTGGTCAGTGTCGCCTGGCTTTGGCTCTACCGTCATGTTCAAAGGGCTGAAGTCAAACCTGCTTTGCCCAAACTATTAGTCACCACGGACCAGGGCAAGGCCCCTTTTATCGAGGCCACGGGATTTAGTGAAGGTGCTCTATTCGGCGACGTTCGCCACGATCCTTATCAATCAGGTGCTCAGGCATCGCCACCCCATCAGCTCGTCGAAGCGGGAGCCGTGCATCGCGCGAATGGTGGCGTACTCTATATCGATGAAATTGGCGATTTGAGCGCTGAGTCTCAACGTTTGCTATTGACTGCGATTCAGGAAAAGTCGCTGCCAATTACCGGACGCCAGAGAGGGTCGAGTGGCACCCTTATCAGCACCGATCCCGTACCCTGCGATTTTGTTCTTATAGCGGCATGCAATCACGAGGATCTGCCTTCGCTGACGCCGGCCCTGAGGTCGCGCTTTCTGGGCTACGGCTATGAGGTGCTGACTGAGACGTCCATGCCGGATACGATCGAAGCTCGAAGTGCATTGGCTCGCTTCGTCGCTCAGGAGGTTAGCAAAGATGGGCGAATTCCCCATTTTTCCTCGGCAGCGGTCGACGCCCTGATCACCCTGGCCAAAGCCAAAGCCGACCGGGTGGGCGATGTCACGCTTCGGCTTCGGGAACTCGGAGGATTGGTGAGAACGGCGGGTGACCTTGCAGCGGAAACTAACTTAGTCGAAGCGAGGCATATCCATGCCGCTCTAGACTTTGCCGTTTCGATCGAAGGACAGATGCGGCTCAATTCTCAGAAAATCTGTAGGAAATCTCGATTTCCTCCCACAATGGCGACGCCGCATGGGTGACAGCTGGCCTTATCCACGGACCTATTGAACGGCTTATGCTCCAGCCTCCGGGGTGCATTCACTCTCCAGCGCCAGACGCATCAATTTCTGCAGCCTCAATTAAATTAAATTTTAACATATCAATAACTTGAGCATCTCGCGCAATCCTGATGGTATACCCTTCCAGAAATCAGACATAACATCCGTCTCGCCCGATCTGCGGGAGCCAAACATGCAGCGACGCACTTTTACCAGGACATCACATGACAAACTTATTCCATGCTGTACGCCCTCCATTGAACCGACGAACCCTTGTAAAACTAGGAAGTCTGAGTTTTATGACTCTACCTTTGACTCCTTCGGCCAAAGGGGCTTCTCCCAAACCCAAACAACGTCTGGCGATCATTGGCGGCGGTTTAGGCGGCGTGGCGAGCGCTTATTTTGCGGGATCCGATTGGTCGGTCGATCTTTATGAATCCGAAGCGCGACTTGGCGGTCACGCTGACTCTCGCCAGGTTAAAGTTGATGGCAAAGACCAAGTCGTCGATGTCGGAGCTGATTTCTTCGCTCCCAGTTCTCATCCCCTCTATTGGGCTTTTCTCGAACATATCGGAATCCGCACGCCGCAGAATGCTGCCACGGATTTGACCCTCAAAACCAATTCTTCTCTCAATATTTTTTCCAAAGAGGATGGCGAATCTCTGTTCAATTCCGTGAACGTCATTTCGCATCCGTTCCATGCTCTAAGCTTTTTAAAGTTTACTCAGGAAGCACGGGAGTGGATCGAGCGCGACTCGGATTGGGACGTTACGATAGCGGAATGGGTCGATGAACTCTCGGTGCCCGAGAGCTTCAAGACCGACCTTCTTTTACCATGGCTGTCCTCACTTTCCTGTTCCAAGGTCGAAGACGTCAAACGTCAATCGGCACGTTCCCATTTGAGAGTCGTGGCGAAGAACTTTCCCAAAAACCCCATCGCTCCCATCGTCACTTATCACGCAAAAATAGGTTTGGGCGGCTTTATTCTTTTTATGAAAAATCGCTGTGAAAACCTCACTGTCAAGCTGAATGCCCCTGTCTCACAACTTGAAGAAATCGACGGCAAATGGTTTGTCACAAGTCCCCTCGGGCGTGAAGGGCCATTTGATGCCATCATCGTCAACGCTCCGCCTCATGTGAGCAAAAATCTTTTTGCGGCCGTCCCCTGGGCAAATGACCTCAGCCAACTTCTCGGTCGCCAGGAATATTTTCCCTCCCGCGTTGTTGTGCACAAAGATCCCATATATATGCCGAAAAATAAGAAAACGTGGGCGAGTCAAAACGTTGAAGTCGACAATGACTATGGTGAGTCTTCTCACGATGTGGGATCCTTTTATCAAAGTGTCACAGGCACAAAATTAAGTCTCTTCAAGAGCTGGGCCGCTCATCGTCGTCAGGAAGCTAAAGAAATTTTGCTCACGCGTAACTTTATTCATCCGCTGACTACTCCCGAATCAATCGCGGCCATTCGTGGTCTCAAAGACTGGCAAGGACGCTCCGGCCTCCACTTCGCAGGCCACTTCACGGCGATGACCGACCTCCATGAAACGGCCTTCTTCTCGGCTCTTGAAACCGCAAAACGCATAAGTCCATCGAGTCCAAAACTGATTGCTTTTCAAAAATTGATCACCGAACAGGGCCTTGCTGATATCGATTACAATGTCTAGTCTTTGAATGATGCAAAGTCAGTTTTTATGGGGTTCTCCTGCCGCGACCTCGGCTGGAGGGCTTTTCTTTTGGCTCCGTGAGGGATGATGGGCTGACTATAAGGCAAAAACTTGACTTCGAACTCAGCAACATGGAACCAGAAAAACCCGATAAAATATTACAAGGCATCCCGGCTTAACTGCAAAACGCGGTAAAAAGTATTTTTGGCCATGGGGAAGTGCGTCGAACTTAAAAAAGGCTGGCTTTTCTAACAAACTCGAGAGTCCATCGGTCTTCACTAAGGTAAACTTTTGCTTTCATTCCCCTTGCGCCGACTGATTTCCGCCTTAGGCAATCATGGTTAAGAATCCTGCAATTTTGTAGCGACCCCTATTTTTTTGCAAAAATTTTCCAAAAAAGGCGCGACTCTATCCCTTGCATTGGATATACCCCACAGCTGCTATTAACATTAGAGTTGAGCCATGCTCTCCTACAGAAAGGAATGGTTGTGCAAATTAAAAATTTTCTCTGGCCCCTATCCATCAGCCTAACTTTGCTAGCCTGCAGTAAAGAGTCTTCTAAGAAAAGCCTCGGGGACCAAAATCCAGAGCGTGATAATACGCCGGGACTGGTCGCTCTCATCGATGCCGAGAATCTAAGCTACTATCGCGATATTAAGCCTTTAATCGATATTAAATGCGCCGCATGTCACAGCGCTGGTGGGTTAGCGGGCCTCGATCTGAACAGCTATGACCAAGTCTTGGCCAAGCGAACATCGATTAAGGCCGCAGTTTTATCGAAGCAGATGCCGCCTTGGTTAGCGGAAACTGGACACCAAAACTACCGTGATGATCTGTCCCTTTCGCCGCTTGAACTCAGTAAATTGGTCCATTGGCTGGATCTCGGCGCCAAGCCAGGAGAACTCAGCACATACACAAAGCCAGCGGCTAAAACCGGCTTCCAGGCAAATGCAACCGTGCCACTGTTCGCTGAAGGTGGCTCTTTTCTACCGGAACAAAGCAGTAGCGATGAGTATCGCTGCTTTATCATTCCTCTCGATAAGCAATTCGATGCAAGCAATTATATTACAGGCTTTACCGCACATGCTGGCAACCAAAAACTCACGCACCATCTAGTAGCCTATTTGGCTGGTCCAGACCTCCTCGGCGTACTGGGAGAACTTGATGCAGCAGAAGACGGCCGCGGTTATCGTTGCTTCACCGGTGCGCTGCCGGATCGCTTGGGTGATCCCGCTGTGCAGCAGGCTTTGGAAGCTCAGCATCCCGGTATCACGACCAAGCTGAAAAACGAAATCTATTGGTTGGCTCACTGGGCTCCTGGCATGGACGGCGGCTACTCGTTTCCTGAAGGGACTGGAATAAAGATTCCAAGGGGCGGCGCTTTTGTGGTGCAAATGCACTATTATACAGAATCTGCAAAGGGTGAAACCGACCAAGGCACTACCTTTGCTTTATCGACGGCCAAAACAGTCAATAAACCAGCTTTTTATTATCCTTTGACCAATCAGCAGTGGCTGCAGAGCCGAGATAACCTAATGATGGTTATCCCCGCCGGCCAGAGTGCATCGTTTACATTCGACAGAAATCTAAGCAAGATTGCAGCCTATGGCAAACGCGTTTTAGGTCTCGGCGACATTTCAGTCAAAAATATTGAGGTTCATTCCGCAAATTTACACATGCATGCGATCGGTGCATCGGGGCAAGTAAGCCTTGGTCGGATCGGGCAGCCAGCCGAGACGCTGCTGCACATCCCTCAGTGGGATCTGCACTGGCAGCGCGATTTTCAATTTCAAGCACCGAAAATTATTTCCTCATCCGATTGGGACCAGTGGCAGAACACGGTTAGCTGTGATTTTACCAATACCAATCCCAGCGATGTGTTCGGTGGTTACGGTAGCAGGGACGAGATGTGTTTTAATTTCGGCTTTTTTGCTTTTGACCTCGGTAACTAAACAAGGGAAGCTGCCCTTCCAGTCGTGGTCAAGGCGAAGGGCAGCTTTAAGATGGGAACAAGTCTAATTTTTTCTTAGAGTGTCGGTGAGCATCAATGCTTATGGCGATGATGCATGTCAGGAAAATGTTCGTGAGTATGGGTCATAGGAATATGGATGTGACTGTGTGAGTGCCTGGTCCCGGGCGGAACCGGTGAGCTGTGCTCGTGCCCATGGTGTTCGTCATGGGAATGCTCATGTTCATGCTCCAGCGACTCGTGGGTGTGCTGATGACTGTGCTTTTCAGTTAAGTGCAGCCAGACTCCAACTGCCATCAAACCGCCGGCAATGAGAAGAGGCTGACTCAAGGCTTCGCCTAGCAATGGAATGGCCAACAAAGCTCCAAAGAAGGGAGCGACGGAAAAGTAGGCGCCTGTTCTTGCTGTTCCCAGGTGCCTGTTATTCAGCCTTAAGTTGAAACCTTGATGCGTTCGCTGGCGTCTGGTGATTTTATGAAGCTATCCGAAATACGTGCTGCAGGCCCAGCCCGACTCCCCGCTTCAATTTTCTCGGATAGCGCTTTCAATTTTGCTATAATGTTTTAAAATACCGATTCCATCGAATCTCATCAATTCTAACAAAGGAGTTTCCATGAAATTTGCAGTGATCATTATTCGTAGCCTGTTGGGCCTAGGATTCATCGTCTTTGGACTGAACATTCTTTTTCCTTTTCTTCCCCAGCCACCCATGCCAGAAGGTACATTGTCTGCTAAATTTATGGAAGTCATGGTACCCACGAACTATATGAAACTAGTCGGCATATTTCAGCTGGTCGGTGGTCTCCTTCTCATTATTGGCAGAACCGCGCCGTTGGGGCTTGTTATCCTTGCACCAATCCTTGTCAACATCGTCGCTTTTCACGGGTTTCTGCAAAATGGCGAAAACATAATTCCTGGATTGGTTTTCAGTGCCCTTGAAATATTCTTAATCTACGCCTATCGCAATAATTTCAAAGGAATCCTTTCCACCAATGCTAGGCCTAGCTAAGCCGCCTTCAATACCCACTGAAAAACGTAGGCCCACGCGGCCATGCATTGAAGTCAATCGTTGGAATGATGCCAATGCATGGTTTCAGCTATCTTCCTGTCGTCGATTTCGTTCCCGCTTAACCAGAATTTGAAGCTCCGCCTGAACCTTGGGCCCTGGACGAGGAACCCATATTGGAACCTCGACTCGGCCCGCTGCTCGCTACTCCCTCACTTCCTGATCCAGTCGAGCCCGAGGTCGATCCACTGCCGCCTGATCCAGACCGATCGGGACAGTTTATGGTTCTGCCATTTCCATCCTTACGATCCGCTGGCCTTAGTGTCAAAAGCATAGGCGCCAGCTAATCACCATCATCAGCAGACGCGGCCGCATCAATCCGAGGCGAATCGTAGGCAAAGGATAATTCTGAAAGATCTTGATTGGAAAGGATGAGCAATCACTGTTAAGACCGGTAACATGTGCGTCTAACCGATGAACGTTATTTCATTCCCAATGCTGCAGACATTTTCGAACTGAGATTTTGCGGCAATTCATTGCAGTTTCGCAGCTTTATAAGTTCGCCTCAACTAATTCAATCCAACACCGAATCTAATATAGGTCTTTGGTATCCGAATTTTAGAGAGATGAGGAAACATGAATACCATATCGGAAGTGCTTGTTAAGCGCTCTCTCGTGAGCTTGATTCTCGGGTTGCCCCTCCTTCTAATGGCCTGCGGCTCCGAAGTAAGAAAGCCGGAAATTCGGCCACACTCCGTGGAAAGCTTCAATCAGCAGAAAGGCAATGAAAAAATCGACAGCCAGGTGGATGTGGAATCGGAAATAACTTCGGAGCTTGTGGCCTTGGCGGAAAACAGTTCCCTATCATTGACCACAGGTAAAAACGAAGGGTCCCGTAGCAATAAAAGTTCAAATAATGATAGAGACGGCGATTCCAGCCAAAATTCAAAAAATGGGAAGTCCGGCAATTCGGGAAAATCCGGCAAAAGCAACAAAAAATCCGATGATAATGATAGGGAAAAGGACCAGGACAAGGATCACGATAAAGACAATAAGTCGGATGATGATGATGATGATGATGATGACGGTAATGATTCGAACCCTGGCGACAGAAACAATGATAAAGAGAAAAGCGGCAAAACCAACCCGGAAGACTGCGTCGACCCCAAGAATTCCGATCATCTAACGGACGAAGACACTAACTCGGACGGCGTCGCCTACGCTTATATACAATTAGATTGTCACTGCGGCCACGAAGACGTCAAAATTTGTTCCCAAATGAATTCCTTAGAGATATCCATTATCGATAAATCGACCAGAGCTCTGCTTTGGGGATCGGAGTCACATCGAGTTGTCATGACTAACGACTGTAGTTTCACCAAAGCCTTGGGTAGAACTCTTGCGATTCCCAAAGCAGTGCTGACGAGAGAAACCAACACGATGCTTTTTCGTATTAAGAATAATGACGAAGTTCAGATCGTCCCGTTCTTTGCCCCCTTTCAAAATCTAAGTGCAAGCCTTCCCACGGTGCCGGGCCCTCAAGGCCCCCCGGGCGTTGCGGGCTCCAAGGGAGAAAAAGGGGAAAGCGGTCTGAAGGGTGATCCTGGAATCCCTGGTGCCCAAGGACTCAAGGGTGATCCCGGTGAGGATGGGCTTAACGGTGCAAGTGGGCCTCAGGGGCCCATGGGTGACTCGGGATCGGCTGGACCAAGTGGACCGAAGGGCGACATGGGCTTGACCGGATTGCAAGGAACCAAAGGCGATGCAGGACCCTCTGGACCTGGAGGGGAACGTGGCGCTACCGGCCTTCCTGGACAGAAGGGAGAGACAGGTCCGGAAGGAGGGAAAGGGGATAAAGGAGACCCCGGTCTTATGGGCCCAGTCGGAGCAAAAGGGGAACCGGGTGCCTTTGGCCCCGTGGGTTTACAGGGTGATATGGGCCCCGCTGGGAATCGTGGTCCTATCGGACTTCCTGGATTGAAGGGCGACACGGGTCCCATAGGTCTAACAGGTTTGAAAGGTGATATTGGAAATACTGGTATCTCTGGTCCTCAAGGGCCACGTGGCGATACGGGAAATCCAGGTCCAAAAGGTGATCAGGGTGATACTGGAATTGCCGGTCCGCTCGGTCCGAAAGGTGATTCCGGTCCGGTGGGTGATGCAGGACCCCGCGGTCCGAAAGGTGACACAGGAGCTGTTGGTTCAACCGGGGCAAAAGGGGATCAAGGCATTCCTGGTTCAGTCGGCCCCCGTGGTGAATCAGGTCCCCAAGGGTTCATCGGTCCCAAAGGTGATACGGGTGCTCAAGGTCCAAGCGGACCCCGTGGAGAAACCGGGCCGCAGGGTCCAGCCGGCGCCAAGGGAACCCCTGGTGTATAAGGGCAGCAATCAAATTTCAGAAGCGAAGGCTAAGCTGAATCAAATCAAAAATATCTTACTGATTTAGGGCTAAGGTACAATTTTTAACTGCCAATAAAAAGTCCATAAGCATCAAGACTTATGGACTTTTTAGAATTTTACGGGCCAATTATATGCGGACCCTGAAAATCCTCACTGAATCCACCACGGCAACCAGGACGAACGAAGCACCGCCCATTTTCGTATGGGTATTTGAGTACGGAATCGACAAAAAAAGCCTCTTACGTTACTTTCAAGGGACAGTACGCGACCACAATTCAACAACCGCTAAGAAATCAGGGCACGGGGAGATTGCGTTGCCAGGCACTTCCCGTTAAAAGAGATGCATTCGATTTCTCTTGGAAAGGCCAAACATGGCAGACAGACGTATACCTTTCGTTCTAGCTTTTGTTCTCATTGAGGGGCTGGGATCTACTTGTTCCCATACCGCTTCTGATTCGAAGGCGAACGCTTTCGGCCATTCGACAGCATTCAATGCTGTTCCTCGCTCTGATTTCAATCGCATCGCTGCCGACCTCGCTTTACCGCTCTTTTGGGTCGAAGACAAAAATAAGAATGCTGCGGTTGACCCGGACGAGGTGAACAGTTTTTGGGGCCTGACCGATACCGCCGAGAACAAATGGGTCGAAGGGGGCCAATTCTCCCAGTCCTTTGCCACCGCCTACGAAAAGATCCAAGGCCAGTTTAAAAACCCAGGAGTTCCTTCCAAAGATCCAAGCGAAGCCAAACGCCGCGCAGCTGTCCTGGAGGAATTGCATCAGAGTCGACCCACCATCGTCCAAACCGATTTTTCCAAATCATCTGCAGAAGACCAACAAATCGTTAGACATATATTCGATGCGGCGGTCGCCATTGAGCGCATCGTTGCCAAACAGAGCGGCGTTGAAGCCTTAAAACAACAGCTACCGGCGGATGACCCGGCAAGCCAGATGTTGTTCTTTCGCAACCAGGGCCCCTGGTGCCGCGCTCCCAGGACCGAGAGCAATCCCGACTGCAACGCCATTCCCACTCGCCCAAGACCGATATCCGGCCTTTATCCGGCAGCGATTCAGACGAAAGATAGCAAGTTTTGCACGAGCCTTGCCGCTCGCCAGGACGCTGATCACTTATTGAACCCCTTTGTCGTCGTCAGGGAAGGCAAAGATGGAAATCTAGCCCCTCAGCCCTATAACGAGGCCTACAAAGACGATATGGTCACCGTCTCAAAGGCGCTAAAAGCAGCTGCCGACGCCATCAAGGATGCAGACGAGCAAGCCTTCAAAACCTACCTCCTGGCTGCCGCTCAATCATTCCTCGACAATAAGTGGCAACCCGCTGATGAAGCATGGTCGAGGATGAATACCCAGAATTCCAAATGGTATCTGCGTATCGGACCTGATGAGACTTACGAAGATCCCTGCTCCCGCAAAGCCGGATTCCATGTGAGTTTTGCCCTGATCAATAAATCATCGCTCGCGTGGCAGAAAAAACTCGATCCTTTGAAAAACGATATGGAGAAAGCCTTTGCCGGCGTGGCCGGTAAACCCTATAAGGCTCGGTCCGTTTCTTTCCACCTCCCAGACTTTATTGATATCATACTCAACGCCGGTGACTCGCGCCCCCCAAGCGGAGCGACGATAGGCCAAAGCCTGCCCAATTGGGGACCGGTTGCCAATGAAGGGCGCGGTCGGACCGTAGCCATGCTTAACTTCTATAAGGACGCCGATAGCAAATCCGACTCTAAAAGGCAGGCCCAGTCGCTCTTTTGCCCTGAGACTATGAATCAATGGATTGACAATGATGATGCCGCACTTCTCGATACACTACTTCATGAAGCTTCGCACAATCTCGGGCCATCCCATGAATATAGGGTAGGCGGCAAGACCGATGATCAAATTTTTGGTGGCCCGACCGCCAGCATGCTTGAGGAACTGAAAGCGGAAACAGGATCGCTGTTTTTTGCTGAATGGTTGCTCGAAAAGAACCTCCTCGATAAGGAACTTGTCGATCAGTCCTATCGATCTTTGGCAACTTGGGCCTTCGGCCACATCAGCAACGGCATGTACGACGCCCAGGGTAAATCCAAACCTTACAGCCAGCTTGCCGCCATTCAGATCGGCTTTTTACTCAAGGAGAAAGCCGCAGTCTGGATGCCTGAGCAACTTGCTGCGAATCAACAGGATAAGGGCTGCATGAATATCGAAACGGCCCAGTTCAAAGCGGTCGTTCCCAAGTTGGCAAAAGTCACCGTGGGCCTCAAAGCTCGCGGGGATGTCAGGCTCGCCGCCCAATTGAAGGCCGATTACATCGACAGTAAAGCGGCCAAGCAGTTACAGGCGACTATCGCCGAGCGTTGGCAGCGGGCCCCCAAGGCAAGCTTTATCTATAGCGTTAAGCTCTAAGAGCAATGGCCCGTCTGAGATAATTGAAAACTTAGAAATGATAGGCCCGGGGGATCTTTCGATTCACCGGGCAATTTTCAAAAAACTATCTCGTACTTATTCGAAGTTCTCAGTCGGGATGATTTCAAAATTCGAAGTGCCTGGCTTTTTCCAGAAGAGCTCCAGAGCAATGAAGAACCTTGGCCCCTGGAAGTAGTCGAGCACAACATCATACTTGCCCGCTGCGGGAAAGCTGACCACGGCCTCCTTAGCAGCCTCAGGGTGCTTACCATCATTGTTGATAACCAATTGGTTATTGATAAACAGCTTCGAGCCATCATCCGAATTCAAACGAATCGTGTAGTAGCCGGCCTTGGGCACAATAAGGGTCGTCTTGGTGTGCAAGGCAAAGAACTCGAAAAGATTGGGGACATCTGGGAATCCCTGAGTGAACTCGCGATTCGCAACGTCGTACCTATCAAGACAAACCGTCGTGACTTTAGTCAGCTTCGTGAAATCCGTTGGCAACGCTTGCGAGTCGATGGGCAGGGAAAAGACATCGGCCACGATTGGAAACACGGCATTGCCTCGGGTGCAGCGGACAAAAACCTGTGCATCTTCAAGTATCGTCAAAGGTACGGAAGCAGAAATATTGCGGTCGGCAAGCAATACAGCGACGATTTGAACCGTAAATTTTACGGCATTTTTTGCAGGGCTGGTATAAACCCCAGTACTGGGATTGATCGAACCACTCTCTTTGCCGGGAGGAGCCACCACGGACCAGATAACAGCTGGATCTTCCGTACCATCACTCAGTTTGGCCTTCGCCTGAAGTTTATTGCCGCCCGGCTTGATCTCATTGGTTGGCAGGAAGACCTGGAGTTCGATCTTAGCTGGGACCAGAATCAAAGGAGCGTAGGCGCTCACGTTGGAGTCAGCTTTCAAGACAGCCTGGATGTTAATCGCATACTGGTTTTTGCCAAGCAGGGGACTTGTGTAATTGCCTTCGGCATCGATGGTACCTGGATCTTTGCCGGAGGGAGCCCAGACGGACCAGTTAACCGGTGGATTTTCGGTGCCGTCATCAAGCTTGGCTTTCGCCTTCATCTTCTTACCACCGATTGGCAGCTCAGTTACGGGCAGAATAACGATCAGGCCTTTTTTTACGGGTTTCAAATCCAGCTGAACGGAGCCCTTAATAGTTTTATCAGCGCTTAGAATGGCGATAATTTCAATTCGTATCTCCTCGTTTCCATTTGCGGGACTGGTGTATAGACCATTGCTGTCGATTGTTCCAAGTTCTTTGTTGGCAGGTCCTGAAACCGACCATTCAACCGGTGGGTTTACAATACCAGTGCTAAGTCGGCTCGTTGCCTGAGTCTGCTTGCCGCCAATCGGAAGTGACGCCACCGGGACTGTAACCTGCAAAGTTGGTTTCGGTAAGGGCACGATGGCTATCGCTGTCTGGCCTTTAACCCCGTGGTCAGCACTCAGGATAGCAGTGATTGTGACCGCATAGGGAACGTCTACTAGCGCGGGACTTTTATAAACACCCTTTGCATCGATCGTGCCGGCATCTTTGCCGCTTGGGGCGGAGACGGACCATTCAACAGGAGGATTTAGGGTGCCATTCTTCAACGCCGATGTTGCCTGAGCTGTTTGGCCACCGGGTCCAACGCTTAGTTTATCGACGAAAACAGATAGATCCTGAGCTACGTTATTCCCACCAGCAGCTGGCACGACGGCTATGGCTGCATAAGCTTTTGTTGTCCCATCCGCAATGAGAGTCGCGCTGATGATAACGGCGAAAGGTGCATCTGCCTTTGCAGGGCTGGTGTAAACACCGCTCGCATCAATTATACCTTCGTCGAGCGCGACGGTATCTTCGAGGGCCCAGGTAACGGGCGGATTATTGGTGGTACCTTTCAGAGTCGCTGTGGCTTGGGCTTTGGCGCCTCCGGCACTTACGCTTGGCTTGTCAACTTTCACCACCAAGCCAATACCCGCGTTTGCTCCACCTCCAGCCGGAACAAGCGCGATTGGGGTCGTGGCGGTTGTCACGCCGTCGGATAGCAAGGTTGCGGTGATGATCACACCATAAGGAGCATCGATGGGAGAAGGGCTCGTGTAGACGCCGTTAGCATCGATAGTTCCTGGTAATTTTCCAGATGGCGGCGTGACCTTCCAGATAACAGGAGGATTTACGGTGCCGTCTTTGAGCAGTGCCGAGGCTTTCGCCTTGTCACCTGCGACTAGAGTTGGTTTATCTACGCTTATCGAAAGTCCTGGACTGGCGTTTTTGCCGGTGCCGGGCTGAAGGGCTATTGATGTCGAACCGCTCGTCCCGTCCTCTGGCGTCAGGACCGCAGTGATGACGACGCCGTAGGGTTCGTCGACTTTTGAGGGGCTCGTGTAGACACCGTTCGAATCAATGGTGCCAGCTAATTTGCCACTTGGAGCGACAACTTTCCAAATCACCGGTGGATTTTGAGTGCCATCTTTAAGCACGGCTGTAACCTGAGATTTCTCTCCAGCAGCAAGACTTGGTTTATCGGCAGAAACGTCCAGACCGGGAGCAAGGCTTTCGGCACCTTTTCCATCCCGTGGAATAAGAATCGCACCGTCTCCTGGAATAACGTTGGGATTGATGTCACCACCGGCCGCCCCTCCCTGACCAGCGGAATTATCCGACTGCTGGTTTTTGTCTTTATCGTCAATGCTTTTAAAAGATGCCTCTCGGCAGGCATGCAAGCTAAACACCATCAATAGGATGGGAATTAATGACTTCATTATCGGATACCCCGCGCAATAAAAAATTGAACTAACGTATTATCGGCCAGGGGGGTTCGAACCTTAATGGATTAGCTCCTTTACGGGAAAATCGGAAATTATTTGAATGGTTCTGGTTAGTTAAGAGGCGGTAAAAACGCGCTAAAAAACCTTATCAAAGATCCACAGTAAAAAATCATGGTCAGAGATTCAACACTTTAGGCTTTGTATTCTTACTCGATGGCCGATTCGGTTGGAACCACTCTCGTCGCAAATGTCCGCCATTAGCCTTGAGCCTTGAGCCTTGAGCCTTGAGCC
>CAXSGP010000041.1:0-6995 GCA_964236955.1 uncultured Oligoflexus sp. | reverse complement strand
TCTCGTCGCAAATGTCCGCCATTAGCCTTGAGCCTTGAGCCTTGAGCCTTGAGCCAAACGACACGATAGGCCTCATTAGACGGAAAAAGCCTGGCATTCACTTTTTGTTGCACAAGCTCTTCCAATTTCCTCCGCTCGAACCAACACCAAACGTTCTAGGTCGTTTCCGTTAGGATCGGAATCAACTACTACACTCTGATTTTCAAATTCTCTTTTTTCGTTCCTTTCGGCCGAAAGGATCCGAATGCCTAACTGCCTTTTTATCTTAACGTTTCATTGACAGCATTTAAGCATTTGTTTTATAAAGTAAATACCGAATCCCTTAATCTTTCCGATAATTCTGCCGATACCTCAGGAACCTCAATTCCGGCAGTTAGAAATCTTTCGGCTGGAACAGTTTCCAAACGCCCTGAGCCACGATCGAGATAAACATGAAAAACTGGTCACTTGTCTTCGGCATCGTGATATACACCGGATCACTCCTTACCGTTTCCTGCGTGCCGTCCAAATCTACCAGTGTCATGCCTAAGTCTAAAACCACAACCAAGCCCAAAGACGGCAAGAGTGAGTCTGATAGTAAAGATACTGGCAGTGACGGCTCCGATTCGGAAGTATCGCAACCGGGCGATGATCCATCCGAAGAATCGTCGAACGGCGGAACTGGCAAGCCAGCGACTCCAGGCAGTTCCCCTAACACGGGCGGCATCAAACCATCATCAGCTTCGACTGCGGGCGGGACAGCAGCAAGCCCCAGTCCATCCGCACCTCCCGTCAGCAACTCGGCAAATGACAAACCGACCGGAACGCGCCCCGAGGGCTTTGGTCCCAATGTATTGATCTTCGATCCGGCAATGGCAACGGGAGATATGCAAAGCAGGCTCGATCAGGTTTTCCAACGTCAGGAAAAGAACCAATTCGGTGCCGATCGCTATGCTTTCTTTTTCAAACCGGGCCAGTATAATCTCGATGTGAAAGTCGGGTTTTACACCCAGGTCCTCGGCTTAGGTCAATCCCCCGACAGCACAGTGATCACAGGAGCCATCCGGGTGACATCGGACTGGTTTAAGGGCAATGGCACTCAAAACTTCTGGCGAGGCGCAGAAAATATCGCGGTGATACCGACACTTGATGAACATGTAAATGTCTGGGCCGTGTCGCAGGCCACTGCACTGCGCCGTTTCCATGTGAAGGGCACGATAAACCTTTGGGACGCAAAGTATGATCCATCCTGGACCAGCGGCGGCTTTATCGCTGACTCGTTGATCGACGATACGATAAATTCAGGCTCTCAGCAGCAATTCCTTACACGCAATTCACAGCTCCATCACTGGATAGGAGGTGTTTGGAATATGGTATTCGTCGGTGATGGACAAGCCCCGGCTCCAAGCTGGCCGGCACCTCCCCACACCGTGATAGACCGAACGCCCTTGATGCGTGAAAAGCCTTACCTCACAATCGATGCCGCGGGAAAATATTCGGTTGCGGTGCCTGCCTACAAAACGAATAGCACGGGTATCAGCTGGGGGCCAGGTGCCTCTGCGCCGCCTACTCTACCCATAGACAGGTTTTATATCGCGCATTCCACCTATGATACCGCAGGTTCGATGAACGATGCTCTGGCCAGTGGCAAACATCTGATCCTCACCCCTGGAATTTATCACCTAAAAAGTGCCCTTCACGTTAGCAAACCGGGCACGATTGTTCTGGGACTCGGTATCGCGACCGTTATACCGGACCAGGGAACCGAGGCGGTAATTATAGATGACGTTGACGATGTGACATTGACCGGACTTTTATTCGATGCGGGAGCAAAGGAATCCGAAACGATCCTGAGGATAGGGGCGAACAAGACGACCAAAAGCCACGAAGGGCATCCTATTGCTTTGTCTGACTTGTCCTGTCGGGTTGGGGGGGTGAATCCCGGACTCGCAAAAAGCTGTGTTATCCTCAATTCAAACAACGCCTTTATCGATAACATTTGGCTCTGGCGCGCTGACCACGGCAACGGCGTGGGCTGGGATGTTAACAAGGCGCTGAATGGCATTATAGTCAACGGTGACAATGTTTCGGCCTATGGTCTTTTTGTCGAACATTTCGAAGAATATCAAACGATATGGAACGGTGAGAACGGGATAGTGTATTTCTATCAATCTGAAATTCCCTACGATGTCCCCTCTCAGGACCGTTGGACACACAACACTGTCAAAGGTTGGGCGTCCTTCAAGGTTAGTGACAAAGTCACGAAATTCGATGGTCAGGGACTAGGGATTTACGCCTTTTTCGATAACGTCGCTGTTTTGGAAAATGCAATCGAGTCACCATCGGCCCCTGGAGTTAAGTTCCGACATATCGTCACCCAATGGCTGGGAACGGCAAAAGGCAGTGGGATCAATCATATCATCAACGGTACAGGCAAATCGGTGCTTTGGGTTCCAGCGGGTATAGACACCGCATTTTCAGCCCAATAGTTGGTGCCAGGACCGCATGATTTTCGCAATAAAAAGCTATACCATGCTTACCAGCGAAGACCGGCCTGGTCTTCGCATCGACTCATCTGCAAAGTATTTATAAGGGTTTTTAACGAATTATGGCCAGGTTTTAGAATCCTGCGGCCCGGCCCATCTCTTGCTTTTCTAATTACAGCTTAGCCCTTGCCTCCCAATAGGCAATGATTGAAATAAAATTATATAATCCTTTGATAACGGATAAATATATCTTCATTTTAAGATGTTTTGCCGAAGCCGTGAGTCCAATATTTTTTCGACTAACGACTCGGGGCCGCTTAATCCCCACTCCAGACCATTCCTATCTTATTTCCAGGTAAATCCGACTTACACTCAAGGTAGCGACTGGCAGCTATGACCGCAAAGCCGTTGTGCAATGTGATCCCACCGCCAAATAACCAATACTGCTGGATTATTGCCGTACGAAAATGTTAGGATAAGAAAAAACAGAAGCGGGCAACTATGACGACTCATCTCGAACAGAAAAGGTATTCTGCCGTGATTGGCTCTGACGGCCAAATCTACTTACGGGGAGTATTGGATGAATCTTCCTCTTTCGATCAAACCATCGAGCTTATTCAAGAACGGCATAAGAAAAGCCCCGAAGAATCAGTTCACTTAAATTTCACGTATCTTGCATCAGGAAGCTGGAACGGTTTTCTGAAACTGGACAAGCTCCTTTCCGGCCTGAACCTGAATTTTATTCTAAGGCACGTATCGCTGGACCTTTTCCGTTACGTCGCGCTCCTGCCGACACTTCGCAAGGCGAAGCTCGGTGAAATCGAACTGTCGGTAGTCTCGACCGGGTCCAGTACGGCCAAGATCCAGCTAAGCGGTGACGATGCTGTTGCCGTTTCGACCTCGGGACGCTTTGCAAGTATCGGCGGCCAGCAGATCGTCGGCCGGCATAGTTTTATCTTTGGCGACAAGGTCGAGCGAGCGCCCACGGGTTCCGGTAAAACCGAGTTTGACGCCTGGTACGATTACATCGCTTTTGCATCGATCACGATGGCCTTGGCTGAAGACTTGGCCAGGAGTATCGCCATGTCGGTGATCCGGCTTTCAGGAGAACTTGCCCTTGAGTACAGGGGTCAGGCTATCAGTATGCAGATCATCAAGCACACTGATAAGGCGGTGCTGGCTCGCGAAGCCGAATCTGAGGCAAAGATTTTGAACGAACGTGCCGGAGATTCGGAGTCCGTCTTTGGCCACATCATCCTCAGTATCAAGAAAATCGTTACGATTGCCGAGAATATTCAGCAGGCCATGCATAAAGTTGAAGGGGATAAGCGCGAGCCGGTCCTCGAAGCCGTACAGGAAATCCGTAAGATCCGGAAGAGCCTCTTGGAAATCGTCCAACTTATCGAGAGCGGGGGCTCTGAAACCCTCAGCCTCTTGGTTTCTGTTCCAGGCCGTGAGTTCTTAGAGGAAGCCTATATCGCGGCTTCAACACCTGATGCCCACGATCTTGCTGCAATCCGTGAAGCATTCAGCATTATGGACCCCATGAGCGAAGACGATTGGGAGGAAACGAAGGTCGCGATCTTCGAACGTACTCAGAACATCGAGCAGCTGATCACCAATCTGGTCGTGCTCACGCAGGGCTTCGACCTTTTGCGCCAGATCATCGAACACCGCATTGCCGAGATTGGTGACATCGAAGAATACCTCGACCGCGGCGCACCGCTGGAAGAATTCGAAGCTTTCAAAAAAATACTTTATGAACGTATCAAGCGAAAGCTCGTTACCGATCAGGAAAAACTTTCGGCCGATGCCTTCATGCCGGAAGTCCTCGAAGAAAATTGGGAAGAAGCGCGTAAGCCCGGTGAAATTCTACTTTTCTAATCGCGTTCTTTTTCTTTGCGCCAACGATGCCTGGATAAAGTGAGAGCGAACTTCAAATCTTTCCCTTGGTAAAATTTCCGAGTCTGCTAAAGGCTCGGATTTTTTGTATCACTGACGCTTATCAAACGCCCGAATGGGTCGCCCCCACCCAGCCGCCGACCATTTTAATCCCATACGCCGATCCTCGGCCTAAAAATATTTTTAATCCTTTGAAAAACAAGACCTAATCGAATGCTGATAGATGCCACACCCAACGGTCCGCTGCTCAAGGCAAAGCCCAGGTTCGGGGCACGCCCCAAAATTCCAGAGTATTAAGTCATTGAATCCCGTTATCCGCCGATAAAGTTCTCTGGGGACAGGGCTCGGGGCTTACCAGAACTATAATTCGGGCGTTTGGCGCTTAGCCTGGAAAGCCCTCGACCCAGGTGATGGGCACCGAGGTCAAACCAAAAGGCATAGTCCCTATGGAAACAGTGACACTTTGCGATGGGACGTTTTCATGAGGCTTTTCTTAATTTTGATCATGGCGCACCTGGCCTTCGAACTGAGCGCCTGCAGCAATCAGGACATGGAATCTGAGGATCCCATCCGCACCATACAAAACCGCCAGCTACTCTTGGACGGCAATCGCCAACGACTTGTCAAAGCCGACGAATCACCACTCAACTTGCCGATTCCGCGCGACAGGAAATCAAGGGACGGTTTGCTCAACGACAGCTTTGATGTGGACCAAACCACAGGAAAAATAGACTTCAAAGCAGAGGTCGTTTATTTCAAGTTCAATCAATCGACCTTGACTGAGGCGGGAAAGCAGCAGCTTGAATCCCTAGCGAACTTCATGATCGAACACTCTGACCTCACGTTGAATATTGAAGGTCACTGTGATGAGCGAGGCTCCGAAGAATACAATCTTGCTCTCGGAAAGCGCCGCTCCGAATCCGTCAAAAGATACTTGATTTCCTTAAAGGTGGGCAAGGAACGCCTGGGAACCCTAAGTTTTGGCAAAGTAAGACCCGCGGTCATTGGCGAATCCGAAGAATCATGGGCTAAAAATCGCAGGGCTGAATTCACCTTCTCGAGTGTGAACGGAAATCTTGCGCATTAAAGGCCGAGGATGGCGGTATTGAGAACGAAACCAGCGACATGACTCAATTGGACCCTAAATGTTCCAAATTCTTATGGTAAGAGTGTCATCAGTTGAAGCTTTAAGGTGAGGCCGATATGATCAAGATCAGACTAGCTCTAGACCCTTCTCTTATCTTGTCGCTGATCCTGGCGTTGTTGCTTGGCGCCTGCTCCCATATGGGAGTGGTTAGGGATCTTCCTAGCGCAATGAACCGAGGACAGGATGGCTACGTAATCGATACCACTCCTGCATTAGCCATGGATATTCTCAAGCAGTCCTTAGCGAAAACGGTTCTCATCGAATTCGTAACGAACTGGTGTCACGTGTGTAAGGAATTGAAAGCTCCGGTTCGGAAACTGGCTGCCGATGGCTCAGGTCGATTTATAGTCATTCGCATCGATGTCACCCATGATGATGAAGCCTTGCGATCGTTTGGGATGAACACATCCTATCCAGGCTTTAAACTCATCGCCCCTGGCTTGGAAGCTCCCATCGTAAAGTACGGGTCCGGATCCTTCGAAGACCTTTCCGCCTGGCTTCTCGCCAAGCACGAGAAGGATCTCAGGGTGCCGCTGGATTTTAGTACCCTGGTCCCGTCGACAGCGCCGAAAGCTGTTTTGGTGGCGGGAAGTGCGCAGAACGCAAACTTTGCGCAAGAGATTGTCTGGATGGCGTCAATACTCCGAGAAAAAGGTTTAAAATCGGAGGAGATAGCCTGCTTTTATGCAAAGCCCGATGCTGTTCAGTATTTTTCCGACAAAGAACAGTTTGATTTGCTGGCCCCCCAATTGCGGGGCTGTCATGTTGCAGAAAGGGGAGAGATACTCAGGACGATTCAAAAGGCTCTCGTCTCTTATCCCACACCTTCCAACTTCTTTTTCTACGCGAGTTCGCATGGCGCTCCCCCAGCACCGGAAAAAATGTCGAGGGAGCAGCTGAAATGCTATGCGCATGCTCCCTCGCTGGTCCTGGATAATGGCGATAATGAATGTGATAGCCTGAACCACTTGACCCCTGAAGCCGTGGCATCCATCGTGCCCGAGGATCCTGCGGTAAAAAAGATCATGGTTTTTCAAGGATGCTACAGTGGAGGGTTTATTTCTAACAATGATAACGTAAAAGAGTTTCCCAGCGCTTTGGCGAAGCTTCCCAATGTCGCCTTGTTCACAGCCTCACAATCCGACCGTCCCAGTTTTGGCTGTTCCTCTGGGGATGTTGCAACCTTCTATGGAGTGGCCTTCATTAAGTCTCTTATGGAAGATAAGCATAAGCTTGACGAAATCGACTGGGCTCAGGTTAATAAAGGCGCTCAAATCCTTACGCGGGACATGGAAGACAAGCTGCACGTTCGCTATGGCTCGGGACCTCAGTTTTTTCTCGCTCCCTGAGCTGGCTCTTTCACGATTATGGATGTTAGGAATCCCGCACTTTCGTAAGAGTAAAAATGTTAACGGCTAGAGTTTGGAACTAGGGGCTGTTGACGTTTGAGATAAGTGATTGAAAAGTACAGGCAAACTCGT
>CAXSGP010000040.1:0-38707 GCA_964236955.1 uncultured Oligoflexus sp. | reverse complement strand
CAATTTGAAATATGAAACTCACAATAAGTTTGGTGTCAATTATTCTAAGTCTTCGTCTTCAAGATTTGTCAAAATCGCAACAGACTTCATCGATTTCACCTAAAATATTTTCCCATAAATGAGGAAATGAGGTTGTTCCCATGGAGGCACCTTTCAATTTGATAAAGATTGAAAAGTTTACCTTGTCGCCTCCGATATCAGTTATTTAGGAGAATTAACCGAATGACATTGACTAGCACGGTCCACCCCCCCTTTACTTGAAGCTTTAGTTCGCAAAAATCATTTCAACGCGGCGGTTGTGCGAATAGACCTTTTCACTGTGACCTTTGACCAGAGTACGGCGGCGCCCGAAACCAGTTGCCTTCAGTCTTTTCTTATTGATCCCAAGCCGGACCAGCTCCCTGCGGACAGTCTCCGCCCGTTTCACGGAAAGGGCTTGGTTATAACCATCCGATCCCCGTTCATCGCAGTGACCATCGATCCTGAGGTGTTTGGAAGGGTCGCTCTTTAAAGTCTCCGCGACATCCCTGATGCGTGACCTGGCAACATCACTCAACTGCCAGTTAGCGGTTTCAAAGCCTATCTTCATGGGGTCGGCATCTGCTTCGATATCGTCAGGGGTCAGGGCCGGGCCTTTTTTATCCGGTATAACTGGGTTGGTGACGTTTTCGGATCCAAGGTCGGCGATGGCCTCGGGCGGCAGCGAACTATCGCTGTCTTCGGTTTTGATGATCACCGTCTCCTGGGCCGGCTCCTGGTCCTCGGTGATACAGCCTGCCAGCGGCAGAAGACAAAGGCTTTGGAGGGCCAGGGAAAAGCATAAAGCTGGAGTAAAATTTTTCATAATCAATCCTTTCCGAACAATGGAGATAAAAGTGGATAACAGCGGGGGAAACCAAGCCGCCTATGCCGCCGGATGGGTCCTGCCGATCCAGGGCAGACCTAAGCCTGCGGCAATGGAATGGTTTTCCCAAAACTGATCAGAAATCTATAAAAACAGCCGATTCTTATTGACTGTAATAATTAGGCAAAAACCCAGGCCAGTCAAGACTTCTAACGCTATTGGTCAAGTTTGAAGGGAGCAGGCCCGATAAGGGCGTATGGGCATTGCTCGTTAGAGGGGTTTCGGCATGAAAGTTAAGTTCACATTATCCATAGCTGCATGGGTGCTGCTTACATCAGTAAGCTGTCGCAATGCATCGTTTCAGAACGTCGATGACGTTTCGGCTTCAAAGTTTTCAGGCGATGATTCAGCAAATACGGGCTCAGGGGATGGAGCGGTTGAGCAGCCTGTGATCGCCAGTCCCCTTCCGGGTGCCGATGTGGTCCCTGACCTTGATACGGTCCCAACCCTTGGTTCGGGTAATTCCAAGGGCAGCGATCCCGGCCAGGGCAATCCAACCACGGCCGCAAAACTTATCCTGACCGTCACGACGCCTTCGCCGGAAATCAAACCTGGAGGACAAAAGATTACGGCCGTCGCCACCCTAAAGGATGAAGTGGATCCGCCTTCAGTCAAGTGGGTCATCTCAGGGCCCTCCGCTAAGACCGATATTGGCAGCATCGACCCAAACGGTGTCTATACCAGCCCCCAAACAAACGACAAAGATTTTCCAGTGACGATCACCGCAATTTTGAATTCTGACCCCAGCGTTACTGCCTCGACCGTCCTTACCGTGCTAGCGGGCGAGCAGATTTTCTCGCGCTGCACCCGGGGCAATAAGGTATTTCCGATCTTAGCCGACGTGTTTGAAATCAATAGTTCGGCAACCCGGCTGCCTGATTTTTCCAATAGCGCCGAGGCCAGGAAAGTGACGACTGTTTGTATGGATAAGTACGCGGTTGCACCCCGTAACTTCGAAGCCGGGTTTCCGGATGTGCCTGGGCTTTTCGAATTCTTCGCCCTGCAGACGACGACGACCTTGATCATTCCTGTCGATGGCGACTACGTCCTGCAATTGAATTCGGATGACGGTGCGAAACTTTATATCGACGGCATTCTGGTTATCGATAACGATGGCACCCACCAGGCGCTTGGGAGCGATCCTCTGGATTCGACAACAGTCGGCCGCAAGGAAAAGACGGTTCGAATCAAAAAAGGCAATCACGCGCTTTCCCTCGACTACTTTCAAGGCCCGAAGGTTCGCATCGCCCTGGAATTAAAGTGGAAGACGCCCGGTTCCAATAGTTTTGTCTATATTCCCACGGAATCTTTCAAATAAATTTTTCTCGGTACTGATACGCCCTGGCCAGGATTGGGGATGGCCCTTTTCTCCCGATTGTTCGTGAGCCATCCTTAGGGATGGCTTTTTTCATGAGTACAAATTACCGATATCCAAAGGGGTTGAACTTCCGCCTCATGGCGCGACGGAGAAAGTTTTGCCGAGGCTTCCTAAGGGAGCCTAAGAAGCCAAAATGAACAGACTTCGAGAAAAGAACGGTTGATCCCACATTCATTCTTCGGGATGATTGCTGCCTTGAACGGCAAAGTAGTGGGAGAATTCTACCCCGTACCTGACACAGAATGGCTTAGCTGCCATAATCAGAGCAATAAGTCGCTTCGTGCTTTGACTCACATACCCTATAGACGCGATCGTGACGTTTTAATAAAGGAGCATCCATGATCAATTTTGATCTTTCCGAGCAGCAGAAATCCATGCAAGAAGCTGCCAGAAAATTTAGTCGCCAAGAGATTGTACCGGTAGCTGCTCACCATGATCAGACCATGGAATATCCGACAGCTGTTTTAAAAAAGGCCCACGAAGCAGGCCTGCTCACGCTATCTTTGCCTGAATCGGTGGGCGGCATGGGCTTGCCTATGATGGACCAGATGATCATTGCCGAAGAATTGGCTTATGGCTGTACCGGCATTCAAACGGCCATGGGTGCTAACGATTTGGCTCTTGGTCCCTTGCTGATTGCCGGCAATCCTGATCAGTTCGAGCGTTTTGCGCAGCCTATGGTCAATGCGCCCGTCATGGCTGCCTACTGCGTGACCGAACCCAACGCGGGTAGCGATGTGGCGGCCATACGCACCACAGTAAAAAAAGACGGCGACGGCTACTTGCTCAATGGCGAAAAGATGTGGATTACCAACGCATCCAAAGCCTCTTGGTATTATGTGCTGGCGACCCTCGACCCAAAAGCAGGTCATAAGGCAATGTGCGCCTTCATTATCCCTACTGATTTAGCCGGGATTCAGGTCGGCAAAAAAGAAGTGAATATGGGGCAGCGCTGTTCCGATACCCGCGCCATCAAATTTACTGATGTGAAAGTTCCCAAGAATTGCCTGCTGGGCAAGGAAGGCGATGGCTTTAAGATCGCCATGAAGGCCTTTGACCTTTCCCGTCCTGGCACTGCAATCGCAGCTGTCGGCCTTGCCCAGTGCGCGTTTGAACATTGCGTGCGTTACTCTCAGGAACGCCAGACCATGGGCAAACCAATCGCCGCTCACCAGGCTGTGGCGTTTATGCTTGCCGACATGGCTCAAGAGATCGAAGCGGCTCGTCTGCTCGTTTATCGTGCATCCCATGAGCATGATAAGGGTCGTCGGAACACGAAATTCGCTTCTATGGCAAAATGTTTTGCTGGTGATATCGCGGTGAAAACCGCTGTCAACGCTGTGCAGATTTTTGGCGGCTACGGCTTCAACTCGGAATACCCGGTTGAAAAATTGATGCGGGACTCCAAGATTTTCCAAATCTACGAAGGAACCAATCAGATCCAGCGCCTGATCATTTCCCGACAGATCATCGAAGAAAATCCTTTAAAGGGCTGATTCTTCCTTGAGACCTTTTAGGAACTGTTGACGTTTGCCATAAGACATTGAAAAAAAAGAATAAAATCGTATTTTTCTGCTACCCCAACCACCTGCGGCCAGGCGGCGATTGCCGCTTACGGATGAGCATGGGTCGAAGTTGAAGCCGATTATGCGGGGAACAGGCTTTTTTGCCAGATAAAAATTGCACACAAGGGTTAAAAGCTTGAAGAAAAAAATCTGGGGAATTTTCCCCAGATTTTTTATCAGTTCGATTTCCTCTTGCTCTTCCCCTCTGCCTCTCCTGTCAACGGTAAAACTTAGAGCGTTTTCATATCGATGACAAAACGATATTTGATATCGTTATTGAGCATGCGCGTGTAGGCTTCATTGATCTTTTGAATGGGTATCATTTCGATTTCGGACAGGATGTTGTGCTCAGCGCAGTAATCCAGCATTTCCTGGGTTTCCCTGATTCCGCCAATGGCCGAGCCAGCCAATGATTTTCGGCCGCCAATAAGCGCAAAGGCCGCAATGGGGGCTGGCTTTTCGGGCACACCGACGAGGACCATTTTACCATCGATCGTGAGAAGTTTAAGCAGGGCATTGAGATCATGCTCGGCCGAGACGGTATCGAGAATGAAGTCAAAACTCCCACTATGCTTTTTCATATCGGCTGGATTTTTGGAAATGATGACGTCGTGGGCCCCAAGTCGCAGAGCATCCTCGCGTTTACTTTCTGAAGTGCTAATGACCACGACGTGAGCGCCAAAAGAAGCTGCAAACTTGACTCCCATATGGCCAAGCCCACCTAAGCCGACGATGCCGACTTTGTGACCTTTACCCACATTCCAATGACGCAAGGGCGAATAGGTCGTAATACCGGCACAGAGGAGCGGCGCAGTGGCTGCGAGATTAAGTTTTGGCGAAATTTTGAGACAAAAACTTTCTTTCACAACGATGAGATCGGAGTAGCCACCTTGGGTCGGTGTTTTTTTATCCTGTTCCAAACTGTTGTAGGTACCTGAGGGAACTCTATAGCAGAACTGCTCCAGATCCCTGCGACAGCCTTCACAGTCGCCACAGGAATCGACGAGACACCCGACTCCGGCCAGATCCCCGACTTTGAATTTTTTGACTTGAGATCCCAACTCTACGACCTTGCCCACGATCTCGTGCCCGGGAACCATGGGAAACATTGAGCCCCCCCACTCATCGCGAGCCTGGTGGATATCGGAGTGGCAGACGCCACAGTATTGAATGGCGATGACGACATCGAGAGGTCCTGGCGAGCGGCGCTCAAAGCTGAAAGCTACGAGCGGGGTATCTTTAGTAAGAGCGGCATAGGCTTTGGCTTTTTTCATAATGAAGACTCCATTTAAAATTCATCGCTGAGCTTTCCATAGTCAAATCCCAAGTGACAAGGAAATACTGGGCGGTCATTATCTAGGGATAGGTATCAACTCAGGGGTTTGCCAAATAAAGCTTTGGTAAAGAGGATAATTTGTATGATCCAGGTTCAGAACTTGCAGAAGACCTACCGAATTCCCGAGAAAGATCCGGGACTGATGGGATCGGTGCGCTCGCTCTTCAAACGTCGTTGGATCGAGCGCCACGCGCTGGCACCAATATCCTTTGAGGTCGCGCCAGGGGAAATCATCGGTTTACTGGGAGCCAACGGCGCCGGTAAGACGACCTTGATCAAAATGCTGGCGGGTATTATGCATCCCAGTGCCGGTAGCGCTCAGGTTCAAGGCTATATTCCCTGGGAGCGTAAAAATGCCTTTAAAAAACAGATCGCCATCGTCCTGGGACAGAAGAGTCAGCTCTGGCCTGATCTGCCAGCCGCCGATAGTCTTTTGCTGCTGCGGGAGATCTACGGATTGGAATGGCAAAGTTATCAAAAGCGACTGGATTTTTTCCTCGATACCCTGGACCTGCGCAAGCTTTTGAAGACTCAGATTCGTCGCTTGAGTCTTGGCGAGCGCATGAAATTTGAACTCGTGGCGGCCCTGATCCACGAGCCCAAGGTTATTTTTCTGGATGAACCGACGATAGGCCTCGATATAGGATCGCAACGCGCGATTCGAGCTTTTTTAAGCGAATATAGCCGAAGCTTTAAGCCAGCGATGATACTGACCAGCCACTATATGGAAGATGTCGAAGCGCTCTGCGAACGGCTGTTGATCCTGCGCGAAGGGGAACTTGTCTATGAGGGAAGCCTCACCAATATCAGCGAGAGCTATGCGCAGGGACGCAATATAAAGCTGCAGCTCAAGGACGAAGCGCTCAAGCCTATACTCTTGGCGAAATATCCAGCGATGCGTGAAGATCCGGAGCAGGCCGGTCTGATGCGCCTTCACATCAATCGCGATGCGGTCAGTGAAACTCTGCTTGCTATACTTAAGGTTGCTCCGGTCACCGATCTTGCGGTTGAGCAGGAGGACCTTGCCAATATCATCGACTCGCTCCAGACCTCACGCAAGGAGGGCCATCGGCCATGAAATGGTTTCAATCGGTCATGAGCGGTCAGATGCGACTCAGACTTGCCTATCCCTGGAGTTTTTGGATGAGCCTATTGGCCGAGCTTTGCATCGTCGGGTCGATGAACTGGTTTTTATGGAATGCGGTGATCGATTCGCGGGGTGGTGCGGGGTTTGCAGGTTATACGACCTGGTCGCTTGTCCTCTATACGATGATTACGTCGACCTTGCGCAAGGTGCAGGTGAATTCGGAACAATTTGCAGGCATGGCTGACGATATTTATACGGGGGCTCTCAATAAATATCTGGTCTATCCGATTCCCTATTTTGGCTTTCGCTTTGCCATGCATCTGGGCAGTTCGCTCATGAGTTTGGCTCAAGGCACCCTTGCCCTGGGAATATTCTGGGTAGCGACGTCAAGCGGGGAACAGGCGCTTCCCCAGCTCACGGCGATCGTGCAGTTTTTTGTCCTGGTATTTCTGTCCATAGGGCTTCGGTTTGTGATCCAGTCAGCGATTCAGGCTTCGGCTTTTTGGTTTGAGCAGATCTGGGCGCTCTTAGTCCTTTTTAGTTTCCTCATTATGCTTTTGGGAGGCCAACTCATTCCTATGAGTCTTTATCCAAGCTGGGCTCAGTTGATCCTCTCCTACACGCCCTTCCCTATACTTGCAGCCTTGCCGGCCGAGGCGCTGCTTGGAAAGCTGGCCTGGCCGGATTTTTTCTGGGGGCTTTCGGTGGGCGTGATTTGGACCGTGATTTTTTTGGCTTTCGGTCAATTCGTGTTTCGTATGGGTGTACGAAATTATTCAGGTATCGGTGCTTAAGGGGGAGCAAACGCGATGCGTTATCTAAGGATCTATCTCAATTTTATGCGTTTTGCAGCCTCGCGCGCGATGCAGTTTCGCGCTGAGCTGGGCTTTCGAATCCTGATGGATGTGGCCTTTTATGCGATATTTTTAGGCTTCTATAAAATTATCTATAGCCATACCCCGGCCCTTGGCGGGTGGAATGAAGAACAGGCCATGATTTTTGTCAGCGGTTTCATGGTAGTCGACGCCCTGCAGATGACATTTTTCGCGGACATGTATCATTCGTTTCAAATGCTCTATAGGCAGGGCGCTCTCGATCATTATCTGACCAAACCCATATCCTCGTGGTTTTTCGTTGGCTTTCGCTACATAAACTTCGCATCTTTGGCAAACGTGCTTATTTCGGGATCTATTTTAACCTGGGCAATCCTACGTTATCAGGCTTCCCTTCCCTGGTGGGCCATCGCCGTTTATATCCTCCTGCTGATGGTTTCGGCCTTCCTCTATTTTCTGGTGATCTTTTCCCTCCTGATGGTTGTGTTCTGGTGGGAAAGTTCGGACGCGATGATGGCGGTTTATTTCGAAGGCGTAAATTTTGCTTCGCGACCGCATCATATTTTCAAAGGTTTGCTTAGGGGCCTTCTTATGACAGTGATTCCTTTCTCTGTATATGCATCCATTCCGGCGCAGGCTCTCTTTGAGCAGGTCGGGTGGGCGTCGGTGCTCCATGTCATGGCTGTGGTGCTTTTGTTTTTGGGAATCAACCAGGTTCTATGGCGACTGGGACTGAGGCGCTATGCGTCCTCGCTCGGTTAAACACGACCCAAGCGGTTTAAGCAGCAATTCTGCATTCGGGGCAGGATCGCTGCTGCTTCTGCTTCTGCTTTCAATCGTATGTTCATTTCGGAAAAGCATGAATTAAAGACAGCCCAACTAAAGGTCCGTGCTTAGAATTACGTAAAAGTACTGATTTTTTCGCCAGATTTCATGACTTGCACTCGACCATTCCTTCAAACTAAGCGAAACCTATCGGATTGGAACGGAATCCATGAAATCCTTCACAAGAAACGAACGCGTCTAACATTATCCTTTTGAGGAGTTTCCTTTATGCAGAAGACTTCGAGGGTGAATTTCGACCCCTTTGCAGACGATCGATCCATTTTGGACTTTTTTTCAAAAGCATGGCGCAAAACGACTCGTATGTGGCATAAGGGTACCCTTATGGACGAAATGGAATACGACCTCAAAAGGCTAGAGGCGAGTTTCGGTATGAACATCCTTGCAAAAAGACAGGCGGAACTGATTCGCAAAAATAATTTACGTCGCTGATTCCTGGCGCTCACGGTTTTCGGGAGCGAGAGAAAAGTTGGACTTACCCGACCTTCCTCTCTAGGCTCCCGCCGGATCGGCAAAAGTTACCTGCTGGTGGCAGGCGGTTATGTCGCAACTCAAATTCATAGGAAATTCACTTTTTAAATTCACAGAGCCGCCCGGCGAACCTTGCCCGTGTCCATTCCTGCCGACTTTTCCATGTTAATATAATACAAAGAGTCTCAATATTTTTTATCACGCGTCTTGAAAAGGGTTGAGAGGAATTCTTAACGCTTAGGACTGGCACACAGTATAGGGCCGCAACAGTTTATACTTTCGATGGACTGAATTTCAGCTCTAAGGGCCAAGCCTTTGGGACGGGCATGACGCCTGAGATGGCATTGCAGACCACGGAACAAATCTGGGTCGACTTGGTTGAGCCCAGCGAAGCGGAACTCTCGGCGTCGGGTCAGCTTCTTGATGTCCCCCAAAGGGTGCTGCAGGAAGTCCACGAGAACAAAGGTACGCCGCGCTTTGTGCCCTATAGGGATGGCGCCATGTTTCTCCTCCTGCATCGGGTCTTTTATCGCTTTGATGAAGATATATCGGACTTTCGGCCGATAAGTTTTTATCTGTCAGGCTAGCACCTCATTAGCTTTCGTACCTGAAGCGGTTTTGCAAAATCCCCTCGCCTGCCCACTTTTATGATAGGATCAGCCTCAACGGCTCTTCAACCTGAGGTGGACTATTCCAAGCTATGACATCGAATGTACGAAATGCGGCTTTGAAGATATCGCGATTATGAAAATAGCTGAGCTTAATGCATGGGATAGCAATGCGGCCTGTCCTAAATGTGAAGGCGATCCCGGTGACTATCGCCGTGTTATGCGCAAGGCCCCGGTGAGCTACGGCGGTGATAAGGCCCTGGTCCGATCCGAGGTTTCTAAGAAAGCGACGCAAAAAGCTCTGTTCACAAGTTCCGGTGAACGCGATGCGATGCGCCATCGGGAGTCCCAAACGCGGGATCGCCATGAAGTCGCCCAAGCGCGTGAAAACGTAAAAAAAGGTGTTTTCGAAGGATTTTGAACAGCCTCGGTCTGGCCTTAACCAACACTGGGCCCTGAGCGTTTGCCGGAAGCTGTCCTTGGCTTTGTCATAGTAGAGGGAAAGGGCGAAGATAAAAGCGAAAGCACGAGTCCCTGCCCGTATGAAATGCCCTACACTTGTTGCAGTTTTGTCCCACCCCCACATCATGACAGGCTGGCTGCTTGATGAATTTTCCTTATTAAATTCAAGTCTTAAAATTAGGCCTCTCAAGCATAGCTCTTGCTTTAGTCCAAAGACTTTGGACACATTTGCAGATGAGGTACTCCATGAAACGATCTTTCCTTAGTTTTTCCCTGGCACTCTTCAGTGTTATGACCACCGGCTGTCATAAACAGGACTCGCAGCAGGCAGATGTTAATTCCACCAACACCGATGCGCGTTCCGATCTATCCGCCCAACCAAGCCCTATGGGTCCCGGTGATTCGGCAGGAGGCACTCCGGTAACGTCCAACCCTAATTCCAATCGTAGCTCGCCCGATTCCACTCTCAATACCCAGCAGGGAGCCGCAGTTGTGGGTGGGGTCAATATGAATCCAGCCTCGCCCTCCAATGTGCCCACTTCAGTGGATAATCAAAGGGCCAATGAAGCCGCTACCAATGCAGCCGTTGATAGCGCAAATTGTTTGGATGCGACAGCCAATGATTATAAAGGAAAGACAGTTCCGAAGAATAACACCTGCCCACCAACGGCAAAGTCCCGCCTTAAAGATGAGGACACGGCAAAGGATGTAAGTCGTTAATCGTTGGTAGAATTTTCATCTTCTCGCGAAAGTTTCGACTTTCGCGCAAGGGCTCGCTGTCTTCTCAAACTCGCCTTATATGTTTTAGAACTCACTCCTCCCTCTGTAGCCCTCGATTGCTCTTCCTCGTTTATCAGCCCATAAAAAAAGAAAAATAACTAACCATAACCAAATCGTAGACTTTATTTCTTGTTTTGCTTTAGAATCTTTTGGGGAGCTAACACCCCGCCGCCATTCCCAATTTTTTATGGCGGGCGGGCTTGACGGTGAGAATAATGCATTTTTTTGATTATGTCATAAAGATCTAGAACATAAATGCTCAGTTTCCTGGAAGGAATTAGCCGATAAGCTAGTACTAACAGCGATTGTGATGAAGGAGGTCTTTATGTCCATCAAAATGACCATTTCCTGTGAAGCGAATCTTACAGATGTAGAACTCGAAGAAGGGCTCTTTGTCCTCATCCAGGACACGGGCAAAGTCTTTCGGTGCATTACGGGGCATGATGGACGACTGACTTGGAAGGCCGAGTCGTCCAGTCGATACGATTTTCCTGAAGTGTCACCTCAAGTTCAAGAGATTGAATTTGAAGAATCCTTTGCTACAAAAGTGAAAAAAGGCTGGAATACCTCGGTAAAGACCAGTTACCTTCACTGAGAACCTCGCAGATTCCGCCGTCATGCTCTGCAGTTTATAAAGCTGGAGAGCCTTAGCGGTTCGCCTCGCACCCTGTTCTCTTTAAAAATTGCAATGCTGCGCTCGTTCCACGCTTTTTTAAGGCTGGAGTCGTCGAATTACGGGCCGCTTGAGTCGAAGCGAGTGAACTGGCTGTTGCCGGGAAAGAGCCTCTGGCCCAGACGATGCTCCGGCCAGAGTCAAACGAAAGCTTTATTCCGCGGCTTTAGCCTTAGGCTTTAAGGCTTTGATAAGACCTTCAGCTGTGAGAATTGCTACTTTTTCAGCGCCATTTACCTGCTTGCCTTTTTGCATAACAGCGTACCGGCCCGACTTCTTCTTGATCAGGCGATAAGGCTTTTTGGCTTTTGCATCGGCCTTGGCTGTCGGATTCTTTGCCATCAGGGACTCCTTTAGGTTGTGTTTATAAGCTATCCTAACATCATGTCAGCAAAAACCTCAATCGACCATGCATCGACCCGAGGACTTTGCAAAAGTCAGAAACAAGGCCGGGTTTGATCTTCCCCTTGTAATTCCACGTTCACAGTTTCCAAAAAGTCCTGACCCGTTCTTTTACAATCCTATGCTCCTGGCCTTGACTTGCCGCTATTTTCTGAGTCTTATTAGACGCTGCTTATAAATTTACTATCCCGCCTATCCTCTTTGTAATAATTATCTTGAATCATGCGGCTAAGGGCCTAAAGTATTAGGGTGCCCGCCTTTACTCTTGCTTTGCGTATTTTGGACGCATCCGGGTCCGGGTCAATACAAGGGATCTCGAATCAATGACACAATCTCATCCGCCTGAGTCGTCTTCTCTGCCTGTCAGCTGCATCGTCGGAATTGGTGTTTCCTCTGGTGGAGTCATAGCGCTGAGTGAATTCTTTTCGCGTCTGCAGGGGCATCGACTGGCTTTTGTCGTGGTCCACCATCTCGATGCGGCTGATTCAGTGCCGCCTCTTAGGGATAGTCTGCTGCCTATAGTCGAAATCTCCAATGGCATAGCTATACAGGCGGGAGCCATCTACTTTGCACCCCTGCATGCGCTGGTGACACTGGAAGCCGGGATCTTTAGCGTGCAGCCGGCAGAAGGTCTTGACCAGCGTCGTTCGGCCATCGATTATTTTTTCGGATCTCTTGCTGAAGACTTCAAGCAGAAGAGCATTGGCATTGTGTTTTCAGGTGAAGGTTCCGATGGCACGGAAGGCCTTAAGGCGATAGGTGATGCCGGCGGAATGACGATAGCCCAGTCACCCGACACCGCTGAATATCCGAGCATGCCCGAGACTGCCATACGCTCCGGTGCAGTCGATCACATCCTCACGATCAACGGCATGGCCGACGAAATCGCCAGTTACGAAAAATATATCCTTCGGCTCTTGGATCAAACCCATATATCGCACCTGAGAGACCAGATTGCATCGGCGCTGGTCAGTATCTGCGATATACTTAATAAAGCCACGGGCCATGATTTTAAGCACTATAAAACCAACACCCTGGTCCGTCGGATCCAACGTCGGATGCAGATCCTGCAACTGCGTTCCGTCGAAGCCTATGTCGAGCGCCTGCAGGACAAAAGTGAAGAGATCGATGCTCTCTTTAAGGAGCTTTTGATAAACGTCACAAGTTTTTTCCGTGATCCCGCCGCGTTTGATGAGCTGCGCGCTTCGGTTTTACAAAATGCCTTGGCCAAACATTCTCACCCGCAGAAGTATAGAGTATGGATAGCCGGTTGCTCGACCGGCGAGGAGGCTTACACCGTAGCTATTATAATTCGGGAGATTATCGAGACGCTCAAGGTAAAACCGGTCGTTCAAATTATTGCGACGGATATCGACGAAGTCGCTCTCAATACGGCGCGGCGGGGATCCTACTCGGCTTCGATCGTCGAGGAAGTGTCGGAAGAGCGCTTGAGGAAATTTTTTACGCGCAAAGGCGGACGCTACATTGTCACGCCCGAGCTGCGCGATATGTGCCTTTTTACCTCGCACAATCTTATCAACGATCCACCCTTCTCCCAGCTCGACCTACTAACCTGTCGGAACGTCCTTATTTATCTCGGTCCCCATCTGCAGCAAAAACTCATTCCCGTTTTTCACTATGCCTTGCGAGCCAATGGCCATCTGTTTTTGGGGACTAGCGAATCCCTCACCGGACATCAGGAACTCTTCCGGACGGTCAGCGCCAAATTCAGAATTGCCCAGAGTCGAACCACGGCCATCAAATCGCAGGTCAATCTCAATTCGGTCGGCAGCTATCAGACATCGAAGGCCCATGAGCCCATGCATGGGCAGGAGGTTGATCTAACGCTGGTAGGCCAACGCATTGTGCTCGATGAATTCTCACCAAAATATGCAATCGTCAATGATGAAGGGATGATCCACACCGTTTCGTCAGGTGTCCATCATTATTTCGCGCCATCCGAGGGAAATTTTCAAAACAACATCCTGAAACAGGTTAAACCCAGCATCAGGACAGCGCTTCGATCGGCGTTCACAACGGCGAAAAAACATAAACGCAAAGTCACCAACGAAAATTGCAATGTGGAAATCGAAGGCGAATTCCAAAGGCTGGGTTTGACCGTTCAGCCCATGCCGCAACTGGGCGAGGGCATCAGCCTCTATTTGGTCGTCTTTCAGTACTTCGGCCGCATCCTTAACACCGACGTCATCGCTAAAGGCGCCGATTCAACAGGAGCTTCGTTTGCCGCTGTTGAGCAGCTCGAACGTGAGCTCACCATGATGCGCGACGATCTCGATAAGACGGTGCAGGATCTGGAGGCCTCGAATGAGGAATTGAAATCCTCGAACGAAGAACTCCTCTCGATGAATGAGGAACTTCAGGCGGCCAACGAGGAGCTTGAGACTTCAAAGGAAGATGTGCAGGCTGCCAATGATGCCTTGATCCGGTCGAATAGCGACCTTGAGAATCTCCTCACCGGCACAGAGATTGCCACCCTTTTTCTCGATGATCAGCTCCACATCAAAAATTTCACCAAGGATCTCTCCCAGTTTTATCCGATCCTGATATCGGACATAGGCCGGAGCATCGGCGATTTCATGACCAAGGCCCAGGCCATGCCGCCTTTTCCAGCGCGGGATGAACTCGCGCAGTCCGGTCTATCCGAGGTTGAAATCTCGATGCCGGACGGTCGAACCTTTTTGCGGCGGGTTTTGCCCTATAAGACTCATGAGGGTCACCACGATGGGCTGGTCGTTACCTTTATCGATATCAGTGAACTGAGACAGAGCGAAGGGCGCTTTCAAACTTTGGCGAACATTGTCCCCTGCATAACCTGGATAGGCACGCCTGAAGGAAAGCTGATCTTTTTTAACAGCCGCTGGTTTGAATATACCGGACAATCGCAGTCCAGCGCGGCTCAGGATGGACCGGGCGAGTTTATTCATCCTGACGACAAGGACTTCCTCAAGAGTGAATGGCAATATTCACTCGATAGCGGCGAAGAGTTTCAGGGTGAGTTCCGCCTGCGACGGCAAGATGGTGAATATCTATGGTATCTGGGCCGGGGCGTGGCCCTTCGGGATCGCTCGGGCAAGATTTTGCAATGGTTCGGAACCTGCACTGACATCGAAATGCAAAAGGCCGAAGTCGATCTGCTTAAAGAGAGTGGCGAAGGTCTTCGCACGATCGTCGAGGCCATTCCTCAATTCATCTGGCGAGCCAATGCCGATGGCGAGGTTGACTATTGCAGTGAAAGTTTCGATGCGTTCGTTGGGAAACCGAGTACAGAGGTCCTGGGCTGGCAATGGCTCGATCTGGTGCATGAAGACGACAGGAAAATGGTTGAGCAGGAATGGGCCAAGGCGCGGGCCGCGCAGACCAAGGTGGATATCGACTTTCGTATCATGCGCGAGGGCAAAGAGCACTGGGTGAAGGCCGAGGGCAATCCTTATTTCAGCGCAAATGGCATTCTCGTCAAATACTACGGCACCTGGTCTGACATTCAGCGCCAGGTCAATACCGAACAGGAACGGTTGGCCGCCCGACATCAAGTCGAGATCGAAGGCCAAAAATTCGAAGCCTTATTTGCGGAAGCCCCTTCTGCTATGGCTCTCCTTCGAGGTCCCCGATTTGCATTGGAAAAAGCCAACTCGATGTATAGGCAACTGGTCGGCGAGCACGTTGCCTTCGGCACTGAAATTGCCAAGACCTTACCCGAAGGGCAAAATGATCTTTTCGTCGATCTGATGTCAAAGGTATATTCCACGGGGGTTCCGTACTTTGACCGCGAGGCCAGGGTCGTTTTTCCTGACTGGGAGGGTAAACTCACGCGTGAGTATTTTCTCGACTTCGCATTTCAACGCATTGTGGATGCGGAGGGACAGCCCTATGGAATCTATGTTCACGCAACGGACGTCACCGACCGGGTATTGGCCCGCCAGAGACTGATTGAAAGCAAATCCGATCTTGAGGATAGCGAATCCCGCTTTCGGCTGCTTGCCGACGCCATGCCTCAGATCGTTTTCACGGCCGATGATTCAGGGAATTTCGACTATTTCAACCAAAGGTGGTTTGAGTACACGGGATTGACTTTTGAGGAATCCAAAGGCTGGAACTGGGGTCCCGTGCTCCACGAGGCTGACCTGCAGATGAGTGTCAATCGTTGGACGGAATCGATAACGACAGGTCTACCCTATGAAATCGAATATAGGATCAAATGCGGCAGCGACCTGACGTATCGCTGGCATTTGGGACGAGCGGTTCCGATTACGGATGTCAATAACCGCATTGTTAAATGGTTTGGCACCAACACCGATATTCACGATGTAAAATTATTGGCGGAAGAGCTGAGGGCTGCCAAGCAAAATGCGGAGAGCGCCAACCAGATCAAAAGTCGCTTTCTTGCCAATATGAGCCACGAAATTCGCACGCCATTGGGCGTGATCATCGGTTTTACCGATCTGCTTCGGGAGCATCTCGACGATAAGGACGATACTAAGGGTTATATCGAAAGGATATCCACGAACGCCCTGCAACTCGGCAGTCTGATCGATGAGATTCTTGATCTGTCGAAGATTGAAGCCGATCGCCTGGAGGCCGAGCGGGTTACCATTGACCTTGAGGGCTTGCTTGAGGACGTTTTCAAGAGCATGAGCATGATCGCAAAGGATAAGGACCTGGCCTTTGAGAAGGAGTGGCAGACGCCGGTTCCCTCTCATGTCGTGACCGATCCCAATCGCTTTCGGCAAATTTTGATCAACATCATAGGCAATGCCATAAAGTTTACAGATCAGGGCGCGGTCACCATTTCCTTGACTGTGAATGCAAAGGGAATGGGCCGGACTATCGAAGTGAGAGTGACCGATACTGGAATTGGCCTGAACAAGGATCAGCAGGCGCGGATATTTGAACCCTTTATGCAGGCGGATAACTCGGTGACCCGGCGTTTTGGAGGAACCGGACTAGGGCTGGCGCTTTCAAAACGCCTGGCCAAGGTGCTCGGTGGTGACCTCATTCTCGAAAAGTCAGAACCAGGAAAAGGCAGCACCTTTATCGTGATCATCGATATCGGGGAATCTTCAGTCGGAGTCGAATCCAGGGCGTCCCTGGCTGTTAGCGCTGAGCCCTCAAAGTATTTAAAATTGCCTGCTCATCTCAAAGTATTAATTGTTGATGATTCTCCCGATAACAGAGCCATAGTCAGCCGCTTCCTAAAATTAAGTGGAGCCTCGTCGGATACTGCAGAAAATGGCCAGATTGCTGTAGAAAAGGCGTTGACGGAGACTTTTGACCTTATCCTCATGGATATTCAAATGCCAATCATGGATGGGTATCAGGCGCTTGGCGTCCTCAGAGAGAACAATTTCCCTAATCCAATAGTCGCTCTGACCGCTCACGCTATGAAGGAGGAGAAGGACAAGTGTATGAAAGCAGGTTTTAATGGCTACCTGTCCAAGCCTGTCGATCGGCACAATCTGCTGCAGCTGATTCATGATTTCACGAAAAAATGAGGGGGTCCGTGGCTTAGTTAAGGAAGTGCTATGAAAAAAATTTTATAATTGTCCTACTGTTCGTTGCCGTTACCCGAGGCACTCAAGCTCCGCGAAACGAGCGATGTAACGGACGCCGAAGCTAAGCGAATTTCTGCGCCTCTGGATGAAAAAAATAGGGTATTGTCCGGCTACCTTTTCATACGTGACTGAGCTGAGGTAAAATGTCCAAGGGCAAGGCCTCCAAGGCGATGATCAAGATCAAGGCGAAGGATAAGCTGATGGCTAAGGCAAGGCAAAGGCCTTCAACCGCCATAGTGCCAAGATTGCTATTGCAGGTCGATTCGATCCATAAACCTGGCCTAGAGCTGTTTTTTTTTGGATAAATGACAGACCTTACTGGACACAAATTACGTCTTGATTCCCACTTGAGATGGGCAGAGCGAGGACACTCTTCAGATCGGGAAGAAACCAATCAAGAGTATACGCATCTAAACTCCCTTGAGCGGTGAGAGTCTCTGTCCAATATCGTGTCCCAAGTTGCAGATTCAGACGGATCGGATTGGCAAGGGATGAAATCTTATCGCTCAATGCTTTCTGTGATTCTAACAGGGACGGCAATTTCCAGTCCGATAAACCGGCGAAGACCAGAGCATCGCAGCGAGCCTTGGCGCTGTCCCAATCGGGAGATTGGCCCTGGCTTGGCGACCAGGTGAGGCCGGTACTTACCTCGCGGTAAGCGCAGTCAATGCCTTTGCAGACCGGAGCCCAGGCCTCCAGCAGGGGATAATCTACCTGGCTGAGTTGCACCTCAAGGTTGGCACTTGCCTGGCCATCCTTGGTATTTTTAAGATTCAATATAATTTTTGTCGCCTGAGCGCCTTGCTCACTGGCAGCCGGATTTGCGGCGGTAAAGTTATAAAGAACCTCCCAATCGATGTTTGGATTCGGGATAATGGCCATGCTGATGCCTGTCGGCGGGACGCCATCGAAATTAGCAATTTCAGCGACGGCAGTGAGAGGGACACGCGCACCATCGACACTTCCAAACCGGCAGCCGACGCCCGTTGTTGGGTTCGCTGTCGAGGCAGGAAACAATACGGAGCAAGTCAGCAGGGCGCCACTGACGTTTCCTGGCGGGGAAACACTTTCAGAATCTGCCGTTGCCGGGCCGCTTGCCGGAATCTTAGCAGGGGCTGGACTTGAGCCTGGGGTAATAAGCTGAGACGGTGCCTTGGAATTGGCATTGGTTTGCGTGGTACCGGAATCAACTCGGTTGACCACCGGAGCGGCACAGCTCACTCCCAAGATCATAAAGGTAATTAATAATCTCATAGTCCACTCCCGATAGAGCCGTGTTGTAAGTGTAATCGGTGCATTTTTGGAATAACTGGAGAAGGACTGGAAGATATCAATGAATCTCTATTTTTAGAGCGATTCATTCCAAAGTCGATGGGAGGGGATAGAAAATAAATTTAATGCGCAACTGAGTTGGCGCTTACGGAAATATTCCCAAGGTAAGAATTCAACTCGGCTGATTCAAGGAGCCATAACAAAGGCTTGCTGTGGTTTTGCCCTCTTGCAAAGAGGAATATCCCTGCCTGGGCATGCGATTGGACTCACTTGGCTGTATAATGAGTGACAGACCTAAGGTGCTTCACCCGATTTCGTTTCAGGAGAGACCGTGAAAACTACTCTTCGTAATCTTTTGTTTTGCTTTATCGCTCTTTTCACTATTTTAAAGTCGACCAGTGCCTTTGCCGACTGGACGCTTAATTTAGGCTACCACAATCCGGTATATTCGAAGGTGGGTGTGAATTTTCTCTATTGGGGCAGTCAGTGGAATTTTGAAGTTGGCATTGGCTGGATCGATGGTGACATTCATGCCGATGATGACAAAGCTGATAAGAATAAGGATGACGATAACGTTGCAGCCGCTGCGGCAGGCGATATCAATATCAAGTATCGTTTTCTCACCGGCACCTTTGCACCCTATATCCAGGGAGGATTTGGGGCGTCCACTTATGCGAAGGTCGGCGATAATTCCGGAGCCGATGCCAATCTCGGGGGGCCATTTGTAGGCGCAGGATTTTTTATAGGCAAGCCGGCTTTTCATGTTTATCTCGCCGGCAACTATATGTTGGATCCTCAGACCACGCAAATTCAGGCCGGCATAGGCTTTGATATTTAGTGATGCGATGCATCGTAACAGCTGGAGATTTCGATCCGGCTGACCTTTCTTCCACCGCAATCTCGGCAAACCTGTAAAAATATTTGACAGCTGTTCGACAATTATCGACCCCAGCGATCAATCTTACATCTACCTCCCCTATTCATTCCTGATAAAAACAATGACTTAAACCTTTTTTTGAGCAATGGGATGCTGTTGCTTGGAACGGCCCCAACCTTGCAAAACCAAAAGGGATCCCAGCGAGGGATTTTTCTCCATTTCCAAGCTGTCTCAATTCGGAGTTCTTAATGACAATTCGCAAATCACTTATTATCTGTCTGCCTCTTTTAGCCGCTGTTGCCTGTAAAGCAAAAGGCACGCATAAAAGCAACGCCCCCGCAGCTATTGCTGTTCCTGGTGTGGCCATTACCGCTGAATCATCGAACGCGACCCCGGCCGGTCCTGAAGTCCCTGTCTTGCCAGCAAGCGGGCCTTCCGTCCCCCCTGCAGCCGGTGCCGCTGATGCCGGCAAGCTTGGTTCGAATCAGAGTCAATCGAATCAAAGCGTGCCGGGGATTCCCGGTGGTGCCGGAGTTGCAGAAGTTCGCGCAAAAGCCCCAAGTCCTCCGGGAGCGGTGGGCACGACCGCCGGCAAAGCCGATCCCGTCCTACCACCGGCCGTCACGGCTCCCCCTGCGCAGGCTGCGCAGGCATGTGAAACCCTTGTCATCGACTTTGATAAAAAGCCTGACGGTACACCTTTGTTGACCGGCGAAAAGCTTAAGGATCAATACCAGGCCTATGGTATTGAATTTGAGGCTGAAAGACGCCTGGAAAATGGACGTCTGAAAACCATCCTTCCTGTGCTTTTCAACACTGCCGACCGTCCAAACGAGGCGATGAAAGCCAAGTTTCTCGAGGCGGATCGTGGGCGTCATGGCAACGGAGAGGGATTTGACTTCGATCTAACGACCGAAAAAAACGGCAAGGCCATGATCATCGCGGAACATAGCTTCGATGCCCTTCCAGATGATGGGCTGGACCTGGTCACCTATCCCGACGACAATCTCCGAGGCGGTGTCTTGACATTGCTCTTTTCGAAGCCAAGCTCGGTGATCAATATGGACCTTATTGATTTTGAGTCAAAAGGTTCGGAAATCGAACTTTTTATCAAAGCGGACAATGGCGATTATGTGTCAAGGCCCAGAAAGCAGTCTATTCCGGCCCGTGCGAACGGCGCTTTGCAAACATTAAGCGTCGATGATCATGAATACATCAACAAGATGATGCTTCATCTTTCGGGCACCGGTGCTGTCGACAATATCAAGATCTGTATCAAGAACTGATCCTCGGGGCATGTCTTCGGTTTAAATCCTCTCAGTCATCTTTTGGGCGTTTGCTTTTAGCAGCCGCCCTTTTTTGTGGCCCCTAACTCAAAGAGTCCACGCAAAAGTAAGAAAGGCCCTCCAGCTATAGCCCTGCGTAAGTTCTCCATCGGCCTTTCCAAAGCTACTCGTCACGCCCGTACTTAAGAGCACACTATCTCCAATGAAGGTATCAAAACTCATTTGGGCGGCTTGCGTCCGATCGGTGATCGAATAGAGATCACGCAGCGAAAGCGTGAAACTATCCTTATAGCCCCACTCGGGAATACGTACCGAAGCATAGGCAAACTTTTGACCCGGAAAAAAACTGCCAGGATTAAGATAGATGCTGGCGTTGTCTAAGGTCGGGGCATTGGCAAGAACACCGCGGGCCAGGGTCCGGTCCCCTGCCGTCCAGGCGCTCGTCTCATAGAACCCCTCCAGGCGGTAGTCGATGTTTTTTACGGTGACGTAGCGGAGGCCCAGCAGACTCGCGCTTTGTATGCTCGTGTCGAGTTTAAGATTTTGTTCAAAAAGCGGCAACGGAGCCGCAAAATTCGGCTTCCAAAGCTGAGTGCCCTGACGGGCTTGGGCATCATAGTAGACAGTAAATCCGGTAGCTGCCTCATAGTTGGCATAGCTGCCCCATTGCGGTTTATCCTGTTCCGCTGCGGACATAACCAAACCGAAATAGTTGGTCTGACTCGCGTCGGCAAACTCAGCCTTTATCAAGCCTTTTTTGCGGAAATAGGGGTCTGACGCATCGCGTTTGCTGCCATTTTCAAAGGCTTCCGTAATAAAGATATAGGTGGTTTTGCCACTGGGCGAATAGTTGACCCTTAGCAGCCCCTTGCCTCTTGTCTCAAAAAAATAGGTTTTACTAAGACCAAGATCGCGAAACAATGGATTGGATGGACTGGCAAGTTCGGCCGGTCCCCATTGGAAGTTCTGGAGACCTATTACATACTGCCACTTACTCGCCGGGCTTCCAGCCAAATAGGCTTCGTTCAGAAAGGCTTCGCTTGTGAACGTTTGATCTTTTGGCTGTTTATAGCCAGGGGGTGCCGGCACCAGCGGCGGAATATCTCGAAAATCGTCCAGTACTGATGCCCGCGGTCGGAGGACGAGCTTATAGCGGCGATAGGTGCCTTGGAGTTCCGGGCGAAATTCCATGAGCAGGGTCCGATAGGGAAGCTGATAGAACTGATTGTTAGGGTTGGTGAGTTCCTTGGCGGCTTCGCCCTCCTGAAAGGTCCCTAAAAGTCGATAGGTTTGCTCAAAGTTCCATGTTGGGACCTTTTTCGCTTTCTTCTTCTTCTTTTTGATTTCCGCCATCGACTCGGTGCTCGCCAGGCAAAGACCAAAAGCTATCAGGATCCCTATGCACCGAATTGGCTTTACGAAGAGAAACATTCAAGCATCCTGTGACAGGTAAAGGACAGTCAGACATTCATCTTAGCAGATTTCCTAATCGCGCATTAAAGCGAGTGCTTTCTACTGATTTGTTAAATTGGCCTAGTCTGAGTCCCCAGTGGCAGCCAGTCTGACAATTAGCCAAGCTTCGCTCCGGCCGGCTCAGCCATCTTGCAGCTTGCCCTTTTAAGGCGCAGCTGTTCCAGAGGAAGCCTTTTACAGCAAGCCTTTCAAGTCCCTTCAAATTCGCTCACCTGAGAATAGCTTAAAGTTAATTCGGAATTTCGAAAAGTGGCTTCGGTTTTGCAGTATCCAAGGCCATTGGATCTCGCGAAAAAACGCGAGAATTAGGGCTTTTTCTTGAGGTTTTAAGAGTATGTGTTTCGGTCGACTGGCCAATCGAAAAAGCCAAACCCCTTTTTAAAGGACAAGTTCTCATGAAATATCTAATTCGTTATGCGATCCTAGGTCTATTGTCGAGCAGCGCTTATGGAGCCACTGTTGTAGCAAGTGGACCTTTGGTCTGCACACGGGATTATAATTTATGGGGAGAGGCGAGCCGCTGTGCCTGTCCTACGCCCACGGACTATGATCGCCGCATCGGTCGCTGTATTCAGGGCGAGCTTGAGCCTATTTCTATCGCCGGTGAAATTCAATCTCCGGTTTCTGCTATAGGGGGAGAGACCACTGGCATCGTCCTGCAGGCTTCCGAGTTGGAGCGTTATGAATTGGTCCTTCCCCGTTACCTCAGAGATCAAATGCAAGAAGGACAAGTGCAAGGCATTTCATACGAGGTGCAGGGCGACTACCTCGTCGTCCCCGGGGTTGAAACGGGAGATCGTCCAACAATCATTGTTAATAGTTTAAGACCAATTTTGGAATAGTAAATCAGCGGCCATTTTATCAAAAAAAGCGGGGCTATTCCCGCTTTTTTAGGCATGGCCTATGCATCCGGCACCCTTGTAGGGGAATGGAGTCACTGCATTCCCTAACTGTTTTAAATCGAGGTCAGGGGCCAGCCTTGGCTATCGAGTATCAGATTAATGCTAGCGATTCTTACTAAGAAGCGACTCAAGGGTCGTGGCTTCTCCCCCCTGAGCAAGCGTCTCAAGCTGCCGGGCAAGCATCATACAATCGGCGATCACGAAATTAGCAAACTCCACCCCCTGGTCCCTAACCCTTTCCCTTTCTGAAATATGCCAATCAAGATCAAGCACAAAAGGACTGTCATGAAAATTTTCCGAGAGTATCTGCAGAGCTCCTCTATCATGGGAAACCTTTGCTTTAAGGGCATGCACCCGCTCCTTCGACAGGCCTTTTAGATCGACCGCGACCCTGAGAGACAGGAAGACAAAAGCCTTGTCGCGAGACAGATGCTCATCCGGATAAGCCTCCTCAAACTGATCCATCACAAAACAGTGCAGCCTCTTCAGCGCCGTTCGCGATTGAATGTCCGCTTCCAGCTTTGCGGTATAGGCTTCAGCCCAATCCTTTAGCTCAAGATAACGCCTTTTAATATCGGCATGGGCAACACAAGCCGTCATTTTGCACTCCATTCCTCGCTTCCGTCATGCCTTGTCCCAAGGTATTGAGCCCAGGCAATCCGTCCGCAATGCATAACGCTGATCTATCCATGTTCATCTCAGGATTTTTTCCCGCGAATATTATTCGCCAGCTCGAGGTCAACGAGGACCTTGCGCAAAGACAGATCCCCGGCAAGTCCACGGGCGGACCACCTTAAGGCATTGATGAGTAACCTGGCTTTTTCAGCATCACTCAGGGACTGAGTATGGCGGTCGGTATTTAAGCCGAGCATGATGGACTCGTTAAGTTCGGTAAAATTGGGAAGAATGGTGGCAAGATTCGCGGCATTCGCGCGCGAAAAAGCATCCATGCCCCCGACCTTAAGGGAACGGAAATCGCTAAAGGCGGCTTTCGGCCCCAGTGTGTTCAGCTTGTGGATGTCCGCTCGTACCGGTGCCGCTGGCAAAGTCCCATCCAGAGAGGACGGAGCTGCCGATGCAGAAAGATTATCAAGGGCAATCTTGGGACTTATCGCTATTTTAGGCAAGGACGCAAGGCCCTGGAACTTATCCATAGTCTGGTTGGCAACCCGATCGGCTTCCGCGTTGAACTCACGTCTTACCCAGTCGATTTGCCAATGAGGGATGCCTACGAGTTCCCGGATAACCTGATTTTTAAGTTCGTTCATCATGGGATGTTTCGCTTGCCATTGACCGGACACCTGCATGACCACCAGTTTGCTGTCGCCTAGAAAAATGACATCACTAAGCTTCAGCTCTTTCGCCAGTTCGATGCCCATGAGAAGACCACGATATTCAGCTTCGTTGTTGGTTGCGGACTCAAGGAAACATGACCGCTCCCGTCCCCCCTCGAAATCAGCATAGGCCGCTCCCGATGCCGGCCCAGGATTGCCACGGGAACCGCCATCGAAGTAGATCTTTACGGGTGCAATCGTCAAAGAATATCCTTTATATAGCCGCTTTGGCACGCGTTTTTGTCAGGGGCCAGAGCTTTTTATTTCACTTGGCAGTCTAACCCGTTCTTCGTTCGACTTCTAAAGACTTCTAAAGCATCGGCGAATTTATTTATGCGTGGCTGTTCCCATACCATGGGCTCAAAGGAAGGGGCCTTTGAGAGGAGCTAAAGCCGAGCGACATTCACCTGACATAGTCTGACTGGTTATCATGTTACCCTAACTGTCTAAGTTTTGAAAATCATTCCAAACGCTCTTGCGATCTCTCAAGGGATTGGCAGTCCTTCGCTGCGGTGGAAGGACTGCGTTCAAAGCCAAAATTGTACGCTGACTCAAATCGCATCGCGCGACGAATCAGTATAATGATGACGCTGAAAAGATTTAGAAATGAAAAGTCAGCTCTCGTTTGCCGGAAAAGCTTTTGCTAGAATTGGTCAGATTGAATTTTTAAATAGGGCTGGATTGAAAGCAAAAATGCTCGATTGGCACTTGCAATATGACCTAGTCTTTTGAGCTGGATCTTTGGAACAGTTGTACACTAAATTGATTTGCCATGGTTTTTTGGACTTGAACTCAATGAGCATTCGATCCGCTAAAGATCGGTAAAATTTATTACGAAGGTGATCGCTTTGAAACGGAAACAACTCTTGCCAGATGCCAAGATCGGGATCATCAATCGCGGGGAAGCGGCAGTGCGTTTTATTCGGGGAGCTAAGGAGTTTAATACTCTCTACTCCACGAAGTTCACAACCGTTGCCTTTTTCATAGACGCAGAATCGGATGCGCTATTTGTCAAGGAAGCCGACCATGCTTACGCACTCTCGTCCTTTCATGGCTTCGGTGACATCGTCGGCAGTCCTTATATCAATAGCGAATTTCTCATCGAGGCATTGATCGAGACCGGTTGCAGCGGCGTCTGGGTCGGTTGGGGATTTGTTGCTGAAAATGCTGATTTCGCAGCCCTGCTTGAAAAGAGCGGTCTCGTCCTCCTGGGACCGACGGCACAGGCGATGGACAGTCTGGGCGACAAGATCAAGGCCAAAGAACTAGCGGATAAGTCTGAAGTCCCGACCTGCCCTTGGAGCGGATGTTTTTTAGAGAATCTTGAGCACGCTCAGAAGATGGCTTTGCAGATTGGTTATCCCGTCATCCTCAAATCCGCAAACGGCGGGGGTGGTCGCGGTATCCGTAAGGTATTCACGCCCGACCAGCTGGAATATCAATTCCGTTCCGTATCGGATGAGATTTTCCGATTCTTTGGCAATCGCGTTATCTTCATGGAAGCCCTCGTCGTTTATGGTCGCCATCTGGAAGTGCAGTGTCTCGCGGATTACCATGGCAACATTCATACCTTTGGTGTGCGCGATTGTTCGGTGCAAAGGAACAATCAAAAGATTATAGAAGAAACTCCTCCGGCGCATCTGTCCGCCGAAAAGATGAAGGAAGTCGAGGCGTCGGCGGCACGTCTGCTTAAGGCGGCAGCTTATCATAGTGCCGGAACAGTCGAATATCTTTACGATATTGACCGTAAGGAAGCCTACTTCATGGAGGTGAATACCCGCCTTCAGGTCGAGCATCCGATCACCGAAGAGTTATTTCAAGTCGATCTTGTTCACCTGCAAATCAAGGTGGCCTTGGGGGAAACCCTCGATAACATTGCCAAGGTGCCTCGCGGTCATGTGATCGAAGTCCGACTCAACGCCGAAGATCCTGATCAAAAGTTTGCGCCAACGCCAGGTATCATCAAGCGCTATATGCCGCCCCTCCTTCCTGGTATCCGTATCGATTCGGGCTTCGAATGGGGCAACCGCATTCCCGGTGATTTCGATTCGATGATCGCCAAAATCATTGCTATCGGCGCCACGCGTGAGGCCGCTGTTGCAAAATTGAAGCGTGCGCTCAGTGAGTTGCAGATTGAGATTGAAAACGGTACGACCAACCAAGGCTTTCTCCTCGAGCTGCTCTCCTCCAAAAGCATTCAGGAAGGTGGTGTGCTCACCGATTTCGTCGAAGGCTTTTTAGAAAGTCCAGAACGCAAACAGGCCAAGGGCGACTGGGATGTGGCGGTCCTCGCTTCGGCGGTCTATCAATACCAACAAAAGTATTATAACGAATTCGAGAATTTTACCGAGAAGGTCAGGCGCTACAGTTCGCCTCGGCAAATGCCCGAACTTGACATGGCGACGAAACTCAAACTCTACGGCAACACCTATCAGTTGGAAGTCCTGGCCGTTGGCGGCCCAGTCTATCATGTGAAGGTGAACGGTCAGCTGATCGTCGTTGAATATGTGAGTTGGGGCAATGAGATCATCGTTCAGGCCGGTGGCCGTAAGTATCAGATGCAGATCGTGCCGCGCGCCAATGCCCTTCAGTGCGAGCTCGAAGGCGTGCCTTACATGCTGCCATTCGATTCAGGTGGCCTGATCACCGCCCCTTCGCCAAGTGTCGTGCTAACGGTCGACACCCACGAGGGACAAAAGGTCAAAAAGGGCGAGCTTTTGTTGACGCTCGAAGCGATGAAGATGGAAATGGCTGTCAGCGCCCCTGAAGACGGTACCGTGATGCGTATCAACGTCAAAGCCGGCGAGCAGGTTTCGGCTGGCCAGGCTCTTGTTGACTTTGAAACGCTCAGTCAAACCCAAGGCAAGGAAGAAGCCGATAAGAGCAAAGCCGATGCCATCGACTTCTCAAGTCTTGCAGCGCATCAGACCTCGACCCAGTCTGCCGGGTACGGCGAACAATGGGCTGTCCTCGAACGCAATTTCTATGCGGCGTTTACCGGCTATGATTTTATCAAGCCAGCAGCAGCTCTGCTGAGTTCGCTGGAAAATTTTGTCAAGTCTCATCCCGAGTATCGCAGGCAGGCGGCTCATCTCGTCGTCAAATCGTGCCAGGCCTTCGTTACGATCCAAAAGCTCTTTCAATTCAAAAATCGTGATGCCGAAAGCACGCAATCGACCGATGCGCATGAATACCTGATGCACTATCTCCTTAGACGCGAAGATAGGGAAAAAGGTCTCCCGCCCGTATTCCTCGACCATCTCAAGGCGGCGATAAAGCTTTATTCTTGGGCCGATGAGAAAAACCATGAGCTGACCACGAAAGCGCTGTTTCATCTCTATAAGTCCAACGCGACGACCAAAGTCACCGCCGATCTTCTGCGTGTGAGTTTGCTCTTCATGCAGACACTTTATCCAGCCGCTCAGGATTTCACCGAACCGGCTGAATTTTCCTCAGTGCTGGATCAACTGGCTCAAGTGGGCCAGATGAGTCCAAACCTTGTTGATGCCGCAGTGTTTGCCCGTTATGAACTCGTCGATCGGCTGCTTCAGGAGGAACTTAAGAAGGAACGCCAGGCGCAGCTCGGCCAGGTCCTCTCACCTGTTATCACTACCGGCGATATTGATCCGCAGCTGATGCAGGAAGTCATCGATTCGGGTCACCAGATCGTATCTTATCTCGTTTCGCTCTATGATCGTGCATCGCCTCAGGCGAAAAGCATTCTGGAAATTATGGCGAAACGTTTCAACCGTGACCGTACGATTGAAAGCAGCGAGTTGATCTCGGATAAGGGCAATCTGCTTTATCAGGTACGCTCAAAGCAGGCATCGGGCTCCGTATTGAGTTTTGTGACCATCGTCACGGAAGAAGAATATTTCGGATCTTTGGATTGGCTCCAGGGACTGATGAAGAAGGCCTCGGGTGAATTCGTCGAGTGTCTCATCTACGTTCGGCGAAGTGGAACCCATGCGGATACGGTCTACGTCGATCACCTCGCGAAGCACCCGCTCGCCGTGAATCTCTGCAGCCTGAGTCTGGTCAACGCCGATACTTACGTCTATCATTCCTTTCGCTACGAGGGTGGCAAGTGGGAAGAGGATGCCCGTCGTAAGAGCTTCAGTCCTTTGCGTTACCGCGAGCTGAGACTCGATCGCCTTGTGAATTTTAATCTTGAGCTCGTCTATAACAGTCCTTCCCTGCATGTCATGAAGCTCGAAGCCAAGACCAACCCGAAAGACCAACGCCTCTTCGCCTTCATCGAAGTGCCCGAGCCGAACTTTGAATTTAACGAGCAGAAGGAACTCGAGGCGATCAGCCAGATCGAATACAGTATCCGCGAGGCCGCCAAAGTACTCAGAGAGCAACAGGCAAGACACAAACGCATCTATCATTGGAACCGTATCATTGCTCATCTCGGCCATGCCCATCCTATTCGCATCGAGCAGGTCGGTCAGTATCCTGAGCGTCTCATCCCCCTTACTGAAGGTCTGGGTCTTGAGAAGGTCGTGATGTACACCCGCGTCATCACCAAGTCGAACAAAGCCGTCGATACCGAAGTTCTCCTCGAGATACTCAACACGCATTACACCCTGACCGGTCGTGTGCCTTCAACCGAAGTCCTGGTGCCGCTCGACGTTTATACGAGTAAGGTCGTCAACGCCAAGCGCCTCGGCAGCCCTTATCCTTACGAAGTCATCGGCCTCCTGACCAAGTCGGAGAATAAGAGATTTCCCAAAGGTCGATTTGTCGAGTTTGATATTGAAGTCAATTCCAATGGCGAGCAGAAAACCATATCGGTCGAAGGCCGTACCTATGGTCTCAACACATCCAACGTGGTGTTCGGCCGTATAACGAATGAGTCCGATGACGGTCAATCCTACGATCGTATCCTCGTGCTTGGCGACCCCACTCGCGATTTAGGTTCTTTGGCTGAAGGGGAATGTCGTCGCGTGATGGCGGCTGTTGATTGGGCCGAAGCTGAAAAACTGCCGTTGGAATGGGTGCCCGTTTCATCAGGTGCTGCGATCGACATGAATACCGGAACGGAGAACCTCGATTGGACCGCGCGCGTTCTCAGGCGTTTGATCGAGTTCACTCAAGCTGGTGGCGAAATCAACATCATCGTGTGTGGAATCAACGTCGGGGCGCAGGCCTATTGGAACGCCGAGGCAACGATGCTCATGCACACCAAAGGAACATTGATCATGACGGACACCGGATCCATGGTCTTGACAGGGAAACGGGCTCTTGATTTCTCGGGTAGCGTTTCTGCTGAAGACAATATTGGAATCGGTGGAGTGGAACGTATCATGGCGCCTAACGGTCAGGCTCAATTCCGGGCGCGTGATATCGTTGAGGCCTATCAGCTGCTGTTTAGACACTACAAGTTTACCAACGTATCGACTCGTCGTCCTTACGGTACGAAGCTTCCGACCCAGGACCCGATCGATCGTGATGTCTCGATTTATCCTTATACGGATAAGCTCAATCAAGGTTTCACCTCGATCGGCGATATTCTTGGAACGGGCAATGCGGAACGCAAAAAACCCTTCGACATGCGTCAGGTCATGCAATCAGTACGCGACCAGGATGCCGATTGTCTTGAGCGTTGGCAGGCTCTCCGTGACGCGGAAACAGCTATCGTTTGGGAAACCTCCGTTTGCGGGTACCCAGTCGGACTCATCGGGATCGAAAGCCGTACGGTGAAGCGGATCGGAGAGATTCCTAACGATGGTCCTGATACCTGGACGGGTGGAACCCTTTATCCCCTGTCCTCCAAAAAAGTTGCGCGTGCCATCAACTCCTATAGCGGCACCATGCCGGTCATCGTGCTTGCCAACCTTTCTGGATTTGATGGTTCGCCCGAATCGCTCCGTCGCCTCCAGCTTGAATACGGTGCTGAAATCGGCCGTGCGGCCGTCAACTTCCAAGGGCCTTTGATCTTTGTCGTGGTCTCGCGTTATCACGGTGGTGCCTATGTCGTGTTCTCGAAGACTCTGAATCCCAACATGAGAGCGATCGCTTTGGAAGCAACCTATGCTTCGGTCATCGGTGGCGCGCCCGCAGCTGCGGTTGTCTTCCCACGGCAGGTTCTTAAGAATACCTTTGCGGATCCTCAAATCATCGAAGCTCAGGCAAAGTTGGCCAAGGGTAAGCTCACTAAAGCCCAGTACGACGATCTTTACCAGACCGTTCATCTCGAGCATCAGGCAAGGGTTGCGACGGAATTTGAAAAGATTCACACAGTCGAACGTGCGAAAAAGGTTGGTTCTATCGATGCCATCATCAGCGCTGCAAAACTGCGCCCTTTCATAGGGGCCGAACTCGCGGCTGGTGTAAAGAGATACCTCGACTCTGAGACCTAAGGTTTAGGTTCGAAATAAAAGCGATGGTAGGAGCCCGGGGATCAATACCTTGGGCTCTTTTTCATATTTTGGTTTTTAAGGCTTCGATGATAAAACCAATGTCTTCATCACTTAAGAGGCCCTCGAAACTAGGCATGGTATTTTGGTAGCCCGCCCGTACCTTGACTTTAGGGTTGAGCAGAGATTCCCGAATATAGTTATCGTCGGCAGTAAGCTCGGAGCCATCATCAAGCGTGACTTTGCTGCCATAGAGATTGGCCAGAGTCGGCGCCCGAAAGCTTGAATCGTTTTGATGACAACTCGTGCAGCCATTGTCTTCTATCAAAAGCCAACCTCGCTCGTACGGGGACGCAGCCAGGCGCTCGGCTTTTTTTGCTGCGTTGAAAAGATAAAGGGAGCCCGAAGCGATCACGGCCAAAGCGAAGGTAACGACGATCCAGGTTTGAGTTTTCATTGCTTCCTCATCCTCCCTAATTCACTTCTATCATGCCGGGCATGAAGTGCTACTCATTCTGTACCGAAAGGCAGGTAAAAAAAGGCCCCGCTGCAAAGCGAGGCCTGACTTCAATCGATAGGGAATCAATGCTTAAGTTCGGAATCCTGCTCGTCAAGAACGACATGAACACGGCGTTTCGCTGCCAGTTTCAAAAGATCGCCACGGAATTTGCTGACATCGAAGGCGATGCCGCACTGCTCGTCTGCCAAGTGGAAGGCTGCCTCAGAAATCGCATCACCCAATGGAAAACGCTCATTCTCTGGAATGGATACCGATTCAAAAAGTTCTTCAAGAGCAGTCTCATCACTCACAACGCCGCGATACTGAGTAGCGGTTCGTGTCAGGGAATCGAGAAGCGTTGTGTCCGGGCTCAAGGCCTTCATCGAAACAAAAGACGGCAGTCCACTAATGGGATCGCGATCGATGGTGAAACTATAGGCACATGCAACCTCAGGAACTTCTTCAAGCGATGGCAGTGAAATGCGAAGGGCAAGCAGGGCGCCGCGCGCATGATCAAGTGAGAGCCACTCTTCATCCAGGTCATCCGTAATGATATAGTCGGTCAAAAAGCCGATAACCGCTTCAGCGGCAAAAGATAAGGATTCGCCAAGAGAATGCAGACGTCCATCGTCATCGACAAAGACGTCTACAAAATCGTCATCGCCTTCATCTTCAAACTCATCCTCTTCATCATCGAAATCATCGTCTTGAATATCAGAGGCTTCTGCCAGTTCTGCGATCAGAGCGTCGTTATTTTCATCGATGATCACTTCTTCGAGGTGATAAGGCTCTTCATGTACACGGTCCGTGCGGTCGTCAGAAAAGGAAAAAGCAGCTTCAAAGGTTTGTACAAGTTCGTCAATAGTTACGCCAAGATATGAAATCATCGTGTGCTCTCCAAAATTCTAAGACCGGCTGTTAGACCGGTGCAAACGAGGATTTGTTACAGGAGCGCTCGACCCGGGTCAAGGCAATAAGAACTCTTATACGCAAATGTCGGAGAGGGGGGCTGCTGACTTTCGGGAGGGCAGGGAAAAGCTGCGGAATTCCAGATAAGCACTCGAATTCCGCCCTTAACAAAGGCCGATATCAGTAATCGCCTTCGCGATATCGTGAGTTGGTGAAGCAGGGCCGACAGATCTTAAAATTGATCGCTTTGCCCATACTACGGCCACATTTTTCGCAGATCGAAGGCCAGGCGATCTTATCGGATTCCTTGGCGCCTTTGCCTTGGGAAAGCAGAGTTTCGGATCGACGATCGAGGTCCTGACGAAAGGAGATGGTATGGGCCCGCTCTTCCTCATTCAGCGAAAGGTGAAGATAGGCCGTCACCAATCCCCGTTCCAACTCGCAGGTTTTAAGATCCACGCGATCGACTCGATCGAGATGTTCGAAGGCGTCTTCGGGTCTCAGATGCATATTGGTCTTCGCAAACGAACGGATCAGCGCCCGGAAGAAGAAGTAATGGGAGTCCTCATTCAATCGCAGCGGCAGCCGGGATAAGAAGAACTTCTGAGCTAGGCTGGGCGGAAAGCGGCAGGTGCCCTCTGCCTTGAGTTCGACCAGGTATTCCTCTAGGCAAAGTGCGGCTTCTGACAGCGAGGGCGAGACGTAGCGGCGAATACTGTCGTTGTTTGAACGGTAGGTAAAGGCACCAAGTATATCGACCAGGTTATCCGTCTTCAATTCTTCGGCCAGGACATCGATGTGCAGCATCAGGGGTTCGGCCACCAGACAGGCCAAGCTCAGTGGGTTAAGGTCTTTCGACAGCGCCCGTTGCAGGAAGGGAAGATCGCCCTGACCGATAACGGCGGCAACCCCTTCTTCGCCCGTGGCGATACCATTGGAAAGTGCGTAGCGACCCGCACGACCGGCGATCTGGAGGAACTGCGAATGGGAGAGATCGACTATTCCTTCGCCGTTATATTTCTGGGTTTCCATGAACACGATGCGGCGGATCGGAAGGTTAAGGCCCATACCAATCGCATCTGTGGCAATAACGATATCGGTTTCGCCAGCGCGGAATTTTTCGGTCTCCGCCCGCCGGACTTCAGGGGAAAGTCCGCCGTAAATCACCGACGCTTTGAGACCGCTCTTTTGCAAAAGCTGCTTGGTTCGAAGCACCCCGTCGCGACTAAAGGTGATGAGGGCATCACCACGCATCAGGTCCTTGGCCGAGCGTATCGGCTTTGGATCGATGCGCAGGGGCGACAAGCGCTCCTTATAGACGAACGAGAGATTTTCCCCCGTAAGCGATGTCAATCGACTCAAAACCTCTGCCGATGCAGCCGATCCCAGCAAAAAGATCTTTTTCGCCCGGATTCCAAGGATGGCGGCGGTCCAGCTTGCGCCACGATCCGGATCGGCCAGCATCTGCACCTCATCGATAACGGCAACATCAAAGACCTTATCGTAAGGACACTTCTCAACGGTCATCGAGTAGTGGGTCGCGTTTTCACGCGAAGCGCCGAGACTTTCTTCACCCGTTTCCAAGCGAGCTGCCAGATTCACGCTCGCCAGTCGTTCGAAGTTTTCGAGAGCGAGAAGGCGCAGAGGGGCGAGATAGATTCCGGTTTTGGCGGCTTTTAGAGCCTCCATCGCCTCGTGAGTCTTGCCAGAGTTGGTGGGGCCAAGAACCGCAATATGCTCGCGGCCCAGAGCATGGGCACCCTCAAACACACTTTCATACGAAGAAAAGCGGCGATCGCGTGAGATATAGTAGCCACGCAGAGTCGCTGTTAAAAGGGTCTCGGTATTTTTTGTGAGACGGACCAAAGCCGTCAGCTCACTGCCGAGAGCCTTTTGGGCTTGCGCCAGATGATGGTCCTGGTTCGAGATATTCTGTTCGAGGGCTTTAAGATCGGCCGCGCGATCTCTTTCTTTGTCCCTGGTCTTCTCGACGGCATCACCGGCCTCGGTCTCGACGGTCTCAGGGGCGGGCGCCTCGATCTTGGCTTTTTCCGCGATCGCCTTGGCCACGATCTGCTCTTCCTTAAACCGGGCGAGGAGTTTCACTGTGCCGGCGACGCGGCTTTGGGCCTTGCGAATGTGGGGATAGATCTTCCAGAATTCGGCGAGCGAACTGTCGAGAACGTTTTGACGGTCTTTACGATTCTCAATCGGGCGACCGATCGAAAGGAGTTCATAGAGAGAATTTACTTTGAGAAAAAAGCGCTCATGCACGTCGCTGAAAGCCTTCCTCACTGAGGAGGGCATGCCGGCAGACAGCTGATAATACGCGCCATAGAACGATGCGAGACGATCATCTTCAATAAAAAGTGGTGGAAGACGGAGAACCTGGGTACCGGCGACGTGGCCGTCAACAAGCAGTGCGGCGTAGGCATCGGTAAAAGCCTTGTCTTCCAGCCGTCGTTTGTCTTCGAGTTTCACGGCCTCTTCACGAGCCTTGCGCGCATTGGCCGCTTTTTTCATGGCCTTTTCGGCATGAGTTGGCTTGTTTTTTGAAGGCTTGTTGCTCGAAGGCTTGTTTTTCAAATCGGACATTCATTTTCCTTAATAGTGGCGATTCGAGTCCCTTGCAAACAGGAAGGAACTCTTTCAACCTCATGACGAGAGGGGCTACAGACATTATACTACTATGTCGGCATGAGCCCCTAATAACCTGACGCTTGGCTTTAGTTTTCAATGCTTAGGCTCTTTTATTGTACTAAAAGGCTGAAAAACTTAAGTTTTCATGCTGCTGCAGAAGGGAGCTTCTGGGACCTAATCCATAGTGTCTTGGGGAGCCGAAGTGCTTTACCATGTCAGGAAATAGGTTAAGCCTGGCGGCTGGAGGAGATCTTTGCTCCTATTCTTATGTGTATAACTCAAATGAAAGCAGAATTCAATGTCGAGGCGCCTAAGTGACTTTATGTCGGTCTTATCTTGTCCTTGCTGGATCGTAGGGTAGAAAACCAAACTGAACTGATTATGATAAGATGGGGGGCCTTCCGGACGCTTTAGCTGGGGTCATGACATGAGCAGGCTTGCGATAATAGGCCGTTTCCTATAGCTTGCCGCTCAGATTCACTAGCCGGCGGATATTTCAACATGCCTAGACTAAAAGCTCTCCTCCAGCATGACGATCCTTTTCTCCGACCCGTTCAACTGGCAGGACATAGTTTTCCAGGCATCTGGACCGAGATGATGCCAAGGGATTTGTTTCAATTGAAGTTTCCTGAAGAGCGCCGGGCCACCTGCATGAACTGCCCGAAGGCCTGTTATGATGGTTTTCGCGCGGACTATCGCTGCTGCACCTATCACCCACGGGTAAGCAATTTTCTCCTCGGCCTGGGATCGGAGACGCCAGCTGGCGATCGTGCCATCGATCGCCTGATAAAACGCGGTATGCTCCTTCCCGAAGGGATGTATTCCACCCCAGGTCAGTGGATAGATTTTCTTGACGATCAACAGCAGGATTCCTTTGGCCGCAGCGTTAAGGTGCTTTGCCCCATGCTCGACGAAAAGACCGGTTATTGCGATATTCACGCCTTCCGCAATGCTGTGTGTTCGACTTTCTTTTGCTTCTCTGATCACGGTCAAACCGGGGAAAACTTTTGGGTGCAGGTGCAAACTCTTGGCAGTCAGATTGAACTCGTTCTGGCCCAATGGTCTTTGAAGGAGGTTGGCTTTGATCTCGAACGGTATTTTAAAGCCTTTGATAGTTTGGCAAGCCGGATTCACAGCGTATCGACTCAAGAAGGTTGGACCGAAGAGGCGTTGATTGCTCTCTGGGGTCAGTGGGCGGGGCGCGAGAAGGAGTTGATGCGCGAATGCGCCGCTGCCGTCACCGAGCGTCGTCAGGATCTCTGGACGATCGCCAATTCACTCGCCATTAGGGAATCCATATCATTCGATCGCGCGATGGACACTATCGTGCCTGAGCATCTGGAAGACGAAGTCGAAGGGGACGAGCGGGATGAAGAGGGTGAAATCAGCCTGAAGCCCAGCGATACCTGGGAGGAATGCGTCGAAGCCCACGCGCGGCTCTGGAATCTGCCGGAAGCTGTTTTCCGATTGAGTCCGAATGTTTCCTTCGTTGCCAATCGATTGCAGACGGCTGAAGAGAATTTTTATGCGGCGAAGGATGTGTTTATTGAATATCGTTTTGCACCGGACCGGGACTGCGAGTGGCGGCTGGGCATTAGCGCTTTGGAAAGGAGGTTCCTTACTTTATTTGAAGGGGAGGGCCAAATTCTTGATCACGCTTTCTTTAAGCCGGGCGTTCATAACTCGGGGCTGAGCGATGTTCGGGCCTTTGTCAGTGAGATGATCAATCGCAAAGTTTTGTGGCCGAAGAAATAGCTGGCAACGCGGAGCTGCGAGTTGGCAGACGTAAGGCATGCAGGAGCCGAAGCTGGAATTGGGTCCGAAAGAAGCAAGGCTTTCCTAGACCGAAAGTAGCCATCAAAAAGCGCTTCGCTATAATCATTTGGTCGGCAATCTTGTTGTATTTTACAACGTCGTGCACCTGACCCGCGTTCTGGAAGAGATCGCTCAAGAGGGCAAAACAGTGTCCCCCGAGTGCATAAAAGCCTTGTCTCCTTATCGAACAGAGTACATCAATAGGTTTGGCAAATACGAGTTGGATGTCGCGAAAATTCCTGATCCTCCAAGATTCGAACTTAATTTAGTGAATTAAAACAAAGGCATATCTAAAATAAAAATATGTGTCAAATATATATTTGACATGCCGATAAGGATCTCATAAGCTTCCTTTAAGCGGTGGGGGGGCCGGGGGGATGGGAATAGTCTACGAATCGGGAGGAATCAGAATTGTTGTGTACACCAATGACCACCATCAGCCTCACTGTCACGTGATCCACAATGATTGGTGGGTCAAGCTCAATATTCAAAATGGCTATAGTGTGATGGATTTTGGTGGAAAAAAAACACCTCCTTTAAAAGAGGTCATATCCATCGTCAAAGAGCATCGTTATGAAATTGGAAGAACATGGAGGGAATACCATGGAAATTAAAAAAACGGCCAAAGGCTTTGAAGTTGATGGTATCTCATTCGATACAATCGATGTTGCCGAAAGATACTGCGAATCTCTCCAAACCAAGGAAAAAGGTGATACTGCTTGGCTTGATGAGAAGATCGACTATGCATTCGATCCTGCAATGAATAACCCGAGCTTTAAAAGCTTTGTGGAAAATATCGCTCAGGCTAATTCCCATAATCTGACGCAGATTGCAGGAAAAATTGGTGTAACAAGGCAAACGCTTTATAATTGGATGGATGGAAAGGTGATTCCAGATCCAGCAAGTATCGATAAAATATGTAAGGCTTTCAATGTCAGCAAAAAAGATGTGACGCTGGCGACTATCGATAATTTTGCAAATGCCTATCCAGAGCTAATTGGAGCTATGATACTCAGCATGCAGGATTGTGAAATACTGATTGGATCTATTGCAAACGTGAACTCGGTGGAAGCCGTTGATGCCCAGCGACTGCGCGCAGCGCTTGGCAAAGTGAAATCCATTCAAGATCTTTGGGTCCGAGCAAAAAAGACCACAAAACTAGCCTGACCTCGCCGCTCTGATCGTATAAGATAGATTATTGTTTACTTATTTTAATAAAATCAATAACTTAATAGCGATCTGCTAATTTTTGAACGAATCGGCATCAACCCCCAACTTAAGTCTGGCCCGAAAGCACGGTAAGAGATCTCTCAACAAAGGGATGGAACTAGAAGCGCCACTGCAACTGATGGGAGGTCAAACCCAACGTCGCCTCTCTCAAGCAGGATTTAAAGGCCACCACTTTACGCGGACTGCGTAGCAGACCTATACACAGGCCCCTAGCCGCCGAAATACTAAAGATAGAGCAATGGCGAGCTCACACTTCAGGTGTGAACTCGCCATTGCTCTATCTCCAAAAATCTAGTCGATATTTTATGATTAATTTTCTTAAAGAATGCACCCTACCAAGTCTATATTTTTTCAAACCTAATCCTGTCGTGGTTTTGCTGTTTTTGAATGCTATGAAAGTATTGTTTGAAGCTAACTGGGATTCAATGGGGAAAAAATCTATGCAAGTAGAGAAATCGAACTGTCTTTGCAAGGAAGTTGATTCGGCAACCTTTGATGATTTTTTATCAAATTCGAGTCCCAAATTTATCACGACTAATGTAAATGGTTCGACGAGCTTCCGGGCTATTCCAGTGGCTGCCATAGTTGAAGCAGCCATTAGCCTCATGAAAGCTTATAAAGAAGGTCAAGAAGTTGCTGTGAGGCAGAATGAAGTGCTTTCAGCCATTAATAAAGCTAAAGAAGAAATTATTTCGAAAATATTTAGCGTTCGCCTCAATGAGCTTGAAGCGCAAGTGCAAGCTTTGATGAATGACTATGTGATAGTCCCCTTTTCTGGGGTCAACTTTCTAGAGGATTTTATCTCAAACAGCAACTCCGCAGAATCAGCCATCCGTACATTTAACGTGATAAATAATCTGCACGTCGCAGATACACTTGCGCCAGCATATATCATGGCCGTTAGCCTTCGAGCTGTCGCTTGTACTGTCAGGTACGGCAATCCGATTAATACTTATACAGACCAAGTTCTTTCCTCTCTCCAGGAATTGAGACAAAATCTCGAAGGAACAGTAAGTTGCCGACACACATCAGAACCTGGCACTCTAACAGCAAGATATTGGGACTGTGTTAGTACTTATACTCACATCAGATATTATCCCTCTGATTTCAAGGAAGATGGTGTCCGACATGTTCTTGGAACTACTAGGGGCTGTTGACGTTTGGCTACGCCAACGTCGAACATCCCCAGTAACGCA
>CAXSGP010000039.1:0-40110 GCA_964236955.1 uncultured Oligoflexus sp. | reverse complement strand
TAAGTTTATCTACTAAAACGATGCAAAAGATATTTATTATCGATTTTAGCTATAACCAGGTCGTGCCGTAAAACGTTAGACTGACCAACTTCGACGTGAAAAAAATCTTTGGGAGTAAGTCCTATGCAAAGTCTCAAACGGATAGGTCTCTTCTTAGCACTCAACTTAGTGATCGTTATAAGCCTGTCGACGATTCTATCCCTCTTAGGTGCCGATCGCTATCTCTACGCTAACGGTCTCGACTTACAAAGTCTAGCTGTCTACTGCCTGGTCTGGGGTATGGGTGGCGCCTTCCTCTCGCTCGCACTGTCGCGGATTATGGTGAAATGGACGATGGGCGTTAAATTGGTTGCCGATAATACTTATGATGCTCGACTGCTTGAGTTCAGGCAAACCGTCTATGAACTGGCCCAACAGGCTGGCATTAAAGTCATGCCCGAGGTCGGCGTTTATGAATCCGAGGATCTTAATGCCTTCGCCACCGGTCCCACGAAAAATCGCTCGCTGGTAGCCGTTTCCAGCGGCCTGCTTCGCTCTATGGATAGAAAAGAACTGCGTGGCGTCTTAGCCCACGAAGTCGCTCACATCGCCAATGGCGATATGGTAACCATGACCCTTCTTCAAGGGGTGGTGAATGCCTTTGTCATGTTCCTCGCCCGTGTTATCGCTTATGCGATCACTCAGTTTATGCGCAGTGATGAAAAAGAAGGCTCGTCGATGGGTGGTATTGCTTTCTATGCCATAAGTTTCGTCCTTGAAATCATCTTTATGATCTTTGGATCGATGATCGTTGCAAGCTACTCGCGCCGGCGTGAATACCGGGCTGATGCAGGTGGTGCACGACTGGGAGGCCGGGACAATATGATAGGGGCGCTGGTGGCACTCAAACGAAATAGGGCTGTGGCAGCCACTCCGCACCAGGGCGAACAGTCGGTCGCTGCTTTTAAAATTGAAAGCCGCAAGGGCCAGGGGTTCGGTCGATTCTTCTCAACCCACCCGGATCTCGACTCTCGGATTGCGCGTCTTAAACTTGCGCCTTAAGGTGATGCCTGCCGTCGCCTTTTGGCAAATTAAGGGATGGTGTTCCTGTCCATCAACTGAGTCGTTTCCCTAGTCTGAAAGCCGCCTTTCAGCGGTTGCTTATTGCCCTTATTTCGGCGTTATTGACGCCCTAACTTGCCATTTTCTAAGTATCACAAATTTCATTCACAGTTGTATCAATTTAGTGATTGGGCTCATAAAACTCTCTGCTTGCTTAGCCTATAGGCTTATTTTCACGCCGAAACATAAATTAGGCACGAGTCCTGCATTAGTTCTTTCAAGAGTCTGGCTCTTGGACGATGAGACTGGGGCATGATCTTGGTGAAATGGCTCTCGGTCCTCATCGGACTAATGAGCCAGGGAAATTGGGGCACCATACCCGTAAAGATGAGATGCCCAGCATCAGTGACTTTATTAGGTACGGAACTTCGACGATCAGAACTGTATTCTGGAGCAGGAAAATTTTAGGCCGGTAGGGACACAGTCCAGATCAGTGTCGAAGAGTTCTTAGACAGAAGCAGACGAATGGGAGGGACTGGTACGTAAAGCCTCCGATTTGTGTCTACGATTTTATTGCCAGGCGTCAATAGCTTGATTGCGATCTGTTCTTTTTCGAAAACTTAGAGATAGCATATAAGAAGACGGGCAAGGGCTCGCTTCTCTACCAACATAGAAAGGTTCCTCAGATGGCTAAGAACACCGCAGTATTTGCAATTTTTAAAGACCGTTATACCGTCGAACGTGCTGTTGATGCCCTAAAAACGGCAGGCTTCGTAAATTCAGATATCTCTGTCCTTTTCCCTGATAAAGACGGTTCCCGTGAGTTCGCCCATGAAAAGAACACCAAAGCTCCAGAGGGTGCCACGACTGGTGCTTCGTCGGGAGCTGTCATTGGCGGGGCCTTGGGCTGGTTGGTTGGTATCGGCAGTCTTGCGATCCCAGGTATTGGGCCGTTCGTAGCCGCAGGTCCTATCATGGCTGCGCTCGCAGGTGCTGGAATCGGTGGAGCTGTCGGCGGAGTCGCGGGTGCTTTGATTGGTATGGGTATTCCTGAGTTTGAAGCCAAACGCTATGAAGGGATGGTCAAAGACGGCGGTATCCTTCTATCCGTGCACTGTGATACCAGCGATTTGATAAGTCGTGCCAAAGAAATTCTTAAAGCTGAAGGTGGAAACGATATCGCCTCCACAACAGAATCCGGCAGCAACATCATCGATGGAACCGATGTCAATGATCGTCATAAGCAGCACGATGGTAGCGTATATGCAGCAGACACCATGACATCAACCCACAATGCCTCTTATGAAAGGACCAATCCAAATGGTCTCCGTGATCGCGACAACCTTCGTGATCCCTCGCTTCCCACAGGACTTTAAGAGCCTTTGATATTGGAATCAACAAAAAAGCCATTTCCCATAGAGGAGATGGCTTTTTTTAAAGCTTAAAATGTGGGACCGCCATTTGCCAGGAACTCAAGTTCAGCTGCTGTGCTGCTCCGTCCAAGAGCTGCATTGCGATGCGGAAAGCGACCAAATTGCGCGATGATGTCGCGATGTTTTATCATATAGGAGACAGCTCCCAGCATCAGATCTTTACCGTCTCCCTTTTCCCGTTCCGCCAGTTCACCCCATAACTTTACGCCCAAATCCTGAAGCTCCAGCTTCTCCGCATGCATCAACGGCATGAGCACAAAATAGGCATAACTTAAAGGCAGAGTTAAATGTTCGTGGGCAGCGACCGCTTGCAGGCAGAGCACCTGAGCTTTTTCGTCGCAATAAAAGGCCCGTGCCTGGCTGCGAAAAAGATTGCGGGGAAACTGATCCAAAAGAACAATAAGGGCCACCCGTCCTTCTGGATTTTTACTCCAGAGGTCATAGGCCCCCATTGGCGCCAGTTCCATTAGGTTGCCAAACTGGCTTCGAATCGTGTTATCGAACGCATCATCTTTTGCAAACCATTGTTTTACCTTGGATTTTTGCGCCAGACCCTGACTGTCCAGCGGACCAAACCAAAAATCCAAAATGCCTTTAACAAGAACCTCACTCATTGCAAATACCTCCCTTCCCGCTCGTTACCATAGACTGGGTCCGGGCGATAGCATCCGCCTCAACACCTTTTCCATTCGCAGGCCAATTTGCGTCACATGGACAGGCCATAGATTGGTTTTTTCTCCCGGCTAACTGTGATACCCACTGTGCATTCCCCAATCTCTGGAGGTCAAATGTCAATCGGTACGCCTCTTAAGAATAAAGCCACGCGAGTCCTTTTGCTTGGTAGCGGTGAGCTCGGCAAGGAACTTGCCATGGAACTCATGCGTCTCGGTGCCGAAGTCATCGCGTGCGATCGCTATGCTGATGCGCCGGCGATGCAGGTAGCCCATCGCTTCCATGTTTTTGATATGCTCGACCCGAAAGCTTTGGAAGCCATCATCAAAAAGGAAAAACCCCAGCTGATCGTGCCTGAGGTGGAAGCCATCGCGACGAGCAAACTGCTTGAATTGGAAAAGGCTGGTTTCACCGTGATTCCAACGGCAGAAGCCACCCGCTTGACCATGGATCGTGAGGGCATCAGGCGCCTGGCCTCCGAGTCATTGAAACTGCCGACGGCCCGCTATGCATTCGCCGATAATTTTGCCGAACTCGAAAAGGCCGGCCAGGTCCTTGGCTATCCCCTCGTTATCAAGCCCTTGATGAGCTCCAGCGGCAAGGGTCAATCGGTCGCCAAAACCCAGGCTGATCTTCAGGCCTCGTGGAAGCTTTCCCAGGAGGCCGGTCGCAGCGGAGCAGGCCGGGTCATCGCTGAGGAATTTATAGCCTTTGACAGCGAAATCACCCTTCTTACGATACGAAGCCAGAACGAAACTCAGTTCTGTGATCCTATCGGCCATAAGCAGGAAGAAGGGGATTATGTTGAAAGCTGGCAGCCGCATCCCATGACCGAGGCTCAACTCCACGAATCGAAGCATATCGCCAAAACCATCTGTGATCGCCTCGGCGGCCGGGGACTGTTTGGTGTGGAACTCTTTCTATTAAAGGATGGCCGGGTTTTATTCAGCGAAGTAAGCCCAAGGCCTCACGATACGGGACTGGTGACTCTTTTCACGCAAACCTGGAGCGAATTTTCTCTCCATGCACGCGCGATCCTTGGTTTACCCGTCGCCCATATTCATCGTCACAGTCTTGGCGCCAGCGCCGCGGTAAAGGCCACCCAGACCTTTGAAAATCCTGTATTTCATGGGCTGGAAAAGGCCTTAAGCGTCAAAGGCGTCGACCTCCGCATCTTTGGCAAACCCAACGCCACCAAAGGGCGCCGAATGGCTGTATGTCTGGCGACGGGGGAGAGTCTGGATGAGGCGTTGGTCAAGGCCAAAACCGCCAGGGATTGCCTTCAGATCACCGAAGGTTGAGACGCGAGCCATGAGCTCGCCCCTTTTATCCGCGAATGGGCGCCATTGGTGAGCGCGCGACGGCGTCGATCCCGTCTTAAGCGCAAGCCGGGCCACCACGGCCTTATCATTTTCCAATTGGCCTCTCCGTATTCATTCCGCAGTCAAGCTAAATTATGTGTTTTGTCAGCTAACCTTCGATGCTAGCCTCTGACTTTCCATGGTGCTGAAGGGGAACCCTTTTTATGTCAAAAAAGACTCAAGAAAATATTAGCAGCATGCTGCACGAAGACCGTCGATTTCCGCCTCCCCCTGCCTTCCAGGAAGCGGCCAAGGTCAATTCGCGGGAAGAGTATGAGGCTCTGAGTCGTGCAGCGCTTTCCAACCCGGATAAGTTCTGGGCCGAGCAAGCCCGTCGCTTTTTAAAATGGGAGCAGGATTTTACCCAGGTCCTCGATTGGCAGTTGCCGCATGCAAAATGGTTTGCCGATGGTCGTCTCAACGCCAGCGTTCAATGTTTGGATAAGCATATCGACGAGGGCCGAGGCGATAAAATGGCATTGATATGGGAAGGGGAACGGGGCGAGCAACAGCAATTCACCTATCAGCAGCTCCTCGACGCAGTCTGTCGCTGCGCTAACGCCCTCAAGGACTTGGGCACCAAGACCGGCGACCGGGTCACTATTTATATGCCTATGATCCCCGAACTGATCATAGCGGTTTTGAGCTGTGCGCGGCTTGGGGCGGTTCACAATGTGGTCTTTGGAGGTTTCAGTTCCGAAGCTCTGGGAGGTCGCATCAATGACTCCGATTCCACCCTTCTCATTACTGCCGATGGCAGCTATCGCAAAGGGGCCATGCTTGACCTTCGAAAAAATGTCGAAGAGGCCATCGCTCTTGCCCCATGCCTTAAAAAGGTACTGATCAAGAAAAACCTGGGCACTATGAGCTCGCAAGTCGCCGGGCGTGATCACGACTGGGATGAAACTCTCAATAAACAATCCAAAACCTGCCCACCCACAATCGTCGATTCCGAACACCCGTTATTTCTTCTCTATACCTCCGGCAGCACGGGCAAACCGAAGGGCATTCTGCATACAACAGGTGGTTATCTGCTTGGAGTCGCGCTCACATTTTCCTATATCTTTGACCACAGGGAGGACGACATCTACTGGTGCACTGCCGATGTGGGCTGGATAACGGGGCATTCCTATGTGATTTATGGTCCCCTTATCAACGGTGCAACGGTCATCCTGTATGAAGGTGCTCCCAATTACCCAGACGCCTCCCGTTTTTGGCAGATCATCGATCGTTATAAGGTTTCCATTTTTTATACGGCACCCACGGCGATACGTTCGTGCATCCGTTGGGGCGATGAATTTGTTAGTCCCTTTAATCTGACTTCGCTACGGTTGCTGGGAACCGTGGGTGAACCGATCAATCCGGAAGCCTGGATGTGGTATCACAAGGTGATAGGCAAGGAGCGTTGCCCCATTGTCGATACCTGGTGGCAAACGGAGACGGGGGCTATCATGATCGCGCCATTGCCTGGGGCTATAGCGACGTCACCGGGAACCGCGACCGTACCGTTCTTTGGAATCGAGGCGGCAGTCGTTGATGAGCTGGGTCACGATGTGGGGGCGGATCAAGGGGGATTTCTCGTGGTGAAACGGCCCTGGCCCAGTATGGCGAGAACAATTTACGGCGATGATGCCCGCTTTCACCAGCAGTATTGGTCGCAGATCCCGGGAATGTATTTCACCGGCGATGGTGCAAGAAAGGATGCCAATGGCGATTTCTGGATCATGGGCCGAATTGATGATGTTTTGAATGTGTCGGGACACCGCCTGTCGACGATGGAGATCGAAAGCGCGTTGGTAAGCCATGAATCAGTGGCCGAGGCAGCCGTGGTGGGAAGGCCGGATGAAATCAAAGGGGAAGGCATCGTGGCCTTTGTCACATTGGGAGCAAGGGTGACGCCCAGCGATGCCCTCAAGGTCGAGCTGATTCAGTTCGTATCGAAGCAGATTGGGGCTTTGGCACGTCCCGATGACCTTCGATTTACCGAGAGCCTCCCGAAGACCCGATCCGGTAAAATCATGCGTCGATTGCTTCGGGATATAGCGGCTGACCGTATCTCCCGGGGTGACCTGTCGACCTTAGAAGACCTGACTGTCATGGACCGCTTGCGAAGCGAGAAGGCGGAATCCTAAGCGACGATTCAACCCTTGGCTGACTTTTTTGATAGCGTCACCGGTAAAAAATGATAGAAATTGTATTCGTCTTTCTGGATATAGCCATCAGGAGTTTCTCATGTACCTCAGAAACCTAGCTCTCGCGACCCTCGCCTTGCTTCCGTTCACGGCTGCCCGGGCCCAAACATCGATCGTTAGCGCAAATCGTTTCACGGGTGGCCTTATACTCCAGGATACCAATTATAGAATAGACAACTATTTCAATTACAATAACTCGATCGATGTCGATGGCCAGTTCTTATTTGGTGGTTATAAAGCTGCCATCAACCCAAGATTCTCTATCGGCGGCGGCATCGGCCTCATGATCGATGGCGATATAGGCAATAACAATCAGGTTGGTGGCGGGGACGGTTTTCGTCTCTTTGGCGATCTGCAGTATGAAGTTCATCGTTTCAATCTCAACAAGGTCCTCCTCACCGGAACTTTGAGCCATGATCGCTTTAGTTTCAGCGAGTCCAACATCGATATCGATTTCACGATGACCGAATTGAAAATTGGCGCTTTGATCATGCGCGATGTGCGTGATTTCTCGCTCTACGGTGGCCTGGAGGTGGTTGCCTTTTCCAATGGTGAATTTAAACAAGGCAACTTTTCCGGCGATGCTAAACGTGATGATCGATTGAATATTCGCCTCGGTGCAGCCTTTAATGCGAGTCCGAATTTTGGGCTGCGCGCCGATCTCCTCCTGGTGGGCGAGCAAACCATCACTCTGGCTGCGGATTTTGCCCTCTAATACGGTCTTGGCCGCATGAAAAGAAAGACTCAAATCAGGCCTGGCTTCGCGCTCGACCGACTTTGGGTCTTTTTATTCCGGAACAACAACTTTTAAAGAATCTGGATCGGCATCCGCCATTCCTGAAGCAAGAGAATACCCAGTCTCTCTCGTCGGCAGTTTCGCCTCAGTATTCCCAGGATTCAAGGATTTCATTCTTATCCAAAATGTGCTAAGACTCTCCCAGTTTCGCCAGGGGTGCCGCAAGGCTGAGAGGATGAATCTGCCCAGGAGCTCAGTCATCCAACTCTAGTACCTGAACTGGTTCATACCAGCGTAGGAAGTGCGAAGTGATTTTCTGCTTGCGGCTGCTCCTTTGTGTCTTAATTTACCTGTTCCGTGCTGCACTCCTTAGCTTTAAGGCTCTCTTGCTTGCCTGCACTGACCTAGGACCTTCCGGGTTAGACTCGCGCGCGACGCTGATGAGACCTCAACGCTGACTGAGTGACGGTAAAGACGGTCAAAGAGGAGTCGTATTGCTATGGAAAAAGAGCTTAGCTTTCAAAAAGTTTACGTTGCAGGCACGATTCATTCTTCGGTTCGTGTGCCAATGAAGAAGGTCCTCCTTCATGAAAAACTCCCTGATGGCAGTCTTGCATCCCTCCATCTCTATGACACATCTGGCCCGTATACGGATCCCGATGCCGATCTTGATGTTAAAAAGGGCCTTCCCCGTCTTCGTGAGGAATGGATCCTTGATCGTGACGACACCGAAGAACGCAATACCACGCAGTATCTTAAGGTGATGGCAAAAGTCGGCACGATGCCCTTCGACAGCCACCGGCCACGTCGGGCCAAACCTGGCAAAAACGTCTCACAAATGTACTATGCCCGTCGCGGCATCATCACTCCAGAAATGGAATATATCGCGATTCGGGAAAATCAGGAGCGCGCCCTGATTCGTCAGGAAAAATCCCTCACAGCGGTTGAACTCGAACGCGCTGCGCGTTTGAAGGGCAATAGCTTTGGCGCCGCAATGCCTGACGTCATCACCGCCGAATTTGTCCGCGATGAAGTTGCCCGCGGTCGTGCCATCATTCCGGCTAATATCAACCATCCTGAGCTGGAGCCTATGATCATAGGCCGTAACTTTCTGGTCAAGGTCAATGCCAACATCGGCAACTCTGCGCTCAGCTCGACGATAGAAGAAGAGGTTGAAAAGCTGGTATGGTCGGCGCGTTGGGGCGCGGATACGGTCATGGATCTTTCAACCGGCAAAAACATTCACGCCACCCGCGAATGGATACTCCGTAACTCGCCGTTGCCGATCGGCACCGTGCCTCTCTATCAGGCATTTGAAAAAGTGAATGGCCGTATCGAGGATTTTAGCTGGGAAATATTCCGCGAAACCTTGATCGAGCAAGCTGAGCAAGGCGTCGATTATTTTACTATCCATGCCGGGGTTCTCAAGGATTATGTTGCCCTCACCAAGGACCGTGTTACGGGTATCGTCTCACGGGGCGGTTCCATCATGGCTCAATGGTGTCAGTATCATAAGCAGGAAAACTTCCTTTATACCCGATTCAATGAAATCTGTGAAATCATGAAGGCCTATGACATCACCTTCTCCCTCGGTGATGGTCTCCGTCCCGGCTCGATCGCGGATGCTAACGACGCCGCGCAATTTGCCGAGCTCAAGACCCTGGGTGAGCTGACCCTGATCGCCTGGGAGCACGATGTCCAGGTCATGATTGAAGGCCCCGGACATGTGCCGATGCACATGATTCAGGAAAATATGACGAGACAGCTTAGCGAATGCCATGAAGCGCCCTTCTATACCCTCGGTCCATTGACAACCGACTTTGCTCCGGGCTATGACCATATCACCAGCGCCATCGGTGCAGCGATGATAGGTTGGTTTGGAACGGCGATGCTCTGTTACGTGACCCCCAAGGAGCATTTGGGATTGCCGAATCGCGATGATGTCAAGCAGGGCATGATCGCCTATAAGATCGCGGCCCATGCTGCGGATCTGGCTAAGGGCCATCCGGCGGCCCGTCTTCGTGATGATGCTCTGTCGCGGGCGCGCTTTAGCTTCCGTTGGGAAGATCAATTCAACCTGGCCCTCGACCCCGATACTGCCAGGAAGTATCACGACGAGACTTTGCCTAAGGATAGGCATAAATCCGCGCATTATTGTTCGATGTGTGGACCTTCATTCTGCTCCATGCGCATCTCGCAGGGATTGGCTAAAGAAGAAGAGGCTACCCTTTGATCAAGCATGCTGCCATTGTCGGCGCGGGAATTATGGGCCTGCTCACCGCACGCGAGCTGATCTCGCTCGGGTGGCGGGTAACCGTCTATGAAAAATATCCCGAACTCGATTATCGCAACTCGACCAGTTTCGCGGCTGGTGGCATGCTTGCACCATTTTCGGAACTTGAATCGGCCGATGAGTTGATCTTCAAACTCGGCTTGAGTTCGATAGAGCTCTGGCAGGCGATTTGTGAAGAATTGCCGGCACCGGTATTTTTCAAATCGAACGGCACTTTGTTTTTAAGTCATCAGCGCGATAAGCCGCACTTTGAAAACGCCACGCGAAGAATCTTTCAGCACCTCGCCGAAAGCGAGGCGCAATGGGTTAAAGTCGCTGAGCTCGAACCGGAACTTGCCGATGCCTTTGAACGAGGGCTTTACCTGCCGAAGGAAGGCCATATCGACAATCGCCAGTTGATCCCCCTCTTGGCCTCAAAGCTGGAGGCGGAAGGCGTGCGTTTTCTCTTTGGGGAAAACGTTCAGGACCTTCGGCCTTACGTGGTGGAGACGGCCAAGGGCTCGCTTCTCTATGATATCGTCGTCGATTGCCGAGGCATTGGAGCGGTGGGTGATACGGCCGATCTTCGTGGGGTGCGGGGCGAGGCTTTTCTCATTCATGCCCCCGAGGTTAAAATCCAGCGCCCGGTGCGCCTCATGCACCCTCGTTACGCGGTATATATCGTGCCGCGGGCCAACGATCACTATTACATCGGTGCGACGAGCATTGAATCGGCGAGCGAAGCGCCAGTCACCATCCGCTCCAGCCTTGAACTGCTGTCTGCGGCCTATTCCGTTCACAAGGGATTTGGTGAAGCCAGCATCGTCGAGATCCTGCATGGCATCCGTCCGGCATTTCAAAACAATGCGCCGAAGATCAGCTTTGAAGCTGGGCTCGTGGCTATCAATGGCCTCTACCGTCACGGCTTTCTTTTGTCGCCCGTTCTGGCAAGGGCCTTTAAACATTTTTTACAAGATTTGCCGGTGGAGCACGCCGAGCAAATATTTAGTTTTGCTCGGGGTTGAAGCATGAATATCGTAATCAACGGAAAATCGACAGCTGTTGAAAAGCCTCTCAGCGTCCAGGAACTTCTTCACCGCCTTGGCTACCTCGATCATTTTGTGGCCGTTGCGGTCAATCAAGAGTGTGTTTTACGCCGAAATTATGGCGTTCAATGGATACAGGCCGAAGATCAAATCGAAATACTTGCCCCTATGGCCGGAGGATAAAGTATGTGGACACTTGCCGATAGACTCATCGGGAGCCGTCTGCTCCTCGGCACGGCCCGTTATCCCAGCCCCAGTATTCTGCAGGATTCCATCAGGGCATCGGGAAGTCAGGTCATCACCGTTTCGCTGCGCCGCGAGTCAGCCCAGGACAACAATTCAGGGCGATTCTGGGATTATCTGCGGGAGAGCGGCGCTCATATTCTGCCTAACACAGCCGGCTGTCACTCCGTGAAGGAAGCCCTGGTTACCGCGCGCATGGCAAGAGAACTCTTTGAAACGAATTGGATAAAGCTCGAAGTGATCGGTAACGACGACACCCTACAGCCCGACCCCTTTGCGACAGTGGAAGCGGCTCGCATTCTGTGCGCCGAGGGCTTTGAAGTCTTCCCCTACACAACCGATGACTTGATCGTGGCTGAAAAATTGCGGGATGCGGGATGCCGTATCATCATGCCTTGGGGGGCGCCTATAGGCAGTGGCCAGGGACTTCGTAATATCGATGCGCTTCAGACGATGCGACGACGGCTTCCAGACCTTACGCTCATCGTCGATGCCGGCATCGGTGCCCCCTCGCATGCCGCCCATGCCATGGAGTTAGGCTTTGATGCCGTGCTTCTCAATACAGCGGTGGCCCAGGCTCAGCATCCGGTGACTATGGCTAAGGCCTTCAGTCATGCTGTCAGTGCGGGCCGCATGGCTTATGAAAGTGGTATTATGAAAGCATCGACTCGGGCGCAGGCGTCGTCGCCCACTGTAGGCCTTCCTTTTTGGCATCATGAGCAAAACCTATGAATAGACCTCACGCATCGCCTGCTGTTTGGTCTCTGGCCGGCCATGATCCATTTGGAGGTGCGGGTATTCAGGCTGATATGCGGGTCGCTGCGGCCCTGAACCAGGATCTCCGCACGATTATCACCAGTTTCACAGCCCAAAACGACAATCGAGTCTTCGCTGCGGAACCAAGCTCGATTCCCTGGCTCGATAAACAATGGGAAGCTTTGGCGGCGATGGAGCATGCGGCGGCTTATAAAGTCGGCTTGCTTTTGAATACCTCAACGATCAATTGGTTGGCCGATACCATCCGGCCTGAGGTTCCGCTTATTGTGGATCCGGTCTTTAAAACAAGTTCAGGTACATCATTTCTCGGCAATGATATTTTGCTTGGTCTGCGGGAATATCTTTTTCCAGCCGTGGACCTGCTCACCCCGAATCGTCCCGAAGCTGAGGCCATCGTTGGGTTCAGTGTCAAGACCCTGGATGATGTCAAACGTGCTGCGGTGCTTATCCGTTCCCAAGGGGTAAAAGCCGTTTTGATCAAAGGTGGGCATAGCGAAGGCGAAACGCTCTACGATTATTTCGATGATGGCGGCAAACCCTTTGATCTATCCGCTCTGCGTAAGCCAGGAAATTTTCGAGGGACTGGCTGCACCTTAAGTACGGCGATCGCCTGTTATCATGCTCAGGGCCTCGGGCTCCGCGATGCGGTGGTGGCCGCTCATTCTTATGTCCAGGCGGCGATAGCCAGGGCTGCAGAGGCTGAACTTTCCCATCTGGCCTCGGAGTTTGAACTCGCTCCTTTGTCGGAATTATTTTATGGAAATGTCGCTCCGGATGCCGGTCCGGCCTTTGCACCCCTCTGCCGATCGCTTGGTTTTTATCCGGTGCTTCCCTCAGTGGAATGGATTGCCCGCCTCGCCAGGACCGGTGTTAAAACGGTTCAATTGCGGCTAAAAGACAAGTCTGAAGCTGAGCTGGGTGCAGCGATCGCGGAAGCCAAAAAAATCTGCGAAGCAAACGATATTGCTTTGTTTGTCAATGATGCCTGGCGGTTGGCTCTTGAGCATAAAATCTTTGGCGTTCATTTGGGACAGGAGGATTTGGATTGTTTAAGCGCCGAGGATCTCGAGTCGATCCGTGCCTCCGGCCTAAGGCTTGGTTTAAGCACTCATTCTTTGGAAGAGGCGGCTCGGGCTAAGCGCCTCCGGCCTTCCTATATAGCCTTAGGACCGGTTTTTGAAACGACCAGCAAATCGATGCGATTTGGTCCGCAGGGTATTTCCCGGGTGGGTGAATGGGTTCGTCGCCTTCCTGCTTTCCCCATCGTTGCGATAGGCGGATTGACTTTGGAGCATGCCGAAGCGGTTCTTGCTCAGGGTGCCGATGGCATCGCCGTAATTTCGGATCTGATTCAGTCCAAGCATCCTGAACAACGTATGAATGAATGGTTGGCAATGTTTGACTAAAGAATGCATCTTTTTCTTCTTTGCAAGCTCTGCTAGCATCCGCCGACAAGCTACGACTCGAAAGGACTTGATTCATGAGCGCAACCTCCCCCCTTCAATCATTAGTAAAATCCGGAACTAAACTTTGGCTCGACTCGATCGACCCGCAGCTGGTAGCCCTGAGCAAAAGCCAGGGTGCCACGGGAGCCACCTCGAACCCGATTATCGTCGCGAATCTTGTGAAGTCAGGAAAGTTCGATAAGGATATCGCCGAACTGAAAGCTGCTGGTCATAGCGGTGAAGATCTGGCCTGGACCCTGACTGATCGTCTGGTTAGCGCGGTAGAAAAGGTTTTTCTGCCGGTTTTTGAAGCCACTTTAGGCAATGATGGTTATGTAAGCTTTGAGGTTGACCCTCTGATTGAAGATCCTACGCTCAATATGCCTCACGCAGAACGCGTAAAAAAATACATCGAGCTGGGAAAAAAATGGGCTAAGAATCATCCCAACCGCATGATCAAAGTACCGGCGACTCCGGCAGGAATAGAATCCCTTAGTGAACTTGTCGCGGCCGGCATCAATCTTAATGTTACCCTTATTTTTTCGACCCGTCAGTACCTCGCGGCTCGTGATGCCGTGGTTAAGGGACTGGATCGTCACCCGGATCTTAAGCGTTTCAAAAGCGTCTACAGTATCTTTGTGTCCCGTCTGGACGTGTACACCGACGAGCACGTCAAAAATCTAAGCCCAGACGCTCAGGGTTGGGTTGGCATCGTTAATGCGAAGCGCATTTGGAAATTAAACAAAGACTTCTGGGCACAGAAAAAGCTTCCCCTTGAACAGGAGATGATTTTCGCCAGTACGGGCACGAAAAAGCCCAATGATCCAAAATGGAAATATGTAGGGGCCTTTGCCGGCAGTGACATTGAGACCAATCCTCCAGAGACGAATGAAGCTGTTGAGCAAAGTGGCCAGACCTTCACCTCCTCGATTGCAAGCCTGCCCTCGGAAGCGATTCTCACGGCCATTGACAAAGATGTGGATTTTGCGAAACTTGAAGAATTCCTGATGAGCGACGGCATCAAGAAATTTGCCGATCCGCAAAAGGCATTGCTGCAGGTTTTTAAAAGCCATTAAGGAGCTGTTAAGCCTTAAATGACGGCCGATGTGAGCTGTGTACAATTGGACTCATCGCAGATAGAATAAAAGCCGTTTGGAAAGCTCGATCTTATTGAAAGGGTGCCTGTATGTTCGGAATCGGTCCTATGGAGTTTTTAGTCATTGCCGTTGTGGCAGTCGTTTTCGTCGGACCGGAAAAACTCCCGGAGCTGCTAAAAAAGTTTGGACGCTTCTACGTCCAGGCCAAACGCCACGCGAATGATGTTAAAAGCGGTTTCGATCAAGCGATTCACGAAGCCGAGCGTGAGCTGGAGCTGGACCGAATAAGAGAACTCCAAAAACAGATAAAGGCGGCGAGTCTTGCCGATATAATCGATGCAAAGCATACGGATCATAGTAAACCCTTGATTTCAGACGACGGCTTACATACTGCGGATGGTCGGCTGCTATCGGCAGTGGCGGCCGAGGGATCATCGACCAGCACTGCGGCGGCTGAGGCAGCTTCAAGTAAGAGTAGCGGCTCCTCAAACAGCGCAATGCCCCCTGATGAGTTGAGACAAAACGAAGCCAGCTATCACGAGGGGCATTTGCCGGCCCAAATGCCAAAAGATGACAGTAATCACGATCCCTTTGCAAACGCCGTTCTGCAAAATCCTGCACTTTTAGCCGACGAGACAGGCAAAAAGGATAGTTCGTTAACGCCGTCTGTTCAGGCAGCAGCAGATAAGAAGTGATAATTCCCTTAAGCCTGGACTCTAGGTTCTTCCAGGTTTTCAGACCTACTGGACATCCTTAGCAGCTTTCGGATCCTCATTGCGCCGGAGACTCATATTGATAAAGGGTGTCGCGGCGCTGGTGATCTGCGGCAGCACACCATTCCACTTATCGATGGCTTTGCTTTGAATGAGATTCGCATTTAAGGTCAGCTGAAGCAAACGGTTTCCTTCCGCTTCCGCCTTGGCCCTGATGATAACGGCCTGCGCCTCACCCTCCGCTCTCGCGACGTTTGCCTTGGCCAGAGTCTCCTGTTTTTGCAGTTCATATTCCGCCTGCTGAGCCTGCTGCTGGGCTGCCATCTTTTGCTGCATCTGGGACTCTATAGCCTGTGGCAGATGACTGGCGCCCATGTTGATCTTGTCGAGTTTAAAGCCCATTTTCTCCAGCTCGCCGCTGAGAGCTTCCTGAATACCATTTTGTAAGTCGGCACGTCGCGATGAGATGATCTCGGTCAGCGACATCTGACCGGCAACGTTTTGGGCCACAGTGATAATAGTTCGGCGGATGAAGGTGTCTTCAATTTCTTCCATATTTGCGCCCCGAAAGGCCTTAAATACGTCCGAAGCTCTATTTTCAGTCGTATTGTAAGTCACCGAGAGATCCTGCCGGATATGCTGGCCCTCGCGCGTGGGAAGATCCATGCTGTCGTCACCGGCATTGGATCCCTCGCCGCTTCTCCGCACCATGGTATAAGTCCGCAGGGAGGTTGGGTAACTTTGCACCTGAGTGACCCAGGGAATCTTCCATACCATGCCTTGTCCGACATTTCGAAGTGAGCCCGTCCATAGGTTAAACACGACACCCGTATTGCCAGGCGCGACCACCGTGTAAGAACTAAAGAGGGAGATGAGAATAAGAAAGGCGACCACTCCCACCGTGATGCGGCTCGCCATCCACGCAAGACCTTCAGGAGTGTTTAGATTAATGGGACGTGGTCTCATACTATTCGTCTTCTTTTTTTGAGTTGTTAAGATCATTATGGCTTGTATTGAGGAAACGATCACGCGATGGGACGCCAAATCTCGCGAAAAGCACCACCAACCTACTTTCCAACCATCTTTGCAGCGGTCGCAAAAGCCAAATTAATAGGCCCAGGACAATTAGGAGCAGACACATTTCGACGAAAGTTAAAGGCATATTTCCTCGCTTGCTACCTCATAACTCTATGCCAAGCTAAAGGGATTTACAATAAGCTTGGCACCAGCAATGGGGCCGTGGTGTCCACCGCAGCCATCGCCATCTTCCAAGGCCGAAAACGCAGGAAGGCCGGGAATTTCTTCCCGGCCTTAACTTTCAAAACATTTTTAGAAGCAGGCTCGGGAGGGAAGTCTCAGATCTTTTTTAAAGCTCCCAAGAACTTTCTTTCTGAGGTCACTTCTCCAGGCCCTAGCGATCAGTCCCCAAATCCGCAACCAAGCTTTCCAGCCTGGAATTGAGCGCCAACACCTGAACAGATACCACAGGGATTGGCACAGCAACCCGAGGCACAATCGGCAGAGCTGAGACATTGGCCGCCGATGAACTGTTGACCGATGCCATTACCGATGTTCTTAACACCGGCGGGGTCAAATTTAGGACCTCCGACGCACTGGGCGTTGTTGCCTCCATTATTGACTACCGGCGGAGCAGCGATCACAGGCGGAGCAGCAATCACAGGCGGAGCGACGACTACGGGCGGAGCAGCGATCACAGGCGGAGCGACGACTCCATTATTGACCTGTCCGTTGTTAACGACGCCGCTAGGCTTGCCGGCGACGGGAGGTTCCACGCCATCGACTTGGGCGGCACGAGCCCGGCCGATACATGGATTTCCTATTGCCGGCGTGCGGGTTGCGCAAAGATTCGCGGGACAAGATTTTACCGCAAAGGTCCCGTTGCCGGTGCATTGCTGAAACGAAGTGTCGTCTATACAGTGGAAGGTATTAATGTCCTGACCGAGACAAAGGTTCAAGCTAGCGGTTGAATCGCGTCGTGCTAAAGGTTGAATCTCGGCGTTACTGCTCGAGTAATCAACTATGCCGTTGATTTTATCAGCTTCGGTTTGCTTGCTTCCGCTACTCGTGCTTTTACTGATGGACATTTCTCTAGTATCATCACTACACGCCGTAAGAGAAAGAGACAGGATGAAAACGGAAGATAGACTTAAGGCGATAAAGTTGCGAATAATGTTATTTTTTAGACCTTGACTCATGAATCGATTCATAATGCCCCTCCAGCATAGTTTCCCTAACTTAACTATCGGGTCGATCATCGAAAAACTTTCACCATTCCTAATATACGAATACTTTCAAATGGGTAGGCCATGAGATTTCGCCTGGGTCTCGATGAGTTTCTTGTGATGATACCGGGTGATTCTGTCCCGTATTAAAAACAGAGGGGAAATGTCCGAGTCGAATGACGGGCCCTCTAAGACCAACCATTACTGCGGCCGCATAAAGGGCCTGGTAAGCTCAGGGACTGTGACCTTGGCCAAGCCAAACATCAACAGCCCCTCATGAAGAATTGTAAAAATAACGGGTGCTCACCTGCTAAGCAGACAGGCAAAGATTTATCATCGGGAAAGTGCGGCCTTTACAAAGCCACCGATCGTCTGTTGACCCAGGGCACTTGGGTGAAAACAATCGACTGCAAGCTCTTCGGGTTTTATCTGCCACTGTAGCATTTCAGAAACAAAAACGACCTTCGCACCATCGGCCTTTAATTCATCTGCAGCAGATTGAATGCCCTTATTGATTGCAGTGATACGCTCCTTGACGGCAGCCGGATCTTCATAGACCCTTTTGCAAAGCTTTTCGCGGAACTTACGACACGATAACTCTTCGCCTGTTACGTTAGCCAAGGTCGGACCATAGGTAAAATCTATCGCTGCCAACTGATCAATCGGTGGCGAAGGGGAGATCACTATTTGTGCGTCGGGTGCATCTTTGTGAATCGCCTTCGATTGCTCTTTGAGATCCTTCACAATGTCGTCAACCGTGAAGTCGGAACAAAAGTCGTTGCCCCCTAGCATGATGTAAATATACTCCGGTTTTTTCGGGACCGTGCTCTTCTCCATATTTTCCCAGGCGGCGAGCATATGCGGTAAATCCCGCGCTTTGCCACCAAATTTTGCAAAGCTTACGACCCCGACCTCAGGGGCCGTCACCCCACTCTTAGCGGCAAAAGAAGCCCGCAAACCGTAAGCATCGACGGTGGTCGCAGCAGCAAGTTCAGGGTTTGACAGACTGGATTGAAAACCTGTGGCGTTGAATTCCTGTTCCTTGGCGTAATCGACAAGCTGAAGTGCCAGAGAATTATCAACGTCTTTACCTAGCGTTGTATTAGACAGAACACCAGTCGAGAGACTGTCCCCATACACCACGAGCAAAGGCTTATTCCCATCGACGTTGTTGGTATAGACCTGATCCTGAGGGGTTTCACCATTGCTGCCTAAAATTTTGTTCTTATCATTTTTACCACAGGCAAAAACTGCCAAGCCAAGACTGAGACTTAAGATGAAATTCGAATAGCGCATGATATGTCCTCCTTAATGTCCGCATTGGATTTATAAGACATTTGCTCGCCCGAGCGCTAGTTGCATACTTTCAGACGCAGGCTGTTTCTACATAGATATTGAGCTCTTAGGTCTTTTTTGGCGAAGAGTAGAAAAGGCCCAAAATTTAACGCCAACTTAGATCTAGATTATATCATGTTGATTTTATTGAATATTATATAGAGGAAATATCCCCGTCTTTGTGTTATCTAACGGGTCCTCCTTCCTTAGCTTAAGGGGAACATCGTGGATACAGTTGAGAATGCCTTGAATCATACAGCAGTTTCGTGCGCTTTGCGGGTCCCCGAGATCCTCGCTCCAGCAGGCGGGCGTGAGCAGTTTTTTGCAGCACTTCAGTCCGGTGCCGATGCCGTCTATCTTGGACTCAAACAATTCAATGCTCGAGGCCGCGCGGAAAATTTCACGCTTGAGGACCTCAGGGAACTCGCGCCGCTCGCCCGCCGTTATCATATGAAAATACTTGTCACTCTCAATATTCTCCTCAAGGAAGCTGAGTTGTCCCGACTGCGACTTGAACTTGCCGAACTGCAGTGGATCGGCATTCACGCCGTGATCGTGCAGGACCTTGGGGTTGCCCGATTTATCCGCGAGCAATTTCCCACCCTGCGCATGCATGCCTCAACCCAACTGGCCGTGCATAATCTCGCAGGCGTACGGGCGGCGATAGATTTCGGATTTAAAAGAGTGGTCGTGGCCCGCGAACTGACCGCACAGGAACTTCGCAAAATACAGACAGCCGTCGAAGGCAAAGATGTCGAAGTCGAGGCCTTCTGCCACGGTAGCCTTTGCTATAGCTACAGTGGCCTTTGCTTTTTCAGCGGCGCAGAGGATGCCCGCAGCGGCAATCGCGGGGAATGCGCCTATACCTGCCGTAAGCCCTATAAAATCCTCAATGAACCGGGTCACGGATTTCTCTTCAGCATGAAGGATCTCAATACCAGTAAAGACCTCAACAAACTCGTCGAAGCCAATATTCACACGCTGAAGATCGAAGGCCGTAAAAAAGATGCTCAATATGTGACGACCTCGGTAGGCCTCTATCGTCAGGAACTCAACCGCATCTTTGGGCGGGAAACGGGACCTGGGGGCCGCAGCATTGCCCGTGACTATGGCCATGACATGTCCTTCAGTTTTCATCGTGAGATGACCAGCCTCTTTGTTAACGGCCGCTATCACGAAAACGTGATCGATCTGAACAATCCCACGCACAAAGGCCTTTTGATCGGCATGATTGAAAGGATCAAAGGTCGAACGATTGAGGTGATGAGCACACAGGCGCTTGAACGTTTTGATGGGCTCCGCATTGAAAGCGGCGACTCCCTTTATCATGCTCTGCCGCAACACGGTGAGAGGGTTCAATCGACCATGCGGGCCGCGCAAAGGAAGTATAAAACAACGTCAGCCAGTTTTCGCTGCGAGAATTCAGCCTCAAAGGCCGCCGCCTCAATTCCTCGAACGCCCATACCCGGGTTGAAATCGAGGTCCCCGCGGAGATCGATCTGCCAAGGCTCGGTGATGCCGTTTATAAAATTCGTTCCAACGAACTTAAACGTCACACCGAAAGCCTTAGCAAGGCCCCGGCAGATGCCCGCGTCAGGGCCATGCGTTCGATCGACCTCAAATTTCTGGCCCGGCAGGAAGGCGAAGATCTACGGCTCGGCGTGGAGGCATTCCTGGGTGCCGAGAGCCTTCTTAAAGATGAACTGTCCTTGCCCTGGCAATTGTCCAGGAAGGAAGGGAACAGCCGCCTGGCCCATGATATCATCGATACCTTCTCGCTGCTTGGCGACGCGGCCTGCGATTGTCTGGTGAGCTTTCAGGGCTCCGAAGAGGCCTTCGTTCCACGCAGTGTCCTCAAGGAGCTGAAACAAAGGCTCAATCAAAATCTCCCCGCGGCTATTGCCAACGCGACCCAAAGAGCCCTCGACGCGAGTCTTGAGCATCTCAATCGAGACCGGCGGGAATTAACGGCCGCTTCGTCCGAAAGTTTTGCCATTAAGATCGACCGACTGGAATATTTGGAAGCGGTGGAATTGTTCCTCGCAACCCATCCCGTTTTCGCTCTAAGCGAAATCGTCTTCGAGCCAAAACGGGCCTTTTTAGGCAGGTTAAGTCCAAAGGATATCTTCGCCCCTCTCTTCGCTTTTGGCAAAAATCGCAGGATCAAAATTCGTTTTGCCTTCCCCACCGTGATTCGGGCCTGGGATGAAGCGATGCTGAGCGCCTGGGTTCAAAGCTTTCTTGAACAGGGCGGAAGCGATTTTGAGATAGGCAATATCGGCGCCAGGACTCTGCTCGACTCTTTCGCTCCTGATCGAAGCGATCTCGATGTCCGCAGTGATTTCACCCTTTATGTTCTCAATACCGAAGCGGCATTGGCAGTCCAGGGACTGGGCATTAATACGGTCGCTCTATCGATCGAGGATGATCGGGACTCGATCGAGGAAAAGCTTCGGCGTTGGCCCACGGCCGACCTTAAACCACAGGCCATCATCTTTAAAGATACGCCGCTCTTCATTGCCGAGGCCTGTTCCTTGACCGCATTGCATGGCGGTTGCCCGACGGCGGCAGTCTGCGGTTACCGCACCCTTGAGATCGAGAATGACGAAGGCGAACGCTTTTTCGTGGCCCATGAGAGCTGTAAATCCATCGTTTATGGGGCCAGGGCTTTTTCTCTGAGTCAGCACCGCCCGGCGTTAGCCGCCCTCGGTATCGCCCATTTTCGCATCGATTTCCTGACGCGCCACTACGCGACCGGGGAGGTCATTAAGATCTTAAAACAGATCGCTGCGGCAGAGCCGATAGCGGATACCCATTCAGCCAATTACGAGCGTTCGCTGCTCTAGCCCTAGGATCATTTCTGTGCAAAGACTTAGCTTTGACCTTGAACATCAAGCCGCAAACTCCAAGGCTCGCGCGGGCACCATCCGCAGCAGCCGCATGGAGGTCAAAACACCGATCTTCATGCCAGTCGGCACGCAGGCGACGGTTAAAGGCATCAAGACTTATGAGCTGGAAGAGCTGGGCGCGGATATTCTGCTCGCGAACACCTACCACCTACTCCTCAGACCGGGCCCGGAAGTCTTTGAAAAAATCGGCGGCATCCATCGCTTCATGAACTGGAAGCGCATGGTGCTGACCGACTCCGGGGGCTTTCAAATCTTCTCTCTGCCCCACTCGCGGAAGATGGGCGAAGCGGGAGCTGAATTTCGAAGCTATACCGATGGCAAGGTCATACTGTTAAGCCCTGAGAAGAGCATCTCGACCCAGATCGCCATCGGTAGCGATATCATGATGGTGCTCGATCAGTGTGTGCCGGGTGACTCTTCCCATGCTGTGGCGACCCGGGCCATGGATCTGACCCATCGCTGGGCCCTTCGCAGCCTCGCGGCGCGTGGGGATAGCCCGCAGGCTCTGTTTGGTATCGTCCAGGGCGCCTGCCATCAGGATTTGCGCAAACAAAGCGCCGAATTTTTGATCAAACAAGACTTTGACGGTTATGCCATCGGCGGCCTGGCGGTTGGCGAGAGCAGGGCCGAGCGCGAAGACTTCACCGAACTCAGCGCGTCGCTGCTTCCTCTTGACAAGCCCCGGTATCTCATGGGGGTTGGGACTCCCATCGATCTGCTGGAAGCCGTGCATCGCGGTGTGGATATGTTCGATTGCATCATTCCCAGCGCCTATGCGAAGCAGGGCAAGGCTTACACCAGCCAGGGCATGCTCAAGCTTGAGCGTAGTGTCTATAAGTTTCAGGATACTCCACTCGACCCCAACTGCACCTGCCCGACCTGTCAGATCTATTCGCGGGCCTATTTGCATCATTTGCGTAAAACCGACGAGACTCTTGGATGGCAGCTGCTGTCCTATCACAACATCAAATACTATATCGATTTGATGAAAGAGATGCGGGCCCATATTCTTGCCGACACCTTCGATGGGTTTTATCGCCTTAAACGTGATATTTTAGCCAGACCGGACGAAGAGCATCCATCGCTCATACAAAAACGAAAGAACCGGGCCTAGATTGCTTTTAATAGAGCACCTAAGAGGAAAACCCTTATCCCGGGTCTCGGCGCCTTGACATCCAAGCGAACCCGGCAAAACTTTCTCCCAGCGTTCTTATAGTATAGAAAGGGAGCAGAGGTATACTGACTCCCTCCCAGCTTATAGCCGTGGATAGACCATTGAAAACCGTTCTCTTTCTGTACCTCTTTTTCACAATTGTGATGACAGGAACAGCTCGCGCCGCTCCCGCATTAAATTCACCGCTATCCCCTTGGAATGGTGAATATATGCAGACCGAGCAAGGAGCGGTATACGGTCGTTTCTATCTTGATAAGTTTCGAAAATCACGCCGGTCCAAAGAAATTACGACCAGCATCTTTATGAATATCCGCAATGTGAAGACCGGCGATGTCTACGTCCTGAGCCAGCCACCCACCGAAAATGCTGCGGAGCCCGTGCAGCTTTGGAAAATGCCCTCTGGCAGCTATACTGTAGATAAATTAAGCATCAACGAAAATACCGGGCTGACCCGAACTTGGGTGCCTGACAAAAAGGCGCCGGTGTTCACGATCAAATATCTGGTTCTTTCCAATCTTGGCGAGATCAGGCTGAGCCCTTTTAAAAAAGACGGTTTAAAGATCGATTTTTTATCAAAACCCAATATTTTTGTGAATCCTTCCAGTCATCAGTCCTTCATGGCCGTGGTGGACGCTTACAAAGGTAACATCCAAAAGCGTCTCGGGGGAAGTCAGCTCATGAAGGATGCCAAAGTCAATTTTGGAAGCCGGGACGAAGCAAGGGTAGCCTTTACTATGAACCGGCAGATATCTATGATTCATCAGGTGAACGCGTCGGGTACCCAGAAAGGCCGCAAATTGATGTCGGCAACGATCAGCGCTCAGGATGCGGATTTACGACGGTGCTATATGGATCAACTTGACCTTGCTGATGGTCTTCGGGGTAGCGTCAATTTTAAATTCCAGATCGCCCCCAATAATGGTAGTTTTCAGTCGCTGAGTTATAGTGGAGGGACACTCACCAATCCGAAGGCCATCGAGTGTCTGACGCTGGCCTTGCGCAGAATGCAATTTCCTATCTCCAAACCGATGAGCGGACGGCTGGCTTTTCAATTCAATTATGATGACAATCCAGGGAGAGCGAAGTTTCCATGACTCCAGAAGAAATCAAAGGCAATATTAAAAATCCACTGACCTGGGAACGGGCATTGCCCATGCTCGTCTATTTTATAACGCAGCACTTCATCATTCAGCCCTTGTTGCTGGCGATCATGCTCGTGCAGTTCTTTGCGCAGCTCTTATTCATGAGACGACTCATCTATCTCTATGATTTCAGTTCCGATCTTGGCAACTATTCTCGAAATCTTTGGCTTTTTCTCACTTATACCTCAGACCGAAAACTGTTTCCCTTTGCCGATTGGCGCGAAAGCTGCCGTATCGATGAACAGCACAGTTTACCCGTACACGACAACTTCTAAACCTAAGCTCTCGTAATCCCCACAAAGCAAGAGCGCCTCTGACGCCAGAGACGCATTTAACTCTTCCTTCCGTCACCGACTTCTGAGAAGACGGACGGAGTTCGGAATCAACATTTTCTCCAAATGAAACCGAAGACTTGTTTCAATTCACCATCAACTGAGTCGTTGGTGATCAATCCCTGAGCGTCTGCCGCGGCGCCAGGAAGTTTGCTGACCCGGACTGAGGGATTGATTGTCAAAGCGCGACGGGCATTGCAGGGTGACCAGACGCTGGGGATGTAGGTCGATGTCAGACCCACCTTGTCTGTATAAACGAAATCCTTTGAAAGAGGGCCCATTTCCAAAGCTTTGAATTCACCTGGGTTGGTTTGACCCTGGAAGAAGTATTTGGTCACGTGCTCAGCCTGTACCCCTTCTCCGATGTCCATGAAACCGCGATAATTAAAGGTTGCGATGCTATACTGCCAGCCGTTTGGAACCTGAAGGTCGAGCGTGATCGAACAATTTTTACGGCCAGCACTCAAAGGCATCCCAGCGCCAAGTTCGGCGACAAATTCTGAGAACGTTACAGTGAACGCCTGGTTGTCAGGAGATATGTTGGTCGAAAAAGTGCTGGGATCCGCACAGCCTGTTCCAGCAGCCTTGATGCTAAGGATCTGAACCGTTCCAGTTTTAGGCGCTGCAGCCTCAGCACCAGTCGGAGCTGGAGTCGCCGGAGCTGTTGCCTCAGGAGCCGCAGGTGTCGTTGGCTTTGGTTTTGCTGCATAGGCAGTTCCTCCAAAAAGAGCCGCCGGCACGAGGATCTTAGCGAGATTTGTGATCATGCTCATTGTTAAACCTTTCGGTGTGATATTTGAGAAGCAATTTCCTTCATGAATGGAGTTAATGCAGGCCGCGTGCCAAGCTCAGGAAACTTCAGAAAAATTTCAAAATCGCCAACTCTCGGCACAAATTAATATCCATTTTCGATAGTTAGATTTTTTTGAATCAGGCATATGAGTAGAATTTTGTAGACTTGGCGAGGCTTTAGAGGCTGAGATAGTCAAAGATTACTGAGATGGGAAAAGATTAAGGAATATAGGATGAGTTTCAATTAGGCCAGACTAAGCAGTTTAAGCTTAGCGCAAAAGATTCAGGAAGCTGCGCTTTCAGGCTTACTATAACGAAGAAACGACAAATAAACCTCGGGGGACTGATCAAGTTCGACGTGATCGCCACACTCCGGACAAGGATCGTTCAATTCGACTGCAAGCTGGGGCTTTTGGATATTGAGATTTTGTCCGACTTGAAAGCGACGGAGTTCCTCATAAAAGCAAGAAATACATTGATAGCGCGCGTAAAAGGACTCCACTGTTCCATTCTTACCGATAAATTGAGGGATAAGCGCAAACTGTTCAACTACGACGGCGGAGCATTCTCTAAGGACTAACTGAATTTTGTTCTTCATTATAGTCTGAATCCAAGTCCGCAGTCCTGAACTATTCAGACGCGTCACCCTTGCAAAATTAACATAAAGAATTTGTCCTGCACTTTGTACGAGTGAGGAAAAATCTGCGTATTCGTCAATCTCGCCGCTGATCACTACGGAATTGGAAGAATGCCAATCCAGTTTACAGCCCTTTTCTACCATTAGCATCCCCGCCATTTCTTCTCTCTCACCCATCGGCATAGTCCTGAGTAGACTTTACGGGTTTCCTTTATTTTATAAGCATTTTTTTAAAATAAAGGATGGCCTGAGGATCTTCATCTGGCGATAAATCCCCTCCGCATTCCTCACAGATCAACATTTCAAATTCCTCGAGAAGAACTTCTTTTTCCTTTTGCGCATCAAAGAGTTGGGTTTGCGTATGGTTACAATTCTGACAAACGAATTCTGACATGAACGAAAGAATTTGTATGGAATGAGCCAAGAGGGGCATGAGATTTATTTGGTTTATAAAGTCCGGTGGACATTTTTCATAGGCGGCCTTACGGCCATCGACGAGTGGTTTTACGAAATTGATCCAAGCCCGGATGCCTATGGAGTTAAAATAGGCTACGGCCTCCATATTGAGCACCACGTCCTTGGGCGAAAGTTGAGTGAGCAGTTCAAGGAGGACCTTGGAAGCATGCTCATCGACCGGGCCAAGCAGCTTGATAGCGACCTGTTGATTTTTTTCTTGAAGAGTATAGGTGAGCACACATATCTCCACAGACTATAGGAAGAACTAGCGGTCTCAATCAGTATGCAAAAGTTATGGGTTTTCTACCAGCAAGAGTATGCAAAAATCTCGAAAAGTAAGGGCCGGCATGCTCCCGCTGTATTATTAGATCTACGGCGCTACAGCGGGAACCAGGCGTTAAGTCCTTAAAAGACCGGCAAATAAACTCCTTATTCGTCTATTTCAAAAATTTTCGCGCTAACAGTTCGTCAAGGCCCAGCTAAAGCTCAATAGCCCTTGTTTGGCTGCAACCAACGCTCGGTCTCCTGAATCGTCATACCTTTACGTTTAGCATAATTTTCCATCTGCTCACGATTGATCATTCCGACGCGGAAATATTCGGCCTCCGGATGGGAGAAGTAGTATCCCGACACCGAACTTCCCGGATGCATAGCAAAGCTCTCAGTGAGTGAAATGCCAACCCGTTCCTTAACGTTCATCAAGGTCCAAAGGGTGGCCTTCTCGGTATGATCCGGACAGGCCGGATACCCGGGAGCCGGCCGAACGCCCCGGTAATCTTCTTTGATTAGCTGCTCTATTGTTCTATCCTCGGTGCTGCCATAGCCCCACGTCACGCGTATCCTTTTATGAATCATCTCCGCGAGAGCTTCGGCAAAGCGATCCCCTATGGCCTTGATCATAATGGACGTATAATCATCATTTTTAGCTTCGTAAAAAGCTGAAAACGAATCGACTTCCGCGCCGGAGGTTACGGCAAAACCACCTATGTAATCCATGCGGCCGCTTTCCTGGGGAGCGATAAAGTCCGCCAGGCAAAAGGCCGGCTTCTTCTCCTCCCGCTCCCGCTGCTGTCGCAGGAAATAAAGGGTTTCCAACGGCGTCTGCCGATGATCGGGATCATAGACTATCACGTCGTCGTCAACACTCTGCGCGGGCCAGATGCCGGTGATGGCCCTGAGATTAAAACGTTTGTGTTTGATGATGTCGTCGAGAATATTCTGGGCATCTCTAAACAGCTCGGTTGCCTGCTCGCCCCAGACTTTATGGGTAAGGACCTTCGGATAAAGGGCTTTGATATCCCAAGTCCAGAAAAAAGGCGACCAGTCGATGTATCGGGCAACCTCTTCAAGGCTGAGATCCTCCTGTTCCCAAACTCCCAGACGGCTCGGTACATCGATGGGCGATGATTGCCAGTCGGTCTTGAATTTGGCTTCCCGCGCCTCCCGTAGACTAAGGAACACGCTGTCTTTTACCTGCGCCGCATGACGAATTCGAATGGCTTCCTGGTCAACCTTAAGCTTTTCCTTGAATGCGCCGCGGCGTTCCTCACTGATAAGATCGTTAACCACCTCAACGACCAGCGAAGCATCACCGACATGACACACGGCACCGTGATAATGCGGGGCGATCTTGATTGCGGTATGGGCCTTGCTCGTGGTGGCACCGCCGATTAGCAGCGGAATCGTATAGCCCTGTCGCTCCATTTCTCCCGCATTGTAAATCATTTCATCAAGGGACGGTGTGATGAGTCCACTCAAACCGATGATATCGGCGTCCATCTCCTTGGCTTTGCGCAGGATCTCCTCGCACGACACCATAACTCCAAGATCTTTAACCTCGTAGTTATTACAGGCCAGCACGACGGCGACGATATTTTTGCCTATATCGTGGACATCGCCCTTTACCGTGGCGATGAGGAAGCGGCCCTGGCTCTGCCGACCGCCGTTTTTGAGTTTATCGGCCTCCATGAAGGGCTGAAGGTGGGCCACGGCCTTCTTCATAACCCGGGCGCTCTTGACGACCTGTGGCAGGAACATCTTGCCTTCGCCAAACAGCCCACCGACGACTTTCATTCCGTCCATGAGCGGCCCTTCAATCACATCGAGAGGTCTAGGGTGCTTGAGGCGGGCTTCTTCGGTGTCGATTTCAATGAATTCATCGATGCCTTTGACCAGGGAATGGATGATCCTATGTTCGACGGCATGCTCACGCCATGCATTTTTATCGCTTTCCTTGCCGGCTTTGGCCTGATCTTTGACCTGCTCCGCATAATCGATCAGGCGTTCGGTCGCTTCCGGACTGCGGTTGAGAAGAACATCTTCAACGAGTTTCAGAAGGGTGGGCTCGACCTCTTCATAGACTTCGAGCATACCGGCGTTGACGATGCCCATATCCAGTCCGGCTTTGATCGCATGGTAGAGGAAGGACGAGTGCATCGCTTCGCGGACGACGTTGTTGCCCCGAAAACTAAAGGAGATATTTGAGATACCACCACTGGTCAAAACATGGGGACAGGTGGCTTTGATGGCCCGCACCGCTTCGATGAAATCAACGGCATAGTTCGCATGCTCTTCGATGCCGGTACCGACGGTAAGAATGTTGGCATCGAAAATAATATCTTCCGGGGGAAAGTCGATCTCTTCGACCAGGAGCTTATAAGCACGTTGGCAGATACGAATCTTGTCTTCGAGTGTTGCCGCCTGACCTTTCTCATCGAAGGCCATAACGACGACTGCACAGCCATATTTCATCACGGTCCGGGCATGATCTAGGAAAATCTCCTCGCCTTCCTTGAGGCTGATCGAATTAACGATACATTTCCCCTGGATGCAGCGCATGCCGGCTTCAAGCACCGACCATTTCGAACTGTCGATCATGATAGGCACGCGGCAGATATCAGGTTCGGAGGCGACAAGGTTCAAAAAGTGCGTCATGCATTTTTCAGATTCGAGCATACCTTCGTCGAAGTTGATGTCGATAATATTCGCGCCGCTTTCCACCTGCTGCCTGGCAATCGCGAGACCGGCATCGAAATTGCCTTCTTTGATAAGCTTCGCGAATTTGGGAGAACCCGTAACGTTGGCCCGCTCCCCCACCATATAGAAAAGACCGCCGTCGGGCTTGATTACAAGGGGTTCCAGGCCACTCAATCGCGTCATGACTTCCAGCGAAGGCACTTTGCGCGGCGCTTTATTTTTCACATGGTCGGCGATCGCTCGAATATGGTCGGGCGTGGTTCCGCAACAGCCGCCGACGATGTTGAGAAGTTGACTGCGGGCGAATTCATCGAGAAATCCCGATGTCATTGCCGGTGTTTCGTCATAACCGGTATCGCTGAGGGGGTTGGGCAAACCCGCATTTGGATAGCAGCTGATATAGCATTCTGAGATCTTCGAGAGGGTTTCGATATAGGGACGCATTTCCAAAGCGCCCAGTGCGCAGTTGATTCCAACGCTCAAGGGCCGCGCCTGCCGCACGGAATACCAGAACGCCTCCACGGTTTGGCCCGAGAGCGTCCGTCCCGAAGCATCGGTGATCGTCACGGAGAGCATGACGGGAACACGGAAAGGCTTGTCGGCAAAGTATTTATCGATCGCGACGATCGAGGCCTTGAGATTTAAAGTATCGAACACGGTCTCGGGTAGCAGGAGGTCGATCCCGCCGGCCATCAGACCTTCGATTTGTTCGTAATAGGTATCGACAAGTTCGTCGAAGGTAACCGCCCGATAGGCGGGATTATTCACGTCGGGGGAGAGGGAACACGTACGGTTGGTCGGTCCGAGAGCTCCGGCCACGTAACAGTCCTTGCCCGTCTTGGCTTTATGTTCGGCTACAGCCTGTTTGGCAAGTTCGGCGGCTTTTTTATTGAGCTCGAAGACTATGTGCTCAAGTTTATAGTCGGCTTGGGCGATCTGCGTTCCACTGAAAGTGTTGGTTTCAATGATATCCGATCCCGCTTCGAGATACTGAAGGTGAATCTCCTTAATTACATCGGGGCGCGTCAAAACCAAAAGGTCGTTGTTACCCTTCAGATCGATGGGATGGTCAGGAAAACGGTCCCCCCGAAAGTCCTGTTCGTTGAGTTTATACTGCTGCACCATGGTGCCCATTGCGCCGTCGAGCACAAGAATACGCTGCTTCAGTAGTTTCTCTATATCCTGGCCGCGCTTGGAATAAGGCTTCATTCTTAAAAATTCCTTGGCTGTTTTCAATGTGAAAATGGCACCCGATTGAATGGATCGACAGCTCTTCTGAGAACTCTCTTGTATCCACATGATATCATAGGTTTAATAGAGATATAATTTATATTGGCTGATGCTGTGCCCGGCTAAGGGCCAGTTTATCTTAGCGAAAGGAATCGATAAAGCATTGCTTCTCATGATTTTCACAAAAGTTCCGAAAAGACATTTATTGATTTTAGCATGTCCTCTTACGGAGACCCTATGTACACCGATCGTCTTAATGATCACAGTTTAAATGAAGAAGAATATTTTTATAAGAAAGACCGTGCGCTCATCGAAAAGATGCACGATTCCGAGAGGAAAAAACAGGAACTTTTAGCGCGCACGGCGCATTATCATAAATGTGGCTGTTGTGGCCATGACCTCAAGGAGATCGCCCACGAGGATCTGCAGTTTTTACAATGTCAACATTGTGACAATGTTCAGCTTTCGATGGTCATGCTGGAAGTGATGGCGCACGGTAGGAAACTGAAAAATTTGATTACTGAATTGCAGATTAGGAAACAGGTGCAAGAGGATCTGAAGGCTAGCAGCTAGCCCCGGCCTGACTTTCACGGCCATTACTCTTTGCTTCGCAGGCAATTGATATGATCGACCAGTCCCTGGAAATTCATACCGGGGTGAGTTACTTTAATTCCACAGCGATAGCTTGGCTCCTGGAAGTCATAATCGGCCTCCTGAGTCGCACACCACTTCACTTCGCCATTGATAACCAAAGACAGAGGCTGGCCAAAGGTCAGCTGAATGCGTTCCCCGACTTTCAATTCATCGGATAGGAGTAAGCCGATCCCACTGACGGAAATATCCCATACTAAAAATGGCACCTGACGCGAGCGCTCATCGCGCCAGTTCAAGAGCCCTTTGATTTCGACCGGCAAAACTGCTGCCCGAGCCTCGGCTCGCATCATAGGCCAGGATACTGCTGACATGGGGTCTCCTCAGGAAAACAGATTCAGTCTCTTCGTATCGACAGTTTCCACGGAAAAATAAGCATAAGGCGGGAGAAGACCCGTTTAGATGTCGTTTTGGCTAATACAAAAAAAATGGAAATAGGGAAAATTATCTCTTTACTTCCGGATCACCATCCGCAATATTTATCCCTCTCGGAAATTACCTAATCCGAGCAGGGCGCTTGGGTTTCCGGTCCAAGGCCTCGAAGGTGGAAGACTAGGCACGATGGATTCAAAAGGGCCGAGTCCCCGCGAAAAATCGAGTCAGTCCAGGACTTTCAGACTCATTTGCTGGATACCCTTAGGACGCTTTTTCCAATTTGGATTTTCAGTCTTAAGATGCCTGGTGATATTAGGAAAACATGGCTTTTGGTTTTTAGTTGCTAACCGATGCTCCCCAGGGGCAAAAGTTATCGATTTAAACATAAGAATGCCTCGCTGGTGGAATGGTAGACACGATGGATAAAGTGTCTGAAGGTCTTGCAAGAGACGCAGAAAAAAACAACGAGTCCACTCTCAGAGCAATTTGAGATGATGAAATCGGGTGAATTGCTGGGAAGTTATTGACGTAACAATCAGCAGCCAAGCCGCAGATGCGGAAGGTTCAGAGACTACCTGTGCTGTCGCGAGATGGCTTAAACTACAGGAATTAGCTGGGAGTAATGCCTCAGTGAAAAAGCGCCCGGCCCCTCATATCGGAAACGGTAGTAGGGTGATGATATAGTCCGCAAAGCGTCAAAATCCATTGCCGCAAGGTGTGCCAGTTCGAGTCTGGCGCGAGGTACTTTCTACTAAAAAAGGAACTTAGGTTCCTTTTTTTGTGTCTGGAATTTGCGGAATGGTAGCCAGATTTTGAGTAGCGTTACCAATTTGATTTTTTCGTTTGAACACTTTGGTGTGAAAAGCTTTCGGGACTTTTTGAGGGTCGAAATGGTAAATGGAATAGCAAACCAAGACCTCAACACAAACTCATCATCACGACGTTACAAGATCGTTTTCGAAGACGACGCTAAGTCAGGAACTCCGCACTGGCGAGACTTCCTCGGTGGGTGGCTTTCAACTGTAGAGAACGCAGTTGAGATTGGCATGCGGGTAGAAAGTGACTCGCTTGAGCAAAAGGACCTGTTTTGGATCAACGATTATTGCCGTCGTATGGTCGGTTTTAACAAGCGCATCTTTAAGTTTCAACCGGCCCTTTAAACCTTCGCGGCGCTACTCCGAATCCTTGGACAGCTTCGTACTATTCTTATAGACTCACCCGAAAATCTTATCGAACGCGGGTGCTTATCTTGGAAAACTCAACTCCGAAGTTTCAAATTCTGTCTCTTGACGGGGGCGGGATCAAAGGTCTCATGTCAGCCGCGATCCTCGCCAACCTAGAAGAAGACCTCAAAATCAATGTTAGTGATCATTTCGATCTCATAGCAGGGACTTCGACAGGAGGAATCATTGCGCTCGCTCTCGCGAACGGCATCAGACCACGAGAAATAGTAAATTTTTACGTGAATAACGGTCCAAAGATATTTAAGCGGCGCAAGAGTTCATTCAAAGGATATTTTGGTAATAAATTTTCCTCTGAACCGCTTTCAGATGCTCTAAAGGAATGCTTTGGCGATAAACGTATTGCAGATCTTCAAAAACGTGTCGTAATCCCCTCCTATTCACTGACCGATGACGACGTTTATATATTTCGTACACCTCACCATGAGCGACTAGCACGAGATTATAGAGTTCCGATTTGGAAGGCAGCATTGGCGACAAGTTCCGCCCCTTCTTATTTTCCGAGTTGCACTGAAGTTGATAAGGCACGCCTCGTCGATGGGGGCGTATGGGCTAACAACCCGTCGATGGTTGCATTAGTCGAAGCCATAGGGACTTTATTGGTTCCGCTCGATAAAATATCAATTTGCAGTTTAGGAACTTCTGATGAAATTTCCGAAAGAGCGAGTTCTCTAACTCGTGGCGGAAAGTGGCATTGGAAAGAAGAGGGCGTAAGCGTGATTTTACGAGGTCAAAGTCGAGGAGCTGCAAACCAGTCGAAGTTTTTCCTTGGCGAAGAGAGATTTGAACGACTCGATCCGAAGGTCGCGCATGGAACTTTTACACTTGATGGCATCTCAAAAACCGATGATTTGTTAGCCAAAGGTGCTTTTCACAGCAGGAATTTCGCACCGACTTTCAAAGCAAAATTCTGCGGCCATCGCGCAAGCATCTATACACCGATACATAGTTGAGAAAATATGTTTAGAACAGCTCGTTCCGATATCGAGAGTCTTTTGAAATCCGTTGCCGAAGCTCTTGACATCCCCGATGAACTCCACGAAGACGTAAAGTTAAAATATCTTCAAATGGCAGAGCACTTGTCTGATGAAGAATCGAAGCTGACTACGAACTCTTTAAAAATATATCCTCAAGGTTCGTTTCGATTGGGTACGGTAGTAAAACCTTTGAGCGATAAGGACGAGTACGATATCGATTTGGTTTGCGAGCTTGACATCCAGAAAACGTCTATCACTCAGGCCGAACTTAAAAAGAGAGTTGGTGATCGATTAAAATCTGACGATGATCTCAAAGGGAAGGTTGTTGAAAGTCGTCGTTGCTGGCGAATAAATTTCACAGATCAGTTGCACATGGACGTTCTTCCAGCAATACCTAACGAAGAAAATTTGCCCACAGGAATCTCGCTGACGGACAAGGAACTTCGACACTGGCAATACAGCAATCCGATTAAATATGCTGACTGGTTTAAAGATCGCATGAGAATAGTGCTCCTAGAAAAAAGAGCGGCGTTTGCCAAATCCATTAGCGTGGAAGTAGCCGAACTTCCCGATTGGCAAGTAAAAACTCCCCTTCAACGAGTTGTGCAGATTTTAAAGAGACATAGGGATGTATTCTTTGCCAACGAGTGCGAGCGACGCCCGGTGTCAATTATTATCACGACGCTGGCCGCTTGGGCCTATCAAAATCAAGACGATCTCCAGCCATCGTTACTTGGCATACTGAATGGAATGGAGGTTTTCATTCAGGTAAAAGACGGCAAATATATCGTACAAAACCCTGCCGATGAGGGCGAAAATTTCGCAGACAAGTGGAATCAGTACCCCGAAAGACGTAAGGACATCTTCCTATGGCTAGAGAAAGCGAAAACTGACTTTACCGCAATGTTCGCCGCGAAAGACTTGTTCGGCGCCAAGATAATGCTAGAGCAGATGATGGGATTAGGTATCGTGAGGAAGGCGGAAGTTCTTACGGAACGTCTGCAAAAAAGTTTACCGGCGAATCCGTTGTCTTTGGTGCCTGCCTTAGCGTCAACGCATCATTGTCAAGCCCCCCTTTGGCCGATAGCTACGCAGTACAAAGCGGCTATTTCCGCGACGCTTCACCCTGGAAAATATAGCCATAAAAATATCGGCGCCCTTACTGACCGTCCAATTGGCAAAAAGACCCACATTCAATTCAGAGTATCAACGAACGTACCTGGGACTTTCGACGTTAAATGGCAAGTTGTCAATAGCGGGCAGGAAGCAGCGAGCGTCAATGAACTTCGGGGAGATTTCATAGATGGAGAGAAGAACGCTCCAACTATCCGTTGGGAAAGCACGAGTTTTCGTGGGACCCACTGGGTTGAAGCGTTCATCATCAGAAACGGTGTATGTGTAGCTCGAACTGGGAGAAAAATGGTGAAAGTAAGATAACGACTAGAGGTTTAGTACAAACTCGACTGTCTCTTCGTTTCTCTTCATGGCCAATCCCCATTGAAAATATCTTCGCGCTGTCATCTCTGAAGCTTGACCATGAGCTTTCGCGACGTCGCCGAAACTTCCCCAGGCAAGAGCGGCAAGAGTGATATGAGCGCGTCGAAAATCGTGAGTTTTCCAAAGATCAAACTTCACGTTGGAGACGTCATCGGGCAATTTTAGAATCGAATTGCGAACCGAATATAAGGTAAAACCTTTAGGGCGCAAGTGCTCGCCATTCTTAATCGCCTCGGCAATCATCTTTCCAAGCTCTATGGAAAGGCAGCAAGCGAAGTAAGGGCCACTCTTCGGATCGTCATCGGGAGTGCCGAGAAGATTCGATACCTGCTTGTTCTTTATGTTCGCTTTTTCCGCCGCTTGGACGTGAAGGAACGCTACCGGCTTGTGCCGATCATTTATTGACGCGATGAAAGTATTTTTTTCTCTTTCGATAGCGGCCTTACCAATTAAGTTCGTTGGTCCTGCTGCGAACGATTCTGAAATTCGAACTCCGAATCCGGCGCAAAGAAGTCGGAACTATAGATCGAGCGTCGTTTGAGTTCATTCCATCGGCATCCATTAAGATGACTTCTCATCAAAAGGAAGAAATCGAGGAGTGGATTTCCGCCCGCTTGAATGAAAAAAGGCTTAATGACCTCAGACTTGAGATTCAACAGATTCCAGAAACCATAGAGAAGGGGTCGCTTTTTCTTCGAGAAGATAAAGCCCACTTAGGCGATATGGATTTTTCGAAAATCTACGGAGCGACCAAAATGCTTAAGGCGACCTTGAACCATTTGGGGCTGAGACATTCACGTCTACCCAAAGATTTTGTCCTCAAAGTTGTTACCGCGATAATTGTACTACCTAGTCTCTTTATCGCTTATTAATCTAGGCTTAAGGCCGGTCTTGTGAAGGACATTTTGAATGAATCACTTTGTTTGGGATTTTCAAAAGGAGATCTTTAAAATCGGCTCGTTTGGCCCACGATGGTATGGGCTGATGTTTGCCCTAGGCTTTTTGGTTGGCTATTCAATAACACAGAGAATATTTCAAAAAGAAGGTCGATCGACCGAGGATCTTTCTTCGCTTCTTACGCATATTGTTATCGGGACGATAATCGGTGCCCGATTGGGGCATTGTCTGTTCTATGCTCCTCTAGAGTATCTCCAGAATCCTCTGAGCATACTATTTGTTTGGCAAGGTGGATTGGCAAGTCATGGAGGAGCCATAGGAGTGTTGCTTGCCGTATGGATCTATCATAGGAAACATCAGGACCTGAGTTATCTGTGGCTCGCTGACAGACTTTCCATCGGAGTAGCTTTCACAGCAGGTTGCATAAGAATAGGAAACTTTTTCAACTCCGAAATTCTTGGGCATCCATCAGATCTTCCTTGGGCAATTATTTTCACTTAAAATCATGATAACATTCCTAGGCATCCATCCATGCTTTACGAAGCGATAAGTTATTTCGTGCTGACCGGTATTCTCTATCGATTCTATTTCAAAAGATCAAGTGTGGCCAGAGGGCAACTGATAGGTTTAATGCTCTCGTGGATATTTCTGAGCAGAATTCTAATCGAATTCACGAAAGAAAACCAAGTTTCGTTCGAAAGCAATATGCTCCTGAATATGGGGCAGCTCTTGAGTATTCCATTTGTCATCCTGGGAATTCTTCTGATATCGGGAAAGATTCCTGAATGGTTTCCTTGGACGGATAATTCGAGAAATGCTGACCAGATGTGAGGGATTTTCTCGGGTCACGGATATGCGCGGCGATCTTTAATTCTTGAATTCGGCCTCGAAGACGACCCGTTTTTCCATGATCGCTTTCGTCAGGATTCTGTCCACCTATGGCGTACCGAGATGCCTAGCGGCGGGAGTAAGCCGTGGGACCGAACGCCTACGCGAACAATCTTAAAGACGTAAAAATGCCTAGCTCACATTACTACTTTTTTAAATATTAAAGTCCGCATATGTAAGGTGCGTCAAGTTCGATTTTCATTTCGACACAGTCAAACTGTTGCCCATTTTCAAATCTGTATTTCGACAAACCCAGGCTCTTAAAGCCAAGTGACGTATAGAATTTTTCTGCATTTAGGGTCGAGGATAGAGAAACCGTTTTCATTTCTCTCTTTCGGGCTTCTAATAGAAGAGCATTTAAAATAGATTTTCCTATTCCCTTTCCTTGTAACTCAGGCGCAACATACATTGCTTCGATAGATTGATTCTTTAAATCTAAAAAACCACCTGCACCGATCTCATTTTTCAACTCATAAATAAGATAGAAGTTTTCTTCGATTATAGATTTAAATTGAGGAAATTGACGCTTATTAGCCCACATCTCAGTAGATGCTTTTTCATAAAATGACGATGGAATGGCTAAAATCGTTTTAGTTCGAAGAGACCAAAGTTTATCCGCGTCGTTTGAATGCGCTTGCTTGAGAATATGCATTTTGCCCTGGCAATATGCTGATAAATAACTGAATAGACATGCAAGCCCTGATTCTGAACGGTCATTTTGCAATGATCTTTTTAACGAAACGAAAGCCAGTTTTTTCGTAGCCAAATTTTTCATAAAACCGATGAGTATCCATGCGTTGAACGCCGCTATTGACAACAACATCGCTAGCTTCATTCTTACGAAACCATTGCTCAGCCTGATTTAGGAGGTTCTTTCCGATGTTTTTTCCGCGATGTCTTTCATTCACAACTAACACAACGATACGTCCATAAAGGCCATCTTTTTCATAATATGGGCTGATATTCATTCCTATGATGCCAGTAACAGCACCGTCCACTTCAGCTACAATCGTTGCGCGATCTGACTTATGAATCAAGTTCTGCAATCGATCAGTCATTTGTATTTTGTCAGTCTGATATCCAAGTTGGGTTATTAATTCTGCAACTTGTTCAGCATCTTCAATCTTCACTTCTCGAAAGCTGACCATACGTTTCCTTTCTAACAGGATCTATTTTTATAGAATCACCGAATTATTTTGTCCAGTTAGTTCGATCCTCGCTTCGCGATGACATCAACTCTTACTTGAGAGGTTTCGGACAGACTTTAGGTGAGTCGGAAAATCTCGACTACCATTGAACTGAGAAGGACCCCGAAAACTAGACCAGTGACTTAGTTAAGTTGCAATGGCATACTCTGCCAGGAAGGTCTCGGAGGTCTCAAGAGGGTAGATGCGCTAGTTCTCCTAAACGCACCCCCCGTTCAAACCCGCCGTGCCCTATTAAGGCAACGGGCTTAAGATTGAATCATTGGCTTGATTGTATCGTGAAAAGTTTGTGATGGACTATATTTGCTGGCGGTGGATTTCGGTTTAGAAACAGCTGGAATTTATCCCAGGAAATTCGTTTCCTTCCTCCACGGCGATTCAACCATTTGAAGACAATACGAATCGATTCTTTGATAAAGTTTCCCACGCTTTCTTGATTGAACGATACCCCATAGTAGGCGACGTGCCCCCTAAGTTTTGAGCAGAATATCGCCCATAGTTCAGGGAGTCGCATTTTACTGCGATGATCCCGGACCCATTCTTTGACTCGCTTTAACTTGCTCCTAAGGCGTTTACAACTGGTTTTGTGCTTAGGAATGATGCTTCCTTTGCGCGATTTACCCAGGTAGAAAGTGAAGCCAAGAAAATCGAAACTCTCCTGTGCCTCGCCTCTTTTCATATTCCCCTTGGAGAAGCGGATCAGACGTGTCTTTTCTTCATTCAATTTCAATCCATATTTCTTCAGTCGCAGACCAAGTGATTTATGCACTCTTAATGCGTCCGTCGCATACTGGCAGCAGATAACCAGATCATCACAGTATCGAAATATCTCAACGCGGCCACGACAGTGGGCTTTGACGATTTTATCGAACCATACATCTAGTACTTCGTGCGCAACGATATTAGCGATAATGGGACTTGCGGGCGAACCCTGAGGCACACCTTCATCGCTCATTGTTAGCTCACCATCTTTCAATACTCCAGCTTTGAAAAGTCGCTGGATGTATCGTAGGAATCGGCTATCGCCGACTTTCTTCCGCAAGATTTCATCTACCACCATCGGACGGATGGTCCCGAAGAAATTTGCTAAGTCCACATCAATTATCGATTCAACTTCATGACGATAAAGATAATTACTAAGATCTCGTATCGCATCATGGCAGCTTCGTCCAGGTCTGAATCCATAAGAACAGCCCATAAATATCGGCTCATAAATGCTCTCAAGTATCTTCGATGTCATCTTTTGCACCATTTTGTCCTCGAAATTAGCTATTCCAAGAGGGCGATAAGATCCGGCCTGACCTTCCTTTGGTATCAGTACTTCTCGTACAGGACCCGGTCGATAGGCCATCTCTTTCATTCTAGGCACTAGCCTTTCGATGTTCTCACTTAACGCTTGTCCATAGTCCTCCTTGCTCACACGATCGCTACCGACAGCCTTTCTCCCGTCCAACTCGTGGTAACATGCCGTAAGCGATTCCATATTGAAGAGATGCATGAGGCAATCAAACTTCTTTATGGGATCGCGTCTGGACAACCAAGTTATCCTCTCTAATTTCGTTTTCGTCGAGAATTGGTGCTCTGTTGGCCCCATAACGTTTCCTCTTTGAGGGCGATTCAACCTAGAGGCCTTCCCCATGTATATGGCTTTCCCATACTCGGAGTAATATGCCCCATCTGACTTCTCGTGTAGAACCCATCCTGGCATTCTCGCGTTTAGACTTGTTTGCCAGTACTTCGTCCTGAAGAGGCCACGAGATATCCCACGTTCACGCACTTGCCTGTGATACTACGCCACGCTCTATGACCCCGGGAGTGCCACAATCTCCATGCCCATGTCGGTAATTGCGATGTAGCGGCATCAGGTTTTCAAGCCTGGCAGCCACTCCGGATGCTTTATGTCGAGGCTCAATCGCTTCATCCTTGCGGATTGCGGCTTCGTATCTCTCATTGGTTACGCTTAAACCATATCGTCACCTCCATGGCTCCAAACCTATATACGGGTGTGGTGGGTCGCCACTTTCCCGACGGGTCTATCTCCCGCTGACAAGTGCGCGCCTCGTGGCGCACTGAAAAGAAAAGTTCATACAGCCGAATTTAAGGCTAAAGTCGCTTTGGAAGCAGT